>JBAZYC010000001.1:0-985290 GCA_041659525.1 archaeon | reverse complement strand
CCGTAACCAAGTAGTTTCAGGTGCTTTTCAGCTCCTATTAAGGATACTTTTCAACCTTCCCTCGCGGTACTAGTCCGCTATCGGTCTAGAGACGTATTTAGGGTTAGGAGTTAATCCTCCCATTTTCCCTCGCACTATCCAGTGCAAGGTACTCGCTCATTAGCAATCAACTCATTTTATTACAAGTACGGGACTATCACCCTCTCTGGTGCGCCATTCCAGGCGACTTCTTCTCATAAAACAACTTGTGCGCTAACACCACAACTCCACAACCTCACGGTATAGGATTCGGTTTGCCCTCTTCCGCGTTCGCTCGCCGCTAATGACGGAATCACTATTGTTTTCTTCTCCTTCCGGTACTGAGATGATTCAATTCCCGGAGTTCCTTTTCATTGCTGAATTATTCGGAAATCTTTGGTTCAAAGGATGCATGCTCCTCGCCAAAGCTTATCGCAGCTTGCCACGTCCTTAATCAGCGCTCTAGCCTAGTCATCCACTACTTGGCGTAACGTTGCCTATAAATTACTTACAACTAATTTGCATTAGTTATAGCAATTCAACAAATTCGCCAAAACTGTATTTGGTAATGATTTATATTACTCGCTATGATACACTTCACCTATGCAACAATCCTTCATCGAAACATTGTCTTTCAACAATATTTCTCCAAATTGCTTTCGCCTTCCATCCCGAAAAATCTCGAGATGGGAACAATCATCAAGGTACTTGTAAACAAGTACTCGTTGTAATAATGAATACTATTCATTATCGCAAAATATTTTCGCAACTTTTTACAGTCGCAAGTGGACTCTGAGGGATTCGAACCCCCGACCTCTCCCGTGCAAGGGGAGCGCTCTACCAACTGAGCTAAGAGCCCATTTGATTTTATAAGTTCCTTGCATAGCAAGTACTTACTTTGAGCGCTTGCACCGCTAACTTGAATTTTTATTCAAGAGGTCGAAACCTATCTAATCCAATGAATAACAAAACTTGCTTTGCAAGCTCGTTACTTTTTATGACAAACACCAACTTAGTTGGCTTATCAATTATACTAAAATAAACTTAACAAAAACATTACACTCTTAAAGAGTGCATCGCTTTCGCCAAGATTAAAAATCATGGTTAGTGGGAGAGCTTTCGCTCCATATAGAGAATATTCAATAAAAAACTTTTCGCACGATGTACCCTTGGTACAAAAAAAGAAAAAACTACACTTCGCAGTATAGAATTTTTTTTCAACAAAGAATTCTTTCGAATTTTTTTGTTTTTAGGAGGTGATCCGTCCGCAGGTTCCCCTACGGACACCTTGTTACAACTTAGCCCCCCTCGCGAAGCCAAGAATCGTTTAAACCTAACGGCTTAAACTCATCCAAACTCCACTCGGCTGGCTTGATGGGCGGTGTGTGCAAGGCTCAGGGACTTATTCACCGCGTGTTAATGACGCGCGATTACTGGGGATTCCAACTTCATGAGGGCGGGTTACAGCCCCCAATCCGAACTGAGGATAATTTTAGAGGATTCGCGCCCCCTTTCGGGTTAGCATCCGATTGTATCATCCATTGTGTGTCGCGTGTTGCCCAGGAAATTCGGCTCATACAGACCTACCGTTGACAACCCCTTCCTCAGCATTACTGCCGCAGTCCCTCTAGAGTGCCCCAAAACAAATTCTGGGTAGCAACTAGAAGTGTTGGTCTCGCCCGTTGCCTGAGTTAACAGGAAGCCTCGCGGTACGAGCTGGCGGTGGCCATACAGGACCTCTCAGCGTGTCATAAAAGCCCTTCAGACTGTTAATCACTCTGCTGTCCTTCCTGGTAAGATTTTCTGGCGTTGCATCCAATTAAACCGCAACATCCACCCCTTGTGTGAGCCCCCGCCAATTCCATTGAGTTTCACCCTTGCGGGCGTACTCCCCAGGCAGTAGACTTATTGCCTTCGCTTCGGCACTCTCAGTCCTTGAAGGAAAGAGAACACCTAGTCTACATCGTTTACAGCTGGGACTAAAAGGGTATCTAATCCTTGTCGCTCCCCCAGCTTTCATCTCTCACTGTCGGGATAGTTCTCGTAAAGCGCCTTCGCTACTGGAGGTCTTTTTAGGATCATCGCATTTCACCGCTACCCTAAAAATTCCCTTTACGTCTTCCTTCCCCAAGCAAAGCAGTATCTTTAGCAATTCTACTCGTTAAGCGAGCAGATTTCACCAAAGACTTACATTACCAGCTACAGGTGTTTTAGGCCCAATACAAGTGGAAACCACTTAGGGATTACGTATTACCGCGGCGGCTGGCACGTATATTACCCCCCCTTTATTCACCAAGCTTTTTAGGCTTAGTAAAAGGCCACAGTGTGGCCACTCGAAATTCCCCTATCGCGCTTGCGCGCAGTGTAAAGACTTCGAAACTGCTGCACCCCGTAGGGCTGGGGACCTTATCTCAGTTCCCCTCTCCGGGCGCCCCCTTTCAGGGCCCGTACGCATCATTGGCTTGGTGGGCAGTTACCCCGCCAACTACCTAATGCGCCGCAGCCTCATCCTTAAGCGAAAACGATCGGGATATAGATCGCTCCTTTTGGATGACACAACATTCCAGTATATGTCATCTATGTGGTATTATACCCAGTTTCCCGGGATTGACCTCTCTTAAGGGTAGATTAGCTACGTGTTACTGAGCCGTACGCAACACCCACTTACCGTAGATGTACTACTTGCATGTCTAATCGAATTTCGATAGCAGTTCCCGCCAGTAGGATCAGCTGGAATTATATTCCGTTCGAAACAAACATTGCTATCTGTTTCTAGAAGATCCATGACTTGCATGGAAGATTGCAAAACTTTTGGTTTCACAATTAAATTTGTATTGTACTTAAACTTTTTTGGAATTGGTTTTGAGCTATTCTCACTATTTGTGGAAAATTAATTCTCACCAATTTATGCACATTGAACTCATTGTAAAGCATAGCTTTACATAGCATAGCAAAATTAAAAATTTTGCAATGTTAACATTCAACATGTCACCACTAACCAACATCACACCAAAAAAAACTTTGGTGCTCACGCTTCGTTCATGCATAACGCACGAGCGATGTGATAAAAAAATCGAATCTCATTGTGCAAAGTGCACACTAAGGTGTTCAAATTCGAGAACTTGACTTTGATAGTCGAAACCATCAAATCAATCTTACTCTTGCAACTATGCCACCAGGCAAACAATTGCTTACATACTTGGTGCTCCCAACCTTTATAAACCTATTGTGGAGATTCCCCTTGAAAAAGCCCTTAATTATGTAGAAAGATTTATTCGGTTTTTTACCCTTAAATTACGAATTTCGTATCAAAATTAAGGATCACAATAACTTAAAAAAACTAAAAAATTTACACTATATAAGAAAAAATTTTTAAAAAAATTAAGAAAAAATTTTTCTTCTATTTTCGTAGTTTTTTGTAAGTAGTATTAATTAATTCTACTTCCGCAACAGCCAAAATTATTTTCATAGCTATTGCAAGTGAGATTCCTACCCACCCAAATACCCCATTTGGATCCAAAAGATAATTAATAATAGTCCCACTAATTGCATCAGCAAAAATGTTTGTAGGATTAAAAGGCAAAATTAATAGTATTACTACTTCAACTAACCAAATTTCTCTCTCAAAAGACATACCAATACTATGTAAAACAGAGTATTTATTTATTCGCAATAGACTCCACATAGTCAAATTGTTACACCCATTTTCCCAAAGTATATATTAATCACAAGTGGAGAAGTATTTGCATGAGTGCGTTAATTGAATCACCCTTAGGAACTATTCCTTTCATCTCAGTTAGCGCAGCTTTAACTGATAATAATAACATCAACTAGGGCCAGCCAAGGGGCCCTATTCTAATTCCTTGGCCAGGAAATCAAAAAGGATTTTTTTTCTTGAACTTGTTCAAGTAAAGGTGCTTTTGTCCTTGTTTGATTTTTACAAATAGTTTTATTAAAACAAAAGCGCTAAACTTTGGAGTTGATGTTATGGTAAAATATGAAACAAGTTCAAAAGAAGGTAAATGCATTTTTTGCGAAATAGCTTCTGGAAAAATCCAGCCTTTGGGAAACGCAAAAATTTGGGAAAACGATAAGTTCATGGCTTGGCTTTCCCCATTCCCCAGCACTAAAGGATTTAGTGTAATTATTCCCAAGAAGCATTTTCCAAGTGATGTACTTCAAATGCCTGAAAAAGATTTAAGTGAATTTGTGCTTGAGGCAAAAAAAGTTTCTAAATTACTTGTGGATAGTTTCAAGGACGTTGGAAGAGTAGGACTAATAATGGAGGGGACAGGAATAGATCACGCCCACATTAAATTATTTCCAATGCATGGAACCGAGCACATGAAGAAAGGAGAATGGAGACAATACCTAAGCGGAAAAGAAGATTTTTTTGAAACCTATAAAGGCTACATTGTTTCACATGACGGTCCAAAAGCTGATTTTGCAGAACTAGAAAAACTTGCAAAAAAAATAAAAGCACAACTACTTTGATTGTGCTTTTTTTATTTTTTTAAAATAAAATTTTTCTAATTCTTTTTATTTCTTCTTTTATTTCTTGTAAATTTGGCGTCCCCATGTCTTCTTCTATAATAATAGGGACATTAAGTTCTCTAATAGGATCAATCGATTTTAAAAAATCCTTTGAAACTTTTTTAAACATTAAATGATCTTTATGATATCGATTATTACTAAAATGAATTTGCTTAATTCGATGTTTCCATTTTGAAACAACCCTTTGGGTTTCACTAGCCCCCCAATCATATGCATGGCTTACGTCAAGGCACATATTAAAACTAGGATTTTCATTAAGAACAATTTCAAATCCATCTCGAGGTCTATCCTGATATTTTTTAGGGTTAAGATTCTCAGTAACCCAATTGATATCAAATTTGTCAATTAACCTTTTTGATAAATTTTCAGTTGGATGAATTACAATTTCTTTCGCATTAGCTTTTTTATAATCAACATACATTTTTGTAATGTTTTTTTCAATTTCACTTTCACTCTTTGCCCCAAAAATTAACTTGAATGGAGAATGCATACTTACAAAATCATAATTATTTAATATTTCAAAATCTTTTTCATATAAAGCTCGTTCTTCCAAAGTTTTGCCATAACTAACTTCAACCCCATCAACATTCAAGTTTGCAATCATCCCCCAGACATCTTTTTTACCATTTAATTGGTAAAGATTTCCTGAAGCAAAACAAAGGGGTTGCATACAATATAAGATGAAGTGTAAAATATTTAAACTCCAAAAACCTATGTAGATCATGGTTTCTAAGAAAAAAACTGTAAAAAAAGGAATTAAAGCTAAATCAAAAAAAGCAGTTAAGAAGAACATAAAATCAAAGACTAACTTAAAGAAAGTGATTAAGAAAACCTCTAGAAAAGTAGTTAAGAAACACAAGCGAATAATTGTTCTTAAAAGTGCTAAATCAACGCAAATCCACCCCGCTTCTCCAAATACTTTTGTATTAACTTCAAGCCAATTTTATTTAGATAGAGCAAAAGTTCAAAGAGAAAAAGAACTTGAAGAAGAACTGAAAAAAAAGCAAAAAGAAAAAGGAATGCTAGAACTAGTTATTGGAATGATTAAAAGAAAGCAAAACTAATAATCATCTCTAAACTCGTTCCAAGTCATGCTCTTTCCAAACAAGAAGAATTTTACTCCGTTCAAGAAATAAGCTATCATTGAAACTTTTTTTAGTCTTCTAGTAGAAGTTTTTACACTCATTTTCTCACAGTAAACTAATTTACCAAGTTTTCTTGCTTTCCTTGACAAATCATTATCTTCATTAGTAATATTGCCTTCAAGGAATCCACCAAGTTTTACAAATGCCTCTCTTCGAATTGCTAAATTATGCCCAGGTAATAATCCGTGACCAACAAAAACAGTTAGTCTAGTTAATCCTTGCCAAAAATAAAATGCTAAAGTTCGTCTTATTGAATCTTTCTCAAGTGCACTAACAGGGCCAGTACAAGCTACCCCTTTTTCTAATCCTTCAATTACCCCTTCAATCCACTTATTAGAAACAATTGTGTCCCCATCAACAAAAGCCAAATATTTTCCGCGAGCAAATTTTGCTCCAAAATTTCTTCCAAAACCAGCTGATTGTCTTTTGCAAACTACAACTTTATCAGCAATTCTTTTAGCAATCTTTATAGTATTATCAACACTACTTGAGTCAGATAAAATAATTTCGTACTTATCGCGGGAAACTGTTTGATTAGAAATAGAATTCAAACAAGAAGCAATGAACTTAGCCTCATTAAGAGTGGGTACAACTACTGATACAATTATTTCATTCTTCATGTTTTCACCTTTAAATGTAAATAAAATTATTTATTTTGTTTTTGTAATTCTTGAATAGATTTTGGAGCACTTATTGGAGAATTAAGTTCTGCGTGTGAAGCAAGATTAGCTTCAATTTCTTCTTCTCTTTTAGCAGGATTAACTTTGAAAGCATCCTTTACAACGTTTCTAACTTCTTGGGCCGAAACTTTAACTGGTTTTGTTGATGGCAAACCATCATGAACCTCTTTTGGCTTAAATTGCAACGGAGATCCGAAAGCAATCATGTTATCAGGAACATCTTTGTGAACCACTGTTTGGGCTCCAACTAAAGAATTTTCTCCAATTATAACTCCAGGCAAAACAAATGATCTTGCACCTAATAAAGAATCTTTTTTCAAAGTAATTGGACCATATCTGAATTCAGTTGGATTAAATTCGTGACAAGCAATAAAACAACCAATTCCAATTACTACATTATCTCCAATAGTAATCATTTCGGGAAAAAATATGTCAAAGAAAACATTAGGCATTATTTGAACATTTTTTCCAATCTTTACTCCCATTAATCGGTAAAAGAATTGTTTCTTTTGAGTAAAAGGAATCATTTCTCCCGCTTGAAGAAGCATCCAGTTAACTAGCACCCTAATTCTAGATTTTTTTTTAATCCAAGCAGCAGAACTCTCGCCGGGTTTTGTTTGAATAATAGTTAAGTTTCTCAAGTTCAGTTCACCTTTAGTTTAAATTAAGGGATTAACAAAAATACTGCGAAGTTTCCAAAAATAAATATCATAGTCATTAAGTAAATAATTCTATATTGGTTCTTCATATTTGCTTTTACTGGATCTAAAATTGCTTCTTTCATAAAAGGCAAAAACAATAATGCAATTACAATTGGGTACAAGTATTGCCCAGGAAGGAAACCAAGTGCCTCAATTTTAAAAGTAAAAAAATTCATAAACAAAAGCATATAGGAAACAACAGCGACAAGGATTACTAAATAAGAAATTAGCTTCACTCTTTTTTCAGGAACAAGAGCCACTGTACTATTCATTTTTACTTTCAAATCATGTCCTTTTGAAAATAATCTATAAAGAGAATAACCACTAAATTGAATTCCTATTACAAATAAGAATGGCAAAATAGGAGTAATTTGTGAAAAAAGAGCTGCTGGCGGGACAAACAAAACTAATCCTGAAAGATATCTAAAAGTCGGATTAACCATTGAACCTGAAATCATATCAAATCCTTTTTTTGTTTTCAATCTAAAAGGTTTCATTGTGTACAAGTATTGATTTAGTACCATTGCAAACAAGCAAACAATTAACATAAAATTGTTCAAAGCAAACCCTATCAAAAAAGAAACTATAATTAGAATTATTGAAAACAAAAATCCTTGCAATGGAGAAACCTTTCCACTCGGAATTGGCCTATTCTTTTTTACATTGTGAACTAAATCAATTCTCCAATCAGTAAAATCATTTAATGCATAAAGTCCTGACCAAAGGAAAGCAACTGAAAAAAATCCTGCTGCAAAAACCCACAAATTTATTCCAGCACTATAAACATAAAACGCCATTAATAGAGCAATCATCATATTGAGCAAAGATTTACTCCATTCCATTGGTCTGCCCAGTTCAACAAAACCAGCTATTTTTTGAACAAAAGACCATTTTTTCTTAGAACCTTGCGTAGAAGATTCTTGCACTTTCTTAGAAAAAATAGCTTTTTTCTTCAAAAGTTTTTGATTGGCTGCCATGCTAAAAAATAAGTTGTTAGAGTTTAAAAATACTGCTCTTGAGAGTTTTTTTAAGAGATTTTTTTGGTACATTTATGAGAATTCAAAAACCTAAAAAATTAGAATAATTATTTGAAATTAAAAGTCTTTTCTATACTCATTCCAAGTCATACTCTTTCTAGTTAAAGCAAATCTTATCCCGCTAAAAATATGCTTGTGAATAGGCATTTGGATTTGTCTCCTTGCAGAAGTTTTTACTTTCATTTTTTTACTAAAACCAACTTTACCAAGTTTTGATAATGCAAGTGAGAGCGCCATATCCTCGCAAACCATATTCTCTTCAGGAAATCCACTGACTTGCCAAAACTCTTTTTTTCTTGCCCCAAAATTAAATCCGGGAAAAATAGGATAATTAAATAAAACACTTAATTTTGATTGAATATTCCAAATTTTATAAAACAAATTTATTTTCAAAGAATGCTTTTCTATATTCTCAAGAGGACCAGTACAACTAACTTTTCCTTTCTTACTAAGTTCTTCAATTAATCCTTCCACCCAATAATAATCAACTAAAGTATCAGCATCTACAAACCCAAGAATTTCTCCTTTAGCTTGTTTTGCTCCAAAGTTTCTCCCAAAACCAGCTGATTGTCTTTTGCAAACCACTACTTTGTCAGCAATTCTTTTAGCAACACTAACCGTGTTATCAACGCTACTAGAATCAGAAACTATTAACTCATATTTATCTCTAGAAATAGATTGTTTGTCCAATAATTTGAGTGTCTTAGTTATGTTTTTTTCTTCATTTAAAGTAGGAATTACAATTGATACAAGTATTTTCCCCAAAGTCAATCACTTCAACGGATAAAAAAAAAGTTTTTACTGCCCCTAAAAAAAAGGAGCAGTGAAAAGAATATTGGATTTTAAGCTCTAGCTCTTTGTCTTAAATATCTCTTTTTTCTTTTCATTCTTTTAGTCTTTTTCTTACACCATTTCCATCTTTGTCTTGCCTTGGTCTTTTTGAATCTACTTGTGTCTTTAGTTCGTGTTGCCATTCTATCTTCACCATTCACTAATTTTAAGGAATTGAAACTGAAAAGCTTTATAAATCAATTCAATGGGCATATTTTAATGAATCAAAAACTACTTTCTTTCGCTTTAGAGAAAGCTAAGAAATACCTGTCCAAATCAAAGGGTTCTCACGACATTGACCATACTTTAAGAGTACTAAATATTGCAAAACACCTAGCAAAAAAGGAAAATGCAGACCTTGACGTAGTAATGGTTGCTGCTCTTTTGCATGATATTTCAAGACCAGTTCAAGCTGCTTCAAAAGGAAAGATTTGCCACGCAGAACACGGAAGTTTAGTAGCAAAAAAACTACTTGAAAAGAATTCAAAAAAACTAAATCTCTCTCAAAATAAAATTGATTCAATTGCAGAGTGCATTTCTACTCACAGGTTTAGAGGAAACAATTATCCAAAAACACTTGAAGCAAAAATTCTTTTTGATGCAGACAAACTTGATAGCATTGGAGCAATTGGAGTGGGAAGAGTATTTTTGTTTGCCGGAGAAATAGGAGCAAAACTCCATAATGACCCAGAAACTCGAAAAAATATTCATTTAACAAAAAATCACTCTGTCGAAGATACAGCATATAGAGAATTTGCATTAAAACTTTACAAAATAAAAGACAAACTCTATACTAAAGAGGGAAAAAGAATTGCAAAAGAAAGACACGAGTTCATGGAAGAGTTCTTTGAAAGACTAAACAAAGAAACTGAAGGCGAAATTTAAATTAAAGATTACAAAATTTTAATTATTATAAAAAAAGAAATTATTTCTTCCCAACAATTAATTTAGCTAAATCCAATTTCTCTTCATCATTCAAAGATGCAACAATCTTTTTCATTAATCTTTTTTTATCAAATTTAGACAACCCTCTAAAATAATTCAGCGCCATTTCTTCCATCATAACAACCACTCAAACATTTTTTCATTTTTTAATTATTATATTTTTATAAATATATATTTACTTCTTTGTTTACTTCTTTGCTCTTTCCTTTGCTGCTTTTATAAGCCCATAAAATAAAGGAGCGGGTTCTTCAAGCCTTGATTTTAATTCAGGATGAGACTGAGTAGCAGCAAAATAAGGATGCACACTTGTTGGAAGCTCAATAAACTCAACTAATTTTTTGTTTGGAGACATTCCGCACAAAACTAGTCCTTTTTCTTTTAATATTTTATGATAACTTGGATTAACTTCATATCTGTGTCTGTGTCTTTCAAATGCTTTGTTTGATTTGTATAATTTTGAAACAATTCCTTCTTCAAGATCCGCTTCGTAAGAACCAAGTCTCATTGTTCCTCCCTTGTCAACTACATTTCTTTGTTCATCCATTAGAGTAATTACTTTATCAAAAGCATTAGGATTCATTTCAGTTGAATTAGCATCAGTAAGTCCACAAACATTTCGTGAGTATTCTACAACTGCAGCTTGTAAACCTAAGCAAAGACCAAGGAAAGGGATTTTGTTTTCGCGTGCATATTCAATTACTTTTATTTTTCCTTCCCAGCCTCTATTTCCAAATCCGCCAGGAACAATTATTCCATCAAGCCCTTTAACTAAGTCGCTTACACTTTTTCCTTTCTCTATTTCTTCAGTATCAATAAAAGTTACACAAGCATCAACATGCAAATTTGCTGAACAATGATGAAGCGCTTCAACTACACTAGCATAAGAATCCCCTAGAGCAGTATATTTTCCGCAAATCCCAATATTCAACTTATTGTCTTTTCCACACTTAACATCAACCATTTTTTGAGCTAATCCATTCCAACTGCTGAAGTGATCTTGCTTAATGTGCAAGTGAAGTTTTTTCTCAAGGAGTTTAATGAACCCTTGTTTTTCTAGTTCCCCAGGAATTAAATAAACTGAAGGAACATCAATTGCAGTTATTACTGATTCTTCATCAACATTACAAAACAAAGCAACTTTTTTTCTTATTTTTTCAGATAAATATTCAGAACATCTACACGCAATTACATCAGGCCAAATCCCTATTTCATTTAACGATCTAACACTTAATTGAGTTGGTTTTGATTTTTGTTCAGCTACCCCAGTTGGAATTGGTACATAAGAAAGGTGAACAAACATTACGCTCTCTCTTCCTTGTTCCCAAGCAAGTTGCCTTACTGCTTCTAAGTATAAACTATTTTCCAAGTCTCCAACTGTTCCGCCGATTTCTATTAACAAAATATCTGCTTTCTCTTCTCTAAGAACTGAATAAAATCTATTTTTTATTTCATCAGTAACATGAGGAATAAATTGAACTGTTTTTCCTAAGAACTCTCCTTTTCTTTCTTTTTCAAGAATTGATTGGAAAATTTTTCCCATTGTTAAATTAGAATTTTTTGTTGCTTTAAAATTCATGAATCTTTCATAATGCCCAAAATCCATGTCGCACTCTGTTCCATCATCAAGAATAAATACTTCTCCGTGTTCAACAGGATTCATTGTACCCGGATCAACATTCAAATAACCATCGCACTTCATTGCAGCGCATTTGTAAGTACTTGATAATAATTTCCCAATAGAAGCAGTGAGAACTCCTTTCCCAAGACCAGAAATTACTCCACCAGTGACAACAATAAACTTAGTCATACTGGTATTAAGCAAAGCATCTTCTGTTTAAATAGCTTTTTGCAAAATTTTTTTGAAGAAAAGATTAAAATACTCCAAGAGAGACAAATGTTGTTGAACCCAAAAAATATAAATTTTATTAAAAAACTATTTTGGGAAATATTGGTGTTTAATTGGGAATAAAAACTGATTTTAGCTTCTTAAAAGCCCAAGCAAAAGACAAACAAACATTAAACCATTTGACTCAAATCGAAAAAGATTGGCACACAATTAGAGAAAAAGGAATTCAAATTAAAGATAATAAAAAGTTCATTCTTAAATTAAGAAATATTAAAATTCAAACAAGCAGAAAATTTGCTTCTTCTTCACTTGATACTTATTTAGAGATGTATAAACTTAAAGCTCACATGAAACATCCTTTATTTAATGGTAAAAATGATTCAATTGTTGTTGATCTTGGAGCAAATGAGGGCTTTTACATCATAGCAATGAAAGAAAATAATCCTAACTTAAGAATTGTGGGAGCGGAAGCACTACCAATAAATTTTTCAATATTAAATAAAAATATTGCATTAAATAAATTGAAAAATATTGAAATTATTAAAAGCGCCGTTACAAATAAAAATGGAAAAATCTATTTTGAATATTATCCTGGAGTTAGTGCAATTGCCGCCACAGATATTGCAATGCAAAAAAGAATTTGGGTTAAAAATAAAATAATAAAAAAAATCACTGTGCCCTCAATTACTCTTTCCACTCTTTGTAAAAAGAAAAAAATCAATTTTATTGATATTTTAAAACTCGATGTTGAAGGAAGCGAATATGATATATTAACTTCAAGTGAAGAAGTGCTAAAGAAAACAAAAAAAGTGGTTATTGAGTGGCATTCTCAAGAATTAAAAACAAAATGCAAAAAATTTATGCAAAAACTTGGATTCGACTTAGTTTTGGAAGAAAAAGAAATTGAAAATTCATGTGGCGAAATCTATTTAATCAACAAAAAACTAAATGTATGAGTGATTTTATGCCCATAACCGATTTTTTAATAACCACAATTCTTTTTGGAAAACCCCTAATTTTTTGGTCAGGGATAATACTTGGACTTTCTTTTATCACAACCCTTACTTTTGGTTATTTAACTTACAAAGGAAAAATTGAATTCAAGTGGCACAAAAGAGTTGCAATAACAACCGCGGTTCTTTTTGTAATTCATGCAATAATCGGGTTATTACTTTATTTGTAAAAAATTCAAATAATTAACTATTTTTTATTCTCATTTTAACCATAGTATTTTCAGAAGAAGTCATATCTCTTGAATTATGAAGTATTCTTGACCAAACTCCTGTCCAAAAACTATTTTCTTTCATTCCTTTTTCAGTTATTTCATGAACTGAAATATTTTTTCTTTCAAAACCAGCCCCAAGAGCCGCTTCACTAATCATACTAATTCTTGAAAGATCAACTGTTAAATAAACTACTCCCCCTTTTTTTAGTTTAGGTTTCGCAGCTTCAAAAAAGTCTGCAGCATAATTTGCGCTAGGCCAGCGTCCACTTACAAAACGAGGATCACTTACTTTTGAGTCATAATAACCAATAGTCATATCTGAACTAATCATTGAAATTGATTTGTCTTTCATTTTTGCTAGTCCACTAACTGCATCAGTTGATTTTTGAGTCCAAAGAGAACGATCTTTTTCACTTAATTGTTCTTTGCTTACATCTATTCCAACAAATTTAATTAAACCCATTTTCGGAACCATTCTTGAAGAGAGTTTTCTTGTTTTTTCAAAAAAAACTTCATCTCTTTTAGCAGCAGCTAGTGTCCAATTAGAATTAGCTTTCTTGTAACCCAAACCCGCATTACCCACCTGAACAATTAACGGGGGATCCCTCTTTGTTTTAGAAAAACCGCTATTAAAACTTCTAATTGGTTTTCGATTTATCAAATAAATCACTTTTTTAAAATGCTTTCCATTTTCTTATTTTGCTTTCCCTTGATTTTTTACTTTATCAAGAGCACTAGCCACTTCTTCTTCGCTTGCTAAATAATAATGCTTTATCGGTTTTAGGTTTTTATCAAGCTCATAAACCAACGGGATCCCGGTAGGAATATTTAATTCAATAATTTCTTTTTCAGAAACATTATCCAAATATTTTACTATTGCCCTAATACTATTTCCATGCGCTGTGATAAGTATTTTTTTATTAGATTTAATCATAGGGACAATTTCACTATTCCAATAAGGTAATACTCTCGCAACCGTATCTTTCAAGCATTCAGCTAAAGGTAAATCGCTTTTTGAAACATTTTTGTACAAAGAATCATTTCCAGGAAACATTTGGTCAGTTGATTTTAATTCAGGTGGACGAATATCATAACTTCTTCTCCAAATCTTTACCTGTTCTTCCCCATATTTAGCAGCAGTTTCAGATTTGTTTAATCCTTGTAATGCTCCATAGTGTCTTTCGTTTAATCTCCAACTTTTTTTAATTTCAGGTTTTTGATTTAATTCTTTTAAAATAAGATCCATTGTTTGGTTCGCTCTTTTTAGAACAGAAGTAAAAACTATATCAAAAACAAATCCTTCTTTTTTTAATTTCTTTCCAGCTTCTTTAGCTTCTTGGGTTCCTTTTTCTGAAAGAGGAACATCAACCCAACCAGTAAATTTATTCTCTTTGTTCCAAGTACTTTCTCCGTGTCGAACTAAAACAATTTTGTACATCAAAATCCCTCAACTTTAATCATTAACAGAAATATGAATTACCCCTTTTTATTTATTCGCTAGAGGGTTAAATAGCTGACTTAGTAATTGCTTTGCTTCTCCAAAAGAACTTGGTTAACTCAAACCAAATTACACTGAAAAAAGCAATTGATAAAGCAAACCCAAAATCAACCAAAGTTATTTGAGCAAAACCAAATACTTCTTGTAAAAAAGGAACACTTACTGCTGATATTAGCACTATTAATGCACCAAAAAGTATTATTCCAAGCGAAGCATTTTTTTCTTTAAAAGAAGTTAGAACTGAAGACTCCCAAGATCTATTAACCAAAATCAAAAACAGGTTTGATAAAATTAATACACAAAACCCAATTGTTCTTGCATAATTTTCATTAGAAGTAACTGCATATTCCATATAATAAACAGCTAAAGTCAAAATAAGAACGCTTACTCCTTGAAGGACACTGATAAAAATTGTTTTCTTACTAAATATTTTTTCTTTAGGGTTCCTTGGGTTTCTTTTCATAACATTTTTTTCTTCATTCTCTGCTTCAAAAACAATTGAACAAGCAGGATCAATAATTAATTCAAGAAACAAAATATGCACTGGGAATAACATTAAAGGCCAATCCAAAAACACTGTTACTAATGCTATTCCTGCAATTGGAATATGCACTGTTAACACATAAGCCATTGCTTTTCGAATATTATCAAATATTCTTCGCCCAGTTCTAATTCCATTAACAATTGAAACAAAATCATCATCAGTAATAACAAGTGAAGAAGCTTCTCTTGCAACATCTGTCCCTCTTTGACCCATTGCAATTCCAATGTGAGCGGCTTTAAGTGCAGGAGCATCATTAACCCCATCCCCAGTCATTGCAACTATTTCTCCATTTGATTTTAATCCTTGAACTATTTTTAATTTTTGATCAGGAGTAATTCTTGCAAAAACATTTACTTTTTTTATAGCACTTAAAAAATCACTATTACTCATTTTGCTTAATTCGTGTCCTGTTAAGTGCTCATTTGGATTTGTCAAACCAATTTGTTTTGCAATATTTGTGGCAGTTCCTGGAAAATCTCCTGTAATCATTATTACCCTAATCCCTGCAGTATAACAATCCTTAATCGCATTTAATATCCCTGGGCGAATTGGATCCTCAAAACCAAGTAATCCAACAAATTCAAAATCAAAATCGTGTTGGTTATTTGGAAGCATTTTAGTTGTTTTTGCTTTAGCGACCCCAATTACTCTAAGTCCTTCTTTTGAAAGTTCTGCAGTTTTTTCCAAAATATCTTTTCTTTGAGTTTGATTTAAGTGACACAAATCAATTATTGATTCAGGAGCTCCTTTTGCAGCAATTATTAATTCTTTTTTATTTTTTGATTTCCAAGCATGAGAAACTGCAAGTAAATCTTTACACAAAGAATATTCTTTTAACAAATGCCAATTCTTATGAATGTGCTCAGTGTTCGCAAGTAATGAATTCCCAGTTTCAGTTAGCGCTTTTTCCATTGGATCAAAAGCTTCTTTTTGACTAGCAAGAATTCCATATTCAATTACTTCATGAAATTCGCTTGGAACTTTAGAATTTTTTGAGAACCATAAAAAAGATTTGTTAGCATAAACTGCACGCAAAGTCATTTTGTTTAAAGTAATTGTCCCTGTTTTATCAGTACAAAGCACTGTTGCTGAACCAAGTGATTGAATCGCAGTGTTTTTTCTTGTAAGCACTTTTTTCTTTGACATTCTCCAAGCACCAAGCGCAAGGAAAACTGTGAGTACAACTGGAAACTCTTCAGGCAAAATCGACATTGCAAGTGTAATTCCATTTAACAAACTCCCTATCCAATCATTGTGTGTGAACCCGTAGACTAAAACAATTATAATAAATAAAATTGCAGCTACCGCAGTAGCTTTTTTTGTCACAGAATCAGTTTCTTTCTCTAACAACGACTTTTCAGATTTTAATTCACTTAAAGATTTACCTATTTTTCCCATTTCAGTATTCATTGCAGTTCTTTTTGCAATCGCAATTCCTACTCCTGAAACTACTAGTGTTCCTGAATAAACAAAAGGTAAATCATCTCCCCCCGGTTGAACAAACTCCATTTCATAATCTTTTGAAAGTATTTTTGTTACAGCAACAGCTTCTCCAGTAAGAAGGCTCTCATCAACAGATAAATTTGAACAATCAACAATAATACAATCCGCAGGAACTCTATCTCCTTCTGAAAGAATAATTACATCCCCTACTGCTACCTCTCTTCCAGCAATTCTTTTGTGCTCTCCATTTCTAATAACAAGCGCACGCGGACTTGAAAGATCTCTTAGTGCTTCCACAGCTCGTTCTGTTTTTTGCTCTTGATAAAGCGTAATACTGATAACTATTATTATAGAAAACAAAAGCATTATTGCTTCGCTTAATTCGCCTATTAAAAAATAAATTGTGCCACAAGAAATAAGCAAAAGAAAAATAGGTTCTTTTACTACATTAAAAAGAATTGAAAGAAAACTTTTTTTCTTTTCATTTTCAATTTCATTAAAACCATTTTCTTTCAATCGCAAAGCAGCGGTTTCTTCGGAAAGTCCAGTCATTTTTAAAGAAATTAATGTTTCAGAAACACTTTGCAAAATTGTTCACCGCGTTAGGAAAATAACGTAAAAAGAGTATAAAAGTATATGTAAAATGAAGAAAAAAAATGAAAAAGCAGTTACTAAAGTAACTTACTTTTCCAAACTTTAAAATTTACAAGGAATCTTTATACTTTCAGGGTTTCCTGAAAGTATTACCAGCATATTTTGCTTTCTTTCCAAGCTCTTCTTCTATTCTTAATAGTTGATTGTATTTTGCAAGTCTCTCACTTCTGCATGGAGCCCCAGTTTTTATTTGCCCAGTTCTTAGTCCAACTACAAGATCAGCTATAAAAGCGTCTTCTGTTTCTCCGCTTCTATGAGAAACCATTACTCCCCACCCAGCACTTTGAGCCATTTTACATGCGTTAATTGATTCAGTAATTGAACCAATTTGATTTACTTTCAAAAGTAAGGCATTACAAGCTTTTTTATCAATTCCAGTTTTGATTCGCTTTACATTAGTAACTAACAAATCATCTCCAACTATTTGCACTTCTTTTCCAATTAATTTTGTTAACTTCGCGTAAGAATCCCAATCATCTTGATCAAACGGATCCTCTATTGAAACAATATCATAATTCTTTGCTAAGTCAGCATAGTATTGAATCATTTTGTCTCCGCTCATCCATGTAGCTTCTTTACTTTTGAAAGTCAAGTTATAGGCTTTCTGAGTAGCATCATAAAACTCACTAGCAGCTACATCCATTCCTATTCTTACTTTTTTAGTGTAACCCGCTTTTGCAATTGCTAAAGTTAGTAAGTCAAGTGCTTCTTTTGCATTTTTTACATTAGGAGCAAATCCTCCTTCGTCCCCAGCATTAATTGCGTTTTGTCCATACTTTTCTTTTATTATTCCTCTAAGAGTATGAAACACTTCTGTCCCGTATCTTAATCCTTCAGAAAAATTTGGCGCACCTACTGAGAGTAACATGAATTCTTGCATAGCAAGTTCGTTACCAGCGTGTTTGCCTCCATTAATTACATTAAAACTTGGAACTGGAAGAATAACTTCTTTTACACCAGCCAAATCAGCAACGTGTTGGTAGAGAGAAACTTTTTTACTTTCAGCTCCAGCTTTACACACGCTCATTGAAACAGCTAAAATTGCATTAGCTCCGAAACTTGATTTGTTTTCTGTTCCATCCGCTTTAATCATTTTTTCATCAATTTCTTTTTGATTAGCAGGATTCATTCCTAAAACAATTGGAGCAATTTTCTTGTTAACATTCTCAACAGCTTTTAGTACTCCCTTACCCATGTATCTTTTCTTATCTCCATCTCGCAGTTCTAAAGCTTCATAAATACCAGTACTTGCCCCACTAGGCACAGCCGCTCTAAACAAACCATTCTCAGTAATAACATCGCACTCAACAGTAGGATTTCCTCTCGAATCCAAAATCTCTCTCGCTTTAACATTCAATATTTTTGCCATAAAGTTTCACCCAAACAAATTAAGTATTTTGATTAAGTCAAAGAGCGAAGGGTTTTTATTTATATAAAACCCCAAGCGGTTTTTATTTGTTAAAATGATTCACCTCTGTACCAACTTTGTTTTAAAATCAAGAAACCTTTTTCTTTTGTGAAAAAAATTGTTATAATTGGAGGAGGAACAGGGGTGTTTAATGCACTTACTGGACTCAAAGATTATCCACTTGAATTAACTTCAATTGTTTCAACTATGGATTCTGGAGGAAGCACAGGAATTCTAAGAGATGAGTATGGAGTACTACCTCCAGGAGATATTAGAAGATCACTAATTGCACTAAGTGATTCCCCATTAATGAGAAAACTCTTTGAATATAGGTTTGAAGAAAAAGGTTCACTAAAAGGACATAGTTTTGGAAACCTTTTCATTACTGCACTAACAAAAATTCTAAAGAGCGATGAGAAAGCAATTCTAAAAGCTTCAGAAATACTGCGAATAAAAGGAAAAGTACTACCAGTAACTCTTGATGATTCCCACTTATTTGCAAAACTAACTAACGGAAACAAAGTTCACAAAGAACACAACATAGGAGGGAAAAAAGTTGGGCAATTATTTCTAACAAAGAAACCCAAAATCTTTTCTGAAGCAAAAAAAGCAATTATGAATGCAGATTTAATTATTCTTGGGCCAGGAGATTTTTACACAAGCATTTTACCAAACATTTTAGTTAGTGGAGTAAAAGAATCAATAAAAAAATCAAAGGCAAAAACTGTTTTTGTTTGCAATATTATGACTAAAGGAGAAACAAAAGGATTTACTGCAGAAGATTATGTTAATGAACTAAAAAATTATTTAGGAACATACCCAGATCAAGTACTCATGAATAATAAAAGTCCTCCAAAAAAGATTCTTGCAAGATACAAAAAAGAGGGTTCAGAGTTAGTTCAAGCTAATTTTCCTGGAATAAAAAAAGATTTTTTGAAGAAAAGTGATTATGCGAGACATGATCCGAAAAAACTTGCAAAAGAAATCTATGTTCTTGCAAAAAGGATTTGATTTTACTTTATTTTCTTCAAATCATAAGGAGTTTCTTGGTAAACATAATAATTCAGCCAATTGCAATAAATTAAATTTGCATGAGCTCTCCAAGAAACCATTGGTTCTTGCTTTGGATCATTATTTGGAAAATAATTTTTAGGAATAGCAATTTTTAGCCCCTTTGCAATATCTCTATCATATTCTTTTTTCAAAGTTCCAACATCATACTCAGAATGACCTGTAATAAAAAATTGTTTCCCATCTTTACTTGCAACTAAATAAACCCCTGATTCTTTTGATTCAGAAAGAATTTCTAGTTCCTTGATTTTTTCAATATCACCCCTCTTAACCTCAGTGTGTCTTGAGTGAGGAACAAAAAAAACTTCATCAAATTCACGCAAGAGTTTTACATTTTTCTCATTTAAAGTGTGTTTGAATACCCCAAACATTTTTTCTTTCAAAGGATACTTTTTGATTCCATAATGATAATACAGTCCCGCTTGTGCTCCCCAACAAATATGGAAAGTTGAGAAAACATTGTGCTTACTCCATTCCATTATTTCACAAAGTTCTTTCCAATAATCAACACTTTCAAATTCCAAATTTTCAACAGGAGCCCCAGTAATTATTAATCCATCAAACTTTTTGTTCTTAATTTCATCAAAATACTTGTAGAAAGAAATTAAGTGATCCTTAGAAGTATTTTTAGATTCATGACTCTTTGGATGAATAAAAGTAAAATTTGTTTGAAGAGGAGAGTTTCCAATCATTCTAAGGATTTGGGTCTCAGTTGTAACTTTATCAGGCATTAAATTCAAAAGCAAAATTTCAAGCGGTCTAATATCCTGTTTTGTTGCTCTTGATGCTTTCATTACAAAAATATTTTCTTCCTCAAGCACACCTGCAGCAGGCAATTTATCAGGAACATTAATTGGCATCTACAATAAAGAGTAAATAAGGAAATATAAACAAAACTCTTAGAAAAAATTAATCAAACAACTGCTTTTTTGTCAAAGAATTGCTTTTTCACAAACCCAATTAGTTGCATGAAAATAGTTATTACTCCAAGCGCAATTAAAGAAGCTTCTGCTAGGTTAACAAATACTTTTCCGCCATTAAGAGCAATAAATAATCCGTTTGTATCAAACATAAAGTGCAAAAAGGAAAGAATGAAAGCAACATACACTAATCTTTGCAACCATTTCCAAGTAGAGAAACCAAATACTTGAATAACTTTGTTCACTGAAGTTACTGCTAGCACAAATAAAATAATTAAAGCAGGAACTGCGGCAAGAATCCAAATATTTAATATTATTGGAAGCAAACTCCAATTATAAGAATAAATTAATACAAGCAAAAAGTGAATTGCTACAAAAACAAAAGAAAGAACCCCTAATCTTCTTCTGTGTTTTATTAGTGGAGCACAAACATTTCCAATACAAACAAAGCTGGGGCCAATTAGTAAAGTAACACAAAGCAAAAAGAAAGCAGAGAGTGCAAAAAACCTAATCAAAATTGTTTGAGGAGGCAATGGAAACAAGAAACTGTAAATCAAGAGCAATGCTAAAACAATTATTATCGCAATCCAAGTTTTTTTTCCAGTCATAAAATCACAATCATTTATTTTTTATAAAATTAATCATCCCACTCATCTTCATCATCGCCTTTATTGTTAGGAGGAACAACAGGATTAGGAGAAGGATTACTATCAACAATAACAGTTTGTCCAAGGGTTCCAATTAAATAATTTGATAACAATGCATCAGCATAACTAGAATGAGCTCCTCCTCCCCCACCTTTAGTATCATAACCAGTGGTTGCATTTGTTCCACAATAATTCAAATAAACACTTCCACCAGGATGAGCAACATACTGACCCAAATCATAAACACTATTGTTAATAACCATCCAACAATCTCCTGAAACAGAATGCTTTGCAACTTCTGAAAGGGTTAATGAAACTTGAACTTGTGTTTGATAATTTGTATCAGCTCCTGCAGAAGAATTTGTATCTGGTAAAGTTCCTTGACCAGGATTAGTTGAATTACCAGTTGGCGTTTGAGAATTACCAACTATAATTTCTTGCCCAAGTGCCCCAACTAAATAATTTGCAAGTAAAGTATCAGCAAAAGAAGAATGCATTATTCCTCGCCCATCTTTTGTATTATAATTTTGAGTGGCATTTGTTCCACAATAATTCAAATAAACACTTCCACCAGGGTGTGCAACATAAGTACTCAAATCATAAACATTTCCATTAAGAATCATCCAACAATTTTTTGAAGTGGAGTGTTTTGCCACTTCACTCACGGTTAGAGCAAGTTTTGTAACATTTGCAGAAGAATTATTTAAATCAGAACCAGTTGGATTTGTTACAACTGAATAATTTTTGCTTGGAGCAAGATCTTGAGGGTTAACACTAATCGTACACCCAAAGAAAAGAAGCAAAGTAAGGACTAATAGTAAGATAATTAATTTTTTCATGAAGAATTCCTAACTTTTTTATTATAATATAAGATTTTAAACTAGTCAAGATGACTTCCGTCGCAAAAAGGTTTGTTTCTTGATTTACCACACCTACACAAACACACTCTGTTTCTCTTTTCATAACTTTTTCCATCGGAAGATTTTATTTCAACACTTCCTTTAACCCAAATAGCCCCTTCTCCCTCAGGCTCCTTAATCAAACTAATTGAAGCCTCAAATTTTGGTTCAATTTCTTTATTTGTTTTCTTATCAATAACAACTAATCTTCCAGTAGGACAATCACAAATTTGCTTAACTGCTTTTTTTATTTCTTTTTTACCAGTAGCGTTTTCTACTGCGTCCCAAACCCCTTCTCCAACTGTGCAAAACCCTGAATGATTACAAAGAGGACCCTTATCCAATAATTTTAATTTCACTCCAACTAGTTTTTCTGCGTTTTTAGAAAACTTTTCTTTGCCTGCAGTTTCTTTTCCATTAAAACCAATTTCGTTATGAGCCCCGGAACAAAAAGGTTTTTTCTTCGAGTGCCCGCATCTACAAAGCGCATAATTTTTTTGAGTAAGGATTTTCTTTCCTTTTTCCCAATCCACTGCAGCACCCCACATATCAACAACCATTATTGCTTCATCAAGAGGCAAATTAGAAACTAAGTAAGGGCCATTAGGTGTAATAGAAATAAATTTTGCTAAATTTTCTTTTGAAGAAGATTTTTTTGAATAAATTTTATTTGCCTTTCTTTTATTTTGCATGAATAAATTGGATACTAACTTTACTTAAATAAGTAAGTAAAAAGCAGTTTATTCAAGGAGTTTGTTGTTATCAAACCCTATATAATTTTTTTGCTCTAATTAAATATTATGGAAAAACTTTTTTTAATTGGCTATAGAGGAACTGGAAAAACCACTTTGGGTAAAAAAGTAAGTAACAAATTAGGTTACGAATTTATTGATCTTGATGAATTAATTGTAAAAAATGCAAAAAAAACTATTCCTGAAATATTTTCCACCCAGGGAGAGAGTGCTTTTAGAGAATATGAAACAAATGCACTAAAACAAGTTTTAGAAAAAGAAAAAATAATAGTTGCTTGCGGAGGAGGAATAATAACAAAAGATGAAAACATTGAGCTAATGAAAAAAAATGGTGTTGTTTGCCTACTTACTGCCAGCCCCCACACGATTTTCAAAAGAATTTACACTGATAGGAATAGACCAGCTTTGACTAACAAGAATCCACTTGAAGAAATAATCTTTATGCTAGAAAAAAGAAAAAGTGCTTATGAAAAAGCAAAGGACTTTGAAGTAACAACAGAACGAGGAAAAAAAAGTGAACAATTAGAAAAAATAATAACAAAGTATTTAGAAAAAATTACTGAAAATCCATTAAAATAGTAAAAATAATACCCCCACCGGGATTCGGACCCGGGTTACAAGCTTGAAAGGCTCATGTGCTTGACCGCTGCACTATGGAGGCAATGTTTATTTCACTAACCAAGTTTAGCTTTGCTTAACCAGGCAATTTTACTCTAATAGAAAAATTGCGACAGAAATCATTTATAAAGCTTTCATTTACTCTTTTTGTTATAGACAAATGGTGAGCTAATGACTGACTTTAAAGAATCAATGAATAGAAGATTTGACAACGTTTTCGTGTGCCAAAGATGCAACGCAACTATTAGATCCTCTTCTGGAAAACCACCGCAATGTAGAAAATGCGGTTCACAAAGACTAAGACTTAAGAAGAAAAAGAGAAAAGCTGCTGCATAAAAACAGGAAAGCTTTTTTCAACTTTTTTTATTTTTTTTCAAATACTTCTTATACTTTTACAAGAAGTAATTTTGTTTTTTTCATGCTTATTTTTACCCAAGGCAATTCATTTTTATACTCTTAAATCATATTTATTTTATGGGTATTAAACCAATTTGTGATAAATGCAAAAAAGAACTCCAAGAATTTGGAGGAATATTATTTAGCCCGCCAAACAAAGAAGGGTTTGTTAGAAAGTGGCACATTTGTAAGCCATGTTATGAGAAAATGGAAAAAGAATTAAAGTAATAATAATTAAGTAAAAGTAATTAGTAATTAAATAAAAGTTGAAATGATTTTTATGGCTGGAACTATTCTTGTTAAAAAAAAGGTTTTCAAAAAAAGGGTAGTTAAGGAAAAAAAGCTCCCACTAAAAGAAAGAGTAATTGCTTACGTTGAATTAATGAGAATAGGAAATTGCATAATGGCAGCAATTGCAGTAATAATTGGTTTCTTTTTAGCACAAGGACTAGATTATCGCGCAGCGGGGATTGCAGCTTTCTCTACTTTTTTAATTTGCGGAGCAGGCCAAGCAATTAACGATTACTTTGATGCGAGTGTGGATGAAAAATCTGCTAAACCAAGACCAATTCCTTCAGGAAGAATAGCAAAACAAAAAGCACTATACTTTTCAATATTTTTATTTTTCTTAGGAGTAGCTGCTTCGTTTTTCATAAATCCAGCTACAATGATTGTAGCAATTGCTTTCTCAATTTTGTTAATTTCTTATCCTTTGTTTATGAATAAAATAAAGTACATTGGAAATGGAGTAGTAGCAATGGGAACTGCAATTACTTTTGTTTATGGAGCAAGCGCAGCAGGAAGCGTACCCGCTTTAGTTTTATTTATTTCACTAACTGCTTTTCTTTCAAACATGGGAAGAGAAATAACAAAAGATATTGAAGATATTAGAAAAGACAAGGATTCTAAAAAAACTTTGCCAATGCTAATTGGAACTAGTGCTTCAAAAGGATTTGTTTTAGTTTACTATGCTCTTGCAGCAATTGGATCAGTTGTTACATTTGTTTTATTCAACTTAAACAATTACTACTTAGCATTTGTTTTAATTTCAATTGCATTATTTGCTTACTCTTTATTCTTACTTTACTCAAATTCTCCAATGAAAAGTCAAAAAGCTTCAAAAACAGGAATGCTTGCAAGCTTAGTTGCATTCGTATTTGCTGGATTCAAATAAAATAAATTATTTTTTTATTTTTAGGTGAAAAAATGATTAAAGCTGTTTTTTTAGATTACGAAGGAGTAGTAACTGCTGAATGGAGCATAGTTCACGCACACTTGTTTCCAAAAGTAAGTGATTTCCTTTCTTATGAAGAACTAAAAAAAAGATATGACCTTGGAAAACGTGGTAAATTAACTTTTGAAGAATTTGTTAAAGGAATTCCTCCCGAAAAAAGATTTTTACACATGAAGATGGTTAGATACAGAAAAGGTTCTAAAGAAGCTATAAAAAATTTGAGAAAAAAGTTTCACTTATATGTTGCTTCAAACCACTTGGAGGTTTATTTTGATAAAGAAGTAGAAAAAATGAAATCAAAAAAGTATTTTAGAAAACTATTTGTAAGTAATGAACTAAAATGTGCAAAACCAGACAAAGAGTTCTTTGACAAAATCCTAAAACTCAGTGGAGAAAAAAGTGAGGAAAGTATTTTTGTTGATGATGCTAAAAGAAATTTAATTGCAGCAAAACAAAGTGGGTTTGTTACAATTTGGGTTAACAACAAAGCCACAAATGATATTCGAAACCACTTAGAGTTCACTCCAGATTATGAAATAACTGATTTAAGAGAACTGGAAAAGATAATTGAGAAGATTAATTCTAAAAAATAAGAATGCTTAAATAAAAAGTATTTATTTTCTAATAAATTAATTTATCCAAACCATTGGCTCAAGCTTTTTTGTTTCTCCGTTTCTTCTTTTTTCTTTAAAAAAGAATTAATAGTGGATTCTACTCTATCCTTTGAGAAATCGTGTTTCTCTACTAAGAACTCTAAAAGTTTTTCTTTGTTAGGTTCTTTAGCTTCAAGTAATTTAGGGTCTACTTCCACACTAACAGGGTTCATGAATACACTTACAATATCTTGGTAATCAAATTCAGGTTCGTGTTTTGTTTCAGCTAAAATTTCATCAAAAGAATTACACTTTTGAACTAACTTAAGCGCAGTTTTGGGCCCAATTCTTGGAAACTTTTCACTAAAATCAGTTCCAACTAAAATCCCTAACCAAATTAATTTTTCTCGAGAAATTTGTAATTGTTTTAGAACACTATCAAGCTCTATGTGTTGGGGTTTTACTTCAACGTAAAAATTCTTTCCAGCAACTTTTCGCTTACCAGTCATCCCGATATTTCTAAACAATTGATTTGCTCCAAATAACAAGCAATCAAAATCCTGACTAACTACTCCATAGAGTTGTCCCTTTGAAACCATTACACTTGCTTGAGCTTCTCCCTCTTCAGGAGCTTCAACAACTGGAATTCCTAAATAAGAAAGCATTTCTTTAGCTTCATCAGTCATTTGAGGGGTTAATCTTAGTGCTCTGCTCCCAAATTTTTGAGCGTCCCCCATATTCCCTTCTTGAAGAGCTGTTTCGGATTTCTTTTCAGCATCAGTTCTAACCTCTCTTCTTTTTTTTAGAGTCTCATACTTTAATTTAGAAGGTTTTCCATCAAAAACATAAACCGGTTTAATTCCAAGGTCAGACAAATTTAATGTTCTATAAAATAATCCAGTTAAGTGCGAAGTAACATTCCCATGCGAATCAGCAAGAGGCAAACCATCAGGACCTCTAATACTTGCAAGGAACTGGTAAAGCATATTGTAAGAATCAATTCCTACTTTCTTTCCAGCTAAATAATCAAGAGAAATTTCTTCCTTTTCTACTAGCTCAGAAATATTTACTCCCATTTAAACACCAATTATGCTATTAGAACTTAAATTTACTAATTTACTTAAACCCCACGCTTTGCAAAAAAAGCGATAAAGCAAACCTTTTTATTTAACACAAACTAAAATATAATTATGCCAAAACAAGTTTCTAAAAAAGTAAGTTTCTTATCTTCAAAAAAAAGACTTCTCAAACTTAGACTTCCAGAAATAGAAGCAAGATCAAAATTGTTTCTCAATTCCCCTATTATAAGAGCTGCAACTAGAGAAGAAGGATTACTAAAAAAGAGAGCACAAAGAGGAACCCCACAAGCTCAAAAGAATTTAGAACACTTACGAATGCTAGTTGATAACCTGCATAGAAAAGCAATGAAAGGAACTCTGGGAAAATCAGAATATTTGGCTCTTCAACAATACCTTAAAGCAATGCAAAAAATGAAATAACTTTTTTTATAAAAACAATAACTAAATTACCCTAAAAATATAAAATTTAAAGAAAAGGGGATCTCTTTGACAAAAAACTTTTTTGAAGAACTAAGCAAGCGAGAACATTTCACAATGAATCTCAGACTAGAACGTATGCAAACTTGTTTAGAAGAACTAAATCACCCTGAAAAGAATTTTAAGTGCGTACATGTTGCAGGAACAAATGGAAAAGGAAGTACTTGCGCAATGATTGAACGCTCTTTAAGAGAAGCGGGTTATATTACTGGATTATACACTTCCCCTCACTTAGTTAAACCAAATGAAAGAATACAAATCAAAGGAAAAATGATTAGCGATAGTGAATTTGAATCAATTTACAACGAACTCTTACCAGTAATTGAAAAACATTCCCTCTCTTTCTTTGAATCAATTACAGTAATTGCTTTTGTTTATTTTTCAAAAAACAAAGTAGAGATAGCAGTGCTTGAAGTAGGGATGGGAGGAAGATTAGATGCAACAAATGTAGTAATTCCTAGTGTTAGTGTTATTACTGATATTGGCTTTGATCATATGAAGCACCTTGGAAACACTATTTCAAAAATCGCTGCAGAGAAAGCAGGGATAATAAAAAAACAAGTTCCTGTTGTGATTGCAAAAGATAATCGTGGAATTAAAACAATAATTAAAATTGCAAAAAAACTAAAAGCCCCAATTATTTACTCACACTCTACAAAAATTCCCCTTTCATTGAATGGAACATTTCAAAAAAGAAATGCTGCGCTAGCAGTAACCACTCTCGAAGAGTTAAAAGTTCCTGAAAAATTTATTGAAAAAGGATTAAGTAAAACTATTTGGCCTGGAAGAATGCAATCAATTGGAGAGGTTATCGTTGATGGAGCCCACAATCTCCCTGGCACCACTGCTCTTTGCAAAGAATTAAAGCAAATAATCGAAAAAAAGATTCTAATAGTTGGAATTTTGATTGATAAAGAATATTCAAAAATGCTTCCTTTGCTTTTAGAACAAGCAAATTATTTGATTCTAACTAAACCAAAAGGATCTTTTCGTGTAACCGAGACACAAACTCTTTTTGATTCGCTCCCTTTAACAAAAACCCCTATTATTCAAACAAATTCTATTAAAGAGGCTTTAATTAAAGCAAAAGAAATTCAAATGGAAATAAAAGTTCCTTCAAAAATAGTGATTTGTGGTTCGCTTTACGTTGCGGGAGAAGCCTTAGAAATTCTTAAAGCACCAACTTTCTAACTCGCTTTCTAAACTAATTTCTAAACTACCATTGTCAAATAAGGAATCATGTTTAGAGTTAGTGAAATTATTAGTAGCCAAATGAATAATCTTCCAATTAGTTTTTGGGTTTCTTTTTCATTCATCTTCATGAAACCAAAGTAAGGAGCAAGCATTATTTTTGCCATTCTTCCCCCATCAAAAGGATCAGAAGGGAAGTAATTGAATGATCCTGCTGCGAAACTAATTATTACAAAAAACAATAATATTTGAGAAATCAAAGATGCCACTGTTTGAACAAAAACAATTTCTCCAGGAGGAGAGTAACCTGTTTGAATTACCTCAAACTCTACCCCAATTTTTTGAATACCAAGTTCTTCAAACTTGAAAGGAGTAACTATAATGTTCAAATCATAGGGCTTATTTGTATCAAGAGAAATTCTTTCCACTAAAAAATTAATATCTCCTTTAGAGTTACGAAACTCAGCGTTTAGTAAATAAATTCCGTTAATATCTTTTCCATTAATTTGTTTTACCTTATCCTCTGCTAAAAATAATCCCTTAGCAGGAGCATTAACATCAATTCCACAATAAGAAACTCTATCAGAAACCGATTTTATTTTCACTCCACCAAAAGTCTTATTGTATTCAGAAGAAACTACTGAGTCCAGTGGAGAAAGAGCGAATAAAAACAAAATTAAAAAAATCCAAGCAAGAGCCATAGTAAACAAATTGCTTGCAGAGCCCGCACTAAGAACATTAATTGCTTTCTTGTCGCTAAGAACATTGAAAGTCTTATCATCCTGTTCAACAAAAGCACCCATTGGGAAAAATCCTGCTACTAAAAGGCCCACTGATTTGATTTTTTCTTTGTAATAAACCATCATTATTCCGTGAGAGAACTCATGAATTATTAGAACCATTGCAAGAGAAACCCAAGCGATTAAAGGAATTACTACTCCTAGTCCTGGAATAGGAACACCGGGAAGAACAGGAGCAACTGAAGGACAGAGTTGTTTATCAGAGAACAAACCAATTAATGCTAATACCCCATAACCAATTAACATTGCTAGTGACATCCCACCAAAACCGAGTAAAATAAATCCAATCAAACAAGGGATAAACAAAGGAGCTAACGCAGGCACGTTAAACAAAATACTACAAAAATAAGTAAAGAAAAGTGCTAGTAATAGTGCAGAAACAAGAATTATTATTACTCTTTTCCACCCCCCTCTCTTTCTTGCAAACCAATAATCAACCCCAGCCACCCCAAAACCTAAAATTGAACCCAAAATACAAATCTTTTCAAACCACTTTGCGTGATAAGCAAGAGATTCAATAAAATTCACCAAACGTTTTGTTTTCACCATAGTCAAAACATACTTTAGTAAAAAAGGTACTGCAAAATCAAACCTCAAAAGAATTGAGTTAATACTAATAACAGAACCAACTACTAAAAGCAACCAAAAAAAACCTTGATTTTGGAAAACATTTAATACAACAAAAGCAGAAAGAATTAATACGATTCCAAAAAGAAAAATTTGGTTGAGTTTGTTCAAATCGCGAACAAAAAATGGATGAGTTTTTGATTTGGATGAGTGAGAAGTCAATTTTTTGCCTTTATTTTCTTTGTTTTTTGACTTAGTTGGCATGCAAAGAAAAAAGGAGTAAATGATTATAAACAAAACCCTGCGGGTTTTACGAGTAAAGGTTTTTTGACTTTACTGGCAAAAGCTTATTGATTTTAATTTGGTTTTATAAAAGCAAGTTAGCAAAAGAGAAAAAGATTTTCTTAATTGGGATGTGACCCTGGAGCTTTTAGCCCCAGGATTACATTATTAGTTTTACTTATTATTTACCTTATGAAATCTAAATCAAGGTCTCTATCTCTATATCCTCTTGATGATTCCTTAGAGTCGCCTTTTCCAGAGAATTTTCCTGGTGAAGCTTTTATGTATGGTGAGTGAACACCTGTGAAGATACAAATTACTTCTAATTTGTTCTCGAATGTTGGGTCAACTCTTGCTCCCCAAATTACAACTGCTTTAGGATCGATTTTTTCTGTTAACATTTCACCAACAGCGTTAGCTTCTCCCAAAGTTAAATCAGGTCCTCCAGTAATGTGTATTAAGCATCCTGTAGCTCCTGCTATATCAATGTCTAACAAAGCGTTCTTCAAAGTGTCTTCAACAACTTCGTTAACTTTGTCAACTGACTTTGATTCACCAACAGCAATAACACTCAAACCTTTGTTTGACATTATTGATCTAACGTCAGCGTAATCTAAGTTGATTAATGAAGGTTGTGTGATTGTTTCTGTAATTCCTCTTACAGTTCTAGCAATTACTTCATCAGCAACTTTGAAAGCGTCTTGAATTGGTAAATTAGGAACTAATTCAACCAATCTATTATTGTCAATTACAACAACAGTATCACATACTTTTTGTAGTGAGTCAATACCTTCTTCAGCTTTGATTAATCTAGCTTTTTCTAGAGCGAATGGGTATGTAACCATTGCGATTACGATTGCACCTTGCTCTTTAGCAATTCCTGCAACTATTGGAGCAGAACCTGTTCCTGTTCCTCCACCCATTCCGGCAGATAAGAATAACATATCTACGCCAGACATAACTTCTTCTAAAGCGTTTCTTGAAACTTCAGCAGCCTTAGCACCAACTTCAGGGTACCCTCCAGCTCCTAATCCTCTAGTAACACTTTTTCCGATTAAAACTTTAGTAATTTCATCGTTAACAATAGCTAAGTGTTGCTTGTCAGTGTTGATTGCAACTAATTGAGCTCCAGCAATACCCATTGCTGCAAGTCTATTAACTGCGTTACATCCTGCTCCTCCGCATCCGATAACCATTATTTTTGGTGTTCCAAATTCTTCTAGTTTGTCATCAACCTTAGTTGATTCCTTACCCATTGCTCCTTCTATTAAAGATTTCATTTAATCACCCTTGCCATAAAGGCAAAATCTCATTGCTTATATTGTCGCTTACCTTATTTATAAACCTTTCCTTTTATGTATAGGATTTTAACGTTTTATATGCTAAATGGAGCCCAAATAGAGCTTTTTTTACTCACTTCGTTGATTGTGGAACTAGTCAAAGTACAACAGAATGGTTTAAATTGGCAATTTGAATATGTTGACGTAAAAAAACACAAATTTCACTAGCGAGAAGTGTTATACTAACTTATTTTAACTATTTTAGGCATAAATTAGCCTTAATTCAGCTAAAACCTATCAGGAGTGCCAAGAACCCTAATTTTTGTTATGTTTAAGACAAAATATGCCATTTTATTCGGAAATAGTCAAAACACACCAAATCAGCTATTTGATTAATAATAATACTAATTATACATACTAAACAGCCCTTGTTTTTGGGATTTTGTGGAATAATTTTTAACGAAATTTCTAAAACAAGCAAATTACATAACAATACTTGTTTTTGAATTTTAAAAAAATAGGATTTGGGCAAATTTTTACCCAAATCAACCTTAAATTTATTAGTAATTTTCACACTTTACTTGATAGAAGTAATGTTCGTGTTTGCATGCTGGACAAGCTTTTGGAGGTTCGCTTCCTGTGTGCTCATACCCGCATTCTCTGCAAACCCACTTAACTGGTTTGTCTTTTTTCCAAAGAGTTCCATTCTCCATTGCTTCTAAGTAACTAAGGTATCTTTCCTTGTGGTGATTCTCAGCCATCCCAATTGCTCTTAGTTTTCCAGAGATCTCTACTAACCCTTCTTCAGCCGCTATTTTTGAGAAAGTAGGGTACATTTCAGTAGTTTCATAATTCTCTCCAGCCACTGCGCTAGTAAGATTAGTTTTAGTGTCAGCAAACAAGCTCTCTGCTTTTGCTTCCACTACATTATCTTCAGGTAACTTGATTTTAGCTTTCTTTGCTTTCTCTCTTAAATCATTAATCATTAATGCTAATTGCTTTGCGTGCTCTCTTTCTTGTTCAGCAGTAGCAGCAAAAATATCACTCAATTGAGGATAACCATCCTTCAACGCTTGTTTTGAAAAAAAAGTATACCTATTCCTCGCCTGACTCTCTCCAATGAAAGCTTTTCCTAAATTCTTTAAAGTCTTTTCCACAACAAATCCCTCCACTAAAACTAAACTACTTTTTCAATTAAAATCTTTTAAAAATTCAAACTAGAACTCTTTACCAAAATTGAATCCAAACCCATTAAAAGACTAAGCAAAAAGAAAACGAAAAAGAACTTTCCTTTAACCCCAAGTATTTTTAACCCTCTTTCTCTCTTCTATGTGCATGCTTCACAAATTAATTAAGCACTTTACAAAAAAGCGCGAAGACAAAATGGTTGCTACTGAAGAAGGACTAGTTAGAGGAAAAGATCTAACCCAAGGACCAATTACTAAAACTCTTCTAATGCTCTCAATCCCAATGATTTTTTCAAACATCATAATGGTTTCTTTCCAATTAGTAGATTCTTATTGGGTAGGACAACTTGGAGAACAATCAGTAGCAGCAATCGCACTAAGTTTTCCAATTCTATTTGTAGTAATGTCTATGATAATGGGTTTCTCAATTGCAGGAACCATTCTAATCGGCCAATACAAAGGAAAGAACGATCAAAAAATGATTGATTACGTTGCTACTCAATCACTAATACTAGTTGGAGCAATTGGATTCTTTCTAAGTATAGTTGGATATTTTTTAACTCCTTTTTTTGTTTCCCTAATGGGAGCTGAAACTGCAGTGGCTACTCAAGCAATCTCTTACTTAGGAATTAGTTTCCTTGGAACAATTTTTGTTTATTTCTTTTATGTCTTCCAAGCGCTATTGAGAGGAACAGGAAGCATAAATATCCCAGTATTAATTGTAACTCTTGCAGCAATTGGAAACTTCTTTTTAGACCCTTTATTCATAATGGGTTTTTCACTAAACGGAACACAATTAATCCCCGCACTAGGAGTAGCAGGAGCAGCTTGGGCAACTATTTTCACTCAAGGGCTAGCAGGAATGGCTGGAATACTTATTTTGTTAAGCGGAAAAGCAAGTATTCACATTAAACTTGAAGATATGAAATATGATTTAAAAATGATAAAAAAGATTTTCTTTTTAGGAGCTCCTGCTTCAGTAGAATTCCTTGCCCGTTCAATTGGAATGCTATTAATGACTTTTATTGTAACCTCTTTTGGAACAATAATAATTGCAGCGTACGGACTCGGAGGAAGATTTCTTAGTTTTGTATTAATACCAGCAATCGGAATCTCTATTGCTACTTCAACTATAGTTGCTCAATGCGTTGGAGCAAAAAAGATTGATAGAGTAAAAAAAACTATTACAAACGCAATGTTACTTTCATTTATTTCACTAACACTAGCAGGTACTTTAATGTTCTTTGGAGCAGAAGCACTTGCAACAGCATTTGTTCCAACAAGCCCAGAAACAATTGCTCAAACTACTTTATTCATTAAAATAATTGCTTTCACTTTTGGTTTTAGTGGAGTACAAACAATAATAATAGGAGCAATAAGAGGGACAGGAGCCACAAAAATAGCAATGTATCTTTCACTACTAGGATTAATTGTTACCCTTGTTACCACATTTGTTTTTTCAATTATATTTGGTTACGAAGGAATTTGGTGGGCACAAGCAGTATCTACTTTACTAATGACTGCAATTGTTTACTTATACCTAAAGAGATTTGATTGGAACAGAGCAAGCGTAATAGAGCACCACTAAAAAACTAAAGGAAATTTAAAGAAAAAATATTAGTTTTAATTATTTTTTCTTTTTCCTCAAATCAGAGTGGTGCTTTTCGTAGAAACTTAATCCCGAACCATCCCACTTTTCTAGAGCAATTCTTAATTCAGAATGAGTTTTTGCATATTCATGAGGGGTAAGTCCACTCATTTCCGCATCCACTGCTTGACGCATTGCGCGTGCTCCAGCCACTGTTCCATTTGGGTGACCATGTATTCCTCCGCCCGCTTGGATTACAATATCTCTACCCATTGCGTGGATTAGTGGTCGAACTTTTCCCGGATGAAGTCCACCAGAACAAACAGCCAATATTGGTCGCAAGTTATGCCAATCTTCTTGTAATCGGTGTTGGAAAATTTTTTCAGTAACCACTTGGTGTTCAATTGCTTCACCAACATTACAAACTTCTTCTTGCCCCTCATACATTTTACCAACTATTCCACCAACGTGGAGTTGATCAATTCCAATTAATCTGCAAATTTTTGCAACCACAAGCATACTAATTCCATGTTTAGGATTTCTTGTGAAAGCAGCATGCATTGCACGATGACCATGGTAAACAACTTTTAAATTTTGATCACGAAGTTCCTGAATAGCAGACCAACCAACAGTCAAAACATCCACCATTACAAATTCTCCCCCATTTCTTATAACATGTTTTGCTCTTCTAAGCATTTCTCCATAAGGAGCAGTGACATTTGCTAAGTACGCTTTGTGTTCCCCAGTTTCTCGCTCAGCTCTATCTCTCATTCTTAGCGTTTCAATTATTCTTTTATCAAAATTATTAAAACTCATTGAAGTTAAGTTCTCATCATCCTTAACAAAATCGCATCCACCAATCCAAGAATCATAAGCAACTTTAGCATGAGCAACTTCATCTAAACCAATTTTTGGTTTAACAATTGTTCCTACAAGTGGACGATGTTTTACTCCAAAAATTGCTCTTACCCCTTCAATCCCATAATAAGGACCCATATAACAATCAATGAAAGAATCAGGAAAATTAATGTCCAACAATTTGAGGTTCTTTACATCATTCATTCCAAAAATATTTCCTGCAACCGAACTAAGTATTTGAGAAATATTTCTTGGTTCAAACAAATTTTTAGAAAAAGCAATTTTTACTATCCCGTTTTTTTTATCCAAGTAAATAATCTTGGGAGAGAGCTCATCAAACAATTTTTTATCAAGAGTTCCAATATCAGTCCAAGTACCAATACTTGATTCAGAAGCAATTCTTTGCGCAGCTGATTCAAAAGTAATTCCTTTAGCTGGCTCTAAATAATACTCACAAATTAAATCATCTTTAGTTGGTTTATAATTCAAATCAATGTACCCCTCATATTCTTTTACTCTTCCAGCTTGAGCTTTTCCCACAATTTTTTTTACACCCAAAACAACCACCAAACAATGAAAAACAATGGTTTTTCTTTAATAAAAACCTTGCAGTCAAAAAAATAGCTTTAAATACAATAAACCCCTTTTCTTTACATATTGACGAACTAAGGAGTGGTCAGAATGAACAAAAACATGAGCAAACTTGATATGCAAGTAAGAAGCGTAATAGGATTAGCAATAATCGGACTAGGCGTATACTACCAAAACTGGTTAGGATTAATTGGATTAGTACCAATACTAGTTGTAGCATACGGTTCATGCCCACTATACACACTAATAAATTTTAGTACAATAAAAAAAGCAAAAGCTGAAAAAACAGTAGCTAAAGTTAGTACTAAAGCAACTAAGAAAAAAAGTATTAAAAAAGCAGTTAAGAAAAAGAAGAAATAATCTTCTTTTTCAATTTTATTTTTTCTTTTTTTAAATTTTTTAAACAATTTTTTTAATTATCCATTTCTAAACTAATTTCTAAAAACTATTTTTTTAGAGCAAGTCCCCAAAAATTTACTTTTTTAGAGCTAGCCTTATGTCTTCATCTGTAACAGTTTTTCTTCCAGCGTGCTTTGAGAAAACTGCTGCCTGTTGACCGATTTTCATCCCTTCTTCTTCCAAATACTTTGAAAGTTCTTGAGCTGCACTCTCACTAACTCTAATCCCTGTAGCTTTTCTAATTAATCTATCAACAGCTGCTAATGGTAATTCACTCACAAAAATCAACCCCTACAATCCTTTTTTTGGCCAAATACCGCTTAATTAAAGATAAAAAACAGGAAAAAGCATTTAAACCCACTGATTTTTCGCCAACAAGGATTTAAAACAAGTTTTGGTTTTTATTATAATAGGTGACCCCACTCAATAAAATAAAAGCAAGAAAAAAAAGTACTAGTTGGTTACAAAGAAATATTACTTCTAGGAACCGAAGAATAAATGCTGGAAAATTAATTAAAAGTCACAGAAAAGAACTCGAAAGTGCTTTTGGCGGATTTAAGAAAAATAGAACTATGGCCCTCTTAAAAAAAACACACAATTTTGATTTAGAAAACTTTATTCGAGCAAGAACAAAACCAGGACAAAAACTCAGAATTCTTGATTCAGGAGCGGGTTACTTTATGCTCTCTACTGAACTAAAAAATGTTTTTGGAAACAGTGTTTTTGTTACTGCAGTTAATTTAGGCAGATTAAAATATGATAAAATAATTGCCCAACTAAGAGAAACTGCAAAATCAATGGAATCTCCTGAAGTAAAAGCAGAACATGAAGCAAAAGCGAGAGAATTCGAAAAAATGAGAGAAGATTTGAAAAAAATCGATGAAATAAAAGTTAAACCATTTGAAAATTTTTCTTCTTCAAAAAAATATGGAGTAATAATTGATCTTTTTGGACCACACACCTATTCAAATCACACTACAAGAGTTGAGCACCAATATTTTTCTTTACTTGAAGAAGGAGGATGCATTGTTACCCTCTCAACTACTTTTGATTTAAAGAGATACGCAAAGCACAGCAAAGTTGCAGAAAAAACAGGATTTTATTTAGAAGAACAAGAACTTCCCCACTACCCAAGAGTAATTGTAAAAAAAAGAATAACTCAACATGATATATACTCTTTTGGAAAAAAATAAAAAATATTAAATAATTTTAAAAAAATATAAAACAATTTATTTTTAAAAAAGTTAATAAAAAAGTGACTCTTATGAAAATGCTAATAATTGGAGGAGCAGGAGCTTTTGGTTCTTTTTACGCAAAACTCTTTTTGAGAAACGATTTTGAAGTTTCTATTAATGATGTAAGTGAAGCAGCAGCAAAAAAGGTTTGCGATGAACATAAATTAAATTTAGTAACTGATTTAAAGCAAGCAAAAGAATTTGATATAGTAATTGTAAGTGTTCCAAATAGTGATGCGCCTGTTGTAATAAATAAAGTATCAAAAATAATGAAAAAAGATTCTCTGTTAATTGATTTATGTTCAGTAAAAACTCCGCTTGAAGAAGAACTAAACAAAGCAGCAAAATTAGGGCTTGAAGTAGTTTCTCTCCACCCAATGCACGGACCAAGAATAGGGTGCATTTCAGGTCAAAGTATTGCAATAATCAAAATAGGTAAAGGAGAACTGGCAAAGCAAATTATTAATGCGTTAGAAAAAGAAGGAGCAGAACTGTTTAATACAACAATAAAAGAACATGATGAAATACTTTCAATAGTGCAAGGACTCACCCATTATTCTCAATTCGTTTGTGCAACTACACTAAAAGAACTAGAAGTAGATCAAAAAAGAACTTTGCACCTTGCTTCCCCAAATTACACTCTCCTTGTTAGTTTAATTTCAAGAGTGGTACTGCAAAACCCTGAAATCTATTCAGAAATACAACTATCAAATCCATTAAACGAAAAAGTTAGAACTGCTTTTATCAAAAGTGCAAAAGAAATTGATGAAATTTGTTCAAAAAATGATAAAAAGTTGCTTGCAAAAAAAATAGTTGAAATTGCACAGCAATTCAAAGAGGGAGAAATGCTTTTAGTTGAAAGTGACAAAGCAGTAGCTTCTCAAACTCACACAATAAATACATTAAAAGCAAAAATCGGAAAAAGATTTCTTGTGGAAAACTTAGCTACTCACTCAATCCACTATGGGATAATAAAATCAGTCGAACACAATGAACTCACGCTTATTGAAAACACTCATGAAACAAAAATATCCATTCACAAAATTGGGTTAATTTCAAAAGAAGACACAATCGCTTGGAAAGAAAAAAATCTTTTAAAGAAACACCTCGACTTTAGTTTTTTGGTCCCAAAGTGCGCAGACTCAAAAATACTGCTTAGGACTTTTTCTTTTGTTAAAGAAGCAAACTTTGAGTTAATTGACGAATTCTGCGGAAATAAACTTCCTGAAGGAAAAAAAAGTATTACAGTAAAAGCAACTTTTTTTGAAGACGAAAACAAAGAACTAATTTCAGCTAAAGTTAAAGAAACTATTAGTGGATTTTGTTTTGAAATACGCTAAAATAACTAATCAAATACTAATCAAAAAAACCCTAAAAAAACTAACCCCCATCGCCGGCATAACACCCAGCTATTCTTTATTAAGACTTTAATTCCACAAATTTAGTTGATTAAAATGAGTTATATCTCACATAAACTAATCAAACCCGATACAGTAGAGGCACGGCTCTACCAAGAGGTACTAGTAACCAGAATAATTGAAAAAGGAAATACTTTAGTTGTTGCACCCACTGCGCTAGGAAAAACCCTTGTAGCAGTAATGCTTGCTGCTCACACCATTGAAAAGCATCCTGAGAAAAAGATTCTCTTCCTCGCTCCAACAAAACCATTAGTGGTTCAACATGAAAAAAGTTTTAAGAAATTTCTTTCAATTCCTGAAGAAGAAATTGTTTCAATAACAGGAACTACAAAAGCAAAGGAAAGAGAAAACATTTACAAAGAAAAAAAAATAATTAACGCTACTCCCCAAACAATTGAAAATGATTTACTCGGAGGAAGAATTTCGCTCAAAGACTTTGGACTCGTAATTTATGATGAAGCACATAGAGCGGTTGGAGAATATGCTTATGTTTTTATTAATCTTCAATTGCAAAAACAAAACCCAAATTGCCTAGTTCTTGCACTCACCGCAAGTCCTGGAAGCGAAGAAGAACACATCCAAGATGTATGCAGAAATTTAACAATAAAAAACATTGAAATAAAAGACCAAAATGATTCAGATGTAAAACCCTATGTAAACGAAATCGAAATTGATTGGGTGAAAGTAGATCTTCCAAAAGAATTCCTAACAATAAAATCACATTTAGAAGAATTTCAAAAAAAACAATTAAAATCATTAAAATCACTTGGATTCGCTCAAACTGAAAACAAAAGGTATTACAACAAATTTAGATTACTTGAAATGCAAAGCTCTATTAGAAAAAGAATTTCAACAAATTCTAACACCCAACCAAGTTTATTCTTTGCTGCAAGTAAATGCGCAAGCATGCTAAAAATCTCTCACGCTGAAGAACTAATTGAAACCCAAGGAATAGGGGCACTAAATAATTATTTTGAAAAATTGCTTGAAGAAGGAAGTAGTGGAAAAAGTAAAGCTGCAAAAGCAATTGTTGCTGACGAGGACATTTTATTAGCAATTAGTTTGACTCACAAATTATTCAAAGAAAAAGTCCAACACCCAAAATATGCTGAACTGAAAAGAATAATTTTAAGTCAACTTAAAAAAAATCCTGCGAGCAAAATAATTGTATTCAACCATTATAGAGATTCTATACTTGAAGTAGTGGAGTTTCTTACTAATGGAGACGAAATTAGTCATTTAGAAGAAACTAATTTAATTAAACCAACAAAATTCATTGGCCAAGCCACTAAAGGAACAGAAAAAGGAATGAGCCAAAAACTCCAACAACTCGTACTCGAAGAGTTACGCGATGATATGCACAATGTGTTAGTTGCAAGCAGTGTGGCTGAAGAAGGACTAGATATTCCTGCTGTAGATCTTGTAATATTTTTTGAACCAGTTCCAAGCGAAATAAGAACAATTCAAAGAAGAGGAAGAACTGGAAGACATGAAAAAGGAAAAATGATAGTACTAATGGCCAGAGGAACAAGAGATGAAGCATTCTATTGGACGGCAAGAAACAAAGAAAGAAAAATGAAAGAGACACTTAACACTATGAAGAGAAACGAAACAATGCCTCATGATACTTTTGTTCCAGAACAAACTCTACTCTCCTCTTTTTCAGAAGAAAAAGAAAAGAGTGACAAAATAATTATTTTTGTAGATTCACGAGAACAAGCTTCTACTGTTACTAAAGAACTTTTTGCCCGCGAAGAGGTAAAAGTAATACAAAAACCACTTGATATTGGAGACTATGTTTTGAGTAAAGATGTTTGCGTTGAACGAAAAACTGTTAGTGATTTTATTAGTTCAATGATTGATGGAAGAATGTTTCCTCAATTAATTAATTTACGACAAAATTATTTAAAACCACTAATAATTCTTGAAGGAAATACTGCTGAATTATTTACTCTAAGAAATATTCACAGAAATTCAATAATAGGGGCGCTAACTTCAATTGCACTAGATTACCAAGTCCCAATTCTTTACACTAAAGATTCTAAAGAAACTGCAGAGTACTTGTATGTAATTGCAAAACGCGAACAAAAAGAGAGAGACAAAGAGGTTCGACTGCGTGTAGGAAGAAAAGGACTCACACTTGCAGAACAACAAAGATTCATTATAGAAGGACTCCCAATGATTGGACCACTCATGGCAAAATCACTCCTTGAAAAATTTGGTTCAATAAAAGCAATTGTTGATGCAGATGAAAAGCAACTCCAAACAGTAGAAAACTTGGGAAAGAAAAAAGCCCGCTTAATTCAAAAAGTAATTCGAGAAAAATATGATGATAACAAAACATTTTACTTAGATGAAGAAAACAAAATCGAGGACGAAGAAATACAAAACGCTTTTGATGAAACAAAAGAAGAATAAGAAATAATGAAAAAAATTAATCATTTTTTAATTAAAAAGATTCTACTTAGAAGAAGAAAACAACGCTTTAAGTTTCTTAAGATTGTCTAGCTTGGCTACTATTATCTCTTTTTTCTATCAAATCAAATACTTCAATCTTCGGATCGCCTTTCCAAGTTAAGAAATTTATTTCAGTTTCTAATCTACCTAATTTTATTTGATTTAATTCAACCCCTCTTTTAATGAATTCATTCATCCGCTTGATAACCAAATCAGCTTTTCTTCTAGAAGCATTCTTTGAATAAAGAAATTTTGTGAGTTGCTTCCACTTCCCATTAACTAAAACATATTCTACAGATACATCCTTAGGAATTTGTCTATGAACAGTTTCTTTCCCCGCATTAAAAGAAAGCCAAAAATATAATTTAGTTTGACCAGAACGATTAGTAATCAAAGCTTGTCCAGTAGTTTCAATTTTTTCTCTCGCACGAGTAGGATGAACAATAAGACGCATTTTCTTTCTTGCTAACGCTTTTTCTCCAAGCATTCCGCTTGCAGAAGGATTATAAAAATGCCCATCAATATAATGTTTCCCAATTTTTCCAATATCTTTTCTTGCTTTTTGTTCCTCTGCATTTTTTTGGTCAACTGAAAAAAGAAATTGTCTAAGTCCTACATCAAAACGTGGCATGCTCGCCCAATTAAATTTAGTATAATTTCTTCCGACTTCATCCCCTCTGACTAAAAGTCTTTTATTTCCTCTAGCATGCGCAAGTCTGAATTGCTCTGGCGAGGCATAAACTTTGTGAGGAGAAACTACCCAACGCGGATCAGTGCCAACAATTTTCTTAAGTTTTTTAAGTCCAAAAAGTTTTGTACGCTGAACCATTAAAGATCACTATAAGAAATACTTTCTAGTTATACTTAAACAATACCTCCCACCTCATTTTTTGCTAAACCTCAAAACAACATTTAAAAACCTGCTCTAATAGTACTTTGATAATTACACTGGTGAATTTAAAATGGTTCAATGGCACATGAAGGATAACAAGAAAGTTTCAGGCGGAAAAAGAGCCTCAGCTAGAGCTCTATCTAAGAAATTAGCTTGGAAAGGCGGAATAGCTGCACAAACAAAAACAGATTCTACTGTTACTAAAGACAACGTTGAAGCAAAAAACGGAATGGGAAATACTACAAAATCAAGAGCTTTGGCAGTAAAACATGCTAATATTACTGATAAAAAAGGAAAAGTTACTAAAGCAGAAATAGTTGCAGTTAAAACAAACAATGCTAATAGATTGTTTGCAAGATCAAACATTTCAACAAAAGGCGCAATAATTAGCGTAAAAGTTGGCGAAAGCGAAAAATTAGCAAAAATAACAAATAGACCCGGCCAAGAAGGAAATGTAAACGCAACTCTAGTAGAATAAAGAACCAATCAATAAGTCTGAAAATCAATGGTTCTTTATGACACAAAATGGGTCGCTAAATAACAGAATATTAAACCCATTTTGTTAGAATAAATTAATTAAATCTTTTTTTGGCGGAGCGAAATAGCTCTTCCAAATCTTTTATTTTTCTCTTAACAACCAACTTAAGAATTAAAGGTTTTTAAAAAACAATAAAATTGCAAAAAAAGCTATTTTTGAGCAATTCTATTAAGGTCTTTAAATACTCCCTTTTTTTAGGAAACATTTATAAACTTGCTTAATGAACCTTTATATAATTAAGCACTATTTTGTGACATTTTTAATGTAACTAATTTTGGTGCAAATTAAACACGTACAAATTGGAGGCGTCAAGCATGGTGAGCAAATGTCCTGAATGCGGAAGCGAAAAAATTAGAGTAGATCATGGTAAAGGAGAAGCAGTTTGCATGAATTGCGGACTAATAGTATCCGAAGACGAAATGATTGACACTGGAAAAGAATGGAGATCATTCGAAGACAGCGAAGACTCATCAAGAGGCGGAAGCCCAATGAAGTATGTTAAACTAAACAAAGGTTTAGTTACAATGATTGACAGAAGAGGAACTGACTTAAGAGGAAACAAACTTTCTTCAAAAGGAAGAGCACAAATGTACCGCTTAATTAAGTGGCACAAAAGAGCAAGTGTATCAAGCTCAATGCAAAGAAACCTCTCAATAGCACTAACAGAAATGAGAAGAGTTGCATCTTACTTAAATATTCCTGACACACTCGTCGAAGCAGCAGCTTTGCTTTATAGAAAAACTGTAAAGAAAGGATTAATCAGAGGAAGATTAATCGAAGCAGTTGTAGCAGCAGTTCTTTACACTGTATGCAGAACTTATCACGTTCCAAGAACTCTAAACGAAATGGCTGAAGCAAGCGGATTAACTAAAAAAGAAATTGGGAGAACATACAGATTTTTAGTTAGAGAACTAAACTTAGGTGTTCCACTAACAAACCCAATCCACTACATCCCAAGATTCGCAAGCGAACTAAACTTGAGCGGAGAAGTTCAAGAAGAAGGAAGAAGAATACTTGAAGAAGCAATTAAGAAAGGATTAATCTCAGGAAGAGGACCAACAGGAGTAGCAGCTGCAGCAGTATACATTGCAGGACTCTTGAAGGGAGAAAGAAGAACTCAAAAAGAAGTTGCTAATGTTGCAGGAGTAACAGAAGTAACTATCCGAAACAGATACAGAGAACTCAAGAAGAGATTAAACATAGATGTAGCAGCATAAATAATAAAATTTTAACACTAGCGCAGAGCAAATGCTCTGTGCTACTCTATTTTTTTAAAAGAAAATTAATTCTATTGAGAAGATACTTAATTAACTAATAAAAATTAAAAGAAAAAAGTTTTGAATAAAAAACGGTTCCTTACCCGCTAATAAAATAAAACGCTTTAATATTCAAAATAAAGCCTCTAAAGCATGTTTTATATTCTTTTTCGTTTTACAATATAGTTATGAAAACAGGTTTATCAGCTTATTTTGATTCAGCAAAAAGAAATTGCATGCTTTGTCACACTTACAAGAATATTAAACCAAGTGAAGATCAAAAAGAAATGGCTCTTTCTTCAACAAGAAAAGCTTATGACACTCTAAAAATAGCTTTTGAAGAACTAAGACTTGATGACGCTGAAATGGAAAAACTTGACAAAGTAAGAGCTGCAAAAGTGCTTTGCTTAGATGCTATTGATGCTTGCAGTATGTGCGACAAACAAAGAGCAAGAATAAGAGAAATACTAGTCGATATCAAGTAAACAACTAATCCAACCTTTTTCTTAAATCAAACTAATTCTTAGCACAATTAAATAGGCTTTTAACTTTCTTTTAATTTTCCTTTTGGTTAATTATAAATAGTCCTTACAAGTACAATTGTTTATGGTAAAAATAACAAAAGCAGGACTTATTGCACTTGAGCAAATAAAAGAAAATAATCGCACAGCAGAAGCGAGAAAGAACGCTTCTTTTTTAGCAGCTAAAGAAATATCTGCGCATCTAATTTACCGAGACAAACTTTTTGCAGAAATGGCTAAAGCAAACGCAAAGAAAAAAGCAAGGCAAAAAACAAAAGCACAAAGTTGATTTTAGAATGGTTCTTGTTGCAGGAATTGATGAAGCTGGAAGAGGTCCTTGCTTTGGCCCAATGACTATTGGAATAAGTGTAATGGAAAAAGAAAGTGAAAAGAAACTCAAAGAACTCGGAGTAAAAGATTCCAAAGAAATTTTGCCAAACAAAAGAAAAGCACTAATTGAGGAAATAAAAGAAACTTGTGTAGAACACAAAGTGTTAATCCTTGAGCCAATTGAATTAAATGAATTAATGACTCAATATTCGTTAAACGAAATCGAAGCAATAAAAATTGCTCAACTAATTAACGAACTCAAATCAAAACCAGAAATTATTTACATTGATTCCCCTGACGCAGTGAAAGGAGCATTTGAACGAAGAATTAGAAAATATTTAAACAAAGCACATGAGAAAACAAAAATTGTTGCTGAAAATAAAGCGGATTCGAAATACATTGTAGTAGGAGCTGCTAGTATTCTTGCAAAAGTTAAAAGAGATGAAGAAATTGAAGCACTATCAGAAAAATTTGGAAATATTGGTTCAGGTTACCCCTCTGATCCGACTACTAAAAAATTTTTAGCAGACTACGTTGAAAAAAATAAAAAACTTCCCCCATTTTCAAGAATCTTTTGGAGTACTTGCACAAAAGCACTTGATAAAATTGGAACCAAACAACAAAAGCTAGATGAATTTTAATTAATTAAAAATAAAAATTTTAATTTATTTACTTTCTTGTTCCATTATTGTGTTTACTTCTTCTCCCAGAGAAGATTTTGATTCTTTTGCAGTTTGAACAACAGGAGTAACACTACCAGCACTAATTCCTTGATTAGTTTCCGCTTTCTTTTTTGCTTTACCAAAATCTTTTCCAAAGTACTCAATGAATTTTGTAGTAGTGGATAAAGTAAATGATCTACCTTTAGGTTCTTTTTTTATGAAACCCTCTTCGAGCAACAATTTTAGGTGATCATAAGCCTTGTTGTTTCGATATTTTACGACAACCGCCTGAGAAATTGGTTGCTTATATGCAATAAATGCTAAAGTCTTCATTACCCCTCTTGAAAACATTGAATTCTGAGCAAAGTGCTGAACGTGATCCTCGTAATCCTCTTTAACCCTCATTTGGTAACCAACAGGTAATTCTACTATTTCAAGAGCAGATTTTCTAGAATTATAAAAACTCATTAACTCAGTCATCATCGCTTTAGTTTCAAGTCTTGATTCAGTTTGAGCAATCGCATTGAGTTCATCAAGCGTAAGCGGTTTAGGACTCATAAAAAGAGCTGCTTCCATTATCTTTTCTTTTTCTAATCTATCCACAAAAATCACTAACTCAAACTATCTGAAATTAAAAGAAGTTCAAAGTATTTAAAGTTAGCTCTAAAGAAAGAAATTGAACTAAATTGAATCCCTAAATAAAATTCAAAAGAACTACTCAATAATTAGTGCAGGTTTTCCAGGGAAAGCGTTCTTTGCTTTAACTTCAGTAGAATCCTCTGCTCGAATAATTTCAATTAACCCAAATTCTTTTTCAAGAACTGGCTTTGCTTCAGTAAGTGCAGAAAATTCATCAAATTTATGCAAATCTCCTAATTCAGCTAATCTACTAATTGCAGTTTTTAAGAAAGGTTGTATTTCTGCTCCATGTTTCTTCATTTCATTATCACTCATTAGAGCTTTAATCGCAATTCCAAAATCAGGTTTGTTGTTACAAGCATTTTTTACTATTTCAAGTGCAGTCCATTTCCATTCAGGGGCAACGAAAAATCTCACTTTTGAAACTTTAGCAATTTTTGCAAGTTCTTTTACTTTTAAAATATCTCCTCTAAGTGAAGCAACTATTTCTTCTACTTTTTCTAAATGATCATCAATCTTTGATTCGTTAAAAGTTGCCCAAGATTCTAAACTCAACATTGAATTATTCACTCTTGCGTGCCACAATTCTTCAGTAATGTGAGGACAAATAGGGTGGAATAATTTTAGCACATTTCCAAAATCACTTTTAGAAATTTCTTTCTCAAGAGCAATTGAATCAAAAAGTGCTCTTAGTTTTATTATCCCTAAATTGTATTTGAAAGATTCAATATCCACTGTAACTTCTTTTACTGTTCTATTAACTTTGCTTTCAATTAACTTGCTTGAAGACCCCAATTTAATTTCCAAGAGAACTGAGTAAAATCTTTGTAAGAACTTGTGAGCAGATTCCATTCCTCTATCTGACCAAACACTATCACTATTTGGAGCTGAGAGTGACATTAAATTAAATCTCAATGAATCCGCAGAATGCTTTTCTATAATATCAAGAGGATTAATTATATTTCCTAAAGATTTTGACATTTTGTTTCCATCAGCACCGTGAAGCATTCCCTGATTGAAGAGTTTCTTGAATGGTTCATCAAATTCAACAAACCCTAAATCCCTAAGTGCTTTCGCAAAGAATCTTGCATAAATTAAGTGCATACAAGCGTGTTCTGCTCCGCCAATGTATTGATCAATAGGCATCCAATACTTTGCTTTTTCTTTATCAAAAGGCAATGAAGAATTTTTGTTATCAGTGTAACGCAAATAATACCAACTAGAATCAAAAAAAGTGTCCATAGTATCTGTTTCTCTTTTTGCATTTCCTCCACACTTAGGACATTTCGTGTTAACAAATTCACTATTTGATGCAAGCGGATTTCCTTCCCCGAATTTTACTTCATAAGGCAATTTTATAGGTAAATCTTTTTCATTAACAGGGACCGTTCCGCATTTTGCACAATAAACAATTGGAATAGGAGTACCCCAATATCTTTGTCTTGAAACAAGCCAATCTCTTAACTTGTAATTAACAGTTTTCTTTCCAAGTTTACTTTTTTCAATAAAATTAGAAATTTTTTCAATTGCATCAGTGTTGTTTAATCCATTAAATTCGCCAGAGTTAATTAACAATCCCTCTTCAGTGTAAGCTTCTCCACCTTTAAGATAAGATTTCCAAACATATTGCTGTGCTTTCAAATTCAAAAAAGAACTCATCTCTTTCTTTGGCACCCACAATCCTTTGTGATTTTTAACCTCTTCTTGTTTTGGTTCAATAAACTCATCCGATCCAAGTTCAACTAAAAAAGTTTTTTGATAAGCTGCTCTGTTAACCCCTTTGTGAGTTGCAAAAAACTTTGAAAATACTTCATACCCCACTTCAGTTACTGATTTAATATTTTGATACCCTGTTTCTTCCTTTACTTCCCTAACAACAGCTTCTTCACTAGTTTCTCCTTTTTCAACTCCACCAATAATAAAAGTCTTCCAATTAAATTTTTCCCAATCAAGGCAATAATATTTATCTTCCTTCCAGTGCTTTACAATTCCAAAAACAGCTGTTCTCTCAACTGTTTCTACAGTGGGCTTTACTGCATCAGGCCCCTCTGTGTTAATGAACGCAGGAGCAATTACTTGCTTTAATGGAATACTATATTTTTTCGCAAACTCATAATCTCTTTGATCGTGAGTTGGAACAGCCATAACCATTCCCGAACCATAATCAGCTACAACAAAGTTTCCAGCATAAACTGGAATTTTTTCTTTAGTCATTGGGTTAATTGCATAAGCCCCAGTAAAAACTCCTTCTTTTCCCATAGTTTCGAGTTCTTTTTCACTTACTGATTTTAATTTCTTTAAGAAAGCTTCAACCGCACTCTTTTGCTCAGGAGTAACTAATTCAAATAATTTTTGGTGCTGAGCAGAGATTACTACAAAAGTTACTCCAAAAATAGTATCTGGTCTAGTAGTAAAAACTGGCCAATTTTGCCCATTAACTTCAAAATTAATTTCTGTTCCGTATGATTTTCCAATCCAATTTTTTTGCATAGATTTTATTCGCTCAGGCCATTCTAACTCATCAGTTTTTTCTAATAACTCATCAGCATAATCAGTTGTTTTAATGAACCATTGTTCAAGTTGCTTAAGCACAACATCAGTGTCGGCGTGTCTCCAACATTTTCCGTTATGCACTTGTTCATTAGCAAGAACAGTATTACAATCAGGACACCAATTTACGGCAGCTTTCTTTTTTTGCACTAAACCTTTTTCAAAAAATTTCAAAAAGAAATATTGATTCCATTTATAATATTCAGGAACAGAAGTTACTACTAATCTTTCCCAATCATAACTCAATCCAAGAGCTTTTTGTTGGTTAATAAAATTTGCAATAGATTTTTTTGTATAATCGCTTGGATGCTCACCCGCTTTAATTGCAGCATTCTCTGCAGGCAAACCAAAAGCATCATAACCCATTGGGTACAAAACAGAACAACCACTCATTCTTCTAAATCTAGCTTGAATATCTCCAATAGTATAATTGAGAGCATGCCCCATGTGCAAACCTGCTCCTGAAGGATAAGGAAACATTTCAAGAACATAAAATTTCTTTTTAGAATTATTAGAAACAGAAAAAGTACTCTTCTCTTCCCACTCTTTTTGCCACTTTTGTTCTATTGAAGAAAAATTGGTTTCGTCCATTTTAACACTAAAAGAAAGTTCTTAGGAAGAATTTTTAAGGGTTCAGCCCAGAAGAAAAAACAGGGAAAGAAAAGGTTAAATAGGAGAATTTAGTAGTTCTAGCATGGACGAACGTCTGCCTGGCGCAATACTTGCAATATTACTATTCATTTGGGTTATTGCTACAGCATACTTTTTCTCACTAACAGGAATTAGTACTCAAATGTTTATGACCATTAACTCATTTCCTTTGTTTGAAAAAATTTTATCAGGAAATTTCTTAGCATTCATTTTTTCAGCTTCAATTTGCATGGGTTTAATTTTAACTCTAGGAAGAAAATACCTCTTCGTCCCTGCTTTGCTGTTTATCGGAAGCGGATTAATTTTAGGAATACTAATTAATTTTTTAATATTCCAAAAAATGATGGTTGATTTTGCCTTACCTCTATTTTTGTTAATGATAGGGATACCCCTTGGAATTAGATACTTAAAAGAAAAAGAACACGAACTCCATTATTTAGTTTCAATTAGATCAGGAACTAGTGCTGCTGGAAGAATACTTATTTTCGCTTGTATTGGATTGTTTCTTTACTTAGTTATAGTTGGATCAATGAATCAAGTAAAACTTGAACAAAATTTTGTTCCAGAATTTTTGAATATCTCAGTAGGAAATGGAATTAAACTAAGCGACCAATTTGCGGATCAATTCGCAACAAGTATTGCTCTTCAACAACAAGCAACGATTACAGAAATTCAAAAACTCCCAGAACTATCAAACCTCTCTGCAAAAAATGATCCTGATGGATTAATGCTAATAACAAAATTAGATGCAATAAAAACTACTTTCAGCTCAAATGATTTTAAAAATAATATTTCCACCCAACTAAAAGCTCAAAAAATTGATTTAGGGACAGAAATTGTAAAACAACTCCCCCTAATTACGCTAATGTCAAAGTATTGTTGGATACTTTACGCAATAAGTGGATTTGTTATGATGCTTATGATTTGTAATTTAATTGTTAAAACAATTTCATCAATTGTATACGCAGTATTATTAATGATTTACCCAAAACCCGCAAAAGCTGAATAAACCATTTTTAATAATTAATACTTTGTAACTAATCACCGAAGGAAATAGGAAATGTTAAAAACACTTAAAACAAGTAATTAGTAAGAAACAACCAAAAATATAACATTTACAGTAATAATAAAATCAACAATTGAAGAAAATGATTTTTATGGATCAAAGAGTAGTTTTAGATGAAAAGAGTTTCAAAGCACTTTCTGCTGATTCAAGAATAAACATACTGAAAAACCTCTCTGATAGAAGAAGAACTCTTACTGAACTAAGTCAAAAACTTAACTTAGGTGGATCCACAATTAAGGAACACTGCGAAATATTAGTTGATGCTGAACTCATTAAACAAATTGATGAAGGGAGAAAATGGAAGTACTATGAATTAACTTCAAAAGGAAAACAAATAGTTCACCCAAGTTTAATGGAAGAGGTAAAAGTACTAATTGTTCTTTCACTTGCGACAGTAGTAGTTGGGGGATTTATTTACATGTTATTAGGTTCTTTTGGAACAATGGCTTCTGCGCCTGCAAATTATGCAGGAAGCATGATGGATCAAACTGTTCTAAAAACTACGGCAATTGCTGAAAGGGCTATTGATGGAACAGGAATGGGTTCAACTGTAGTTCAAGGAATAACAAGCGAGTTCTTTGCAATAAGTATAATGCTTTCTTTGATAATTGGAATGCTACTTGGCTGGATTTTTACTAGAAAAAGATAAATTACTAAATTCAAAAAGCTTTTTTAGAAAAATTTAAAGTACTAATTCAGAAAAAAATATTAGCAATAAAACTAAAAGAAGAATAAAGCTATCAATAAAATAATAATTACAATTAACTCAAGCGCGATTAAAATCATTGCCGCTCCGCCAAGCATTTCAATTAAACCAGTATTCTTTTTTTCTACTCCCTCTTCAAAAGTTTGTTTAGTTGAAGAGTCATCAAGTAAATCTGAATCATCCCCAATTGAGTCGCTACTAGAATTATTTGCAATGTCTACAAGAGAAGTTTTAGAAACCTCTTTTTCTACAATAGTATCAACATCTTTTTGTTTCTTAATTACTTTTGCCTGCACTCTTGCTTGTTTTTGAAGTTTTTTAACTTCTTTTTTTACTTTATCATTTTTTAATTTCTTGTTTACAGAAGTCGGTTGAACTTTTCCCACAACCTTATTATTTGATTCCTTTTTTGAACTAGCAAGTTCAAGTGCAATTCTATTAGCCTCATTGTAACTGTCAGTTTGTTTAACAGTAGAACTTTCTTCCTTTTTAGCCATAACAAAAGTACATTATTTGTCCTTAAATACTTTCCTCCAAAAAGAATTATTTGAAAGGCGAGAGGAAAGAATAAAAAGCCGTTGAATCCATCTTCCTTATCAAAAATTGGTGAGCAAATGACAGATTTTGACGTTGCAATAATAGGGGCAGGACCAGCCGGATTAACTGCTGGACTTTACTGTGCAAGATACGGACTAAAGACAATTATAATTGAAAAAGGAATTACTGGAGGAACTGCTACTTGGGCAAATAGTATTCAAAATTACCCCGGATTTGAAGATATTTCAGGGATGGAATTAATGACAAAATTCAAAGAACAAGCTCAAAAAGCCGGTGCACAAATAGAACTTGATGAAGTAAGCGAAATTAAAATTAATGATAAAATAAAAGAAATTACTCTTGCTGACAAAAAAATTAGTGCAAAAACAATTATTGTTTCAGTTGGAGCAAAAAGTAAGTGGCTTAATGTTCCCGGAGAAAAACAATACCTAAACAAAGGAGTTCACTTTTGTGCAACTTGCGATGGGCCCATGTATAATGGGAAAGAAGTTGCAGTAATTGGTTTTGACAGCAGAGCTGCTGAAGAAGCAATCTATCTTGCAACAGTAACAAAAAAAGTTACTCTAATTTGTTCAAAAAAAGAATTAAGCGCAGAAGTCGCAAAGCAAGAAACCCTAAAAGAAAAAGGAGTACAAATAATGCTCCAAACAAATGTAGTTGGTTTTGAAGGAACTCAAATGCTTGAAAGTATAAAAGTTAAAACAAAAGGAAAAGAAACCAAACTCTCAATTACGGGAGCATTTATTTTTATTGGCTCTCAACCAAACACTGAATTTATTGATGTAAACAAAGACGAAACTGGAAGAGTAATTGTAAATGATAAAATGGAAACAGACAAAAAAGGAGTTTTTGCCGCAGGAGATTGCATTAAAAAAGAATTAAACCAAATTGCTACTTGTGTTGGAGAAGGAGCAATTGCTGCACACAGCGCAGCAAAATTTATTCAAGAAAAAGAAATTGAATAAAAATTAAACTCTTTTTGCAGCAAAATCTTTTTGCTTTGCGTCATAATCAATTTCTACTCCGCGAAGCATTTTTTCAATTCTTTTATCAGCCAAAATATTAATATTAAGCAATTTTGTCTTTTTACTAGAAATTTTCTCACTTTGAGGTTTAGCATCAATTACTTTTGCTTCAATTACTTCGTCTGTTTTTTCTTTAGTATTACTAGCCTCAAAATCAAATTCTCCTGAAAAGTTATGAATAATTCTAACAAATTTCTTAGGAGGTTTTCCAAGTCTCTTACTAAGTTCTAAAACTGCATTAGTAGTAAAAACAACTTTAGGCATAATTTCATATTCAGCAATTCTTGTATTTGCTTTTTTTACTAATTCAACAATTTCTTTTTTGTTCATCCCGTGAGCAGTACAGCCCTCTTCTAAGGATTCATAAGTAGCAACGTGGCACCCAATGCAATGCAAACCAGCACCAGCTAGTATAGGTACAACTTCAGGATAATTAGAAACAATATCCCCTAAAGTATCTGTTTTCTTTATCAAATCAATCACCAATATATGAATATCTGTTCATATGTATTTATAAATCATTTGGGAACTATCCCATTTTTTGAACTTCCTTTAATATTTTGTCTTTATTTTTTTTACTTGTATAGGTTTTCCCAAATCGAACTAAAACTGGATTTATTTGTTTCCACTTTTGTTTAGGAAATAATTGTTTCAAATCCTCTTCAATTTTTTTAGGATTTTTATTTTTAGTCCAATTCAGTTTTCTTGAAATATAAGCTGCATGAGTATCCACCCCAATAGCATCAAATCCATTCTCTGATAAGAAAACATTAGCTGTTTTTCTACCCACTCCCGGAAGAGTAATTAATTTATCAAAATCCAACGGAACAACCCCTGAATAATCCTCTCGTAGCATTTTAGCACAAGCAATAATATTAGCTGCTTTTGTTTTATTATAATTCAAACTTTTTAAAACAAATAAAACCTCAACATATTTTGCACTTGCTAATTTTTCTAAAGTATTGTACTTTTCAAACAACTTTGTTGCAATAGTTATTGTAGTTTCATCCCTTGATTGAGCAGAAAGAGAAATTGCAATAAGAGTTTTCCAATCAGCATCCCATTTCTCGGCAGCGAGTCTCATTTTTGAGGATTTTAACTTAAGTAATCCTAGTTGCTTAATTGCTTTAATTTGTTTTTCTTTAGAAACCACATTAAACCACTCTTACTTAAATTCAAATAATTTTCTTTGGAAACCTGATTGTTCATCAAAATTTGAAACTTTAACCCCCACTCTTCTTACTTTTGAAAAAGTATCACTCAAATATTCATGGAGAAGAGTGTGTTCAATTTCTTTTAATTCATCAAGTGAAGAAATGGGTTCCACTCTTGTTTTTGATTTAGTTAAAGTTTCCATTCTATCAGTTACAATAATTAGTGAAACTGTTTTGAATCTTTTTTTGAGTTCAGTAATTTGTTTGTATAACAATTCTGAAAGAAAATCAACATTTTGCCTGATATCATCATACTCTCTTGAATCCTCTTTAATTGTCATCATCCTTGAAAGTTGTTGCTTCTCTCTATTAGGTTCAACTTCTCTTTCATCTTTTCCAAAAGCAAAATCGTATAACTTTGACCCATTTGCTTCTCCAAACCAATTAACCAAATCTAATTTAGTGAATTTCTTTATATCAGAAACAAAATTAATTCCGTGCTTTTTGAATTCTTCTTCAGTTTTTGGACCCACCCCAAAAAGAGAGGAAACTTTTTGCTTTGACAAAAAATCATCCACTTGAACTGGTTTTATTACATAAAACCCATCAGGCTTTTTTGCAGAAGCAGCCATTTTAGCAACTAATTTATTTGGCCCAAGTCCAATTGAACAGCTCAAACCCACCTCGCTTTTTATTCTTTGTTTTATCTTTTTACAAATCTCTTCAGCTTTTTCATAATCAGAGGGATTAGTTAAATCAAAATAAGCTTCATCAATTGAAACTTGTTCAATTTTTTCACAAAAAAAATCAACTACTTCAAATATTTTTTGAGAAACTTCTTCGTAGTAAGGCTTGTCAGCATTAATAAAAATCGTGTCTTTGCTTGCAAGTTTCTTTGCAAGAGAAAGTGGCATCCCTGATTTTATTTTCATTTCACGCGCTTCATAATTACAAGTAGCAATCGCTCCTGAGTTTTCCCTAAGTGAAGGCATTACTATTACTACAGGTTTTCCTCTGTATTGAGGATTTCGAAGGATTTCCGCTTGCGCGTAAAAATAATCCAAATCAAGTAAACCAATTATTTTTTGCATAATAACTAAAAAATTCCTTAGAGAAGGTTCTTTTAATCGTTACCTAAAAAGAGATAAATGAGAAAAATGCAAAACTCTGACAAAGAAAAACTCGTAAAAGAGCTTTACGAAAAATATCCTTATCCTTCAAGAAAAGTTACCTCTAAAAAAGAGATAGAGTATTTCGCCTCATGGGTATCAAAGAGTTTTGGTGAAAATAAGACTTTTTGGAATGGAAAAAAAGTTCTTGAATTAGGATGTGGAACAGGAGAACTGGCTAGTTCACTTGCACTATGCGGGGCAAAAGTAACTGGAATTGATTTTAGTTCCTCTTCAATAAAAAAAGCCAAAGAACTATCAAAAACCCTAGGAACGGAAAAAAGCATTACTTTTATTGAAAAAAATATTCTTCAAATCAAAGAAACTGAGTTTAATGAAAAATTTGATGTAGTTATTGCACTAGGGAGTTTGCATCACACAATTAATGCCAAAAAAGGATTTGAAATTGCATGTACTAAAGTAAAAGAAAATGGATTAGTTGTTATTGGACTTTACAATAAGTATTCTCGTTTTCGCCACCGAATAAAAAGATTCTTTCTTTGGTTGTTTTGTGGAAGCGATATTGAGAAAAGAATTTCTTTTGGAGAAAAATACTTTGGAAAGAATGGAAGCAAATCTCACTCTGCTGATAAGTATGGACAGGTGCATGAGAGTTATCATTCAATTAACGAAATACTAAATTGGTTTAAAGAAAATAATATTACATTTGTTTCTTCAAAACCCACTTTCAAAAAACCCATAATTGATGAAATAAAATGGCTCCTTAGAAAAGAAGCAGCTTTTTTTGTAATGGTTGGAAGAAAAAAATAAAAGAAAAACTAGTTGGCCCCAACTAGAGAATAATCTTTACTCTATATATCCACCTTTTTGCATTTCCCAAAGCTCTTTGTAAGTACCTTTTTGTTTGATTAATTCATTATGAGTACCAACTTGAGCTATTTCACCTTTTTCAATAACTACAATCTTGTCCGCACTCATAATAGTTGAAAGTCTATGTGCAATAATTATTGTGGTTCTTCCTTCCATTAGTTCTTTTAATGCAACTTGAATTTGGTGCTCAGTTCTAGAATCAAGCGAAGAAGTTGCTTCATCAAGCACAAGAACTTTTTTGTTAGCTAAAAGTGCACGAGCAATTGAGAGTCTTTGTTTCTCCCCACCAGAAAGTTTTATTCCTCTCTCCCCAACCATAGTGTTTTCTTTTTCAGGAAGAGACTCTACAAAATCATAAAGTTGAGCAGCTTTAAGTGCGTTAAATACTTCCTTTTTTGTAGCAGCGGGTTTTGCAAAAACCACATTATTGTAAATAGAATCATTAAACAAAATACATTCCTGGGGAACAATACTCAATTCAGAACGCATTGATTCTTGCTTGTACTTATTAATGTTTTTTCCATCAATTAAAATCTCTCCTGATTCAACATCATAAAGTCTGAAGAGTAGTTTTACAAGGGTAGTTTTACCCGCACCAGAAGGACCTACAAAAGCAATTTTTTCATTAGGAGAAATTGATAAATCAAAATTCTTAATCAATTGCTTTCTATTATAATTAAAACCAACATTTTTGAATTCAATTTTTCCTTTCTTAATTTTTATTTCCTTTGCATCAAGCTTGTCAACAACTTCACTTTTGAGTTTGTCATACTCAAATAAAGATTGGAAATCCGCAGTGGCATCGTAAAATCTTCTTAAACCCCAAATAAATCCAGTCAAAGGATCAGTAACATTAAAAAAAACCATATAAACAAAAGCAAGGGTACCGATACTTATTTCCCCTTGAACAAATCTAAAAAGAGGAATTGAAATCAAAATAATCAATCCAGCTCCAAATATGAGTGATTGCCCGAAAGGAACCCATCTTTCAAAATCCCAACTCTTAATGAATTTAGTTCCAGTAGTATTGGCAAGAGTGGAAAAACTATTAACAATTGTATTCTCTTTTCCAAAGTATTTTACTGTATCAATATTTAGAAAAATATCTCCAATAAATGCTTTTTCATTATCTTCAGCATCATTAGAATCAATCTTTGCTTTTTGTTGCTTGAATAAAACAACTAAAATATATAAAACAAAAAGAATTACTACTCCAAATAGGACAATTACAAGCACAGGATCAAAATAAAGAATTGAAATTGAAACAACTAACAATTGCAAACCCAAATTTAGGCATTCAAACATGAAAAAATCAGTAATTGTTTCTATTGCACGAGCGCCTCTGGTCATTCTTGCAATTAAACTTCCTGTTTTGTGAGAGGTGTGAAATTTGTGAGAAAGACGAACAATGTGGGTAAAAAACTTTTTTTTCAAATCCACTATAATTGCAGCATCAAGTCGATTTATTGTATGTAATCTGAACCAATAAGAAATTGCTTTAGCAATTGTGATCAAAACGAATGCTAATGCTAAGGAGGTTACTAATTCTACAAATTGGTTAGATAACATTCCTCCCATTGAATATAAAGTACCATAATCAATTAATAGTTTGAAAATAAATTTTTCTCCAATACTTGCAAGACTAATAGTTAAAACAAAAAAACCTAAGACCAAAAACATTAATGCATAGGGCTTCGCCAAGGAAAAGTAGTTTTGCATATTGATTTTGAAATCAATTGTTCCTTCCTTGTTACTCACTTTTTCACCAACATACTTTTGGAATTAACTCTATTTAATACAATAACAAATCAAAAATTAAAGGTGGGTGCCTGCGCAGGAAGGTTTAAAAAAACAAGGGATGGCGCATAAGTATTGAAACAATAACTTAAGAAATTGAGGTGTAAATATGGCTAATGTAATTGTGTACTCAACAAACACTTGCCCTTACTGTGTAATGGCTAAGGATTGGTTAAAACAAAAAAAAGTGGAGTTCGACGATGTTAACGTTGGAATCAACCAAGATAAAGCAAAAGAAATGATAACTAAAAGTGGACAAATGGGGGTTCCAGTAATTGATATTAAGGGTGAAATAATTATTGGCTTTGATAAACCCAAAATGGAAGCTGCTCTAAAAAAGAATAAATTAGTTTAGAAAAAGATAATGATATTGAACTATTAACTTGAAAAGTATTGCTTTGGTTCAGCAAGTAACATGAATCAAAGCACTAACTTTTTCATTTTTTGCAAGCATTTCATTTATCCTTTCCACTGCTTGAGGCGAAGTTAGTACAAAAAGAGCGGTTCTTTGTTTAAGTATGGCTTCCGCATCAGGAGTTAATTTTAATCCCCCATCAAAACCAGTCCCTATTACTACTTCAAGTGGATTTCCTTTTAGAAGTTCTTTTGCTTCATCCATATCCACAACATGCATTGTCCCATATTTTTTTTCTAATAAATCATAATTTCGGGATTTAACGTCTCCTTGGGTAAAAATAATGTCTTGGAGAGAGGAGCCATCAAAAGAAATCTTTCCCCACTCAATAAAAAATTTTACGATTTTTTCTTTCAAGTCAAATCACATTCAAAATTTTTTCACTTTTGAAAAAATATTAAAACATCCCAACTATCCAAATAAATTATATTTTTCCTTCAAAAAATTTGAAATAAACTAGCATAATTACAATTAACCCTGCTAAAAGCATCCACCATTGTCTTGTGAGATCTACTTCAATTAATTTTATTGCTTGCATTCCCATTGAGATCGCAAGAATGATTAACCAAACTAGAATTGCCCAAAACAAAGCTTTTCTCCACCAAATATTTTTTACCATTCCCCTGCTTCTAACATGAGTAGAGGCTGGTAATTCAGCACTTTCGCCTTCCTCTTGAACTGCCCCTTCTTCGTCAGTTACTTCTTGTTCGCCATTTTCATCAAAATCATCTCCAACTGGAGCTTCATTAGCAAATTCTTCACTTCCCTCTTCCCCAATTTGAGGTTCATCCATTTCTTCTTGAGGAACTTCGTCTTGTTTTTTTTGATTTCTTTTTGAATACCTACTCTGTCTAGAGTCAAATCTTTTTTGATCCGCTTCATCCATCACATATTTTTGAGGGGGATGATATACTCGCTCTTGGGGAGCAGAAACATAAACAGGTTTTTCTACTATGAAAGTTTTAACTCTAACAGTTTCTTTTTTTTGTTGAGGAATAATATCCTTAAATCTTTCAAAAAATCCTTTTGTATCTTCAATCAAAACAGGTGCTTTCTTTGCAGCAAATTTTCGTTTTGCTGGTTTAGATTTCTTCTTAGCCATACCACAACTAGGGAAAAAGTGGTATTTAATAGTTGCGCAAGAGAGGCTCTGTCACAAAGTCGGCATATTGATTAAGCGTGTCGCATTCGGCAGGCTTAGGGTTTCCATTCTTCTTTTAGCAATCCTGTAATGTATTCGTCTTTTATCTTTCCATCAGCCTTGCAAACAAATCTTTTTCTCCTTAGCCCTTCAAGTTTGTAGCCTAATTTTTTTTGCATTTTTAATGAGGAAGGATTTCCTTTAAAAAATCCATTTTCTATTCGTCTTAAGTTTAAGTTTTCAAATGCAAATCTTAATCTTTCGCCAAAAGCTTCTGTGCCATATCCTTTGCCGTGATAGTCGATGTTAATCCAAATACCGCCTCCAGCAAGTCCATGAAAGTGATCTATTTTATCAAGAGTTACTCCGCCAATAACTTTTTTTTCAGATTTTAGTTCAATTGCAAACTCATAAGCAGTTCTATTTTTTCCTTTCTTAAGGTTCTTACAATAATCTATCCATTTTTCAGCATCTTTCTTTGTAAATGGGTGTGGAGCAAAGGCAAGCCATTTTGCAACTTTTAAATTATTCAAGCCTTCTATTAAATCTTTGATATCTTCTTTTTTCCAATCCCTTAGAATCAACCTTTTTGTTTCAAGTTTCATCATTAGTTTTTGTTACTTTCTTTTATTAAATATAACCATTTGTTGTTTTCTTGTATTGTTCCTAAGCTTGCTTTATTTAACTTTAAGCAGTTGGACTTGTAGTAGCTTGTGTTGTTGCTAAAGGGATTAGTTTTACAAATATTTCACCAAAGAATTCGTTTTGGTAGGCAATTATTCTTCCATTATTCATTAAGAAAAGAACTGGTAAAAATGTTTCAACAATAGAATCAGTTTCTCTATTTGCTAAAAGATCATCAAACAAAACTATTCCTTGGGAGTCAACTTTCTTTGTAATTAAATCAAATACCTCTTGCATTCTTTCTTCAATTGAAGAGGTGTCAAAATTAATTTCAATTCTAGGAACGTTTCTTGCAGCTCCTTTCTTTGGAGTGGTTCTTTGAATAATATCTTCAATGCTAGAAACTAATTCATCAAGCGTAATTCTTCCCTCACGAGCTACTCTGCCCGCCATTAAATCAGGAATCTCTTGAAGCATTAATGCTCTTTGTTCAGGAGTAAGAACAGCTGCTTCTTCTTTATCATCAAGCGAACTAAGTCTTAAGTACTTTGATTTTGTTTTAACTAAAATTGCGCAAGCCAAAATCGCATTAGCAGGAACTCTTAAGTTATGTCCCTGTAATTCATTAATTTTTTTTATGTACTTTTCAGTTAATTCAACTACATCAATATCCCAAGGGTTCATTTTCTCGGATTCAACTAAATCAATTAAAATTGTTTTCCAAGCAGGTTGATCAATCAAATCAACTAAATCCATTTTCGAGTAATCTCTTTCAAAAGCCACTTCGTTAGAATCAAATTCAGGACTTGAAAACTCGGGTGAATCAGCCCCCGCTAGGCTAGTAACTGCAATGTCACTTTGTAAGGCTTTAGGCATACTATATAGAAGGACTTAGTTGCTTTTTAATTTTACTAAAGGAAATTTTTGAAAAATACAAGCAAAATACTTATGTATAAGAAATGATTTGTATGGACTTATATTTACTAAAAAAAAATTAATTAAATAAGTTACTTAAATTTTTTTATTAAAAACAGAATTAATAGTTGCTTGAGGGAAACCAGCTGCTCTTAACGCACTCGCCCCATAACCAAGTTTTTTTAATTCATTTAAACTATAACCTGCGTTTCTTAATTCACTCAAACCATAACCAGCTTCTTTTAGAGTACTTGCCCCATAACCAAATTTCTTCAATTCAATTGCACCATAACTAAGTTTTCTTAATTCGTTTGCACCATAACCAGCAAAGGCTAATTCTTTTAATCCATAACCAGCAGTTCTCAAGTCAATTGCTCTGTACCCAAGTTCCTTAAGCTCACTTGACTTGTATCCCACTTCTTTTAATTTTCCAACTGTAAAACCCATTGCAGTAAGTCTTCTTGCATTCAGTCCTTTTACTAACAACGCTCTTGCTCGATTAGGTTGTTTTGCAAAAAATTTTATCATTTCTGCTACTCGCAAACTATTTAATTGCTTAAGCCCTTTTTTTACTAATTTTGCCCTAGAAATAGGAAGTAATCTTTTTTTCACTTGCATAGTAAGACTAACTTATTTGTATTTAAAAAGCTTTTTCAATACCCAAAAACCCTGCTTACAAATTATTAATCAAGTTCTTTGCTCCAGCAACCCTTAAATATTACTTATTTGCATTATCTGAATGAAATAATTTTGGAAAGGTGATTATAGTTGGAACGAACTAAAACAGGAATACCTGGACTTGACGAATTAACTAATGGCGGGATACCAAAAGGAAGTAATGTATTACTATCGGGTGGACCGGGAACTGGTAAAACTATTTTCGCAACCCAATACCTTTACAATGGAGCACTCCAATATGGGGAAGCAGGATTGTTTGTTACACTAGAAGGAAATGTTAGAGATATTGCTTGGAACATGGAAAGTTTCCAGTGGGATATTAAATCACTTCAAGACCAAGGAATGTTTACTATTTACAAACTCGGAATGGAATTTATTAAAGACAAACAAATGCTTGAAGTAAAACTTGAAGAACAATTAAACGAAATCGCAAAAGAAGTTAAGGAAATAAATGCAAAGAGATTAGTAATTGATTCAACCACTGTATTTGGAGCTTATCTTGATCCAAGTTTACTAAGAACCACTTTATTCAAATTGTGTGATACTCTAAAAACATTTGGATGCACTACAATTCTAACTTCAGAAACACAAGCAAACAAATATGTTTTCTCGGCCTTTGGAGTAGAAGAATTTGTTGTTGACGGAGTAATTGCATTATACTTTTCTCCACCAAACAGAAGCTTATTTGTAAGAAAAATGAGGGGAACTACTCACGACAAAAATATTCACCCATTAGAAATAGGGCAAAAAGGAATAGCAGTTAACCCAAGAGACAATATTATTTGGGACGCTATAAAATAAAGGTGAATTAATTGTCCCCCTTTTTTAAAATGAAAACTATAAAAGGGAGACAAGTAAAACGCCTTACTCCAAGTGTCGGAAGCAATCAACACCTCCGCGCAGCACTAAGAACTTATGCTGCAGAAAGAAAAGTAATTGCTGCACAAGATGAATTAACATCAAGGGGAATGTTTGATGACAGAGAAATTGCTAGCAGAAGCGAACACGAGAAATTAGAAAGAAGAAGAGAACAAATACTTAGAACCAGGAGGAAATTGAATCACCCAAGTATTGATCTAAAAGAAGAAGTTAAACACAGCATAAAATTAGACAAAGAACTTGACTTAGCTAAAAAACGACAAATAATTAATGAAAATAAAAAAGATTTACAAAGACCTAACAGACGAATGAGAATTGATTAATAAAAAGAAGCAGGCATAAGCAGGCAATTGCCTGCTCTTAACTTTTTAATTCAAAATTAATTCTTTGCTGCAATACTAGCAATAATCTTTTCAGCTGCTTCTACTGATTCTTTAGGAGGAACATTACCATCGTACCTATGCAACAAGTCCTTCTTAGAATAGTAATCAATTAAAGGAGAGGTTTTTTCTAAAAAAGTATCATACCTCTTTGCAATAGTTTCTGGTTTATCGTCATCTCTTTGAATTAGTTTTGCTCCATCATCATCGCAAATTCCAATTTGTTTTGATTTAAGTGAAACAGTGTTATACACTCTTTTACATTTCTCGCAAGTCCATCTTGAAGAAAGCCTTCTTACTACACTTTCTTTAGAAGATTCAATATAAATTACAGCAGTTAATTTTTGGTTAACTTTAGTTAAAATATTTTCTAGCATTGGTGCTTGTGCAAGAGTTCGAGGAAATCCGTCCAAAATAAATCCATTAAAGCTCTTTTGAGCTGCTTTTGATTTAACTTCTTTTTCAAGCATTTTTGCTATTTGATCATCATTAACTAATTGACCTTTGTTAACAACTTCAGATAATTCTTTTCCAAATTCAGTTCCTGAAGCAATTTCTGCTCTAATCAAATCCCCAGTAGAAACTTGAGTTAATTTGTACTTCTCCATTACCGCTTGAGCAACAGTCCCCTTACCTGCTCCCGGAGGACCTAAAAAAATTAAATTCAAAGCCATTAAACTCACCAAATTAAACAGAACGAAATAATTTATAAATCCAATTTTTAAGAAAGAAAAACTTAAAGTATTAAACAAAAAACCTAATCTAAACTGAAAATTAATTCTTCACCAATATATCAAAAACCACTTGCTCTTTTGTCGGAGAAAATCTTCTAACCCTTGATTTTCTAACAATCTCTACTACTCTCTTTGCTTTCTTTGCAGCTTGAAAAATTTGTTGTTCGGGAGTAGCAAAGTCTTCTTTTATCACAATTTCATAAAAGTGAATTACTCCATTTGGTTTTGTGCAGTAAAAAGCTTCATTTAGGAATTGATAACCCGTATGGGGAAGAGGCATTGCAATTCTGTCAAACACACGTTTATACTTTTTGTAAACTTTTTTTACATCCCCCTTAATAAAAACAACTTTTTCTTTTCCTTTAACACAATCTTTATTTACTTTATTTAATTCAGCGTTCTTTAAAGCAAATTTATGTGCTATTGGATTTAATTCAATTGCAACAATTTTACTTGCTTTAGAATTCTTTGCAATTACAATTGGATAAGGCCCAACCCCGCTAAACCAACAACCAACAACCTCCCCTTCATTAATCATTGAAGAGAGTCTTGTACGTTCCCCACTAAGTCTGGGAGAGAAAAAAACTTTCCCAAGAGGAATCAAAAAAGAACAAGCACTTTCTTTGTAATTTGCAATGGTTTGCTTCTTCCCCGCAATTACTTTTACTTTTTGCACCCTATATTTTCCTTCGTGGTTACTCTCAATTGAGCAAACAGTTTCAAATCTAGGATTAAGTTCAATTAATGTTTCTCCAATTAATTTTTTTCTTTTAGAAAGTTCTTTAGGAATTTCAATTACCGCAATATTTCCAAAAGAGTCATAAGCATTAGTAGCAAAAACAGCTTCTTTAGCAGGAAGCTTTAATGCAAGCGCTTCTTTTAGAGTAGAAGGACTCTTATTTGGCAAAATATAATCCTTTGAATTTGCATTCAAAGTTGAACTTAATTTATTTGCTTTCCCCATAATTTCTTTCCCTATAGTAATAGTTAAATAAAGATCCAATTTTAAACTTACCATGGAACCCTCCTTTATTTATGATTTCTTCATAAGACCTATAATAAGTCCAGAAGTCCAAGGTTACAATTTAGTAAATACCTCGATTTACATTTTACTGCTAGTTCTTGCATGCATCGCAATTTATTATTTATTAAATAAAAGAATTAAATTCGACACAAAATTCTTTGTTTCACTAATACCCTACATTTTATTTGGAATCTCTATGAGAGTAATAATGCACCAAATAGAAACAGGAGACTTATTAATCCAAGGAATAACTAAAACTGCTAACCCACTCGAAATGGGTTTTTGGTTTTTTACTCCCGGAATATGGGCATTAACTTTTACAATTGTGGCAATAGGATTACTTGTTGCAGGAATACTTAATAAAAAACAAGAAATAAATCACAAAAAACTTTTTTTGTTTGGAGCAATAGTTTCTTTGCCATTAATATTTTTCAACTTAAGCAGGTTCAATAACTGGATCCCGTTTATTATAACTTTAATAATAATTCTTGCAGTTTCTTATGGGATTTGCTATTTAATTAACAAATTCACTAAATACAAAATCCTCAATGATAAATTAAACTTGTTTATTGTAACAGGCCAAGCATTTGATGGAATTGCAAGCAGTATTGCAATTGCATTCTTTGGTTTCTCTGAACAACACGTATTTTCAAATATGTTAATTAACATTCACCCGGCCCTTTTTGCTTCAATAAAAATAATTCTTGCAATATTAATTGCTTGGAGTCTTGATGATTATTTAAAAGAAGAAAAAAACAAACTTGCAAAAATACACCCAAAAAAATTAGAGGCTAAAAAGAATTTAGTAGAATTTATTAAATTAATACTTGCTATACTCGGTTTTGCTACAGGTCTTGCAAGTTTATTCAAAATGGGTTTAATATAAAACAAAAAAACTAATTTAGAACAAAAAAAGAAAAGAAATCAGTTAGGGTCTTAACCTTGTTTTTAGTATAATTCCTTTTGGACCAATTAAGTCCTTATAAATTTCAAGAATTGAATTAAATCCAACCTCTTTCATTAAGGGAATAACTTTTCCATTTTTTACTTGAGAATGATCTATCTTTAGATTACTTTTTTTAAACTTAGAAAGAACTCTGGAAATAACATCCTCTTGCGCTGCAGAAGGATTCTTAGCTAAAAAATTAACTATTTCAGAAGCAACTATTCTTCTTGATTCACTTTTAGGATACATTGACTTAATTTTACTAACAATTTTGCTTCCGAGTGGAAGTTTAAAAGCGTGAGAAACTTTAGGAAGAGCATCTATTGGATTAACCGGTCTTCGCTTTGCAATTTTTCCAGCCTTAGCTACCCCTCTAAAAGTATTAAAATTACCAACTGATCCTGGGGGAGCTCCATTGAATCTAACCATCCTACGCATACCCATGTTTCCAACCATGCAATACTAATCGCTCCACACTATTAAAAACTTTGCTTGAATAATTACTTTGGATAATTATGCTATACTTAATTGGAATAGGACTAAAACCAAGTCACTTGACAATAGAAGCACTAGAGACAATTAAATCATGCGACCAAGTGTTTTTGGAAGTATACACCTCCCAATACAGTGAAGGAATTGTTAAACAACTAAAAGAACTTACCCAAAAAAACTTTTTAGAATTAAATAGAACTGGGGTAGAAGAACAATTTGAATCAGCTTTACTCTCAGCTAACAAAAACAATATTGCCCTTTTAGTTTTTGGTAACCCTCTAACTGCAACTACTCACATCCAATTACTTCTTGATGCGAAAGAAAAAGGAATTAAGTGGAAAGTAATACCAGGAATCTCAATTACAAATATGGTTGCAGAATCAGGACTTGATGAATACAAATTTGGAAGAACAATTACTATTTGCTATCATTTACCAGGATTTGAACCTGATTCATTTTATGAACAAATAAAAGAAAATCAAAAACTAGGACTTCACACCCTTTGCCTTTTGGATATTAAAAAAGACCAAGAACCACAAAGAATGATGAACTGCATTGAAGGAATAGAGGTACTTGAAAAAATCGCTGAAAAGAAAAAAGAACACAACAATTGGCTTTACGTAGGATTAATAGGAATGGGTTCTCTAAAGCAAAAAATAATTGCAGGACACAAAACAATAGTTGAATCAAAAGAAATTATAGAAGTTTTTCCGCAAAGTTTAATCATTCCAGGAAAAGTTAATGAAAAAGAAAAAGAATGCTTAGAAAAATTATATAATCTGAAAATTAATTGGAAGAATTAAATAAAATGAAAACGGTTAACGGTAAAAGTTGATAAAAATGATTACTGAAAAAGAACTTGTTGAAAAAGTAAATAAATACGAAAAACTTACTGCACGAGGATTAAAGGAAATTAAAATTAAAAAAGAACTTAGCGAAAAAGAAATGGCCATTGCAGAGAACTTCCTTTCAATGGCAAAGAACTATTATGCTGATGCTTTATATTTCAAGGAACAAAAAAATCTTTTGACTTCACTAGCAGCTTTCTCTTATGCCCACGCTTGGCTTGATGCAGGAGTTAGGGCAAAAGTATTTGACGCAACTGACGATCAGCTATTTACTCTACCCTAAACTTTGGGCAAAGCAATCTTTAAATACCAAAAACCCCTAATTTTAGCATGTCACTATACGGACCTAGAATTAATTTACCTAAAGTAAATATCCCCTCTCCATCAAGTCCCTCATGGAACTTGGATAAAGAAAAGCAAATTGCAATAGGGCTAATTGCGGCAATAATAATTATTGTACTTGCAGTATTTCTTTTACCCCCAATTCTAGGCGGATTAGGAGAATTTTTCCAAAGCGCAACTAACCCCTCAATTCAAATTTCTTGGAAAAACAATCCGCTTGATTTGACAAACGGGCCACAAAATGCTGAATTAATTTTAACTCTAACTAACACTTCTACAAAAGAACAAGACATTACATTCAGTTTTACAAGATACCCTAATGAGTTAATCATTTTTTGTCCAAATTCAATCTTTGATGCAAACAAAGCAGTTTATTTACTTGAAAATGTTGCCCCAAAAGAAAAAAGAGTATTTACTTGCGTTGTTCAAAAAAATAGAGTTCCTGTATTTACAGGAGATTATACAATTGAGCTAGATACTAGTTTAGGAAAAGCAAAAACAACTCTACAAATAATTACTAAACAACAATAATTAGTAGTCTAATTATAAATAATTAAAAAAAACATTAATTACTAAATATTAGTAAAGCGTAAGTACTAAATACTTAGTAAAAATTAATTACTATTTATTTGAAACTCATTTATTGTTTAGTTTGAAAACCCATTTTTCTCAAAAACATGGCTTCTTTGTGAGAACGATGGATGAAGTAAAATATAATTAGCATTGTTATTAATGGAGAAATCCAAAAAGGAAACTCTACTTTAAAAGACTCAAGAATCATTACAAACCCTAAAAAAAGAACTGAATACATTGCTCCATTTCTTAAATAATAATATTTTTTTAATCTCTCAGAATGATTTACTATTACTAATCTCACTAATAATGCACCAAGTCCAGATCCGAGAATTATTAATGGAATAGAAAAAGTAAATGCAAAAGCCCCAAGCACACTATCAATTGAAAAAACTGAATCAATTATTTCTAAATACAATAATTTATTTGCATCAGGAAGCTCTTTTTTTTCTCCAACCACCATTGCGTGTTTATGCTTGGTAAAATGACTCTTAATCCCATGAAGCAAAAAGAAAACGGTAGCCCCAACAAATATGGGTAAAATCAATTTTGAGTCCAAAGCCAACGCAGCGAGAGAAATTACCCCAATAAACGCAATTGTAAAAGCATAAAACAATTCTTTCTTACCATGAAGAATCTTCTCATGAAAATGTGCAAAGTTCTTTGGTTTTCTAAAAATCCAATCAATGAAAAGAAGAACAAAAAAAGTTCCAGCCCCAATTAACAAAAAAGGAAGCGAATCTTCAATTGAAGCAAGAGCACTCGCATCTCCATTAAATGAAGCAACAAAAGCCCCAATTGGACCAAGAGAAGGAACTGTTAGGAAAATAATTAACCAAGGAAGAACCCCTCTAACAATTAATACTGCAAAAAGAAGATCCCAAAACATAAATAACCTTCTTGATCGCTTAGCTACCCCTTTGAGAACATCAGCATCAACCACTGCATTATCAATACTATTAACTATTTCAAACAAACAAAGGGCAATTACCACTAGCACCATTGAGAAAATATCCATACATTAAATACAACTTTAGAGTTAATAAACAATAATGCCGTTTTATAAAGAATAACTTCTTTTTTATAATTAAATGGTTACAGAACAAGACTACAACAGGTACTTAGCAAACAAAGCCGCTTGCCTTATTAGAGAAAATTTTTCTGATAAAGGAGTTACTAATTTTCTTGTAGTTAGATGGGGAAATAAAAAATCAAAACGAGTACTAGGCCACATAAAATCTCTTGAAAGCAAAGAATATGGTTCAATAATTGAAATTAATCCTTTACTCAAAAATCTTTCAGTCCCAGAATATGTTCTTGATTATGTTTTGATGCATGAATTAACCCATTATTTCCAAGGATTTGGTTCAAACCATGAAAGAAAACACAAACACCCCCATAGAGGAGGAATAGTAGAGAAAGAAATGGCCAGACACGGTTGGGAAGAAATTACTCAAAAATCTGAGAAGTGGATAAAAGAAAATTGGAAAAATGTTTTAATTAGTTCAAGATAAAAATAATAAATTAAAAATAAAAATAACCTATTTAATATAAAAATAAAGAATCCAAAAACAATGTGAAAAATTTACCCCTCACAGGAATGTTTTTAAATATCAAAAATCTACTAAGTTAGTGATTAAATGGTAATTGATTTTGACGACAAAGAAATAAATTTTAAGAAACTAGCACAAATTTTTATTTCAAGCTTCGCTTTAGCAATCGCCTTATTTTTAGCTATTTGGGTAATTGATTACTTAAACAAAGAACTAAACATGGTTGTTCTTACAAACTTGAGCACTTTTCTAACAGGTAATTTACTAATAGTAGTTGGATTTGTTTTGTTTATTGGAATGTGGGACTATGTTTACCCATTTTATTTAAAATGGTCAAAATACGCAAAACCATTAGTAGATGCCCTAAGTCTTGTATTTGGACTATGGCTAGTAGTTGTTTTCTTAGGAGGATTAGTAATATTTAATGAAAATCCACAATTGAATTTGTTTTTAAAATTCCCAAGCGAATTATTTTTCTCACAATTAATACTAATAGTATTGTTATTCATTTTTATAAAATACTCACAGTTCTTCTTATATGAATCAAAAAGTTACTAAGAAAATTAAATAAATAAAATTAGTTTCTTGGTCTATATTTTAGTTCTTCTTTAGCTTGTTCTTCCAAGTAATCCATGTACTCTGTTTTGAAATTTTGAACATAGGAAATCTTTCCCTTTTCAATAAATTTTGAAATATTTTCAAGGAAAATATTTGAGCCCATTATTGAAGGCATTGCAACAAAATCTACTTGGTGTTTGTAAAAATCAAGGGATTCAGCAAAATAATGAGCAACTGCAAAAACAGGAACACTTGGAGAAAATGCTTTGGCTTGTTTTACTAATCTTATTGATTCTCGGTGATTTAGAATAGTAATAACAATTAATTTTGCATCAGTTAAATCAAGTCTATCCCAAAGTAAATCAGATTCAGAAGAACCATAAACATAAGGCAATCCATCTGCCTGTCCTTGAGCAACTACTTCAGGATCATGATCCACTATAATTACTTGATTATTTTTTAGAAGTGCTTTAGCAAGCCCTCTTCCAACAGTTCCTCCACCAGCAATTATTATGTGATCCTTTAATTTTCTTTTAGAAGGAAATTGTTCCAGTTTTTCAAGACTACGATTAAAAAAATCTCTCCTAAAATGTTTAGGCAATCTTCTTGTGGATTCATACAAAAATTGCGCAACTTTACTTGAAGAAGCCATTAGGTAAGGAGTCATTAACATAGAGAGCGCTATAACTGTTATTATTAACGAAGCAAGCTCTGCAGAAAAAACAGCCCCCGCACTACTTGCAGTAGCTACTATTGCAATACTAGTTATTGCAAATCCAAATTCTGAAATACTTGCAAGACCTAATGCAAGTTTTACTCCTACTTTGCTCCCATACCCTAAAAGCAAAGCAATTGCAAAAAACACTATTGGTTTTATTACAAATACCAGCAAAGCAATTGCTGCAATTAATAGTGGATTTATTGAAGCAAAACCAAAACTAAGTTGAATTCCTAGGGCAACAAAGAAAATTGTTAGGAAGAAATCTCGAATCGCTCTAATTCTTGAAAAAATTTCAAAGTTATAAGGGAGAGTACTTAATGCAAGTCCACCAATAAATGCCCCAATTGGTTCAGGGATTTTTAATAAAACACTTAGCCCAATAAAAACGAACGCAGTTGCAATACTTGCCAGCAAAAACAATTCTTGTTCCTCTGAAGCCACTTTGAATAATCTTGGAAAAACAAATTTGTTTAAGAAAAAAGCAACAAGAATTAAGAACAAACTTTTACCAATTATGGAAAGCAAAAACATTAGGTCTCCAAGATTTGCAATATTCCCTAAAAGAGGAACAAAGAAAACTACTAAAAAGTCTTGCAAAAGAAGAATAGAAATCATTAATCTTCCATTTAATGAATTTAGTTCTCCTGAATCTGAAAGGATTTTTACTACAATCATTGTAGAAGAAAATGCAATTATTGTTCCAACAAATAATGCTGCTTCAAATGGAAGTAATCCAGTTGGAACGGTTAGAATAAAAGTTGCAGCGATTACTAAAAGCACTTGGAGGATTGTCCCAAAGAAAACTGGTTTTCCAATTTGTAATAATCTTTGAACAGAAGTTTCTATCCCAATTGAAAATAATAATAGCGAAGTCCCTAGAATAGAAAGAAGACTAATCTCAGTAGAGACTTCTTTAATTCCTATTTCAAAAGGAATTCCAAAACCACTAAGATCAATGCTCCCAAGAACTAAAGGCCCTAGAAGAATTCCTGCTAAAATATATGCAAACAAAGTAGGTTGCTTAAATTTCTTTAACAAAGCACTTACAATAGTCGCAATAATAATTATCTCAGCAATGTGAGTAAACAAAATTACTGCATCCAAAAAGCATCACTCAAAGTGCAATAAGTAAGTTTTTGGTATATAAAATCGTTTTGTTTATACTTTGGTTGTAATTAAGGGTTAAGCCAAAAGAGCTTTTGCACTACTTGTCCCGTCTTTGTTATCAACAACAACAATACCCATTGCTTTTAATTTGTCACGCAATTCATCAGATTTCTTCCAATCCTTGTTTTTTCTTGCAAGGTTACGTTCATCAACAAGTTTTTGTTGCTCAAGAGTTAGTTCGAAGAATTTTTCTTTAAAATCCATTACCCCCATAATAGAGTCAATTTTTTTTAAGAACTCTATTGCTTCTTTAGCCCCTTTTTTATCTAAAGCGTTTTCATCAATTAATTTATTTGTTTTTTTAATAAAATCAAAAACATATTTCATTGCTTCAGGAACATTCAAATCATTATCCATTGCGCCTGTAAATCCGTCAAGGGCTTCATCAACAAATACTTTTATTGATTCCTTTTCTTCCCCTTTTATTTCTCTTAATCTTTCAATAAAGTTTTGAATCCCATTCAAAGTTTTTTGTGCATCCTCTACTGATTCAAAGGTGAAATTTAATTGTTGTCTATAATTTGTGTTCAAGAAAACATATCTAATTGCCATAGGAGTAAATCCTTTTTCTAGTAACTCTCTTAAATTGTAAAAGTTTCCAAGACTCTTTGACATTTTTTGTCCATTAACCATTAAGTGCGCGGTGTGCATCCAATAATTAACAAACTTTTTTCCACTCGCAGCTTCCGACTGAGCAATTTCATTTTCGTGGTGAGGAAATTTGTTATCAGTCCCACCAGTATGAATATCAAAGTGTTCCCCTAAATATTTCACACTCATTGCAGAGCATTCAATGTGCCAGCCCGGCCTTCCTTTCCCAATAGATGTCTCCCAATAAACTTCCCCATCTTTTTCATCCCAAGCTTTCCACAAAGCAAAATCCCCAACCCCTTCTTTTTCATACTCATCTTGTTTAATTCTTGCTCCAGCTTTTAGTTCTTTAGGATCAATTCCTGCAAGTTTTCCATAGTTAGGAAACTTTTTTATTGAAAAATAAATACTTCCATCCTCTGCACGATAAGCAATTTTTTTATCAAGAAGTTTTTGAACTAAATTAACCATTTCACCAATGTGATCAGTTGCTGCGCAATAAATTTCTGCAGGAATAATATTTAGAGTTTTAATGTCATTTAAAAATTCTTTTTTGTAAATACTAGTAAATTCTGATAAAGGAATTCCTTTTTCGATTGAACCCTTAATAGTTTTATCATCCACATCAGTGTAATTCATTACCTGCTTTACTTTATAGCCCTTAAAAATTAAGTAACGCTTCAACAAATCTTCCCAAGTATAGCACTTTAGGTTTCCAATGTGTGCATAATAGTAAATAGTTGGTCCGCAAGTGTAAAGTCCGACCTCTCCTTTTTTTATTGATTTAAATTCTTCAAGTTTATTTCCAAAAGAATTAAAAAATTTTAATACCATAAAAACCACATTATATTTTATTTGAACCAAATTATTTTTATTAAATTATTTTATTGACTTACTTTAAATTGCTGTTTTAATACATCCTTATACCTACCAATTGCCCAAGCAGTTCTTTCATGAACTTCAACCATATCTCTATCGGAACCAGTTCTTCCAAAACTACGAGCAAGAGCAAGCTCAACATCCACTTTTTTTTGAAGCATTAATAAATAATTACTTATATTTTTTGGATTAGGTTTGCCATGGCCTTTTACTAAATCATCCACTACTCCCTTGTAAAATTTTGCCTGTTCATCAGCATCAATTCGTCTTGATTTAGCAACTTTTATTTTAAGAAGTCTTTTTTCTAGAACTTCAATTGGAAATTTTCTTACTTTTGCTTTACTAGCTTCCACAATCCCTGCTGGTCGCACTAATTTAGGCGCAAATAAATCCCCTTGATTAGGGTTAACTCTTTGTTTTCTTGGCACCATATAGAGAACTAGGCTTAATGAATATTTAAAGATAGTGCTACTACCAACAAAAAATAATTGCTATTAAAAATTTATTAAAAAAGAGTTTAATTAATCAGAATCATAATCTTCGGTTTCAGCTGAACCATCTTCTTCTTCCTCTTCCTCATCACCCATTTCAAGTTCCTTACTTTCAATTAACTTAAAAACTCCTTTTTTGTCAGTGATTACAGTGTACTCTAAGTTGCACTCAGGACAGGCAACTGGGTCTCCTTCTTCAAGATCATCAAAACTTACTTCAAATCTTGCTTTACATTCACTGCACAATTTCTTCATGCTACCACAATTATTTTCCTGCACTTTTCCTTTATAAATCTTTCTAAGAAACGAAAAAAAATGAAAGCAAACAGCGAAACTAAGGCAAAATAGAACCTAGAAAAAAAGGAAAAAGAGCACTTTTTGTTATGTATCAGACAGCATTTGTTTTGGTTCAAAAAGAAGGTTTTTTGTTAAAATTAGTTTAATTTGAACAGCTAATTAAGCTAAAAAAAAGCCCTAAACTAAGTAGAATAGCTTAATTAAAATAGAAGAAACAAAGGCAATTGTTACTATATTGATTAGGTTCACTAGCACCCAATTGAACAATAGCTTCCATTTTTCAACACCAAACACAACTTTAAGCATCTTAAACGAAGCAATAAGCCATGAAAGAAGCACTATTATAGCAAAGATTGCAAGGAGAGGACCAAGCAAATTCATCAAATTTGCTGTTGCAAAAGGCAAAATAAAAGCCACTATTGCTAAGAAAATACTTCCTACTAAGTTAATTGTCCAAAGCTTTCCAACTACACTAGCAATTTGATCAAAAGTAGTCCCAGTCATTTTCTTTCTTTTTCTTACATGAGCAAATTCAAAGAACCAAACAATTCCTGATAAAACAATCCATTGAACTAAATTAACTACAAAAAAATAAGCACTAGGAATTAATTGACTAGTCATAAAAAAAACAGCTAGCGAAATAAAAACACTTGAAAGCAAAACTGTAATCAAAGCAGAACCCATACTAGGCTCGTGGAAAGCATCCTCAAAAGACTTTGTTGGAGAAAATAAAACATTAAACATACTAAACCAATTCAAATACAAGGAAAATTCTTATATATAAAGGTAATTACCCGCTGCCTAAGAGAACAATTGCCCGCCCACTAACTCAAAAAATTATTTCTTTTTTCTTTTAGAATTATTTTTCTTTTTTAATTGTTTTAATGCAAGTGCTTGGTAGAACGCAGCAATTAATTGAATAATCCCCATTGAAACAAAGAGAACGGTGAAAGAAAAGAAAGTAACTATTAATCCACCCAAAATTATTCCAATAGCAGTAACAATTCTTGGCAATCCATCTGCTATTCCCCAAGCAGAACCATCTTTTGATTGATCATAAGATTTAGCAAACAACGCATTCCAAGTAGGAGTAGCAAGAGCTGTAGCAAAACCAAGCCCTGCTTGAACTAAAAAAAGAGAAATAGCATCATTAACAAACAAATAACCAAAAGTAAAAATTGCATTAAGTCCATATCCTGCAATCATTAATTTTTCTTTATCCATTTTGTCAGAGTACTTTCCAACAATAATAGTTAACACTCCTAAAACAATTAGATAAATTGCCCAAGCAGAAGTGATTTCTAAAACATCTCCGCCCACTTGTTGAGCAAAAACCGTGAAAAGTGGACCAAGCATCCCCTCTCCGAAGTACCAAAGCAAACTTCCAATTAGAAGAATTTTTCCATATTTATTCATAAAAATAAAAAACAACTAATTGAAAAGTATTTATTTTAATTTGTATTTACTTCAATTCTTTTTTCATTAAAATATTATCAACAAATTTCCCATTTACTAAAGAAGCTTTCTTCAATAGACCATATTTTTCAAATCCAAGTTTTTTGTATAATTTAATTGCTGGTTTGTTAGTTGTTTCAACTGCCAATAAAACAAGAAAAGTTTTAGAAGAAATGTTAGCTAAAACAAATTTCATTAAACCAGAACCAATATGGTGCTTTCGCATTTTCTTATCAACTACAAGAGAAGTTATTTCTGCTCGGTGCTTATGAAGTCCTTGCCCATAAACAACTTTAACATGAGCTACAATTTTTCCTTTAACTAAAGCAATAAATCGTTGATCCTTATTTTTTTGAGTAGAATCAAGTTTTCTTTGAACAGAGGCTCGCTTCCAATGAGGAAACAAAGCATGGACTTGAGAAACTGTATTCAAATCAATTTCTTTTAATTCTTTAAAATCAGTTTCCATTATTACCAACCCTATTTTTCTTTCCGCCCCTATTTGCTTCCAATCTATCCCGCTCATCCTTATCCTTATTGTCACCCACTTTGTTACTAGTGTGGGTCTTTGAAACATCAATCAAAAAATTATTGTGGATAATATCTCTTCCAATTAAAACAGAGTAAGGCATTCCTTCTCTATCTTCAATATTTACTCCAGTCTTAATTTTTTTTCCTTTAACTATAATATAAGCCAAAGCAATTGCTCTTCTTGTATACCCTTTTGAGGAAGAAGCACTCTTTACTCTAACACTAGAAACTATTGGACCTACTCCTGCTTTAGCTGCAGTTCTAACATCAATACAAGTCCTAGTAGCTCCAGTATCAAAAAGAGCTCTCTTAGTAACAGACCCTTTTTTTCCCCTAATTGTAACAAGCTCAACTAACCCAATAATTCTTTTTGCTTTAATCATTTTAATCCACTTACCTAATTATCCAACTACAACCTAAAATTATTTTTTATTTTTTCCAAAAGTATAAGGAAAATCGAGTTATTAAGATTTATGTTTGGGGTTGCTTTGAAATGTAAAAGAAAGCCTTTTATAGAAGAGGGGCATTAAAAGCTCTTAGAAGCCCCTAACTTTCTTGGTGAATCAATGGATATTCTTGTTATAGCTGAAAAGAAAACAAAAGCTGCCCCCTATGTTGATGCACTAATTGAGAAAGGAGCACACGCCGAGTACTTAAGGGTTTCAAAGATCACTCTTGTAAGCAGGCAAAACGAAACATTAATCAAAGCACTTGGAAAAGAACTTCATTCTTACGATGCAATATTTATTCAAGTTCGCCCTTCCCTTGCCCCATTCATTGAACCATTACTTGAAGAAATCAAAAACCTCGGAACTTATTGTACAGCAAAAAAAGGTTCCTACTATATTGCCCACAACGAACCCTACCAATTAGTTACTCTTGCATGTGCTCAAGTACCCACTCCCAAAACACTTACTTCGGGTTCTGCAAAGCATATTGAAAAAGTTTCTAAAAAAGTTTCTTATCCCCTACTTGCAAAATCTTTTATTGGAAAAAAAGCTCAACAAGCAATAATTGTAAATTCAAGCAGAGAACTAAACTTTTTTATTAAAAGTATTAAAACTGAAATAGATGGATTCATGTTAAGAGAATTTATTCGAGCAGATGCAATCTCCTGCATAGTAATTGGAAGAAAGATTTTTGCGGTTAAAAGAAAACACTATGATGGAAACGTAAACGAATTAATTCAAGGAACTATTTACAAACCAACTGAGACTGAAGAAAAAAATGCTACTTGCGCAGCACACGCTTGCGGACTGGATATTGCTAGAGTGGATTTAGTTAAAGGAAAAGTGGTAAAAGTAGAACCCTTAATTCCGCTTGAAGAATTCAATCAAATTTGCTCAGAAGAAATCCAAGCAAGCGTGGCTTCATTCTTATTAGATAAAGCCGCTCAACACGAAGGAAAGAAAAAAACCACTTACGATTTCTTTGGAATCAAAAAACTTCTTTCAAAAACAATATTCGGGAGGTTTTTCAAATGAGCCCACCCGTAAGAAAATTTGCAGTAATAAAACAAAACGCTTTACAAAAAATTGCTCTTCAAATAAAACAAGAGTCCTCTCAAAAACAAGCACAAAGCCAAAAGACTCCTGAAGAAAAAAAGAAAAAGAAACTTCTAATAATTGGTTCAAAAACTTTTAAGGAATCCACTGTAAACTCAATGCTTGAAGAAGCTAAACAAAAGTTTGATTCGGTTTTGTTTGTCCCAATTGATAGAATACAAATACAAACCTCTGAAGGGAAAGTGGGTTTATTTCACAAAGGACAAAACCTTCTTTCATTCGATGTAATTTACCCAAGAATCTCTGCTAAGGATTTCTTACTAGGAGAAGCAGTACTAAAAGCAATAGAACAAAGTAATGCCTACTGTCCAGTAAATCTTGAATCTTATCAAGTAACTAACAACAAATTCTTTACCTCTCAAAAACTTTCAAACAAAGGAGTACCAGGGATACTAAGCACTTTATTTATTTCACCAAAATATGCTGATTATGCAGTAAACGAAACTGGTTATCCATTTGTAATGAAATTAATTTCAGGGTTTGCTGGAAAAGGAGTAGTTTTGATTAATTCAAAAGAACAAATGGAGAGTATTCTTGATGCAGTTCATTTGTTTGAGGAATTTATTTGCACACAAAAATTCATTAAAGGAAAAGATTCTGACGTGAGGTGTTATGTTATAGGAGATTATGTAATTGCAGTTAAAAGAAAATGCAAGAAAGGAGATTGGAGAGCAAACATTTCAAGAGGAGGAAGCGCGGTCCCCATTAACCCCACTCCAGAAATGCTAGATATTGCAAAAAAATCTGCAAAAATACTTGGAATGGATATTTGTGCAGTTGATTTAATGGAGCACAAAAAGAAATGGGTAGTAATTGAAGTAAACTTTATGCCAGGACCATTTAGAAAATACCTTGGAACCACCGTTGTTCACGAATGGGTGAGATTACTTGCAAGTAAATCTAAAAAAGAAGTGGAGAAACCCTAAATAGTTTTTGTTTGAAACTTTTTAAAGAAAAAATCAATCAAAGGAAAAGCTTAATTAATTCTTAATCTTTCTTTACATTAAAGGTGCAAAAAATGTCTTTCACAGATTACACAACGCTTGATCAAAAAGTATGTATGCTTGCAGGGGCAATCGAAACAAACATTCTTTCATTTACTAATCCTCAAAACCTTGAAGAAGAAAAAACTAAATTCTTTAATGCTTTAAAAAAAAATGAACAATACAACCCAAAATTTAGTTATGTTCCAAGAAATCCCCTTTATTCTTACTTTCAAATCTCCCCAAATTTTAATACTTACAAAAATGAACTAAAAGAACTTTTGGATGAAATGAATACTGATGATAATAGTTCTCTTTCATTAATATTTGAAAGAAAAATACTTGATCTTTTTGATAGAATGGAACTAATTAGAAGTGTTGGTACTCAAAATTTCTCAGGAAACTCAGAATCCTACTATGGAGCAGTAGATAATGTTACTTTAAAATATGCAAAAGAGTTTTTGCAAAAAAAGTTTGAAGAAGAAAAACAAACCATAGGATTTATTGAATTAAAAAAAACAATTGAAGCTTTTTTGAAAAAGAAAAAACTAAATTACAAAGTTGTTGAAAGAGAGGGGAACACTACTTCAAAATTCTCAGTAAATATTAGAACAAAAGAAGTACTACTTAACAAAGAGGTTACTCTCTCAGAAAATTCTCTTAAGAGATTAATCGCCCACGAAATTGAAGGCCACATTTATAGGTATGAAAATGGTTTAAATCAACCTTATTTGCTTTTTGCTCGAGGGCTTTCAAAAGAAACTATTGAAACAGAGGAAGGAATTGCAGTGGTAGTTGAGAAAGAGAGCGGAATAAATGTAGATGCTCAGCTAAAAGATTATTCTGGAAGAATACTAGCAATTGATACAGCTACTAAAAAAAGTTTTTATGAAACTTTTGAAGAAATGAGAAAATACTTTAATGAAGAAGAAGCATTCAACTTAACCCTTCGTGCAAAAAGAGGAACTTGGAAACAAGACCAAGGAGGAGCTTTTACAAAAGATGTTTCCTACCTAAAAGGAATGCTGGCGGTAGAAGATTTTTTAAAAGAACAAAAACTAACTGAACTTTATTATGGAAGATATGGAATAAATGATACCCCCTTAGTGCTTGCTGTTGATGGATTAAAAAAACCAAAATACTTGCCAGAATTTTTGAAAAAGTGAAATTAATTTTTTGAAGTGAAATTAATGAATGAAAAAATAAAAAAGTTTGATGAAGAAATATTCAATTTATCAAAAAGTATTGAAAAAAACTCTCTTGCTTATATTAACCCAATTAATTCAATTGAGCAAAAAGAGATATTCTTTAATTCTCTAAAAAGACATGCATTCGACCAACCTTTTTTTAAATATGAGAAAGCAGCTGAGGAAAAACTTGATCAAATAAAAACTCAAGCACTAATATTACAAGCTGAATTAAAAAATTCTCTTATTGAAAAGGTTTTGAAAAATAAATTAGAAAATCTTTTACTCGAGATTGAACTTTTAAAAAGCGCAAACACCCCTAAGTTTTGCAATTCTTCAAAAAACCTTTACCAAAAGCCAAGTACGAAGCTAGTGAAACTCGCAAACGAGAAAATAAAAGAAAAAACAATAGAAGAAAAACCAACTTTGCCCCCTATTAAAGCAAAAGAACTACTTGAGGAAAAAATGAAAAAAATTAATACTGGTTTTTTAGTAAGTATAGAAGATCACCTCTCAGCAAAAGCTTCTCACCACGCAGTAGAAAAAAAAATCAAATTAAATAAAAACGTTTTATTCTCTGAAAAAGAAATTGAAAGACTTTTTGTTCATGAAGTACAAACCCATGTTTACCGATATTTGAATGGATTAACTCAACCAGTTAAGTGCTTAGCTATTGGAAGCGGAGGAGAATTTATTAGAACTGAAGAAGGACTTGCTGTTTTTAATGAAAAAAAAGCAGGTGTTTCTTCTGCAGGACAAATGCGCACTTATGCAGGAAGGGTATTGGCAGTAGATTATGCACTCAAACACGATTTTTTAGATACTTTTGATTATTTGAAAAACTATTTCTCTGAAAACGAAGCTTATACCATTACTCAAAGAGTAAAACGAGGGATACCTTATTCAAAAAAAGGAGCTTTTACAAAAGATTATGTTTATTTTGCAGGACTAATTGAAATTGAAGAATTTGTAAACAAAGGAGGAAGTGTAAAAGAATTATTTTATGGAAAAATCTCTACAAAAGAACTTGGAATGGTTAAAAAAATTTCAGGGATAAAAGAACCCATTTTTCTTCCCAAAAGTTATTTGAAATAATTTTTTATTTTTCTTTTAAATTACTTATAATAATTTTCAATACTTCTATCATAACTCTTTTCTTTTTCTTCATTAAAATAACAAGCAGGAAGTTCTCTTTTCTTTCTATGATAAGCTACGCACTCACAGCAAATCCCTTTCTTTTCGCAATCATAAGAGCAATTACACTTCTTCAAATTTTGCTTTTGCTTGCATTCCATAAAAACACCACAATAATTAACTAATTCATAATTACTTAATAATTATTTCTTAGGAACCTTAAACATCTTTCCGTGCCCAGGAATAATCCAATCTGCTTTTGATAAAATTAATTCTCTGCTCTTCTTTAACTGTTCTTCATTTTTTACAAAAGAATCTTTTAATTCAAGCAACGATTTTAAATCAGTTTTTTGCCTGCCCTCTTCCCACCACCACAAATCCTCAGCAACTGCCACCACTCCTTTTTTGGTTTTTACTAAAAGAGTTACTTCTTCATGAGCATGACCCGGCGTGGGAATAACTTCAATAGTTGTCCCAGGAATTGTTTTTGAAAAAGAATATTCTTTGTCACCTCTATAAATAATGTCTCCGTCAAGAACATCTTTTTTAGGAAACAAACGCAAGTTCAAAATGTGATCAACATGATAATGAGAAAGAAAAATACAATCAATGTCTTTTAGAGAAAGCTTTTGTTTTTTTAATGCATTCAAAAGAAGTTTTTCGTTACAACCAGGATCAACAAGAATCTTTTTTCCATTATCTTTAATAAGCACAGTAGAACCAGATGCTTCATAATAATCCCCTTTGCTTCTTGCATAGCCTTCTACTAAAACAATTACTTCAGCCATTTTATGCACGGGAACGGGTTCGAACCGTTGAACGCACTAAGCGACCAGATCTTGAGTCTGGCGAGTTTGACCACTTCTCTACCCGTGCAGGTAAAAAATTTAGAGTTGGATAATTATTAAAGACTGCTGTTTAGGTCAAAAAAGGAAAGAGAAAAACTAGAATGAGTGAGGGTTGAAAAGAACTACTTGAATTCCAAAACATCATCAGTTTTAAGAGTATAAAGATTTCTTCCCCTCAAAAACACTTTTCCTTCTTCTTTAATTAATAATTCAAGAACAGATTCAGAACCAACTTTTATATCAGAAATTACCGCATCATGATCATTTATTTTTGTTTTCATTTTCTTTTTTAATTTCCCAGCTTCAACAAAACCAGAAACCATTATTTCAGACCCAATATCATAAACCCCAGTTACTCTAAAAATAGATTTTTTATCTTTCTTTTGAACCAAAAACACTTCTTCAGTTTTAGATTTGTCAAAATCGGGTTTTGCATGATCAGGGACTAATACTTCACTACTCTCTGTTCCTTCAAGAATCTTGTCAGCCTCGGTTTGAGACTCACTCTTCTTTTGTTTAAGAAAATCAAAAATACCCATAAAGTACTATAGTTTAGAAATGAATAAAAACCAACCTTACAAGCCAAAAACAAAGAAATTTTAATAAAAATAAAACAAGTTTTTATAAAAACCAGAATTAAATTGTAAAAAAATTAAAATACACTAAAAAATTAAGTAATTTTAACTAATTTTATTAAAAAATTAAATAATTTAAAGTTATTTTATAAAAAAATCAACTTATTTAAAATTATTTTATGAAAAAGTAATTAATTTATTAAAATAAATCAATTAAACAAATATTTTTTTATAATTTAGTTTTTGTAGTGAGTTTAAAAAGTTTTCCAACTCTTTTATTAATGAGGAATTTTAAATGTTTACAAAAAATGATTCACAAGCAACAAAAGAAAATGCTACAAATGGACACACTAATGGCTCTGAATCAAAATTAAAAGAACAAAAATCAAAATTAACTGAAAATCCTCGCAAATTTTTATTTGTTTCATTCGAAAGCTTAAGCGGAGACTTGGCTTGGGAATTAAAAAAAGAAGGACACAACGTAAAATGTTATATTGCAAGAAAAAATGATGAAGATGTTTATGATGGATTTTTAGAAAAAGTAAGCGATTGGAAAGAACATGCTGATTGGGCAGATGTAATTGTTTTTGATGATGTTGGATTTGGAGAATATGCTGAAGAACTACGCGAAAAAGGAAAATTAGTGGTAGGTGGAAGCAAATATACTGATAAACTTGAAGAAGACAGAGAATTTGGACAAAACGAAATGAAAAGAGTAGGAATGGCAATACTACCACACTGGGATTTTACTGATTTTGAAGAGGCAATTGAATTTATTAAAAAAACTCCTGATAGATATGTATTCAAACCATCAGGAAGCATTGATTCAAATCAAAAAGGAGTACTTTTTTTAGGACAAGAAGAAGATGGAAAAGATTTAATTGAAATACTGGAACAAAATAAAAAACTTTGGGCAAAAAAAATAAAAAAATTCCAATTACAAAAAATGGCTGTAGGAGTAGAAGTAGCGGTAGGAGCTTTCTTTAATGGAAACGATTTTATTTACCCAATAAATGTTAATTTCGAACACAAAAAATTATTTCCAGGAGATATCGGACCCTACACTGGAGAGATGGGCACACTAATGTTTTGGTCAGCACCAAACGAAATATTTAGAAGAACATTAGAAAAAATAAAAGATGAAATAGCAAAATCAAAGTATGTTGGATACATTGACATTAACTGTATAGCAAACGCAAAAGGAATTTTCCCATTAGAATTTACTTGCAGATTTGGTTACCCTACAATTAGTATCCAATTAGAAGGAATTACAAGCGAAATGGGTGATACTCTTTATAGAATGGCTAAAGGAGAAAAATTTGAAATAAAAACTTCAAAAGGATTCCAGATAGGAATATGCATAGTTGTTCCACCATTCCCTTTTGATGATCCGAAAGAAGCATTCATTTACCAAGATCTTTCAATTCTATTTAGAAAACCAAATTTCGAAGGAATCCACTTAGGAGATGTTAAATTAGTAAATGATGTTTGGACTATTGCAGGAGACTCAGGGTATGTACTAATAGCAACTGCATCAGGAGTAACTGTAGAAGACGCAAGAAAACAAGCTTACACAAGAGTAAGAAATGTAATGATTCAAAACATGTACTACCGAACAGATATTGGGGTAAGATGGTTCACTGATTCTGACAAATTGCAAACCGAAGGATATCTTTTTAGTTAAAGGAAATCAAACATGCCTCAAGAAAATAAAATTCACAAAATAAATGACTATATTTATTTGTGTGAATCAAAAATCCACAACAAAGGAATATTTGCCTTAAAAAATATTTCTTTTGGCACAAAACTATTAGAGTACAAAGGAGAACTAATTAGTAAAAAAGAAGGAACAAAAAGAGAAGACGAGTCAATTAAATTATCAAAAAAGAATCCTTCCCTTGGAGCAACTTACATAATGGAAATTGACGAAGAAAATGATTTAGATGGAAATACTGAAAACAACTATGCTAAATACATTAATCACTCCTGCGAACCAAATTGCGAATTTGAAGTAGAAAGAAAAACAGTTTGGGTTTATTCTACTAAAAATATTAAAAAAGATGAAGAAATTTGCTGCGACTATGGATTTGATTTTGATGAAAAGAATCCTTTTTTGCATCAGTGTAAATGCGGAAGCCCAAGTTGTGTAGGATATATTGTTCAAGAAGAACAAAGAGAAAAATTTAAAGAATATTTAAAGAAAATTACCTTGGAACAGAAATCAAAAAAATAAATTGTGATTATATGAATAGCAAAGAAAAAGTTGTTAAAAAAATTCTTGGAACCTATTGTAGATTAAAAACTTCTAAAATTCACGGAATAGGAATATTTGCAATAAGAGATATTCCTAAAGGAGCAGATCCTTTTGAGAATGAGAAAAGACAAAAATGGATTAAAATAAATAAAAAAGAATTTGCCGGCGCTGATAAAGAGATAATTAAATTACTAGAGGATTTCTTTTGGTTTGATGAAAACGGGGAAGGGTGGGTACCTGAAGGAGGAATAAATGAAATGGGAATTTCTTTTTACTCTAACCACTCAAAAAAACCAAATATTAGAAGAATTGATGAAGATGGAAATTTTATTACCCTTCGATTAATTAAAAAAGGGGAAGAACTTCTAGTAGATTACGAAACCTATGATGAAGAAGATTAAATTAAATAAAACTGATTTCCATGGCTAAATATCCTTCAAAAGTAATTAACATTTCCTACGGAAAAGCACTAGTTGCTACAAAAGACTTGCCAATTGGAACAGTGGTTGAAGCGTTCCACGGAGAGATAATAACTTACGCCCAAGTACCACTTGAAATGGTTTGCCACGTTATTTGTGTAGGAGAAGGAAACGAAGACAAATGGGTGGTTTCGAAAACAAATGCGATATATGCTAACCATTCCTGCGAACCAAATTGTATGGTTGATGATGACTTGAGAATTGTTACAATAAAAAAAGTTAAGAAAGATGAAGAACTAACTTTCACTTACAATTTAGTAGATGAAGAAGAAGCAGGAACTGATTTTTTTTGGGACAAAAGATGGGACTTTGAATGCAAATGCGGATCAAAAAATTGCCAAAAAAATATTAACAAATATGTTAAAGCTAAAAAATAAAAGAAAAGAAAGTTACTTATTAAGTTCTATTAAATTATGCTTAGGGAATTGAATGGATGAAAAAACTTTTGAAAAGATATTTGAACTCGCAAAACCATTTCTATTAGAAGGAAAACCAGAAGATTTGATGCACGCACAAAGCGTACTTGAAAGTGTAAAACTGCTTGCGGATAATAAAGAGCAACTAGACATCTTAATCCCTTTTGCAATTCTGCATGACACAGGAAACTCATTTGTTTTACCAGAAGATTTTCATTATATCCAAGGAAAAACAATCGTAGAAAACGGAAAACTATTTCACTGCCTAGCAGGAGCAAAAATCGCATCCAAAATTCTTACTCAAGTTAATTATGACAAAGAAAAAACCAAAGAAATAATTGAGCTAATAAAGGTTCATGATTTTGAAGACACAAAACTATTCAAAACGCGCGTTTGGCAAATAGCAAAAGACGCTGACTGCTTAGATCGAATGAATATCCCTCGGTTAAAAGGAATGATGAAAACAAGAAACATGACGCCCCCACAAATTCTTGATTTACTAAAAAGTGTCAAACTAGGTTTCTTTACCAAAAATGCAATTGATGAATTTAATAAACGACAAAACGAATTCTTTAATGAATTTAGTATTGATAAAAAACTAATGATACAACCAGAAAACGTTGGGTTGTAAAAGAATTGAAGGTAATTATTAGTTACCTTCCTCTTCTTCTCAATAATTTAAATGGTCTTTTTGGAGCAACTTTTGAAGCAGGCAAAGCTCCTGTTCTTTTTGCTTTTTGTCTAGCTCTAATATAAGAAACTAAACCTAACGCTGCTCCCGCACCTGCACCTACTCCAACAGTCTTTGCTGTTTTCATAGTAAGAGGAGGAACACTTGGAGCTCCGCTAAAATGCTTTGGAACTTTTCCAACAACAGTGAAAAAACCGGGTTTTTCTACGACTGGCGCTTGACCTTGTCTAGTAAATTTTTGAAAAGTGGTTCTTGTATCCTTAACTTCAGCTCTTGCCTGCGCAACTGCTCTTGCTTCAGTTCTTGCTGAATTAATTGCTCTATTAACATTACCTTGCTATCCAACTGCAAGCCCAGCAGCTGTTAATCCAATCGCTGTACCTACCTTAAGTCTTCTAATCAATCTAGGTTTTCCACTTGCTGCCATAAAAATAAACCACCTTACTAAGAAAACAGAAGAGGACATATTTAATTCTTACCATAAAAACAATGAAAAAAAGCCTATTATTTACTAAACTAAGCCTTGAACTTCGTAAAGCAAATAAGAAAATTTATATAGTAAAGACTTAGGGATTAATTTTACATCCCTAAGAATTTTAATAATCCATATACTACAAACACTGGCCAAACAATTGATTTCAATATTCCTATAAAAATTCCAACTATTCCTACTGCTGTTTGAACATTGTATACTAAGGCACCAATAAACCCAAGGCCATAAAGCGCACCGCCCATTCCTGAGTTTCCTTTACACTCATTACTTTCTTCACAATTTTTAGTTGACATACACAAATCTTTCCAACTAAACTTCTTTGCTTTCTCTTTAGCCATACTCTCACCCTTGGTTAGTAACACGCTTTTCTACTATTTAAATATAATTACAAAAGAACTCTAAAACAAAATAGAAACTCAACTTACTAACACAAGGAAATGACCCTATGCAATTCAGCATAAAAAAAATTTCAATTCAAAAAACAAATTCGGGCAAAGAATTATAATGTATAATAAACACAATGTAAGCTGTTGATATTATGTCAAAACTAATAGTAGGTGTAATGGGTGGCGGAGAAAATGCTACTAAAGAAGATATAAAAAACGCTTATGAAATAGGCAAGTTTTGTGCAAGCAAAGGCTGGATAACCCTTACTGGCGGAAGAAATAAAGGCGTTATGAATGAAGCACTCAAAGGAGCAAAAGAAAATAATGGGCTCACAGTAGGAATTCTTCCAAATGATGACAAAAAATCTTTCTCCAATTATATTGATGTCCCAATAATCACTAACATGCGAAGCGGAAGAAACTACATCAATGCGCTAAGCAGTACAATTATTGTGGCTTGCGGCATGGGTCCGGGAACTTCATCAGAAGTCAGTCTTGCAATAAATTCAGAAAAAAAAGTTATTCTTGTAGGGGTTTATGAAGAAGCAAACAAATTTTATAAAAGACTTGACCAAAAAAAAACACTAATAGCCAAAGACTACAAAGATGCGATTGAACTACTAAAAAAAGAACTTATATAAAAGCGCAGAGGAAGGGATTTGAACCCTTGCTCCCTTTCGGGAAACGCATTAGTAGTGCGCCGCATTTGACCGCTCTGCCACCTCTGCAATAAATAAAATCTTGAGAAGAAAGACTTAAGTACCTTGCCAAAAGAGGAAAATAAACAAAATAAAAAGATACTTAAGTTAGTCATTTTATTTTTGGTTTAGAGTGAATTATAGTATCTCTTACCAAGCGAAAGGGCTTTTTACCATAGATTTTTGATCTACCAAGATGTTTCAGTACTGTTTTCTTTCCAAGACTACTCAACACAGTTCGTCCACTTGGAAGGGTTACTGTAAATTGAGGATATCTATGATATACATCTACTAAAGATCGAGCTACTTCAAATCTAGGAATAGTTCTTTTTCTCTTTTCCCCATCAAGACCCAAGAATCGTTGATCAAAATACACTGCTCTTGAGAAAGGATTTTTTAGTCCCTTGTCAATTTTTGCCCTCCTAAAACCCAATCTCTCCCAAAAACGGGCCCTTGCAATATTTGCTTCTTTTCTTTTTTTTGTAATTAATAAATTATTTCGAGTAACATCCTCAGTTTCAATAAAAACTCTTTTAGTATCAGGGTGCTTTTCTTTTAATTTATTTATCATTTCTAAAAAAAACTTTTTCCCTAACCCTTTTCCACGCGTATGAGGATTTACAAAATATAACCAACAATAGATATTTCTTGTAGACCCAAAATAAGAAACCCATGACCCACCAATAACTTTGTTTGTTCCTTTTTTTATCGCAACAGCAAAATACAATTTTTCACTTGGATTAGTAACAGAAAAATTAGAAAATTTCTCATAAGATAACATTAATTCCTTTGGAAAAGACTCCTGAAAAATCGCATAGGATTGCCTCAACACCTCTTCAGCAGGTTTGTTTTCTGCATTATATATTTGAATCAAATAATTAGGAGAATCCACTAAAGACTTTTCTTGCATATAAGTTACACGCTATTGATGTTAATAAATATTAACTAACGCTGAGGACGAGATTTGAACTCGCGCTCCCTTTCGGGAAATGGATTAGCAATCCATCGCATTTGACCGCTCTGCCACCTCAGCTGAGCCGTCACGCCGGCTCGCGGGCGGTGCTGCTACTCGCAGCTTGCTTCGCATTAGCCTAACTCAACAGCTTCGCATTATCCTGTTTTCAACAGGAAACCAAATGATTTAGTGTAATAATTAAAATTTGCAGTGGTAGAATTAAAAACACTGCTTTTTGAATTAAAATCCAAAGGAGGAACAACCCTAATGAAGAGCAATTGCTCTTCATATTACAAAATGGTTACCTTGCAAACAGATTATTAAAACCATTTTGTTTGAATAAGTCTTAAAAACTACTAACAAGTACAATAGGATAAGAAATTACAACTAACTTAGGTGCCTTTGATGCCTGCATTTTTAGACAAAATAAAATCCTATCCAGTTCCACTGCAACGCTCAATAATAGAAGGGATGGTTGCATCTCTAATGTTTGGAGGAGGAATGATTTTCGTAGTACCCTTCGCAGTTTTCCTCGGAGCAAATAATTTTGAAGTAGGACTATTAAGTGCTTTACCCGCACTATTCGCTGCGTGGGTGCAACTAGGAGCAATGAAACTAGTAGAGATTTATAAAAAAAGAAGTCCAATACTAGTTACCACTGTTTTTTTACAAGCGGTGAGCTGGTTACTAATTGCACTAATCCCATTTATTTTTCCACAAGACCAAATTATGTGGTTAATAATAATTACCACAATTGGAACAGTAATAGGTTCAATAGGCGGACCTTTGTGGCAAAGTTTAATGAGAAGTTTAACTCCCCAAGAAATACTTGGAGAATATTTTGGAGTAAGAAATTCACTAACAGGACTAATTGTTTTTTTAATGATGCTCGGATCAGGGTTATTGTTACAAATAATCCAACCCTCCCTAATGCTCTACGCTTTTTGCACAATATTTATAATTTCTTTTATAGGAAGATTACTTTCAGCAGTAACTTTTGTTAAAATAGAGGACCCACAAATTGTACTTGACACTACTGATAAAACTAATTTCTTTACTTTTGTTAACAAACTCCGAGAAGGAAACTTTGGTTACTTCGTTTTATTTGGAACCCTTTTAACATTCGCATTAGCCATGATAGGACCTTTCTTTTCTGTTTACTTATTGAATGATCTTGGACTAAAAAATGATTATTTTCTATACACCATAATAATAAGTTCTTCCGCAATCGCCTCTTTAATTTCAATGCCTTATTGGGGAAAAGTACTTGACAAATTTGGGACAATAAAACTACTGAAAGTAACAGGAATATTTGCTGTTTTCTTTCCGTTAACCATAATATTTGTTAGAGACCCTTATTGGTTAATATTCACTGAACTTTTAAGTGGAGTAATCTTTAGTGGATTCAACTTAGGTTTAGCTAACTTTATTTACGAATCGTTCAAAGCCGAAAAAATAATTAAATACGCAAGTTTCCAAGCGGTTCTATTTGGAACTGCAACATTTGTAGGAATAATGCTTAGCGGATATATTCAAACAATGAATATTTCAGCAGGAGTATTCACAAGTTCATTTTATGCTGTATGTGGGCTTTCAATAATATTTAGATTTGTTTTCTACTCAATACTTATTTACAAAATAAAAGAAGTAAGAAACATAGAACACGTATCCGATGAACACTTAATGTTTAATGTTCTTACTTTTGTTCCGTTAAGAGAGAGCATTAACAGCGATATAGCTTTATTGTTATATGCTACTGAAAGTGAATTAACAAAAGCAACTCAAAATACTCTAAAAACTATTGAGTTTGCAGGTAACGTTGGAAAAGAAGAAACTAAAAAAATGGCAAGCAATGTAAAAAACAGTGCAAAAAGAGTAACTCACATTACTAAAGAAGGAATTGAAGTAGTGGAATATGTTGCAGAAAGTGGAATAAAAAGAATAAAAAGAGTTACTTCAAATGGATTAATTAGAGCAAAAAATGAAATTGAAAAAAGAAAAAATAAAGGATTCTTTTAGAGGAAAATAGATTAATTTTTTAGAAAAAAAGAAATAAAGTTTCCTTTAAGGAAGGAAACTAAATTTTATTAAAAATCCTTGGCTAGCAATAGCAGAAACAACTGTTCCAGAAATTGGTTTTCTTCCTTCGGTAAAAATATTCATATTTCCCCAAAGATCTCCGCCCCCAATTTTAAAGTGGCCTGAAGCTCTTAGTATTCTTTGATTAGAGAATTCAATTTTTTTAAATTTACTTCCTTCAAAAGTATTAACCACTGCACGAGTTAGAACCCCGTCTACTTGAACAACATCGCATTCTTTAACCCCATTTTGAGCAAGTCCTTCCTTAATGCAAGCAAGAACATTATCCCCTTCTTCAAATTCAAGAGTAAGAACTTTTTTCTTAATAGGTTCTTTGATTATAACAGAATCAATATTCTTAGGCATACCATCACCAATTCCACGTTGACAGAGATAAACACAATCCATTTTTAAGGGTTGCTTTAGGACTCAGGATTAATTCAAAGGCATTAAATTAATTTTAATTGCTTCATTACCTGCAAAATTTTTTGCTTGTGTTCTGTACTTAATTCACACAAAGGTAATCGATAAACTTCTCTGCACATTCCTTTTTGAGCAGCCATGAATTTAACTGGAATAGGATTTGTTTCAATGAACTCTACTTCAAAAAACGGGGCTAGTTCTTTGTTTAGAATTTCTGCTTGAGCATAATTTCTTTCAAGAGCTAATTTTGTTAACTTTGCTATTTTTTCAGGAATAATATTTGAAGCAACACTAATTACTCCCTGCCCCCCGCTTTTTATTAATTCCAAAGTAATGTTGTCATCCCCACTAAGAACACTAAAACCTTTTGGTTTTTTTGAGATAATTTCTTTTATTTGATTCAAATCCCCGCTAGCTTCTTTTACTGCTAAAACATTTGAACAAGCACAGGCAATTCTCAAGAGTGTTTGTGTTTCAACATTTACTCCTGTTCGCCCTTTAATGTTGTAAACAATTATCGGAATTTTAACTGAATTTGCAATTGCTTTAAAATGAAGAAAAAGTCCTTCTTGCGTAGGTTTGTTGTAATAAGGATTTACTACCAAACAAGCATCTGCCCCGCTCTCTTGGGCATGTTTTGAAAGTTCAATTGCTTCACGAGTGCAATTACTTCCAGTACCAGCAATTACAAGAACTCTTTTGTTAACTTTTTTTACAACATATTCAATTAATTTTTTGTGTTCTTCAGGAGTTAAAGTGGGTGACTCACCAGTAGTACCGCAAGGAACAATTCCATCAACTCCTTTTTTTATTTGGAACTCAATAATATTTTCAAGCGCTTCATAATCAATACTTTGATTTGAATCATTTTTGAAAGGAGTTAATATTGCAGTAAAAACTCCTTTGAATTTATTTTCAACCATAAAATCACTCACAAATAGGAAAGTTTTAAGCAAATTGTTTAAAAATACGTAGTAAGACCTACGATATTCGTAATTAATTTTTTAAAAAAAGAATCAATGAGAAAAAGAAACTAATACTCTTTTAGAACGGGAAAGGTTTCTGTTTGAACAACCCCATCAATTGATCGAATAAATTCTAAAACATTATTTAATTTGTTAAAATCCTCTGCTTGGACAATTGCAATAATACTAAATCTCCCCGTAACCTCATAAACGTGCAAAACCCCAAGTTTTTTTATTTTGTCAGAAATCTTTTGAGTAGGAACACTAGAAGAAGTAGTTATTTCTATTAGAGCGGTTGTCGAAGTTCCCATTTGGAGAGTAAATTTTTTTATTACCCCTGCTTTTTGCATCTTTGCTACTCTTTGACGAATAGTTCCTTCAGAAACCCCAATTTCTTTCGAAATAGTTAAGAAAGGAGTTCGCGAATCAATTGAAAGTTTTTGAACAATTGCCCTATCTACATTATCCATCCAAACACCAAACAATTTCAAAAACTATTTTTTATTTCTTCTCTCTTATTCAGTCCTACTCTTTCTTTTCTTCTTTAGGAAGACTAAGTTCAAGGAAAAGTTCTTTTAGTTGCTTAGTTGATACTTCGCTTGGAGAACCATCCATTAGAGAGACAGCTGCTTTGTTTTTTGGAAAAGCAATAACATCTCTAATACTATCTGATTCGTTTAGAAGCATTACCATTCTATCCAAACCAAATGCTAATCCACCGTGAGTTGGTGCACCATATTTGAATGCATCAATAAAGAAACCAAACTTTTTCTTAACCTCTTCATCAGTAAGCCCAATTGTTTTGAATACTCTTGCTTGAACTGCAGGATCGTGAATTCTTATACTCCCCCCACCAAGTTCTATTCCATTTAAAACTAAATCATAAGCAAGTGCTTTCATCTTTAATGGTTCTGTTTCCATTAAATCAATTTGCTCTCTTCTTGGAGAGGTAAATGGGTGGTGAACAAAAGTAACTTTTCCTTCAGTCTCATCCCACTCAAACATTGGAAAGTCCTTAACCCAAAGCAAATTATAGGTATCAGGTTTAATTAAATTTAATTTCTTTGCTAAATGTACTCTTAAGAAACCAAGAGAATCATTAACAGGTTTTGATTTGTCCCCAACTATTAAAATCAAATCATTTTCTTTTACGCTTACTCTTTCTTTTAATTTATTTAACAAATCTTCACTAAAGTACTTTGCAATTGATCCATCAAACTTTCCGTTTTGGAATTTCAAGTAAGCCATTCCGTGAGCCTTATATATTTTTACAAAATTCTCAAGTTCGTTTAAATCTTTTCTTGATAACTCTGCTTGTCCGTTAACATTAATTGCTTTAATTATTCCTTTGTTTTCAACTACAGTTTTGAATGCATTAAATTCTCCTCTAGAAAGAATATCAGTCACATCCACAAGTTCTAAACCAAATCTAGTATCAGGTCTATCAATACCAAATCTTGCAATTGCTTCATCATATTGCATTCTTTGAATAGGAAGTTTAATTTCAACCCCTTTGAGTTCTTTAAATATTTTGTAAATTAATTTTTCATTCATATTCATTATATCTTCTTCATCAACAAAACTCATTTCTACATCAATTTGAGTAAATTCGGGTTGACGATCAGCTCTCAAATCTTCATCTCTAAAACATCTTGCGATTTGGAAGTATCTATCAAAACCAGCAATCATTAAAAGTTGCTTAAATATTTGTGGACTTTGAGGAAGCGCATAAAAGTTTCCAGGATTAACTCTACTTGGAACTAAATAATCTCTAGCCCCTTCAGGAGTACTCTTTGCTAAAATAGGAGTTTCTATTTCAAGGAAATCATTTTCATCAAAATAATCTCTAATTAATTTTACTAATTTGTGTCTAAAAATAAGATTTTTTTGCAGAGTTGGATTTCTAAGAGCTAAGTGTCTATATTGAAGCATCATATCTTCGTTTGTTTCAGTTCTACCAGTCAAATCAATTGGCAAAGGAAGAGCTTTTGTAATTATAGTAACACTTACTGCATCAAGTTCTATTTCTCCTGTTGAAATATTTTGCTTTGCAGTTCCTTCGGGTCTCTTTTTTACAATTCCTTCTATTTGTAAAACAAATTCTTTTCTAATAGATTTAGCAACATCAGCCATTTCACTACTTTTCTTGTGATCAAGAACAACTTGAGTAATTCCGTAACGATCTCTTAAATCAATAAAAGTAACATTACCATGATCTCTGACAGTATCAACCCAACCTTGCAGAGTAACTTTATTTCCATCTAATTTTCCGTTCAATTCTCCGCAAGTATGTGTTCGTATCATAAAAAAACCCTCTAAACTCAATAATAAAAAAGCGCCAGAAAGGGTTTAAAAACCAAAAGCCTAAGGTAAATTCCCTTCCTTCTTTCGCTTGATTTAAGCAGGTTATTTAAGCAAATAAGTTGGATTATAATTAAGGTGATTTAATGGTTGAGCAAAAGAAAAAAAGCTTTCTAATTGAATTTAAGGAATTCATTAATGAATACAAAGTAATGGGACTTGCAATCGCATTCGTTATGGGTGTGGCAGCAACTACTTTAATTAAATCCCTAGTTGAAAATATTGTAATGCCAACAATTACTCCAATGATTCCTGGAGGAGCATGGAAAACTGCAACCCTTACACTAGGACCATTTGTTTGGGGAATAGGAGCATTTACAGGAGACATAATAAACTTCGTAGTAATCGCACTAGTAATATTCATGGTTGCAAAAATTATTATGAAAGAAGAAAAAGTAACTAAGAAATGAAAGATTGAGATTAATTAAGAAAATTAGGTAAAATAGATTAATTATTAAAAATGAAGAAAAAGCTTTTTGCTTTTTCTTCTAAGCTTTTTTTATTTACAAATCCAAAAAAAACTTGTTCTACTTTTTCAAAAATATTTCTAAAATCTTTTTCTTAGTTTCTTCAATTTGAGCTTCACTTAATTTAAGTCCGCCAGAAGTCTTATCAGGAGCAGAATTTATTGAGTAAATTCTTTCTTTAAGTAACTCTTGTTTCTTCATTCCTTTAGGAAGAGGAGGAATTACCCCAATTGCTTTTTCTACATCCACAGGAAACTTTCCAGGGTCTGCGGTTTCATAGATTACGCAAAGAGATTCGTGTTTTCCTTTTGAAAATATTTCAAGAGTTCTCCACCCAACCGCTCCGTGAGGGTCAAGAATTACTTTGTGAGAAGTATAAACCTCTTTGATTGTCTTATAGTGTTGTTCATTATTTACACTAACTGAGAAAATATCTTTTCTAATTTCCTCTAAATTAGGCATCTTATCAATAACCCCTAAATTAGTAACCTTCATTGTTTTTTCATCTCGCTCATCAAACATGTGTCCATCATAAAAATCAATTAATCTTGCTAAATTACTTGGATGAGAAACAATCATTGCTGAAGAAGGAGAGTGCTTGGAAGGAAGAACAACATACTTTCCAGTTTCTAAAAATATTGGAAACTCAGTATTCTCATTTACCCCACAAAGAATTTTTTCAACAGGCAAACCCATTTGTTTTGCAAGAACAGTCCCCATCATATCCCCAAAATTACCAGAAGGAATACTTGCAATCATTGGTTCAAAATCTTTTGCTACTCTTGAATAAGCAAAAAATGGATAAACTGATTGAGGAAGAAGTCTACCAAGACTAATTGAATTAGCAGAAGTAAATCTTTCTTCATCGCCAAAAACATTTCCAGCAAGTTCTTTATCTAAAAGAAGTCTTTTAGCAAGAGCTTGACAGACATCAAAATCCCCATTCACTTCAAATGCATAAACGTTTTTTCCTAGTGTAGTCATCTGTCTTCTTTGACCATCACTCACAGCCCCCTTAGGGTAAAAAACAATATTATCAACATTATCAAGACCATAAAGTGCATCAGCAACTGCTCCGCCGGTATCTCCACTAGTTGCAACAACAACAGTTCGCTTCAATCCTTTTTTTCCAAGGAAATGATTTAGCATTCTCCCAAAAAAACGTGCAGCATAATCTTTGAAAGAATAAGTAGGTCCGCTAGTCAACCACATAATATTAGTGTTACCAGTAACGTTCTCTATTTTTGTAGGAATTTTTTCTTCACTATAAGCATCATCTAAAATTGATTTAAGTTCGCCAGAAGAAATCTCACTAGACAAATAAGGATTTAGTACTTCAAAAGCAATTTCTGCGTAAGATTGGTTCTTCATCGCAAGAATTTTTTCTTTAGAAAGCTTTGGAACTTCATTTCTTGCAACCATGTACAAACCATAATCAGGAGCAAGACCCTCAAGCAAAGCATCCTCAAAACTAACTCTTAATTTTTTGTTATTTGTACTATAATAATTCATTTCATTCACCAAACCCGATTTCTTTTTTTGATTTTATTTTATTTCACCATATGATCCAAAAACTTTTACAAATGCACAATGATTATTAAGTTCATCAAGTGCTTGCAAAATATTGTGCTGAGTAATCGAACCTTCCACATCTACAAAGAAAACATATTCCCAAGCATTTTTCTTTGAAGGTCTTGATTCAATTTTTGTCATATTAATATTAAACTCTTTAAAGGATTTTATAGCATCGAATAGCGAACCAGGTTTATTTTTTACTGCAAAAAGCAAAGAGGTTTTCATTTTTACTCTTTTTTCATTATTAGAAAAAGGACTTATTTTTTCAGGAATAGAAACAACTGCAAACCTTGTTTTATTTCCTTTCAAATCATGAATATCTTTTTGAATTATTTTTAAAGAATAACTTTTTGCACTTGATTCAGAAGCAATTGCAGCAGAAAACTTTTCTATAGAAGCTCTTTTTGCAGCAAGAGCAGTACTCTGACATTCCACTAGTTCCGCACTTGGAAAATTCTTTTCAATCCAAGTTCTGCACTGAGCAAATCCTTGTGGATGAGAAAAAATTCTTTTAATTTCGGATTTATTTTTTTCATTTGATAAAAAACAATGCTTAATATCTAAAAACAATTCAGCTGCAATTGTTAAGTTCTTTTCAGCAAGCAAATCAAGTGTAGCAGAAATACTTCCATCAGTAGAATTCTCTATTGGAACTACTCCAAATTCTGCTTTTTTGTTTTCTACTTTCTCAAATACACTCTTAATTGAAGATTCAAGTAAATAATTTGTTTTAGGAAAAGCTTTCTTTGCAGCTTCGTAAGAGTAACTCCCTTCTGGCCCCAGCATTGCGACTTTAATCAATTCTTTTTCAACCATTTAAAACACCAAACAATATCAATGCCAACTAATTACTTTCCAAAACCTTTTTTAATGCTTTAATGAATTTTTTGTTTTCATTAGGAGTGCCGCTTGTTACTCTTATCCAATTAGGGAGAGAATAATTTGCAACTGGTCTTACTATTACTCCCTCTTTTTGAAGAGAAGAAAACACTTTTGCCCCATCCCCTACTTTTACTAAAACAAAATTTGTTTTAGAAGGCACATATTCTAAATTCATTTTTTTAAAATTACTTTCTAAAAATTTAATTCCTTTTAAATTCAACCCTCTTATTTTCTTTACGCGTGCTTCATCACTAAGAGCAGCAATTGCAGCACTTTCTGCAACCACATTTATGTTAAAAGGAGCTCTAACTTTTTCAAGTGCACTAATAAATTCGGGGTGAGCAATAGCAAAACCCACTCTTAATCCAGCGAGTGCATACATTTTTGAAAAAGTTCTTAAAATACATAAATTAGGCATTTCATTAGTTTGAATCTTTTTTACTAAATCAATTGGAGCGGATAAATATTCTGTGTAAGCTTCATCCATTACTACCATTACATTTTTAGGAACACCCGCTAAAAATGCTTCAACTTCGTTCTTACTAGCAAGGGTTCCTGTTGGATTATTAGGATTAGCAATAAAAACGAGCTTAGTCTTGTCAGTAATCGCATTAAGCATTGCTTGTAAATCATGACCATACTCTTTAGCAGGTACTACAACGGGAGTAGCTCCAAATAATTTTGCCACAATAGGATAAATTGCAAAACAATATTGTGAAACAATAACTTCGTCCCCCTCTTCTAAAAGAGTGTGACCAATTAATTCAATTAATTCATTCGAGCCATTTCCTAATGCAATATTTTCATTCCCAACCCCAAATTTCTTAGAAATTGTTGTTTTTAGAGAAAAGTAATTTCCATCAGGATAAATGTGAGCTTTTTTTATTGCACCCTTCATTGATAAAATAGCTTTTTTCGATGGACCAAAACTATTCTCATTAGAAGCAAGTTTTACAAATTTAGAAGACTTCATGTTCAGGGTTCTTGCAACCTCTTCAATGGATTTACCAGGAACATAAACAGGTAATTGATTCAAATTTTTGTTAAATTTAATACTAAATTCAGCCACAATTTCACCATGAAATATTGTAAAAATCCTTTTTTGTTTGAAATAAATAGAAGGGAAATGGTTTTTATAACAATCCAAACTCTATTTTAGGTATGGAAAAAGCAATTGATATTAACGAACTAAGAACAAAGCTTGACCAAATAAATGAGCTAATTATAATTGGACTTAAGAACCGCTCAAGATTTCCTTTAAACACAGGCACTTTTATTGAGAAATTCAGCGGAAAAGAAAGTTGGTTTCTTTATAGATTAAAAAAAGAGCAAAGCATTGATGCTGAATTTGGGAGATATCTTTACAATGATCAAAGCCCAATAATTTACTCAAAAAAACAACTTTCTAAATCCAAAGTCAAAAGCCCTGCTAAAGTCGAAGGAATAAAACAAGAACCTGTAGATGTTTCAAAAGAAATAATTGCTCTTTACAAAGAAATGCTTTTTGAGTTATGCGAACACAAAGAAGATAAAGCCACTTACGGAGAAACCACAAAAATGGATGTGGATAATATTTTGCTTTACACTGAAAGAATTGTTGGACTAGGCGAACAAGTAGCAGGATACAAGATGCAACAAAACCCAACTATATTAAAATTAACAAAATCAGAGGACATTCGAAAACACTTGGTTAACTTAGAAAGAGAAAAAGAGGTAATTGACAAAACAGTTGCAATTGCACAAAAATATGGGATAACAAATACTAACGCTATTAGAAAATTCACCCAAAAAATAATTGACATTACTACTGAAGTTGAAATAAAGAGAATACTTTCTAAAAGAAAATGAAATAACACTTTTAAGAACTAATAAAAAATTAAAAAAAGAAACAAAAACTATTTTTCTAAAGATATTTTACAAACTTGTTTTCTTTGTCAACCAAAATGTTTTTTGGTTTAATTTGTTTGTCTGTTAATTCAAAAGCCATTATTATTACTTCATCCCCTTTTTTGATTAAATGGGCTGCAGCCCCGTTCATGCAAATTACTCCGGAACCCTCTTTTCCTTTTATTACATAAGTAACTAATCTTGCTCCATTAGTGTTATCCACTACCATTACCTGTTCGTACTCCCACAAATCCACTTTCTTCATTAAATCCTCATCAATAGTAATTGAACCCAAGTAATTCAAATTCGCTTCAGTAACTGTAGCATTATGAATCTTTGATTTCAACACTGTTCTCAAAACAAATCCCCTCAATTAAAATAAAAACTAACCCATTTTCTCTTTTTTTAATTCTGCTTTAAGTTCTTTAACTGTTTTTTTGTAATACTCTCCTTCATTAATTAATTTGTCCCCAAAATCATCTAATCTAAACAACAAATGCTTAATTCGATCCATCTCCATAAACAACCCCTCGCATTAATTATGAAAGAAACAACTTAAAATTAGAACGTTAAAAAAAAATGAAAAAAAGAAAGCGCCCTGGGTAGGACTTGAACCTACGACCACCCGGTTAACAGCCGGATACTCTACCTGCTGAGCTACCAGGGCAACTTTTTACTAAAAACTAAACAAAACTTTGTTTAATTTAGTTTACTTTAATCTCGCGCTTGACTAAAATTACTGTTTTTCACCAAGCTATAAGTAAATTCACCCAGTAATTGTTTATAAATTTTCCCAATGAGAAAAATTTGACTATTCAACGATTTTTGGAGGGTTTTGGAGTAAGTACATTCTAACCCTTTTTTTGAATTCGTCTAAATAGTGAGGAGGAAAACTAGCTCCTGCGGCAGGAATGTGCCCCCCACCGTTCCCTTGATTAGTACCCGCAACCCCAGCTTTAGCTACTTCAGAACAATTAACTGCATAATCGTGTCGCCTAATAGAACACTTAACTAGCGAACCGGGTTGTTCAAGAACAATAATTAATTTATTCTTGTTCTCCGCTGAAAGAATATTACTCAATTTACCTGAAAATCTAGTATCAGCGTTAAAGAAACAAACTTGAGCATCCTCATAACAATCAGCGTTCTGATAAAACTTTTGACGCAAGTGCTCTAGTTTTTGATCAAATAATTTTTTTAGAGCAATGTATTCAGATGAAAGCAAATCATTAGGAGATTTAGCATTTGAAATAAAATTAAACAAAGAATTAATTTTTTCAGGATATTGTGAAGTAACGCAAGCAACAATATCATCAAGAGTTTTTAGTTTTGCAAAAGAAAGCGAATGTTTTTTCTCAGTTTGACTAAGGAAATCTCTCCATTGTTCAAAAGCAAAGTCTCCAATTACTCCAATAGAACAAACCCAATCTACCCCTCCAAAAATATCATAAACCATTTTAGTAACAGGGTACTTTGAAGGTTCTACTGAACTAAAATTCTTTGGTTTTACTACTGTGCACCTAAAAGAATTATTTCTAATAACCTCGCCTTGGTGGTGATCAATAACTAAAAAAGGGCCAGTGAATTTTCCAAATTGAATCAAAATCTCTGAAATAAAATTCTCGTTCAAATCAAGGAAAATTGTTTTCTCAGCATTAAATTTAATAAAAATCTCTTTAGGAAAACTAAAATTTCTAGTATAGTGATCATAAAAAAATACTTGGGACTCTACTTTCTTTGAAGAAAGAAACTTTTTCATTTGAACTGCAGAAGTTAATCCATCTTGGTCATTATCAGCAATTATTGCAATTCTCTTAGTGTCTTTTAATTCTAAAAAATCAAAAACCTTTTTTCTAACCGCATCCATTGAAGAAAGAGCTTTAGCTGGTTTAGAAGAATGAGAGTTTGATTTGTGAGAAATATGCTTAACAGATTTAGAAGCTTTTTTAGATTTTGAGTTAACCTTTTTTAAAGAAGCTTTCTTAACAACTTTAGAAACTTTCTTAGCAACGATCTTACTTTTGCTAAGTTTCTTACTTTTAACAGCCTTTTTTTTTGCCATAACACTCATATCATTGAAACCAAATCAGGTTTATTAATCAAACTGCCCGGCAAAAGTAATTTAAACTCTCAAAAGAAATAATGGTATTGGTGATAACATGGTTTACGAACATACAAATTCAAAAGGAAATAAATATTATTTACACTCAAAGGGAAGATTATTCTTTTTTTCAAAGAAACCAGAAGACGGAATAGATATGCCTGTAGGGTACAAAGTTGTTGAAAACACTACTACTGGACTACCAATGATAAAGAAAAACTAATTGGAGAAAAACCAACTTGGGATGATTTTATGCCGCTAAAAGGACCACTTGCTATTACTGATAGAAAAAGAAAATACCAATTTGATCCGGTAGCGGCACACACTCTTCATCCAACCCCAAGAGCCCAAGTAATTAGACAACTTGCTTCTAGAAAAAAAGGAATAAACCCAAGAATCAAAAGAATGTCTATAAAGGGAGTAGGTAAACTTGAAGGAATGGGTAAACTAAGAGGGTGGACTCAACAACAACTAAGAATAAGACAAGCTCTTTTTTTGGATAGAATTTGTTCAGAAAATGCTGACCATATGCTTGAAGCTATTAGAAAAGTAAATGCTCTCCCTGATATAGCAAAAAGATATGGAATTCCATTTAATACTCAAACAGAAACTCTTTTATGGGAAAAAATGTTTGGCGAATTTGTAATTGAATTTGGAAAAAACCCAAAAATATCAAATGCTAAAGAAATTATTAGAGCAAGAATGTGGATTGAAAAATATTTAACTGTCCCAAATATTATCCATAAAGAACGAGCAAGACATTGGACAAAAATACAAAGCGTAGTAAATAACCTTATTCGAAAAAATATTGATCCTCAAAAAAACCTTCTTGAAGAAACACAACGAGTACTAAATAAAAAAATGGTGCAGGGAAAAGAAATTAATGAAAAAAGAATTACTCATTTAAGAGCACTTGATTTAATGGTAGCAGCTTCAATTTACGCAGATACAATGAAACTCAAAAAAACTGATTTGGAAACAATAAAAGAAAAAGAAAGGTTTTGGAACCATGCTTACAGTGAAGCAATGGAATCAATGTATCCTTTGCTTGAAAACAAACCTGAAATAATCACTGAACTTAGACAATTCCACAATGTAAAAACTCACACTAAAAAGAAATTACTAAACTAATTAAACCCCCTTAAATTACCTTTCCAAAATTAGTACTTTTTCTAAGAGTTATTCTCTAAATCCTTCGAAATCCATTTTTAAGCCTTTTTCGATAACAATTCCTCAATTAGGAGTGGTAAAAATGGTAGCAAATTACGTTGAAAAGGAAACAAAAGGAAAAGAAGAGAAAGATGAAAGAAGCAAACTTGAAAAAGAACTATTTAGTGAAAATAAAAGTGCTTGGGAATTACTTGCTGAAGAAAAAAAGCTTGCATTCAAAATATGTGAAGATTATAGAGAATTTATTGATAATAATAAAAGTGAAAGAGAATTAGTTTCTTGGGCAGAAAAAAATGCAAAGAAAAATGGATTTGTTTCAATAAAAGATGCTACCCCTTCAACTAAAAAAATTTATGCTACAAACCACGCAAAAAATATTCTTCTAATTGACCTTGGGAATGAAAAACTTTCAGAAGGAATGAGAATACTTGGTTCACACATAGATACACTAAGACTTGATTTGAAAATGAGTCCAGTGTACGAAGTTGAACCCTACATGATGATTAACCTCCACTACTATGGCGGAATAAAAAAATACCAATGGTTAAACGTCCCACTAGCAATGCATGGAGTGGTGTTTAATAAAAAAGGAGAAAAAGTAGAAATAACAATCGGAGAAAAAGAAGATGAACCTGTTTTTGTTATTACTGATCTATTACCTCACTTAGAGGGCGCAGAAGGAAGAGAAAAACTTGCTAAAGATATAATTAAAGGAGAAGAACTTGATGCAATAGGAGCATCAATTCCAATTGATGATAAAAAAATAAAAGAAAAAATCAAAGCAACATTCCTAAAAGCAATGAATGATAAATACAAAATAACTGAGAAAGATTTTACAAGCGCAGAACTTTCCCTCTACCCTTGTGTAAAATCAAGAGAAGTTGGAATTGATTTTGGAATGATAGGAGCTCCTGCACAAGATGATAGAATCTGCTCGTACTTTGCATTCAGTGCACTAATTGAAAGCAAAAATACTAAACCAAAAATGCTTTTATGGGTGGATAAAGAAGAGGTAGGAAGCATTGGAAACACTTCAATGGAATCAATGTTCCTTGAAAATACTCTGGAAAAAATAATTAAATTAAGAAAAGAAAACACTACTGCAAAAGAAGTATTAGCAAATTCAAAAGCAATTAGTGCAGATGTTACAAGCGGATTTGATTCAAAGTTCGCAGACAAAATGGATCCAATGAACATGAATAAACCAGGACACGGAATAGCACTTGAAAAATACACTGGAGCTGGAGGAAAATCCTACGGAAGCGATGCTAACGCAGAGTATATGTCTTGGATTAGAACAATGCTCGATAATGCAAAAATCCCTTGGCAGCACGGAGAAATTGGAAAAGTTGATCAAGGAGGAGGAGGAACAATTGCATATTTACTTGCAAAGTACAATATGGATATTGTGGATATGGGTCCACCCGTTCTTGCAATGCACTCTCCATTTGAACTAGTAAGCAAAATAGATGCATATTGCACCTACAAAGCATACAAAGCATTCTACGAAACTAAATAATTAATTTATTCATTGCGCTCGAACACGGGCGCCATGAGGCTTTTTTAATCCTAGCGTGAGCAAATTATAGTATGCTTTGGGACAAAATTGATTCACTAGTACTACGAAACTTTCATGATTACTGGGAAGACCCATTAATTAACAAATACCTTGTAAAAGAAGCAAGCAAACACTTTGAAGGAATACTAATCGTAAGAAAAGGAAAAAAACCTATTTGGATCTCTCACCCATTTAATTATACTCAAGCAAAAAAATCTTTTTCAAAAAAAGCAATTGTATTGAAATACAACACAATTGAAGAAATCAAAACTATTTTACAAAACAAAGCGGGAAAAGTAATTGGATACAATCCAAGACACCAAACCATTGTTAGTTTTAGAAATTTAAAGAAATTCTTACCAAGAAGAAAATTTGTTGATGTAGAAGAAGAACTAGAGGAAGAAAGACAAATAAAAAACAAAAGCGAAATAAAAAATATTTCAAAAGCAGTAAAAGAAACTAAAAAAGTATTAGCACAAGCAGAGAGTTGGGTGCACAAAGGAATTACTGAAAAAGAACTTGAAGAAAAAATAAGATTACAATTCCTTGAAGATGGATTTGAAACTGCTTTTTGTATAGTTGCTTTTGAAGAAAATACTTCCCACATCCACCACGTTTCATCAGACAAAAAACTAAACCAAGGAGTAGTTTTGATTGATACAGGAGCAAAATACAATGGATACTGCGCTGATCTTACTAGAACTTTTTGGTTTGGAACAGAAAAAGGACCGCTTTATGATGAATTCCACCAAGAAAAAATAATGGCTGAAGATTGTTTAAAAAAAATTGAATCAAAACTAAAACCAGGAACAATGGCTAAAGATTTATGCAGATGCACTAATCTCCTTGAAGAAATGCCTCACTCACTTGGACATGGAATAGGAATAGAGGTACATGATTTTCCATCAGGAATTGGACACAAAAGCAAATGGAAACTAAGAGAAGGAATGGTTCTTGCAATTGAACCAGCTGAATACAAAAAGAAATTTGGAATAAGAATTGAAGACAATTATTTAATTACAAAAAAAGGATTTAGAAAACTCTAAATCTAATCAAATGAATCATAAAGCAAAATTGAACTTAAAAATTAAATTAAAAATTAAATTAAGAAGTGAATAAAATGTATTTGCACGAAGCTCAAGAAAAAATTCTTTCCGCTCTAAAGAACAAACACCTTTGTTTAATTATTGGAGAGTGTGAGGTAAAATATGTAGGAAGAGCTTCATCTACTCTTCAGAAAGGAAAAAGATTAGTAATGATTAAAGCAGATTTTTCAGTTTCAATTCATGAGAACAGATTAATTCGACCCACTAATTATATGATGGATGCAATTATTTCCTGTGAAACAGGAAAAACAGAAAGTGGAGAAAAAGTAATGGTTCTAACTGCAAAAAAACTAAAACCAAAAGAAACAATTACAACTACCTTTTTCACAGTAGAAGCAATTAACTCTTATGATTTACCAGAAAGCAATGATTTGAGATTAAGCGGATCAGAAAGAGAACTAAATGATGCACTAATGGATGATTTATCTTTCCTTGAAAGCGGGTTAAAACCAATTAACCAACAACAAGTATTTAGAAAAGGAATTTGTGATATTATAGCAGAGGATGCTAAAGGAAGATTGGTCGTAATTGAATTAAAAAGAAGACAGGCAGATTACTCTTCAGTTACCCAACTCCAAAGATACAAAGAACAAGTAAACAAATTAAAAGGAATAGAAACTAGAGGAATCCTACTTGCCCCAAGCATAAGAAAAAGCGCACTTGAGTTACTAAAAAGCTACGGACTAGAATTCTTTAGTTATGATTTTGAAGTAGGGGAAAGAAGCAAAATAAAAGGAATTGGAAAATCACAAATGAAATTAAGCGATTCATTTAAATGAAAAATAACTCCATACCAAAACCAATTAAAAGAACATCATCTAGGAATATTTTTGGTGAAAGCGCATGGATTCTTATAAAACATTAAAATTCTTTTATGGTTCAAGCAATCCTACTCTTGGCGAATCTATTAAAAAAGAACTTGGAATTAATAATGGTAAAATACTTATTAAAAAATTCTCTAACGGAGAAACTTATGCTCAATTTGGAGAAAACATTAGATCAGATGATGTATTTATTCTCCAAACTGCCTGCGAACCAATAAATGATAATTTAATGGAATTACTAATTCTAATTGACGCAGCAAAAAGATCCTCTGCAGGAAGAATAACAGTAATAATGCCAAATTATTTTTATGCAAGACAGGATAGAAAAGCAGCTTCAAGAGAACCAATTACTGCAAAATTAATAGCTGATCTATTAACCACCGCAGGAGCTAATCGAGTAATGACAGTTGATTTACACTCAGACCAATTACAAGGATTTTTTGATATTCCTCTTGATAATTTGCCCGCAAGAGCAAAAATGATTAAAAGAGCAAAAGAACTAAGTGAGAACTTTGTAATAGTTGCCCCTGACGCAGGAGCCGCAAAAGCTTCTACCAAACTAGCAACAAAACTTTGCTGCGGACTTGCAATAATAAACAAAGTAAGAGCAGAGCACAACAAATGCCAAGCCCTAAATGTTATTGGAGATAGTGTAAAAGGAAAAGATTGTTTTATTTTTGATGATATAATTGATACGGGCGGAAGTTTGTGCAACGCTGCCGAGATATTAAAAAAAGAAGGAGCAAACAAAATCTATGCGTTTGCAACACACGGGTTATTTAGCGGAACTGCTAATGAAAAAATAGAAGCCTCTACAATAGACAAAGTATTTGTTACTGATTCAGTTCCTCTTTTGAGAAAAAGCCCTAAAATAGAAATTATTAGTATTGCAAAATACCTTGCTGACGCAATTACTTGTATCCACGAGGATAAGAGTGTAAGCGGATTGTTTGAAGATTTTTAGAAAGTTAATTTCTTTTCTAAAAAATGAATCAAACGCAAATTAATTTTACTTTTCTTCACAAATCTCAAGCACATCAAGAAGTTTACACATACAATAAGCCCCGACTATTTTAGAAATACTCGGATCTGTTTTTCCTTCATCCCCTGAAATAAATTCCTTAACATAAGTACCATGACTCGTACGAAGAACTAACACAAATTCTTTCTCAGTAATTTTTCCCACTCTAAGAATAGTAACCTCTTTGTTTCGCTCCATTAAAGCTCTTCTTTTTTCTACTCTTGTAGGAGTATTTTGTTTTACTATAATTGTTTTATTTGTTTCTAATTTAGAAAAATCAAAAACCGCATCGGAAGTAACTAGTGCTGCATAAACTTTATCATGAAAAGCATTCTTGAGCTGGGAAACATCATTCACTAGACACATCTTTAAAGAATTAACCGAAATTTTTCCTTTAAACTCAGAATTAATTTTTTCTTCAATCTCTTTTAAATCAACAGTTCTTTTCATTGGTAAAAGAATCTCTGCAATAAAAGGTCTTCCTTTTCCAAGCATCAAAACATCCATGTCTTCTCTTCCGGCTCCATGCAAAATTAATAATTTTCCATCAAACGCAGGAATCATTACTTTTGCAATTAATTGTTCTACACTTTCACTTGAAAAGTGACCAGTACTGTTGCAATACCAACAACCTCTTCCTCTGCATTTATTACAAAAGAACTCTGTTTGAGCTATCTCTCTTGAGTTCTTACAATAATTTCCAATAACATAAACAGATCTAATTCTTACAAACACTAATTTTTTGTTAAAATCAATTAGAAAATCTAAATCGTTGTTATTTAATTCAACTTTTTTACCCAAATCAGTTTCAATCATTTTTACTAATGTCCCTTGCAAATAAGTTTTCAGTCGAACTTTCTCGGTTTCCCCTACCTCAGGCCAAGAACAGCCAAGTTTGAAAGAATTAAATTCAATTTCTTTTGAAAGGAGCTTAATTTTTTCAAAAAGCGCTTTAATTAATTCATCTTCAAAAAAACCATCAAAAGCAAAATCAACCGAGTAGTGATACTCAGCAGATTTTATTTTATCCCTAAATTTCAATTCGTGAATTAACTTTTCGTCTCTAACCAAGGATTCGTCTAAATTAAGCATACTCACCAGTAAGTAATACCCTCAAAAAAGAGAATAAAAAATGGGTAGTAATGAAGAAAAAATGGTAAAAATCAATAAAGATAATAAACTCAAAAAAACTAAAAAAACTCTAAAAACAATTAAAGGGCCTTTTTAGGCCCTTAAAAATTCATTTTACTTTTTTGCTTTTACTTACTTTTTTGCTTTTACTTACTTTTTTGCTTTCCTATTACTAAATGACCAAAGCTCCATAAGTCCAACAATTAGTGCTGCTGGAGAGAGGAAAGCCACTAAGTTTTGGAAAACCATAGTAACAACTGCTCCCGCGTTTGGGAATAATTGAACTGATTGTTGAAGAGTAATTCCTCCAACAAGAGTTATTGCAATAACAGCAATAAGAAAATCTTGCCTATGCTCTTCCTTTATATTAAAAAGTCCTGCAACTAATCCTAAAAGAATCAATACAAACAAAATTAATCCACCAGCCCCAGTTAGAAGCGAAGGAACTAATCCTGAAATGATTCCAAGAACTACTGCAATTAACAGACCAATATGAAAAGCATACGATCCAATAGTGTGTTTCATAAAAAAACCTCCTGAAACAATACGAGAGAAACTTAATAAAAACCCACTACAAACAGCTAAACAATTGCAAAAACTAAATTAAAAAACGGGTTAAATTACCTATTTTGAATTAGTTCTTGTTTTATTCCAAATGCTTGTTCAACTAAATTCTTTTCTTTACTTGACAAATTCTCAAGTTGATCTGAATAATAAGGTTGAATTAAGTGTTGAAGAGAAAGAGCATACTTAAATGCTTGAATTTTTTTGTTAGCCGGGAGCATTTTTATTATTGTACTTATTTTTGCTTCAAGACGAATCATTTTAGAGTAATCAATTTGTTCAAAATCCTCTATCATTGAAACATAATAAGAAGGAAAAGCAATAGCTGAAATACAAGCTAATCCAGAAAAGTTTCTTCTCATTGCGTCAAAAGCAAGTTCTTCATTTTCTTCAAACAATTTCGAAAAATGATGATACTTTCCAAGTTCATCCAAATAATCTGGGTTCCTTGAGTAATCTATTACCCCTACTAATCTTTCCCAATTAATTATATTATCAAGCCAAAGCGCAGGAATAGATTTTTTGTAAACCAAAGCATTATTGTAAAGCAAAATATTTGCTTGAGTTTGAGTAAAAAGTGAATCAAAAAAATCAATGAACTCAAGTTCTCTTTCAAGAGAAGGAAGAGGAACATTTACAAGCACTAAATTAGTGTACTTTTGAACTTCAATTACACTCGAAATAATTTCATCAGAAGAAGAACCAAAACAACCCACAATCATTAATCCTTTACCATTAACTTCTTGTGAAACAATTTCAAGAACTTTCTGCTTTTGCTCAGGTAAAAGAAATTCTTGTTCCGAATAAGCACCTAATACTAAAAAATTTCTTACCCCTTTATTCATTAACCTTGCAGTTAAAACTTTTAATGCAACTTCATCAACAGATTTGTCTTCATTTAAAGGGGTTATTAGAGGAACAATTAACCCCACAGGAGTCTGGGCCACGGGCGACATTTTTGGCAAAAATCTTTTCCCAAAAAGTTTTATCCCCCGCATGATACTCACCTATCTTTTTTCTAACTTCTTTTGCATAGCATTTTTTATAGATTCTTTTACTCCGCTACCAACAAGGGCATCCCTCATTGTTTCAAAAACATATTTCTCAAGCGAAGACAGGTTTACTATTGGAAAATTTTCTAAAAGTTGTTTTACTGAACTAAATTCAAGTGAAAAATAAGCAAGTCCATTTAATCTATCAACAACTTTGCCTCTATCCAAAACATTTTCTTCAAAAATTGCAAAATCTATTTTTGAAAATCTTGAAGTGTAATAACCATCAACCCAAATATCATCACTCAAAAGCAAAGCATCTTTTTCATTCAAATCCATTTTTTTTAATATTTGTTGAATAATTATTTGTTTAAAAAAAGTGTCATTAAATTCGGGATTCTTTTTCATATTCTCTTCATGAAGCTTTTTATCCCCCTCGGCTTTACTTGCAATGTAAATATCATCCACGCACAAAAAGTGGTGCTCGTCAAAAAATTCTTCAAATTTGTTTTTACTCAAATTCTTCTTTGCAATACTCTCATGATACCCTGAAATCAAATAAAGTTCAATTTTATTTGTTTTACAAAAAGAGATTAATTCAGTAAGAAAAGAACGTACTTTCGCACTATTTGGAGAATATTGTCCAAAAGTAGAAAGAACTCCTTCCATTTCAATAAATACTAGCTTTTTCATAAAAGAAAGAGGCTCAATTAGATTTTTATACCTGTTTACATTAATCTGTGTCATGAATACATCAGCAGGATTGTTCCTAATAGGAATGGGGCTCGGAATAGCCGTAACCCAATTCATTTTCCCTCAACTAGGAGACCCAATTAAGGGCTTCTTTTGGATAAGCTGGTTCATTCTAATTTTAGCAGGAATATTTTTGATAATTAAAAGCGGAAACTAAATCAAAACTAATCCCTAACTCTTTTTTTCAATTTCAAAAAGTTATTTTCTTTACTTAGGTAAAAACAAAACTATTCACTAGGCTTTAAAAACTCTTTATCCTTTTAAGTGATAAATGATTAAGCGACTATTTATCGGAGAAAAGGACAAGAAAAAAGAAATAATCCTTGTAGGGACTGCACACATTTCAAAAGAATCCATTTCTCTTGTAGAAAAAACAATTGAAGAAGAAACTCCTGATGTTATTGGAGTAGAACTAGATAAAGACAGACTTTACCAACTTGCTTCTGGAAAAAAATGGCAAGAAACTAATTTAGTTGAAATTATTCAAACAGGAAAAACTTATTTGTTTTTACTAAATGTATTTCTTTCAAACATGCAGCGCCAACTTGGAAATAATGTAGGAGTACAACCCGGCGCAGAAATGATGATAGCCCTAAAAAAAGCCCAAGAAAAACAAGTACCAATACAACTACTGGATAGAGATGTAAGAATTACACTAAAGAGAGCATTTAATGAAATGAGCTTTACTGAAAAAGTAAAACTTGGAGGAGCACTAATAGGAGGCTTCTTTGGAGTGGGTGAAAAAGTAACTGTTGAAAAGATTGAAGAACTAAAAAAAGAGGATTTGATTAATAATTTAATGAAAGAACTTGGAAAACAATTCCCTTCAATAAAAAAAGTGCTTGTTGATGAGAGAGACACTTATATTGCAGAAATGATTAAACACAGTCCTGGGAAAAAAATTGTGGCAGTAGTTGGGGCGGGACACATTGAAGGAATTGTTGAATACTTAAAAAAAGAAAAAAACACAGATATACAAAAATTAAATACCACTCCTACAAAAACTAATTATATTAAAATAATTGGAACAATTTTACCACTAATATTTTTGGCAATCCTCGTTTGGGGATTTTATGTAAAAGGAGCAGATACCACTCTAAATATGTTAGGATATTGGATAGTAATTACTGGAGGACTTTCTGCTCTTGGTGCACTAATTGCCCGAGCTCACCCATTTTCAATTATTGCAGCATTTATTTCAGCACCAATTACTACTCTACACCCCGCACTTGCAGCAGGTTGGATTGCAGGAATAGTTGAAACAAGATTTAATCCACCAAAAGTAATGGATTTTGAAAAACTCCCTGATGTATCCTCACTAGGAGGATTTTACAATAACAAAGTTACTCACATACTAATCGTTGCAGCACTAACAAATTTAGGAGCAACAATTGGAGTAATAATTGCTTTTCCTACACTAATTGCATTACTAGCTTAGAAATAGTTAATTAAAAAAATTAGTGAAAAAAAAGGTTAAAAGTTTTCAAACCTTTTTCTTATTCAAGTCTTGATCCTTGTGGAACAGAGTCATCTGAAAAGAAAACTTTGTACTTGTTTTCAGAACTTCTTGCAGCAAGAATCATTCCATTACTTTCAATTCCTGCAAGTTTTGCTGGAGCTAAATTAAAAACAAAAGGGCACTTTTTTCCTTGCAACTCTTCTTTCAAATAATAAGGTCTTAAACCAGCAACAATAATTTTCTTACCCTGTTCGGTTCCAAAATCAACACTCAATTTGTATAATTTATCTTTACCAGCAATTTCTTCAACGAGTTCAATTAAACCTACTCTAAGCTCTGCTTTCAACCAATCATTAAAAGCTAATTTTGGTTGTCCTGCAGTCTCTGACTGTTCGATAGGTTTTGCTTCTGCTGCAATAGCTCCAACTGAAACTTGGGTTTCACTCATAAAATCACTAAATAAATTAACAAACTAAAAGAATTAAAAATAAACCTCGACCCAAAAAATTCAATTACCTTTCTTTTCTTTGTTTAATGTAAGGAAGTAAGTTTCCTTTCTTTTCAGCTTCTTTAATCAAATTCTTAGCATAAAACATTCTTTGAACTGAGCCAATTGCTGAAATTATTGCAATTAAATACAAAAATACTTCAATAAAATTATAACCCCTTACTGCCAAGGCCAATGCTAATAAAATTAGGATTAATTTATCAGCGTGTTCTCCAATTGCAGGCCAATCCCTATTATCAGTAATAATAATTAAAGCCACTCGGGGTTTTGCATAAGAAGAAATTGCTGAAAAACCTAAAGCAAGAACTGCAGGGATTGCGTAAATTGGAATAAAAGCAAAAGAACCAATCATCGCAAAATCTACTAACTTGTCAATCATTGTTTCAAAATAATTACCCCAATTACTTTGCTTCTTTAACGCTCTTGCAACTGCCCCATCAATTAAATCCATTGTTGGAGCGAGGATAAAGAAAATTAAAGCAAAAAGCCATTGTTGGTTAATTACAAAAAAAGCTCCAATTAAAGCAAGAACTAATCCAAAAACAGAAATTAAATTAGGGTCTACTTTTAGTTTAATAAAAGGCCAAGATAAAATGTTTTGTAAAAAGCCAATATTTTTTCTTAACTTAGAAATCATACAAATCTACAAAAAATATTGATTAAACTAGATTAAATACCTTGGGGACAAGAATGAAACTTAGAAAAGCCCGTTTAAATCAATTATAATCAATTTTAGGGCTATTTTACCAAATCCCCCCTCTTTTTTGAAAAAATCGCAAAAAAAGAATATTTATATACTCTAATAATAGGAATTATTTGTCAAAGATAGTAAATGGTACTCGCCCTTTTGAGGTCGAAAATAACCTATTTCTAATAATTTGAATGAAAAACAAACCAACAAAAATGGTTTGAAAAAATAAAAAGGATAAAAAAAATAAAGAGTGATTAAAATGGAAAAAAAATATGCAAAAAATATAGCCGAAGCTGTACAAAACAGTATGTTTTCGGGAGACGTAAAAATAATAAGAAAAGCAAAACCTGGACCAGTAGTATTCCAAGTGAGTGACGGAACAGGAATCATTGATGCAGTGACTAAAGAATCTGATTTCAATGCTGATGAAACTGTTTTCCTTGAAGGATATGTTACTGAAAGAGCAGGAAAAAAACAAATAGAAATAGATAGAATGAAAAAATCTACTGCTGATTTCTCAAAAATAATTGATGAAAAAAGTAAACCAACAAAAAAAGCTTTCTCAGTAAAATCTGAGAAATACGAAGCAATGAAAGAAAGATTTTATTTAGTTGCACAAAGACTAAGAAAAGCTGTTATCACTGGAGAACCGGTTCTAATTAGACACCACGCTGATGCGGATGGAATCTCAGCTGGAATCGCGGTTGAAAAAGCAATAAATGATTTCATGGTAGAGTTTGGAACAAACCCTGCTTACAACTTGTATAGAAATCCAAGCAAAGCTCCATTCTATGAAACAACAGATATGCTAAGAGACTTATCACTATCAAAGAGATTAGTTAATGATTTCAGTCAAAAGAAACCATTAATTGTAATAATTGATAATGGATCAACGCACGAAGATTACTTCGCACTAAAAATGATGCACGCATTAGGATTTGAAATAATGGTAATAGATCACCACAATCCTGGAGAAATAGTAAATGGAAAAACAAGTGTTTGTCCCTTTTTATCACTGCACTTAAACCCCTATATTTTTGGGTTTGATAGCAAGATATGTGCATCAATGCTTTCTTACGAAGTGGCAAGACTCGTGAATGATAAATTTGAAAACAAATTAATCCCTGCGCTTGCAGCAATAAGTGATAGATCGGAAGGAATTGAAGTAGAACAATATATCAAGAATAGTGGAAAAACTGTTGAAGAACTAAGAAAAATTGGAGTAGCAATTGATTTTGCTTCATACAACTTAAAGTTCGATGCAGGAGAAGGAGTTTACGAAGAATTCTTCACAAACAACGAAATTGTTTCTTTAATTTCTGAAGAAACTAATAGAGGAATGCAAATACAATTGCAAAGTACAATGCCTTACGTGAAGACACAAGAAATAAATGGAATAATTTTTTCATATATTGATCTTGAAAAATACACTGTAAGATTCAAGTACCCTCCAGCAGGAAAAGTAATTGGAATGGTTCATGATGAAATCTCTGAAGGAAAAGAAAACCACGCAGTAATAACGCTTGGATTACTTTCTGATATGATTATTCTAAGAGCTACAAAACCAGTTCTTCCAATCGCTGTAATTATTGAGCATTTGAAACAAAAAATGCCACAAGCAAATATTGAAGGCGGAGGACACGAATGTGCAGGAACAATAAAATTCGTTAGTGCACACTCAGAGAAAATCCTCGAAGAAATCAAAGAACTAATAAGAACAACAAAGTTCGAGAAAGAGTAAAAAAAATAGAATAAAATTGAAAGAAAATAAAAAAACTAAAATAGAAATAAATTGGAAAGAAACTTTTATAGTTTCTTTTCAAAAACTTTTTTAAAAATAAATAATTATCTTCCTTTAAGCAAATGCTCTCTTGCTAATTGAGTTTGAAGATGGTGTAAAATATTTGCTCTTCCATTTTTAACTACTTTAGTTCGACACTTTTTTATCTCTCTTCTAAACTCAGTTTCGTTAACCGCATCAATTTCTGTTAACCCATTACCAATCTCTTCAGGAGTATGAGCATCACTCACCCCAAGACAAGCTATTTTTCCTTTTACTTCCTCACTAAGAGAAAATTTTTCAGACTTTTTATTCAATCCTTGATAATAAGCTCTTGCATTATAAATCTCCATACAATCAAATTTCTTCCATTCTTTTGGAAATTTCTTAAAATTTTTTCTCGGCCAATCAAAAGGATGAGGACAAGAAAGAAGCGCATCTTGAGATTTTATACTATCTAATATTTCTTCAAAAATGGAAGGGGTAATTGATTCTTGTAAAAAATAACCTATAACTTCTCCAACCGCTTTTCTGTTCCCTTTTTCTTTCAAAACTCTTATTTCTTCACCAGGTACTAAAAAAACGTTTTCCTTTTTTGCGAGTTGCTTAATATTATCCTTTCCTTTGTAAGCATCCATATTATTATGATCGGTTAATGAAAAACCAAATCCTTTCTTTTTGCAAACCTTAAGTATAGTAGAAGGTTTAGATAGAGCGTCAATACTGAATCTAGAATGCAAATGTAAGTCAAACAACATACTTATCCCTTTGAATAAAAGAAACTAACTCTTTAAAACCCCTTTTACATTAAATTATGACAGCATGAACGTAAATCAAATACGAGAAGATTATCCAATACTTCAAAGGAAAATTAGAGGAAAGAACATTGTTTGCTTAGATAATGCTGCAAGTTCACTAAAACCAAAGCAAGTAGTGGATGCAGAAGAGTTTTATTACGAAAATTCATCAGCTAATGTTCACAGGGGACTTCACATATTAAGTGAAGAGGCAAGTAGGGTGCATGAAGAAGCCCATAATACTGTGGCTAAGTTTGTTGGAGCAAAAAAAGAGGAAACTATTTTTGTTAGAAATGCTACAGAAGGAATGAACCTTGTAATGTATTCACTTTACAATTCTAATTATTTTAAAAAAGGGGACAAAATAGTTGTTTCAAAAATGGAGCACCACTCAAATATTGTTCCTTGGCAATTCCTTGAAAAAAAAGTTGGAGTTAAGCTAGAATATGTTGGACTCAATGAAGATTATACACTTAATATGAAAGAGTTTGAAGAAAAAGTTAGAGGCGCAAAACTAGTTTCAATTACTGCCGCAAGTAACACTGTAGCTTCTTTACCTAACATGAGAGAAATTGAAAAAAGAACTCACAAAGAAGGAGCACTCTTGTGCGTTGATGGAGCTCAATTAGTTCCTCATCATGAAGTAAATTTTTCTGCAATGAATTTTGATTTCTTAGCTTTCTCAGGACACAAAATGCTTGCACCAACTGGGACAGGAGCCCTAATCGGAAAGAAAAAACTTCTTGAAGAATTTGACCCATTCATGTTCGGTGGAGATATGATTCACTCAGTAGAATGGCACTCCTCAAAATGGAATACTCTCCCAAACAAATTCGAAGCAGGAACTCCAAACATTGCAGGATCTTATGGAATCAAAGCAGCAGTTGAGTACTTAAAAAAAGTTGGAATGAATAATATTGCAAAACACGAAGAGAACTTAACAAAAATAGCTCTTGAAGAATTATCAAAAATAAAATCAATTAATATTTACGGGCCAAAAGATGCTAAAAAGCAAGGAGGAATTGTTCTATTTGAATCAACTAAACTCTCTGCTCACGAACTAGCACTAGCACTAAGTGAAGGAGAGAATATTTGTATTAGAAGCGGAATGCACTGCGCAGAACCATTAGTATCAAGTATAAACTCTGAAGGCCTAGCAAGAGCAAGCTTTTACCTATACAATACAGAAGAAGAAATCATTTTCTTTGCAAAGAAGCTAAAAGAAATACTTATGACCTTCGGTTAAATAATAAAATACTAATTTCTAATTGAAAAGTGCCTTATTGATGCATTAATTTGTTCTAAAAAAATTAATTTATTCTTCAAAAGCATCGCAAACTTCTGCTGCATCCATAATGGCTTTTGGAGTTATTACTAAGAACTCTCTATAACCCAAAGCAAATACTAATTTAGGTTTGTTTTTCAAAATAGGGTGCATTGCAACAGTAGTACCAAAAACTGATATGGGTGGAAAGAACTTTTTTTCAAATCCTGAAAGGTTTTTTGTTTCCTCTTCCCCAGCAACCTCAAGAGTCTTTTTCTTAAACAACTCATTTGCTTCCTTAACTAAAACAACGTGATCCTTAGGGGCTATTACTATAAAAAAATCCATTTTCTCATCAAAAAAAACAGCTACTTTTGCAACTGATCCCGCAGAAAGATGAGTAGATTCTACTGCTTTTTCAATAGTAGTGTCACTTGGAAAAGAAATTATTTTTCCATCCAATTTATTTACTTCTAAAAAATCTTGAATCATAAAACTACTACCCCCATAAACGCTACTACTCTATTATGGTTCGTTAGGATTAAAAAAGAATTGAAGAGACTGTTTAGCAGTCTCTCCCTTAATTAGAATTATTTTCTAAATTTTGGTTTTTTCTTTTTTGAAGAAAAAAGAACTATTACAACAAGAGCTAGTAGTACTATTAGCAATAATCCAATTAATGGCATGCTAACTGCTGTAAACCAACCTGTTATTGCTGTTCCTTGAGTTTCGCTTGATGAAAATTTCAATGTTTGAGTTTTATTAAAATCCCCAACTGAAGTTTTAATTAAAACCAAAACCTCTTTGTCAACTGGACTAGTTCCTTCAGCGAAATTAACTTTGATTTTTGCAACCAAACTTTCCCCTTTGTTTAAGAAAGTTGATCTATTGAAATCTACTGTTGCATTAGAATCAGCAATAGAGATATCTAAAACATTGAATCCAACGTTTGAATCATTAGTTACTACAAAATCAACCACCGCTTCACTTCTTGTAAACTCGGTTGTATTTGAAATTGAATTATCTACATTCAAATCTGCTTCAAGTGCTGGTCCACAATTTGAGCCAAGAACACTAATTGTGAAATTAACTTCTTTTGAAACATTACTATCATTTGAAACTATTAATGAAGCATTATAATCCCCATTTGTTCCTGCTGGAGGAGAAAGATAAACATACACTGTCTTCTCTGCTTTTGGAATTAATGAAATATTATTATCACTCATAGTTACCCACGGAGGAGTATTAGGTGAAATAGTGATGTATTGTTCGAAGTAACCACTATTTGTAATAATTAAAGGAACTATTTTTCCTTCGCAACAATTAGCGTCAACTACTTTTTGTACTAAAAAAGTAATATCATTACATTCTTCATTTGGAAGAGTAACAATACTAACTGTTTTTGATAACTTTCCTGTTGAAGAAATTGCTGTAATTGTTTGAGTATTAGCATATTGAGTTGGAACTACACCCGCCAAAATTATGCTTGCTGTTTCATTGCCCTTTACACTTACTTCGTTTTGAACAAATGAAAGCCAATTAGAATCTATTTCTATTTTGAAAGTTTGTTCTTTTGTCCCATTATTTGTAACACTGAATTTTTGGTTAACTGTTCCTTCTTTACAAACAAGAATATTATCTGCTTGCATTGAAGCATCATAACAATTCTCAAACAAATAATTGAAATCTAAATCTTTGTTCAAGAAAGCAGATGTTATTGAAATAACATAATCTTTATTCCCAGCACTTGTTGGAGTTACTTCAAATGAAACTGTTTCTGAATCATTTGAATTAATTGAAATTGATTTTGCTTGAATAGAAAGAACATCCCCCTCTTCTTTTAGAGAAACATTCAAATCAAGATTTTCTTTTCCTGTGTTAGTTAAATCAAAACTAAATACAGCTTTTCCAATACAAGAACTTTGAGTTGAGTTATTGTTTGAATCAGCGTTGATTAAAATTAAATCACTTTCAACATTCAAATCATAACAATTTTGAGAAACAATATCAATAGTTGATGTGTAAGAAGTATTGTAGTTCTTTGAAGTTGCTCTTAACACAATCGGAATTGTTCCAGAAGGTGTTTTGTTAATTATCATACTTACATAAACTGGTTTGTTTACATCAAGTGCAAATCTATCTTTATCAAAATAAGCAACTTGTTTACTTAATGGATTTAAATTTGCATCAAGTAATTCCAAAGTTAATTCATCGTTTTGAGTAGTTCTGTTTGTTGCTGTGAATACAAGGTTCTTATCAAATTCTTCACAAGTATTTGCTTTGTAATAATTAGTTTCAGCAAATAATCCACTTAGTGAAAAAGGAGAGAATTTGTTAATTTTTTGAACTAATGAAACACTCTTAGAAATGTTTGTCATAGTGTTACTCATTAGAACATTGAAATTGTAATCCCCTGCGCTCGCATTGCAAGTAGATTTAACTTTAAGTTGAGTCCTAAGTTCCTCGTAAGGATTTAGAATTAATTTTTCTGAAGAATAATTAGACCAACCATTAGGAAGACCAGATATAACTAAAACAAATTCATCTCTAAATTTGCTTGTGTTCTTTGCATAAATATCATAAACGTTTTCAACGCAAGGATTTGATGATTTTTCTTTAGGAGTTATAGTAAAATCAAATAAGTGCCCTTGTTGAACAATTAATTCCATTGAAGTATTAGTGTCTTCTGGGCCGTTAACAATTAATTGTGGTTTATATGTTCCTGCTGTTGCGTAACAAGAAGGAGTAACAAATAAATAAAAGTCAGCACAAGTACCAGCATTAATTTGTTGAGAAGCCGGAGCAATTGTAACCCAATTAGAACCAATTCCCGTAGATGAAACAGAATAAATTCCTGAAATATCAGCACAAACAGAGTACTTTAATTTTATAGTATCACATTGAGAGATACTTGTGTAATAAGCTCCACTAGCACTAACTGCACTTACTGCTGATAACACTAGCACTAAAGCTAATAATACTCCAATTAGTTTGTTTATTTGCACCATTAAATCCAACTCCTCTAATTTTTTTAAATTTAAATTAATTAACTTTTTTTAATAATACCAAAATTACCTTACTACTCAATCAATTTGCCCAAACTTCTTTTGTTTTTGGTTTATTGATAATTGCTATTCCTAAAATAATTACTGTTAGCAAAGCAATTAAAACAATTACTAATAAAAACGCTCCAAATACCTCTTGGGTTAGGAAAAAATTCCCATTTCCAAAGTCAAAAGCGAACATTCCAGTAAACAATCCTGCTAAACCTGCATTAGTTCTTGTTCCTTGAATGTACAGGCCGAATTGTTTTTTGTTTAACATTGATCCTGAAGAAACAACAAAACTCGGTTCAAAGAATCCATTAGCATCCCCTGCAGAAATTACTCCTGAAACAGAGATAACTTGACCAGGTAATAAATCACCAATTATTTTTGATTCAATATTAACATCAGCAGGAATTCCTTCAAATGAAAGAACAATTCCTTTCAAAGTTGATTCAGTGTTATTTCTAATTGTGATATCATAAGCTGCTGTTGAATTAGCTCTTATATCAATTTGGTTTGTTGCACTCAATATTTCGATATTTTCAAGTGCTGTTTTTTGTTTTATATTAAAGTAAACTTTTGCTGACATTGAAGCTGAACCACTTACACTAACTACAAAGAATTGATTATCTTTTATTTGTGAATTTGGATTAGTTGAAACTGCTGCATAAATTACTTTAGTAGTTCCTTTTTTTACTGTAACATTTGTTTCTGATAAATTTACACTTACTCCAACTGGGATACTAGTTGTTGATAAAACAAAATTTGCATCAAAATCCCCTGTGTTAGTTAATTCTAATTCAAATACTTCTGATCCGCACCAAAGAATATCTTTGGCTTGAGTTCTAACTGTAAGAACTGTTTTTGCTTCCCCTAAAACATTTAAGCACAATAATTTTTCTTCAACAAATGCACCATACTCTAAACTATCTGTCCCAGAAATTGTAAGTAATTGATTTCCGGCTGGAGCGTTAGTTGGAACTAAAATTGAGTACTCTATTGATTTACTTTGATTAGAAGTTAATAGCACTGAGTTGTAAGCTAATTCATTTGGCATCCCACCAATTGAAAGGAAGAATTCTTTTTCTCTATTGTAACAATCTGAGTAAGTTGTGCAACTTTGTCTTGTAATTGAGAATTGGCTTTGGAAAGTTTGTCCTCTTCTAACATCAAAACAAACTTGAGGAACATTAATTGAAAAAGTTCTTTTAGCAATACTATCACAATTAACTACTTCAATTTCAAGTTTCTTACTAATGTGATAATCTGTTGCGTCCCCTTCTAATAAAATAGTGTAATAACCTAAAGAAAGATTATTTGTGTTAACTACTAATTGAACTACTTTTTCTTGTCCACTTGATAAATCAACGTAACTTTTTTCAAAGTAAGGAAGAATCATTGCGTTATCTGCGTTTAGTAAAACTGTTTTACTACTACTTGTAGTATTTCTTACAAACACATTTAAGTTCTTTGTTTCCCCTTTGCAAATTTTTCCATCAAATTCATTTATTCTAAATTCACCAAAGTTTTGGCAAGTCCCTACTTGAAAATCAAATAATAGAGAAAGATTTGTATCTACTAATTGAGTTGTTTGAGAGAAATTCCAATTAGTTCCTTCCACTATTCTTTTTGCAGAAACTTTTACTTGGTAACTTCTACTATCCGCTCCACAACTATTAGCGTTAAGAGTAACAAATCTTGTTTCTCCAGAGTTAATACAAACTTCACTCTCTGCTAAAGAAACATTTAGCATATTATAAGGATAAGATTCTGCATCAAAACTAAAGCATTTTTTTTCAGTTGAGTTATTTGTTAATTTTAATTGAGTACCATAAGTAACACAATTCTCCATACAAACTGCTTTGTTTTGGGCTTCAAATGTTATTTGTCCACTTTGATTTGTGTCATTTCCATTCTCATCAAAACAATTAGTACTAATTGTAGTTTCTATTGTTGCGTATTTTCCTTTAGAGTCAGTTGCTTTTAGAGTTAATGTATTTGAAAGAGATTTGTTTGAAAGATCTGTACAAGAGATGTAACTTGAAGATTCAATTGAGCAACTTACTGCAGAACTATTTGATTGAGTTAGTGAAAAAGTTAAATTATTTTTATCTTCAATATCGCTTGCGTATTGTTTTAGATCAATCAATCTACTATTTGAATCATTAATACAAATAGAAGGAACACTTTTCCAAGTAGGAGTAGAATTATTCAAGCACAAATTGAAAGATTTGTCAGAATAAGCTCCTAAAATATCAATTGTTCTTAATGTAACAGTTGAACAAGAATCTGAACAAGTGTTAACACTGCATGTCAAAAAGTTTTTGTTATTTGAATCCACATTACAATCAATCAAACCACTATTCGATTCTGAAATTATTGCAAAATTCAAATCGAGAACATTTTCATCATAAGCATAATCCCTTAAATCAAGGAATTTGTTAAAATCATTAACACAAGATTTAGTTAAATTAGAAATTGATAATGAAGGAGTGTTGTTTGTTACAACTATATCAAAAGTTTTTACTTGAGATTTTCCACAACTATCCATTACTTCAACATCAATTGTTGAAGTGCCAATGTTTTCTGTTCCATCACATTCTAAATATCTATTATTATCAATAACACAAGAAACTGAATTTCCTATTTGTCCAGCTGAAATAGTTAAATCAGATAGAGAATCATCATAATCATTAATATAATTCCACAAATCTAATTTCAAAGTTCCATTATATTTTACACTTTGATTTGGAATAGTTGAAATTGTTGGAGAAAGATCATTATTACAATTTCTTACAAAAGTACAAACTCCATTTACACAATTATAATCAGTAGGAGTACAATTAGCAGTTACTGAAACAACTGCGTGACTATCGTGACCTTGAAGAGTAATTGTGTTTGTTGAGTTAAGTGAAAGAGTTTTTGAGGGAAGAGTTTGAACATCTCTACCACAAAAAGTACATCCTTCTGATTCTGAACCATTACAATAATTATCAACTGTTGTTCCAATAGTTGTTCCATTAATCAAAACAGTGGTATTTTCGTTAACTTGATTTTGCGAATGCATTGCTGTAGTAGTTATTGTTACTGTGCATGAATGAAGTCCTGTTGTTGTTGAATTAAAAGAATAAACACAAGGAAGAGAACCAGTTGAACCACATTGTCCACCACTTACTAATAATCCTAAAACTGCATTAGGGTTTGATTGACAATAACTCTTTATTTCGCAATTAAAACCATTACTACAATCTAGTTGAGCAACTGAAGCGTGTGCAAATACACTTACCCCTAAAATTAATAAGAAAATTCCAACTATTAAACAAATGTGATTAAATTTCATCCTTCATCAACCCCACTAAACCCTATTTTTTACTCTTGAAACAAAAGCTATCAAAAGAACAGCTGAAATTATAATTAACACCCAAAAAATTGCCCAATCTGCGAGTGAATAATTTGTTGTTTCACTTACAAATGAACTCAAACTAAAAAAACTTGTAAACATTGCATTAAGGGGACCATTTTGATTGAATTGTTTTCCTGAGAAAGAGAGAACTATTTCTTTTTGTTCAATTGTGTCCCCCATATTTGCTTCAACTATTGCATTAATTTTTGTTTTTGAATCATACTTTGTATTGTAAAGCGTAATTTTTGCAGTTGCTTTTTCTCTTGGAGCAATTGTTTTTTGAACCACTACTTCACTCTTTATTGGAGCAAAGAAATTAACTGATAAATTTACTATTTTGTCAGAATCATTTGAAATATCAACATAAAAAATTGTTTTATCATCAACCATTACTTGAGTTGGAGCCTCTACTATTGCAAAAGCTTTAGCACTAAATAGAACTAATAAGAATAATACCATTACAATTAGGTAATCTTTGTCTAAAGAAAGAGCTTTTTTTGCAGCACCAGAAACATACCCAGTTATCATCCTCAAAACCCCAAAAATAAAACTTCTCTTCCAACCATAAACGAATGAAAGGCTCCTGAATACTAATCCAAGAGAATTACTATTAACTTTGATTGATTACAAAGTTATTTGATATATGTATTGCTGTAGAAGGAGTATTTAAACTTAACGAATTCACTAGAGAAAGGGATTAAGGAGGATATTAAACAAATTACTTAGAAGAAGGGTAAGTTGTCCCACCATTAGTTATAAAAGTGAAGTCAAAATGGAATCCACCTGTTCCATCAGCAACTATTGCAGATTTAGTATTTAGAGTAATAAATTTTTTGAGAGAGGGGGAAAAACTATCTAATGCACAAGCTTCAGGTTCATCTGCATCAGGAGACCACGCTCTTTCGATGTCCAAATTAGCACAATCTAAACTATACTTATTTTTCCAATTCTGATTTAAGTAAGAATCATTATCTTTATAAAAATAAGCTGTAACATAGGCAAAATTATCAAAACGCCAATTACCTGTGTCAGTACCTGTTCCAAAATTAGGACCTGAAATGCAAATTTCAACAATACTAACATCACTAATACCTGAATAATCACTACTCTTAGTAGGAACACAAACTTGACCCTGATCAGCAAAGCCTTTTCTAAAAACTACATTATACTTTGTCCCATCGCTTGTGGCTTCAACTAACTTTTCATCACCATACACTGTTGGTTGACCAAAAACAACCTCAGCAATAGTACTAATTCCATTTACAATATTAGCATTAATTTTTTTCATATAAGTAACAATTGATTCAGAGGGCCCAACTATAGTTGCTCCAGCAAAAGCAATTCCAATTAGAAGTAGGACAACTAGTGCAAATACCCCAACTTTTGAATCCATAATTAAATGACTCACTTAGGACTATTTATATCTTTCTCTTTAGACTTTGGATTTCGAGGAGAGGTAGTTTTCTACAATTGTCGAAGCAAAGTCACTCTCTTTAAATAGTTTTAGATTCAACATAGGTTAGTGTTTCATTAATGGCGAAAGTAATTGGAAAAAATATTGTTCTAAGTTCTGAAGAAACCTCTTTGTTAGGAGAGGGAAAAGAATTTGAATTAATTCCAAATCACAAAGGGGTATTCTTACTAATAGACAAATCCGTGATGAAAGAAAAAGAAGGAACACAAGTGTGCGTACAAGTCCCTGCACTAGAAGAAGAAAAGCAACAAGTAGTAGGATTAATCAAAAAAGGGAACTTATCAAACTTAGTGGAAGGAAAATTTGAATTAACTTTAAATGAAAAACAAAAAAAAGCATTACTAGAACTAGTAATGAGTGAAAAAGTAATTGTATTCAAATTAAATCAAACTTACAAAAAAGGAGTTTACAGAGTACAAGAAGAAGAACGAGGAGAAAATAGAGAGAAAAAAGAATCAGAGAATGAACTTGCAATTGAGAAACCTTATACTGAATATACTTTGGAACAAGATGGATTTTTAATAATAAAAGGAAAAGATAGAGCAGCAAATGCTTCTTATGAATATGGAAGACAAATCAAAGAAGGACTACTGCGTGGAATCAAAAGCTTTGATGGAAATTACTACTTAATTCAAAATGATTTACTAGAAGAATACATTCACAAAATAATTACTGCATTCACAGGCAAAACTACTCAATCATTAGAAGAACTCTCAAAGAACATTAAGACCTCTCAAATGCTTACAAAAATAATTTGCGAATTCTTAAAAGAAGAAGGCGAAATAATGGAAAAGAAAAAAGGAATGCTTCACTACATTAAATAACTCTAAAATCTCCAAAAAAAGCCCATTCACTAAGAATATAAACTTTGCATGAACAACTTATTTACAAAACAACCAACTAAAAGTTGGGGTCATGGTATAGTGGTATTACGAGCGGCTCCAGACCGCTAAAACGGGGTCCGATTCCCCGTGACCCCATTTAGTAAAAAAATCTTTTTTTAAAAATTTAGCAACAATTTCAAATATTAGTATTTTACTTCAAAATTAGAAAACTTTTCAGAAACTTTAATTTCATCAATCACAACATTATCCGCTCTAACAAAATAAGGATTTTCTTTGAAATAATTAATTAACTCATAAATCTTTTTTTCTTCCCCTTGAAAAACACTTTCAACTAAATCAAATTTTTGGGAATTCCTCACCCATCCTTTTACTCCAAGCGAATTTGCTTTTCTCACACACAAAAAGCGAAAACCCACTCCCTGCACTCGCCCCTTAAAATTTACGCTCAAAGTAACTATACTCATAATTAACTTATTGATTAAACAAGGTAAAAATCTTATGTATTTTTGTAACAGCTTGGGCAACTAGCTTTATTTAAATACTAAAAACACTACTTAGTAATGATTCCAAAGAAACTAAAAAAAGGCTCTCACGTTAGAGTGATTTCTCCATCAAAGAGTTTGAAAATAATTGCTCAAGAAAATAGATGGATTGCAAACAATACTCTTTCAAAATTAGGATTGAGCGTTTCATTTTCAAAAAATGCTGAGGAAGAAACTGATTTTGGTTCATCAAGCATAGAATCCAGAATAATTGATTTACATGAAGCATTCAAAGATAAAAAAGTAAACGGAGTTCTAACTGCTATAGGAGGATTTAATGCAAACCAACTATTACCCTACATTGATTATAAATTAATAAAAAAGAATCCAAAATTTTTTTGCGGATACTCTGATATTACCGCACTTAATAATGCAATTTATGCAAAAACAGGACTAGTAAATTACTCAGGACCACAATATGGTACATTTGGAATGAAACACGGAAATGCTTACACTATTGATTATTTCAAAAAATGTGTATTTGAAAAAGATTCTTTTGAAATAAAACCAAGTATTGAGTGGAGTGATGATCCATGGTACAAGGACCAAGAAAACAGAACTTATATTCCAAACGAAGGAATGGAAATTATTCATGAAGGATGCGCAAAAGGAACTCTAGTCGGAGGAAACCTTGATACATTTGCACTGCTCCTTGGAACAAAATACTTACCGAGTTTGAAAAACTCAATTCTCTTTGTTGAAGATGATTATTTGTTTGGGAAACACTTTGATTTAATGTTTGATAGACACCTAACCTCAATCCTCCAACAAGAAGGAGCGAATAAAATTAGAGGAATATTAATTGGCAGACCTCAAAAAATAATTGAATTTGGAAAAGATAAAATTCAAAAAATAATTAACTCAAAAAGAGAACTGAATAATATTCCAGTAATTTCAGGAGTAGATATTGGACACACCACCCCAATGATAACTCTCCCAATCGGAGGAACTGCTAGCATGAGTGCTCTAAAGAACCAAGTGAAAATAGAAATACTAAAACACTAAAAAATTTTTAATAAAGATTCTCTAAAAATTATTGTTTTTTATGTTTTGCCACTAAAGCGTTTCTTCTTCCTCGTAATTCTTTTTGTCTTAACTCCAAAACCACACCGGTCCTAAAATTATTTATCTCATCTGCAGAAAATTTAGATAATTCTTTTCCTCTCCAGAGTAATTCAAAAGCATTAATTACTCGCCTTATTTTTAAAGCTCTTTTTCCTTTAGGTGATTTTGAAAATGCATCCCTTACTTCTTCTCTTGCGCGAGTGGTTGCATTTCTATCAGCAGTTTTCAACAAGTGTTCTATTCTAGCAATTTGTTCTTCTTTTTCTCTAACTAATTCATAATGGGGTTTTGCTAAAAGTCGAGCATCATCCAGTATCTTATTTCCAATTTTTAAAGAGGCTTCTTTTTCTTTCTCTAATCCTCTAACTCTACCATCTAGTATCCCTCTTGTTCCAAGCGAATAAGATCTAATATTTCCTGGTCCAAGAGGATCAAAGCTACCTCTATATCTTGTTCTTCGTGGCATACTAACCTATTCTTTTTCAAAGTTAAAATAACTATCTTTCAACCAATTAAACCCAAATCCAAAATCAAAAACACTAACTTTAAAACTGCTTTCCCCCCTTAATTTCTTTTAGAAATAGCACTTGTGATTGAATTGATTCAGGAAAAAAGATTTACAAAAGAGATGGAAGTTGTAATCTACGAAGAGTGGAAAGCAAAGAACGCTTTTAAGTTTGACCAAAATTCTAAATTACCAGTTTACTCAATTGATACCCCTCCGCCATACATTAACTCGCCCGTACACATTGGACACGCTTCTACTTACGTAATAATGGATTTTATTGCGAGATACAGAAGAATGACTGGGCATGAAGTACTATTCCCATTAGGACTTGATCAAAACGGATTACCAATAGAAATTAGTGCTGAAAAGAAATTCAAAGTAGATTTTACAAAAATTGGAAGAGAAAAAGCGGTTGAGTATTGTAGAAAATTACTTGATGATACTACTGCAGAAAGTATTGATTCTTTTTTTAAATGCGGAATAGGATTTGCTTCATTTGAAAAAGGGGACAAAATTGGAGACGTTTATGAAACTGATTCAAAATCCTACAGAGCAGTAACTCAAAGTACTTTCGTTGATCTGTTTAACAAAGGACTTATTTATGAAGCAGAAAAAGTAGTTAATTGGGATCCAAAATTACAAACCACAGTAGCTGATTCAGAAATCATTTACGAAGACAGACCAGGGTTCTTCCATGATATTGTATTCAAAGAAAAAGGAACGGGGGCTGAAGTAATAATTGGAACAACAAGACCTGAATTAATTTGCACATGCGGAATGGTAATATTTAATCCAGAGGATAAGAGATACAAACACTTAGAAGGAAAAACTTTAGTTACTCCTTATTTTAATAAAGAAGTTCCATGCAAATCCCACCCTTCAGCAGAAATTGATAAAGGAACAGGGATAATGATGATGTGCTCTTATGGAGATTTAACTGATATTAGATTTTTCATGGAACAAAAACTAGAAGCAAAAGTAGCTATTAACAAAGATGGAACACTAAATGAAAATGCGGGCGATTTGAAAGGACTAAGAATTAAAGAAGCACGCGAAAAAATAATTGAAGGACTAAAAGCACAAGGACTATTAAAAAAAATGACTCCTACTGCAGCTCACCGAACTCCAATTAGTGAAAGAAGTGGAGCAGCAATTGAATTCATTGAAATGCCTGAATATTATTTGAAACAACTTGATTACAAAGATGAAATGAGAAGAATTGCAGATGAAGTAAATATTTATGCTCCTCAATCTCGACAAATTTTACTTGATTGGATTGATTCGGTTTCAATTGATTGGCCAATTACTAGAAGAAGATTTTACGCAACAGAAGTGCCTGCTTGGTATTGCAAAAAATGCGGAACAATTGCTCTAGCAGAAAAAGGAAAATATGTTCAACCTTGGAAAGAAGAATACAAAGGAACTTGCAAAAAATGTGGAGCTATGGGAGCAGAGAATTTTAGAGGAGATGAAAGAGTATTTGACACATGGTTTGATTCAAGTATCTCTCCACTTTACATTTTAGGATATGAAAGATATCCGACTTTCTTTAATTCACACACCCCTTGTTCACTAAGACCACAGGGAAAAGAAATTGTTAGAACTTGGTTATACTACACTCTTTTGAAAGATTATTTACTAACAGGAAAAACAATTTTCAAAGATGCTTGGGTACACCACCACATTGTTACTGAAGATGGAACAAAAATGAGTAAATCAAAAGGAAATGGAATTGATCCACATGAAGTACTTGCAAAATTCGGTTCAGGACCATTTAGAACTTGGTGCGCAGTAGAAGGAAATTTAGATAAAAATGATTTCCGTTGCTCAATGCAAAGAATTGAGAACGCTGGAAAATTACTTGAAAAACTTTGGAATGTTTCAAAATTCGTTTCAATGTTCGAACTAACCGCTGAACAAGAAAAAAGTGTTGAACTAATGGAAATAGATAAGTGGGTACTACAAGAAGTGGATAAATTAGTTCTTGAAGCTAAAGAAGGATATGAAAAATATGATTTCCACAACCCAGTTGTTAATTTAATTAATTTTATTAGAGAAGAATACGCTTCCCACTACGTTGAAACAGTAAAAAGAAGAGCATACAACAATGATCCAACTATTAAATTTACGGATGCTCAACGAAACGGAGCGGTAAAAACATTAAGGGATTCACTAAGAACAATGCTTGAACTATTATACCCAATAAACCCAGCAATGACTCACTTCATTTACAACCAACTATTCGCTGAACAAATAATTACAAAAAAATTCCCTAACCCCGTTGGACAAACAAGCACAATAAATGGAAAAGAATTAGTTGAATTCAACTCAGCTATTTGGAAAGCAAAAAAAGACAACACTTTAAGTTTAAAGGATACTATCAAAAAAGCAATTGCTCCAGCAACTCTAGCTTCAGTTGAAACTGAAATAAAAGCAATGCACAACATTCTTTCAATTGAATTCAAAGGAAACGAAATACTGGTTGAAGCCAAGTAAATGAGGGAAGCGAGCCCTTTTAGTTCCAAAAAACCTTTTTAGGAAACGTTTTAATACCACTTTTCCCTTCTCTAGTAAGTGGTTTAATTGAAAAACAACAAGCAAATACTCCTAAGTGTATTATTGGTATTACTAGTTCTGTTAGTAAGTGCACCCGCGTTCTCAATTTCTCCTGATGAAGCAGTTGCAATAGTTTCGGTGAAAAACAATTACTTAATGCCTAACGAAAGTACTTCAGTAGTAAGCGGAATGATTACTTACAATGGAACAAAATACATTGTAGTAGCTGCAACAAAATCTGATTCAATTACTGCATATATCCCACTAAAGAACACTGACGGAAATATTGCTTCAATGGATCTTGAAATAAGAGAGATAATTAAAACCGCAATTGTTTATACAAAAATGAGTACACTAAAAAGTACTACCACTCCAGCAAATTGGCCTTTTTCTTATTCTACAAAAAATTTCTTTTATGATCTAGGAACGGATTTTACTAGTTTAATGAATGATGCACTAAGTATTCAAACAATTCTAAACGCAATAGGAACAAGCGAAGCTAAAGCACTTGCAACAAAAGCAGATGATGTACAAGCAAAAGCAGAGGCACTAGCAAAAACAAGTAAAGAACTTTCCACTCAAGTAGATACAGCAATGAAATACGAAACAGATTTTTTGACAAACCCTGATACAAACAAAGCAAATAAATACGAAACTTACTACAAAACTTACTTTACTAGTTTAGCCCTATACAAACAAACTTTTACTCAAATAAATCAAGCAATTACTGAACTAAACCAAGAAATCAGTACACTTGATCCTTCAAAATTAACTGCTGAACAACAAAACTCTTACCAATTACTCTTAACAAAAGCTCCAATCGCACTATCAAAAGCATCAAGACCAAATCCTTCAAAACTTGATTCGTTCCTTGGAACAACTGACCAAATAAGAACGCTAATCGAAGGAGTGTTTAATGAATCAAAAAATAGTGAATCATTCGCCACTACTTTAGCTTCAAGAAAAACAAGAAACGAAGCATGGAAAATGATGTACGGAACAAATGATGCTCTTTTGAAAATAAATCCTAGTTTTGAAACATTAGAAAAAGCAGCTAATGCAATACTATCCACTGACAATATTGATTCATGGGCTGATAGAGAGGCTGTAGATGGATTACAAGCTAATTGGAGTGGAGCTCAAAGCAGATACAATAATTCTGAATACGAAAAAGCAAAGAACTTTGCTACTAATGCACAAAAAAATGTAAAACAAGTAATTGATGGTGGAACAATAAGTACTGTTGATAATTCTGGCCAAGACCTACTAATAAAAATAGTAATAGGACTAATAATTATAGTAATAGGGATATTTGTTTTTGAGAATTTTATAATGAAGAAAAAGAAACCGGAGGAAGAGTACAATGAACCATAAAATTTTAGGAATAATATTTGTTTTAATAACTCTAATGAGCTTTGCAAACGCTACTCTTCTTGCTAGCACAAGTGTAGATAAGAACTCTCTTTCTACAAACGAAATAGGAATGCTTACTATAAAATTATTTAATGATTCTCAGGATGAAGTAAAAGAAATAATAGTAAGAGCAACTGCGGATGACCAAATAAGATTCCTCGAGGAAGAAGAAAAAACTACTTTTGTTACCTCTATAACTAGTATCCCAGGAGGAACTGGAAAAGAACTAAAAATAGCAATAAAATCTCTTTCAACAAAAAAAGATACTGCTAACGTTTATGTTTACTTTGGAACTACTCAACCATTCAACCAAGCTGCTGTAACTACCCTTTATACAAAAGAACTTCCCATTTTAGTAAAAGCAACTGTTGAAAAGAAAACTTTGAATAACAAAGAAACTATTTTAGTGGATTTTAAATTAACTAATACTTCAAAAGAAGCTATAACAAAAGTAAGTGCAGAGGTAATTCCTCCAACAGGATTTGAAGGAGTGGCCGCCCCAGTTTTTGCTGAAACTCTACAAGCTGGTGCTTCAATTGAAAAGAAATTTGAACTAATTGCTCCACTTGATGCATCAGGAGATCAAATGGTTACTTTAGCATACGGATTATTTGATGCTAGCGGACCACACTACTTTGAACAAAATTTTAAAATGAATTTTGTAAAACCCAATTACTCAATGCTATTATTCATTGGAGCAATAGTACTAATCATAGCAGTTTATTTGTATATTAAAAGAGAGAAAACAATTGAAGTAAAAGGAACTTCTGAGAAAAAGAAATAAAAAAAGTTCAAGTTGAAAAAACAATTTAGATTGCTATTTCAACAATATCTTTGTTCTTCAAAACATAATCAGGGCCCACAGTTTGACCGGGGAATTTAGTTGAACCCCAAACTTTTGCAAACTTTAAGTTCTTTGCAAAATCCTTATGAAGCGTTTCAGCTAAATCAAGAACAGTAGCGTCTTTGTTTATTGGAACAGGAGCATTCAAATCCGCATCAGCACCAGGTTTTTTTGTATAAACCAAAATCTTATCAAGAGCCAAAAACAATTGAGTCTTTAAACCAGGAAGCAAATCATCAGTTACTTTGTAAGTATTAATAAAAGCGGCTTTTTTGTAACAAATTTTTTCATTTAAAGCTTCAATAACATCCCCAAGAGAATTAATTGGCCCAGAAATTAGTACCTGTGAATTCGCATAACCAGTATTTTTCAAGTACTCTTCAAGTTGATCAACAGGGAATTTTAAAAAATCTTTTCCAGAAATTTGAATACCAACAAAACTAGATGCTTTAACAGAGATTGGGGGTCTTACTCGATTAAGATAAATATATGACTTTGTAAGTTCATCAATTAAAGTTTTTTTATCTTCTTCAGAAGTAATTGTAAAAAGAACTGCATCAGCATTTCTAATTATCCCCATTATTTCTCGTCCTTGAGCTTTTCCTTCAGAAGAGCCTTCAATTAACGCAGGTAATTCAACTATTTGAATTGCAGCTCCTTGATAATCAAGCATTGCTGGAGTGGGCTCTTTAGTTGCAAAAGGATAAGGAGTAACAGGAGTAATTTCTTTACCAGCAATTTTGTTAAGCAACCAAGATTTACCAGAATTAGGCATACCAACTATTACTATCTGCCCAGTCCCTTCTTTTTTTATGAACATAGAAGTAGAGCCGCCCCCTTTCTTTGCTGGGGAGGCTTTTAATCTTTCAATCTCGCTCTTGTACTCAGAAACTTTTTTATTTAACTCATAACGAAGTTTCTCAGCAGCCTTGTGCTTAGGCATCTCTCTTTGCATTTCAAGTAAAGCAGCAAGTTTCTCTTCAGGAGTCTTTGCTACAGAAAATTTAGATTGCGCAGCCCCATACTCAATTGAAACATTATTTGCCATATAGAAAATAGCCCTAAAAATGTTTAAAAACTTAAAAGAAAGGGTGAAAATGAAACAAACTAAAAAAAATCAACTATGTCTAACCCCTCTAAAGAAACATTAAAATACTAAAAAGAAGTAACTCTATTAGTGATTAAATGCCAATCAATCGAAATATTAGAAGAGTTAGAGGACAATTAACTATTGCCGGAAAAAATAAAACTATTTTACAACAAGCAAGAGCACATAATAAGGAACGTGAAGATTTAATATCAAAGTTTAGCGCTCACCTCAGATCAGCAAATAGAGAAACAAAAGAAAGAAACGAAGCAATGCGCAAATGGGGTTATGGAGACTCTGAAGAGATATGTGCAGATAACAGACGACTAGCAGCAATACGAAGTGCAAGAGAAGCCTTTAAAGAATTAAAAAAATCTAAAAAACCAAAACTACCTTAAAAATTCTAAAAAAATTTAATTTAATTTTTTACTACTCTTAAAACAACTAGTTCTTCAAAAAACAATTTCTTTTTTGCAATTACTTTAACACTAAAACCTTCTTTTTTCAAAATACTCGAAACCTCATTAGGTTTGTTTAAAGAAGATAAGAGCAAGAGCAAAACCCCTTGTTTATTCAAATATTTTTTCACTTGTGGTAAAAATTTGTCAATAATTACTCTTCCTTTTTCCCCACCATCAAGATCCACCCATTTTATTTCATCACTAGGAACATAAGGGGGGTTAAAGACAATAAAATCAAATTTTTCTTTAACAGCGGAAAATAAATTACTTTTTCTTGCACCTCTGTATTTTGGAGAGTGTCCAGGAATTTGAGTCTTGTTGTTTTTCTTTTGTTTGCTCAAGAAATCGTTTACTTTTTTCTTAGTTTCAATTAGCGCAAGTGGATTAATATCCACTGACAAAACTTCACTAGCACCCGCTTTAAACAAAGCAACGCTTTGAATACCAGAACCCGAGCCAAGGTCAAGACATTTCTTTCCAACTAAATTTTCTTTCAAAATGCATTCTTCAAGAAGCCAAGAATCTTCACTAGGAGAATAAACTTCTTTTGAAATCTTACCCAAAAAAACACCTTGATTAAATTTTATTACTAATTAAAAAAATTAGCTTGCTTTAATTGAAATATCCCACAAATGATCAAAATCTGCTTTGAACTTTGAAGCAATCTCTTCACTAACTATAAAAACCAAGTTCTCATCGTTTCGTTCATCAGCATTCTGAGAATAATTAAACGAACCCGTAGCAATCAAGTTACCATCAATTATAGTAAACTTATTGTGCATGTAACCAGAACCATTTCTTCTAGCAATAGGAATACCAGCAGCAATTAATTTTTCATCATCACTATAACTACTTGTACTTTGATCATAATCAAAAATAACTTTTACATCCACCCCTCTTTGCTTTGCAGAAATTAGTGCAGAAGCCAAGTCATCAAGAGTAAAAGAATAAATTGCAATGTAAATAGATTTTTGTGCAGAATTCACTTTGTCAATTAATTTATCCTTACACGCATCTTGTGGGCAAAAATAAACCTCTGCTTTAGTTGCATTGGTTGCTGGCGCAGAAAATGGAGAATTGTAATCAATTGGTTTAAACACATCCCCGAAAAGATTCCCATCAGAGTTATTTGTCAAATTAAAATCATCCCCCATCGGATTGTTTTCCTGCCTAGCAAAAAAAATTACAAGTAGAGCCATTACTACAATTATTACTAAAAAAACAATTCCTGAAGAGGAACTCTTTTTTGAATCAAAAACCACTCAATACCACACTTTAGAAAGGAAGAAGGAGTTTTTATTAGTTACTAACAAAACCATCTATGAAGAAAAGTGATTTTCCTTATGTTATTTGACTCCCACGCCCACCTTGATTTAATGGAAGAAAATGAGTTAAAAAGTGCCCTCGCTAAAGCCAAAGAAATAGGAGTAACAGGAATTGTTTCTTGTGCTACAAGTTTTTACTCAAACGAAAAAACCTTGGAACTAGCAAAAATTTACAAGCAAATTAAACCAGCAATTGGACTCTATCCACTTGATGCACTAGAGCTAAGTGAAATAGAACTAGATAAAGCATTTTACTTTTTTAGAGCAGAAATAACTAAAGCAATTGCAATAGGAGAGGTGGGACTTGATTACAAGTATTCTACAAAACCAGAAGACCAAGAAAAGCAAGTAAAAATATTAACTAAATTTATTTCACTCTCAAAGAAATTTAACAAACCACTTATACTCCATTCAAGATTTGCTCAAAAACAAGTTCTTAATTTACTAATTGAACAAAAGGCAGAGAAAGTGCTCTTACACTCTTTTGTTGATTCACCAAAACTAATGAAACAAGCAGTAGAGAAAGGATACTTTGTTTCAGTCGGACTAAATTTACTAAAAAATGAAGAAACTCAAAAAAATATTAAAGATTTCCCGCTTGAAAATCTTTTATTCGAAACAGATTCACCAATACGTTTCTTTGGAGAAAAAGCTTATCCTGAAAAAATAAGGGTTCTTGTAGACCAAGTAGCTGTACTAAAAAAAATCACTCCAAAAGAGGTAGAAGAACAAACTGCTAAAAACTTTGAGAAACTGTTTCAACCTATAAAAACCATAAAATAAAGCCTTTCTAATTTCAAAAAACCATTAGGCTTATTAATACCCAAAGCAGAAGGTATTTACAAAAAGGGGTCGACTAAATGATAATTGTGTTTTTGGTAATACTAATAATGGCACTAATAATAGCCAACATACTAATTTCTTCAGTTAAACCGCAAAAGCAACAAGAAAAAGGATTTGCTTACCCTGGACAAGATTCTGATTATATTGAGAACCCAGAAGTAATTGAAAAAGTAAATAATTTACACGAAAACACTGCATTAATTCAAGGTTCACTTCAATCAACAAACAAAAAAATGGAAATAATAAGTGAAAGACTATCAACGCTTGAAAAAGTAGTTATGACTATTGTTGAAACAAAAATTGGGGAAAAAGAAAAAGACTAATTTAATTAATTATTAAAAAAATTATTGTTAAATTATTTTGAAGTGATAATATGGCTGGAAATTCTTTTGGAGAATTATTTAGAATTACTAATTGGGGAGAATCCCACGGAAAAGGAGTAGGAGTAGTTATTGATGGATGCCCTCCTTTAATAGAAATCTCTGAACTTGATATTCAAAAAGACCTAGACAGACGAAAACCTGGCCAAAGCAAAATTACCACTCAAAGAAATGAAGAAGATAAAGTTGAAATACTTTCAGGAGTATTTGAAGGAAAAACAACAGGGACTCCAATTTCACTCGCTATTTTTAACAAAGACCAAAAATCACAAGCCTACACTGATATTCAAAAATTATTCCGACCAAGTCACGCTGATTATACCTACCACGCTAAACACGGAATAAGAGATCCATTTGGGGGCGGAAGAAGTTCTGCTCGAGCAACCGCAGGACATGTTGCTGCAGGAGCAATTGCAAAAAAAGTTCTTTTAGAAAAACTAGGGATAGAAATAATTGCTTATGTTAAAAGCGTAAAAAATATTCAAGCTGAAATTGATTCAACAAAAGTAACTAGTGAAGAAGTAGAATCAAATATTGTAAGATGCCCGAACAAAAAAGTTGCACAAGAGATGCTTTCATTAATAGAAAAAACAGCTGCAGAAGGAGATTCAGTTGGAGGGGTAATTGAATGTGTTATAAAAAAAGTTCCTGCTGGACTTGGTGAACTACTTTTTGATAAACTCTCAAGCGACTTGGCAAAAGCAATGATGACTATTAATGCTACAAAAGGATTCGAAATAGGTTCTGGATTTGATGGAACCCAAATGCTAGGAAGCGAACACAACGATGAATTCAAAATGGAGAAAGGAAAAGTAATTACAAAAACAAATCACTCAGGCGGAATCCAAGGAGGCATTTCAAACGGAATGCCAATTACTTTTAGAGTAGCATTCAAACCAACAGCAACTATATTCAAAAAACAAAACACATTGAATAAAGATTTAGAAGAAGTTGAATTCAGTGGAACTGGAAGACATGATCCATGCGTACTCCCAAGAGCCGTTCCAATAGTAGAAGCAATGGCGGCAATAGTACTCTGTGACCACTATTTGAGACAACGAGCACTTGTAGGCGAAATAAAAAAATAAAAAATGTTATTGGTGTTACTTTGAAAGAAATAATTCCAGCAAAACAAATCCTAGGAACTCTAAGTGCCCCTCCTTCAAAAGCTCATACTCTCAGAGCAATAATAATTGCTTCAATTGCAAAAGGAAAAACCCTAATTAAAAACGGATTAATTGCTGAAGACCAAGAATATGCAATGAAAGCAATGGAACAATTCGGAGCAAAAATTAGCGTTTCAAAAGAAAAAAATGAAATAGAAATAATAGGAGTAAACGGTAAGCCAGTTGCTCCAAAAGAAACCGTGTTCATTGGAAACTCTGGGTTAGCTGTAAGATTTTTGGTTTCAATAGCAGGACTAGCACAAGGAAATGATTACGTTGTTCTTGACGGAGTAGAAAGAATGAGAAGCGGAAGACCAATTCAAGATCTACTTGACGCACTTGGCCCACTAGGAGTACAGGCAATTTCAATAAATGGAAATGGTTGCCCTCCAATTAAAGTAAAATGCAATTCATTTATTGGCGGAAAAACCCCTCTAGCAGGAGATAAGAGTTCTCAATACTTTTCTTCAATATTAATCGCAGCCCCTTATGCAAAAAAGGATGTAGAAATAGAAACAATAGGGCAGTTGAGTTCAAAACCTTACATTGATGTAACAATTAGTTCAATGAAAGAATTTGGAGTAAATGCCACTTGCGAAAATTATAAAACTTTTAAAATAAAATCAGGACAAGAATATATTGGAAAAGAACTTCTAATTGAAGGAGATTATAGTAACGCAGCTTATTTCTTTGCTGCAGCTGCAATATTAAATGGAAAAGTAAGAGTAACTAATTTGAAAAAAAATTCTACTCAAGGGGACAAATTTTTTATCTCTGCTCTTGAAAGAATGGGTTGCAAAGTAAAATGGGAAGAAAATTCAGTTAGTTTAGACGGAACTAATTCGCTAAAAGGAATTGGAGAAGTGGATATGAATGATTACCCTGATATTGTAATGCCACTTGCAGTTGTAGCTGCTTTTGCTATTGGAGAAACAAAAATAACTAATGTAGAGCACTTACGAATAAAAGAATCAGACAGATTAACTGTTACAGTTAATGCTCTAAAACAATTAGGGGCAACTGCTGAGTGTGGAAAAGATTATTTGCTTGTAAAAGGAAATTTAGGTAAAGAACTACACGGCGCAATAATTGATTCAAACAACGATCACCGAATCGCAATGAGTTTTACTATCGCAGGACTAAGAATCCCTGGAGTAAAAATTGAGAACGAAAGAGCAGTAGACAAAAGTTTTCCTAATTTTTATGAAGAAATAGAAAAAATAATTTTGAGAAACTAACTATAACCCAAGAATTAAACAAAATGTCTTGGAGTAAGTTTTCTTACTTGTTTTATAGAAGCTTTTCTCATTTTTTCAGCGAATTTTTCTCTCTCAAAAGGAATTGAAGATTCTTGCCTCATTAAAACAGAACTAGCCCCTGCTAAAATATTTATTTTTGCTTTTGGAAAAGCTTCTCTGGCCGCTTTTGCCCATTGAAGAACACAATGATCCCTCAAATAACCAGCACAAGTAATTTGAGTTGGCATTATTTTTTGCTTTTTTAAAACCCTACTTACTTCTTCACTGCTAAACCCAAAAGTAGTCAACTCAATTACACGCGGTTTATATTTAACAAATTTTAAAATATTTTCAACAGTTCCTTCAATATCCTGTTTCATGGCCGCAGCAGTGGTAATTTCTGGAGAATACAAAACAGGAATTCTTCTTTGACCCGCTTTGTTTAACATCTCAATTATTCGTTTCCTGTTTTTTACTGATAAAATATTATTTTTTGGATCAGCAATACTATTTCGGTAAGGACCATGAACAATAAAGAAAATTGGACCAGAATACTCTTTCATAAAATCACTTAGTTATAACTAAACAATTTCTTTATTTAAAATTAAGTGTGTTTCTCAGAGTTGGATTAAATCTTCACAGCTTTCGCTCCGTAGGGATTTACCTCATCACAAAAACACAAAACAATTGTGAATGGCCATATTTTTAAATAAAACGTATTATTGATTTTTTATGACCCTTTTGGAAAAAAATCTGAATTCAATGAATAACCAACAAAAGGAGATTGTTCTTACCCAATGGAAAAAACACCAACATGAAGACTTTGAAATTGATTTTGATGTTAGTGGAGAAAAAGACATGCTTAACGGATTTGTTCTAAAAAAAGGAGTTTGGAACCCGTTTTTAGCATCTGGAAGGTACCATGCAAGATACTTATTTTACCATTCAGATCTCTTCCAAGAAAAGACTGTTATTGAGATTGGCTCAGGTACTGGACTAATGAGTGTAATCATGGCAAAGTATGGCGCAAAAAAAGTCATTGCAACTGATATTTCAAAATTATCCGTTGAGAATACAAAAATAAATATAAAAAAATTTGGACTTGAAAAAATATGCACGGTATTCGAAAGTGATTTGTTTGAAAACATTACTGAAAAAGCTGATTTGATTACTTGGATGATCCCATTTTTTTCAGGAACCCCTCCCAAGGGCGATACTATTTCAGCAAGTATGATAATGGAAACAAAATTATTTGAAAAATTTTTGATTGATGCTAAAAAATATCTTAACCCAAAGGGGGTTTTATTAATTCCTTCTTTTAGTTTGGGTGGAGATTTTACTGACCCTGCAATTATGGGAAAAAAGTTTAGTTATTCAATAAAAACAACTTGGACACACAAATCAATCAATGGAATACAACAAGGCTTAATTTACATGCACGAACTTAGATTAGAAAAATAAAACTAATCAAAGCCAAAGAAAAAAAGTAATTGCAATAGTGTTTGCACAAAAACTAATCACTGCAAGTTCAGCCATATTCAGCTTTAACAGAATTAAAACAAGTTTTTTACCCATGTCATTAGGCAAGGGAGCTGCAACAATCCAAGGGGCAAGGACAAAAGAAGCATAATTCACTATTTTTCTTCCAATCCAATTCTCTGAAAAGAACCCATTAAGCTTAATTAATTGCTTTTCTTTATGCCCCTTAACTTCATCTTTAAACAATTTCTTAATTAAACTCAAAATAATTAAATCCATTATTAGAGCTGCAAATCCACCTATAATTCCACAAACAAATATGTTTTGAACAGAGAAATTTACAAAAAACGCTGCACAAAAAGGAGTAAGTATTCCTATCCCAAATAACAATCCAGCAACAAACACCGAAAGGCATTCATTCAAACCAAGTATTGGTAAAATCGCTTTTGCTTGAGGAAGCCAAAAAACAAATAACGAAGAAAAGATTAACAAAAGCAATAACCAAAGAGGAGGATACTTAACTCTTAATAACAAATTCTTTGCAGAATTTGCAGGCAAATTCTTCACGGAATTTACGGGCAAATTCTTTACAGAGTTCACAGGTAAAGTTTTCTTAATAGGCATTCAAAAATTAGGTTTTTGAGGTTTAAAATTCTACCCTGAGCAGATAAAATTTAGAAAACTTGATTAGTCAAACTACTCAACAGGATTCTTTTTCATGTTTAGTTCTTTTTGCATAGAAGCTATTTGGTCTCTTAGTGCAATTGCAAGTTCGAAGTCAAGTTTCTCAGCAGCAGCACGCATTTCAATTTCCATTTGCTTAATGAGCCTCTCTTTCTCTTTGTTAGGAATGTGTTTAGTATCCTTAATTATAATACTCTGTTCTTCAATTGGTTTACTTATTGTAATTGGAGTAATGTGATTCTTTTTATTATAAGCAAGTTGAATTTCTCTTCTTCTATTTGTTTCAGCAATTGCTTTCTTCATTGAATCAGTATTTTTATCAGCGTACAAAATTACTTTAGAAGTAGAGTTTCTTGCAGCTCTACCAATAATTTGAATCAAACTCTTTTGGTCTCTTAAGAAACCTTCCTTATCTGCATCAAAAATTGCAACAAGTCCAAGTTCAGGAATATCAATTCCTTCTCTTAGTAAGTTAATTCCAACAAGAACATCAAATTTACCCACTCTAAATTGTCTAATTATTTCACTCCTATCAAGCGTTTTTATTTCAGAATGCAAATATCTTGATTTGATTCCTTTTGAAGCAAAAAAGTCAGCAAGTTCTTCAGCAAGTTTTTTTGTTAAAGCAGTTATTAGCACTCTATTGCCATTCTTTATTACAACATCAATTTCACTAAGAATATCTTCCATTTGATTCTTAGTAGATTTAATGCTAACCTCGGGATCAACTAAACCAGTTGGTCTAATTATTTGTTCAACAAAATTCTTTGAATTAGCTCTTTCGTACTTATCAGGAGTAGCACTTACAAAAATAACATTTTGTTTCTTTAAGTAGGAACTTTCAAATTCACTAAACTTAAGCGGACGATTATCAAGTGCGCTTGGCAGGCGGAAACCATAATCTACAAGAGTTTGCTTTCTCTGCCTGTCCCCATTATACATTCCATTTAGTTGAGGGATTGATTGGTGAGATTCATCAATTACAATTAGAAAATCCTCTCCAAAGTAATCCATTAAAGTGTAAGGTTTTTCTCCTTCTTTTCTTCCATCAAAATGACGAGAATAATTTTCAATTCCTTTACAAAAACCAATTGTTTTCATTAATTCTAAATCATACATTGTTCTTTGCTTGAGTCTATGAGCCTCAACTAAACCAAGTTCCGGAAGTCGGTTGTCAAGTTCTTTTTTTATTAACTCCATTGCATTAATGGTTTCACTTTCAGGAACAACAAAATGCCTAGCTGGAAATAAGTGATAGTGTTCTAAACGTTGTTCTACTGCTCCAGTTACTTTATCAAGAACAGTTAATCTTTCAATTTTACTTCCCTCAAGTTCAATTCGAATAATACTTCTTTCATACCCAGGAACCACATCAATTGTACTTCCTTTTACTCTAAATCTTCCACTCAATAATTCTAAATCATTTCTTTCATATTGTGCATCCAAAAGTTTTGACATTAACTCTTCTCTTGAGAAATTCATTCCTTCTTCTAATTCAAACCCCATCCCTAAATAATTTTTCGGATTACCTAACCCATAAATGCAAGAAACACTTGCAATAACAATAACATCAGTCCTACTCAAAAGCGAAGTAGTTGCAGAGAGTCTCATTCTTTCAATGTATTCATTTATTTGTGAATCCTTCTCAATGTACTGATCGGTTTGAGGAATATAAGATTCAGGCTGGTAGTAATCATAAAAAGAAACAAAGTACTCTACTCTGTTATTTGGAAAAAAAGTTTTGAACTCATTGTATAATTGAGCGGCAAGAGTTTTGTTGTGAGCAAGAACAAGCGTCTTTTTTCCAACATTAGCAATTACATTTGCAATTGTAAAAGTTTTTCCAGAACCCGTTACTCCTAAAAGAGTTTGAGGAGAAGAACCTTCTTTTATCCCTCTAGTAAGAGACTTAATTGCCTCTGGCTGAGAGCCCGCGGGCTTAAACTTTGAAACAAGTTCAAACTTATGCTCTTCCACTTTTTTGTTCATAAATACTTACTAAAAAGAGAGATTTAAACTACTTTCGAAAGTGAATTGCCGACAAAGCAAACAACCAATTATCTTCTCAATCTTCTTGCATTTCTTTTCTTCATCATCTCAGCAAGTGAAGGGCCTTTTTCCATTATGAATTGTTTTTGAACTTCAGAGCTACCATAATCATGCAAGTGATAAGCTTGAAGAGGATGCATTCCTTTTGAAGCCAAGTAAAGAGTAGACATTACTCCGCTCCTTTGTCTCCCTTGTTCGCAATGAATTAGAGTTTTAGCTCCCGCTCTTTTAGTTCGCTCAACCGCCGCAATCATTTTTAGAGTTTCTCTCATAGTAGGAACTTCATACTCAGGAATAGGGATATTGTAAATCTTAATTCCAATTTTTTTAGCATAACTCTGAAGAGGAATATCCATTTCTTCTAAAGAAATAATTGCCTTAAATCCTTTGCTTTTCAAAGAATCAAGTTCCTCTTTAGTATTAACAAGACCAGACCGATGAACAAGATCATCAACCTTCATAAAGTTCTTCATAAATAAAATACTCCAAACCAACTATTTAAACTTTTTTTAGTTAATTTATTTGAAAATATTTCTTAAATTATTTTTTTAACCCAATTTCTTTTTTCCTTAACAACCTTTGGTAAGTAATTGCAAATCTGTGAGCTTCATCTCTAATTGCTTGAAGCATTTGCAAGCCCTTATGTTTCTTATCTAATCTTATTGGTTCTTTCTTATTAGGCTCATAAATTTCTTCAAATTGCTTTGCAAGAGAAATAATAGGGATATCTAATTTTAATTCGTGGAGCACTTTATTTGAAACTCCTAATTGAGTAGGCCCTCCATCAATTACAATAAGATCAGGTTTCTTCATTGATTTTGAAAGCGAACCAGAATACCTTCTTGTAATTACCTCTTCCATTGCAAGCAAATCATCTGAACTCGTATTTGCATTTATCTTGAATTTTCTGTAATTTGCCTTATCAGGAAAACCATCTTTGAAAGAAACCATTGAAGCCACTGTGTTTGTTCCGCTTAAGTGAGAAATATCAAAGCACTCAATAACATGAGGAGCTTTTTTTAAGTCAAGAGCTTTTTGAAGCTCGGTAATTCTTTCGCTTCCTGCAAAGAAAGTTGCTGTAATATTTTTTGAAACAAATTCTAAAAGTTCTTTCTTTTCCCCACTCTTTGGAACAATTACTTTTACTTTCCTATTCGCTTTTTTTGACAAGTACTCTTCAATAATAGGATTTACTTCAACTGGCAAAATAACCTCTTGAGGAATGTTTGTTGAATCATAAAATTGAACTAAAAAATCTTCTAAAAACTCTTCGCTTTCTTGGAAAACAAATTCTTGCTTATCCTCCACAATTCCTTTTCTAATATTAAACAAAAGAAGATGAACTTCATTAGCTGAAATAGTGTAATTAATTATATGCGCATCAATGCTTTTTGTCAACTCTACTTTTTGATGCTCTTTTAAAGTTTTTAACGCAGCAATTTGATTTCTTAGAGTAATCGCATACTCAAAATTGTTTTTTGTAGAATTTTCTTTCATTGATTTTTCTAGTTCTTCTATTAACTCATCTACATTTCCTTTGAGAATCTTTTTTACCTGATTAACTCTCTTATTGTAATCCTCTTTTTCGATTAATTTTCTTAATTGTGGAGAGGGTTTTTGAGTTAGCACTTTGAAATTCCTGCTCACAGTATCCATTATTATTTTTCTAATACCCCCGCTTACAAAAGGACCAAAGTACTCTCCTTTTTCTTTTCTAATCCTTGCTACTTCAAGCCAAGGGATTTCATCCTCGCTTACTCTAATGTAAGCGTATCTTCTCGAATCCTTTAAATCAAGATTAAAATGAGGATAATATTTTTTTATTAAATTGTTTTCAAGAAGAAGGGCTTCTACTTCATTTGAAACCAAAACAAAATCAATATTTTTTATTTTAGTTACAAGAAGCTCTGTTTTTGGATCATGCTCTTTCTTTTGAAAGTAATTACTAACCCTTTTTTTTAGGTCTTTTGCTTTACCCACATAAAGCACCACTCCGTTTTCATCTTTGAATAGATAACAACCCGGAGAGGAAGGAAGAAAACTGATTTCACTAGGAGTAATCATACTAAAACTATGAAAGGGATTTGTTAAATAACTTACTTCTTTAGAACTAAAAGCAAAGAATTACTTCTTTAGAATAGGCGAAAGGAATCTTCCAGTGTAACTAGTCTTGTTTTTTGCAACTTCTTCAGGAGTTCCTTTTGCAATAATTTGTCCTCCACCCTCTCCACCCTCGGGACCAAGGTCAATAATATAATCAGCGTTTTTTATTACTTCTAAGTTGTGTTCAATTACTACTACTGTATTTCCTTTATCTACGAGAACTTGAAGTACATCAAGGAGTTTTTTAATATCATGGAAGTGCAAGCCCGTAGTAGGTTCGTCCAACAAATAGAGAGTACTTCCTGTTCCTCTTTTTGCAAGTTCTTTAGTAAGTTTAATTCTCTGAGCCTCTCCCCCTGAAAGAGTAGTTGCACTCTGACCGAGTTTTATGTAACCAAGTCCAACTGAATTAAGCACTCCTAATTTAGTTCGGATTTGAGGAATCGCTTCAAATAATTTAGTTGCTTCCTCTACACTCATGTTTAGTATATCTGCAATGTTTTTTCCATTATAAGTAACAGTAAGAGTTTCTTCGTTGTATCTTTTTCCTTTACACTCTTCGCATTCAACATAAACATCAGGCAAGAAATTCATTTCAATTTTAATTGTTCCATCTCCAGAACATTTTTCGCATCTTCCCCCAGGCAAGTTAAAAGAAAATCTTCCCTGATCATATCCTCTCATTTTTGCTTCTTTAGTTTGAGCAAAAAGTGCACGAACTTCATCAAACACTTTAATGTAAGTAGCAGGGTTTGATCTTGGAGTTCTTCCAATTGGAGATTGATCAATTACTACTACTTTGTCAATTTTTCCATCCACTATAATTTCAGAATGTTTTCCTGGCGAAATATTTGCAGTAGAAAGTTCTAATTTTTTTATTAACCCCTTTTGAATAATTTCTTCTAAGAGAGTAGATTTACCTGAACCACTTACTCCAGTTAAGCAAGTGAATACTCCAAGAGGAAGTTCTACATCAATATTTTTCAAATTGTGTTCGCTGCATCCTTTGAAAGTAATACTTCCTTCCCCTTTTCTTCTAACAGAAGGAATAGGAATACTCATTTTTCCTGAAAGATATTGACCGGTTATTGATTTTGGATTTTTTTCAATTTCATGCGGAGACCCCATTGCTATTACTTCTCCCCCGTGAATTCCTGCTCCAGGACCCATATCAACAACAAAATCTGCTTTTCTAATAGTATCTTCATCGTGCTCGACTACAATTAAAGTATTTCCAATATCGCGAAGTCTGTGTAATGTTTCAATTAATTTATTATTATCTCTTTGATGCAATCCGATTGAAGGTTCATCAAGAATGTAAAGTACCCCCATTAAGTTAGAACCAATTTGAGTAGCAAGTCTAATTCTTTGAGCTTCTCCTCCTGAAAGAGTTCCAGCTTGACGAGAAACAGTTAAGTAACCTAACCCCACATCGTTAAGGAATTTTAATCTTGAAATAATTTCTTTTAAAATTAATTTAGCAATTTCTCTTTGTTTATCAGTTAGAGAAATATTTTCAAAAAAATCAAGTGCTTTTGTAACAGAAAGTTCTGTAATATCAACTATTGAATTATCTGCAACTTTAACAGCGAGTATTTTGTCTTTGAGTCTTTTTCCTTTACAAGAAGGACACTCTCTTGTTTTCATGAATTTTTGTAATTCTTCTCTTCGGTACTCTGATTCAGTTTGCTTGTATAATCTGTCTGATTGATTGATTAATCCTTCCCACCCATCATTAAAATTCATGTTCGCTCCATTACTCCAACTTCCTTTAACAGGAGTAGAGTCTCCGTAAAGTAGAACATCTAATTGTTTTTTTGAAAATTTTTCAATAGGAGTGAATAAATCAAATCCATGGATTTTTCCTACTGCTTGAAGTTGTTGGCTTCTCCAAGACAAATCCATTTTTCCATAAATGTCAATTCCTCCATCAATAATGCTTAGTGATTTATCAGGAATAATTAAATCAGGATCAAATTCTATTTTTACCCCAAGCCCTTTACATTCTTCGCACGCTCCAAATGGAGAATTAAATGAAAACATTCTTGGTTGGAGTTCTTCAAAACTCATTCCACAAACAGGACACATTAAAGCACTTGAATAAAGATGCTCTTTTTCTTTAGCATCCTCAAGAACAATTACAAGGCCATTTCCTCTTTTTAGTGCACTTTCTACTGATTCAACTAATCTTGTTTTTTCTTTTGCATTAATTTTGTCAACCACTGCTTCAATATCGTGCATTTGGTATTTTGAAAGAGAAATCTTTTCATCAGTTCGAATAACTTTTTTATCTACTCTAACTTTTGCAAAACCTTCTTTTCCTAAATCAATAATTAATTGTTCATAAGTTCCTTTCTTTTGTCTAATAATTGGAGCAAGAATTGTTAAGTCTCCTTTTAGTTGTTCTCTAATTCTTTTTGCAATTTGCTGCGGAGTTTGGGATTCAATTTTTACTTTGTGAATTGGACAATAAGGAGTACCTACTCTTGCAAATAACAATCTTAAGTAATCATAAATTTCTGTAACTGTCCCAACGGTGGATCTTGGATTATTTGAAGTAGATTTTTGTTCAATAGAAATTGCGGGAGATAATCCTTCAATAGAATCCACATCGGGTTTATTCATTAACCCAATAAACTGCCTAGCGTATGCGCTAAGTGATTCAACATATCTTCTCTGCCCTTCTGCATAAATAGTATCAAAAGCAAGCGTAGATTTACCCGAACCAGATAGTCCTGTTATTACAATAAATTTGTCTCTAGGAAGTGATAACGTAACGTTCTTGAGGTTGTGCTCACGCGCCCCTCTGACAATAATATCTTTCATAAATAGGTTCTATATCAGATGGTTAATAAATTATTTGGAAGCAAATTGCCGGTGGAAAATATATTAAAACCTAAAATTAAGATTAGATGCATTTTAAAACAGTTAAACTAATTAGTTTTACATGGAAATAACAGCTCCGACAAATTGGGACTACAAACTCCTCAAAAAAATTCACACTATTAATAATGAAAAAAACACAAAAACTAAAATTAAAGAAGTTTACAGTAGCATAAAAAGAAGTATCACAGGAAGTGCAAGAACTGCAAGTTTAATTCCTTTTGAAGTTGATCAAGAATACGCTGAAAAATATATTAAAAAAACTCATGAACTTGGTTTAGATTTCAATTATTTAGTCAATAGTAGTTCTCTTAGCAATAATGAATACAACCCAAAATACAGAAAAGCACTTGTAGATTATTTAAAATGGATTGAATCAACAAAATCAGATTATATAACAGTCGCAAATCCATTCCTCATAGACTTAATAATCAAACACACAAAACTAAAAGTAGTTTTATCTTGTGTTACCGACCCAAGAAGTGTTAATCGAGCAAATATTTTAAAAAATGATGGAGTAGATAGAATAGTCCTCTCCACCCCATTAAACAGAAATATTAAGTTGCTCGAAAAAATAAAAAAATCAACTTCGTGTAAATTAGAAATACTTGCTAATGAATCTTGCTTATTTGATTGCCCCTACCGATCTTACCATTATTTGATTTCATCAATTGACTCACAAAAAGAAACAAAAGTAACAACTTTTGATTATTGCTTAATTAAATGCTCAATCGCAAAGTTAACTGATTTTTCACAAATAATAAAATCCCCTTGGATAAGACCTGAAGATGTTAATAAATATTCTGACTTAGGGATTGAATACCTAAAACTTTCAGGAAGAATTATGCCAACAAATTGGATAAAAAATTGCGTAAAAGCATATGCGAAAAACGAGTATAAAGGAAATTTATGGGATTTAATTGATCAGCAAAAAATGTATTCCAAAGATTTTTCTGAATTCATAAATAATAAAAAATTCAAAGAACTTAATATTTATTTAGACAACAAAAAACTAAAAGGGTTTTTAGATAAAATAATCTCTTCTAAAGTAGAATGTGGTCAGGACTGCAAAACATGCAAGCTTTGCGAACAAACCGCAAAAAAAACAATTAAAATTAACAAAGCTGAAAAAGAAAAACACTTAACCAATTTAAAAATAGTTTTTGAAAAAGCAATAAAAATAGAGTGATTACATGAATTTGATTGCAAAAGAATTTTTACCAGGCACAATATTCAATCCACTTATTAAAAAAATAAAATTGAAAAAACCAGTAAACCGAGTTTTAATTAAAGTTCCTGCAAGAATAAATGCAATGGTTTTTGATACAAAATCTCTCGTTAATCCAAATAAAACCGGGGTTTATACAGCAGGAGAACTCATATTTTCTTCAAAACTTTATACTACTGCAATAATAAAAATTATTAAAGATAACAAAATAATAATTACAAAAAATACTGATCGAAAAAGTATTGTACTTCATAGCGCACTTTTAATTAAAAAGACACTAGGATTCAAAGAAGGACTTTTGATTACTGCAAAAAATAATCATAAATATCTTCATTGCGGATTTGGATCTTCTGCAGCTTTACAAGTTGCTGTAGCTGAGGGAATAAATTCACTTTATGGAAATCCAATTAAAAAAGAAGAAATGATGAAACTTTTAGCACAAAATTATGGAGAAGAAATTTTAAACAATGACAAAAAAATTATACACGTCCAAAGTAATGGAGGGGGTATCGCCGCAGCCCTTTATGGAGGAGGAATCATAATAATGGCTGGTGAATCAGTAGTAATAAAAAGAAATAATTTTCCAAACGGATACTCTTTTGTTTTCGGAATCCCAAAATCCTACAAACCATTTGATGCAAAAGAAATGATGCTAAAAGAGAAAAAAATATTTAAAAAAATGAATCAATCCAGCAAGGCTCATGCAGAAAAAATTGCATGGAATGTTTTACATCAACTAATGCCAGCAATAGAAGAAAAAGACTTTTATAAAATTGGTGAAGTAATAGAAGATTATAGATACAATTCAGGAAGCCTTGAAAACGATGGAAAAATGTGGCCTGAAATGTTCAAAAAAATGATTGAACTTAAAAAATACCGAAACGAAGACCTAATGCCAATTTTATCAACTTCTTCTTGTGGCCCAGCAATTTTTTCTTTAACTAAAAAACCTAAAAAAGTTCTTGAAATATTTAAAAAACATGACTTAAACACATTTACTTTGAAAACAGATAATAAGGGAATTATAATCAAACGTACTTAAGGTCTTTAAAAAAATCCTTAATCACTTTTAAATCTTGATGAGGCATAAAATAAAATCTATATAAATAACATTCATCAAATTCTTTAACATTATTAAAGTTAGAAAATCTTACTGCATCTAAACGATACTTTTCCTCAATAAATCTAGGGAATCTTTTTTTTGTTTTTAAAGAAACAACATTCATTCCCAAAGGATTAAAAATTTCTTTAGTTTCAATATCTTTAACTTTGGATAAAAAATATTTTTTATTTGATAAACATCTTTTCACTACCCCAGCATAACCTTTTTGCCCAATATAATTGAACACCGCCCAAGCTGCAGTTATACTTGCGCCAGAACGAGAACCTAAAACAGTAGCATCAACGGATCCTGTATAATCAACTTCTCTTGAAACATAATTTAACAATCCCTTTCTACAAAGAAAAACGCCTGCTGAATAAGGAGCTAGTCCCATTTTATGCATGTCCACTGCAATTGAATTAACTTTAGGCAATCGAAAATCAAATACAAAATTTTTTCTAGAAAAAGGCAAAACTAACCCCCCAAAAGCTGCGTCTACATGCAAGAAAGTATTAACCTTTTTTAAAGAACCTAATAAATCAGAAATTTCTTTTACATTATCGCTACTCCCAGTCAAAGTATAACCTACAGTAGCAACAACAATAAATCCATCAAACCCTTTAGAACAAAGTTCTGTTACTTTTGAGTTTAAAGATTCCAAAGACAAAGAATAATTCTCATCAAAATCAATATCAAACACATTCTCGATTTGTAAAATATTAATTGCTTTTTCAATAGAAAAATGAGTTAACTTTGTTTTTAATAAACAAAACTTTCTTGATTTAATTTTCATTTCTTCTCTTGCAATCCAAAGGGCCTCTAAGTTTGATTCTGTTGCCCCGCTTGTAATATACCCTTCAACATTCTTTCCATTAAAAAAATTAGATAATTGTTTAACAAAGTCGGCTTCAATAAGTTTTGTTCCTTTTAAATTCATTTTTTTTTGAGACATCACTCCAACATTATTAGGATTCAATTCTAATAAAGAAGAAAGTACTTTTCCACCAAACTTATTTGCATTTGTTTGAGGGTAACCTAATCTATAATAATTACTTGCTTTTATCTCCGCTTTTGTAAAATTTAGTTTTTTTAGGATATTGTTTTTTATTACAGACTTTTTCAAGAAAACACACCCCCCAAAGATTAGTTTTTAACAAAAATTATTTCCTCAAGTCCTGTACCAAAATAACTTTATGCGAACTTGTTTTAGAAGGATTAATTTCTTCTAAAAACACCAACTCTACTTTACCATAAACTTTTGTAATATCAAAAATAATTTCTTTTTCCATTGGCTTAATTGATTTAAGCAAATTAATTTGTAAATAATCCCTCCCTTCTTTAATAATAATATTTACATAAAAATCATTAGTGTATTTTGATATAACTTCAATTATTTTATTTTTTGAAACAAGAAGCCCTTGCAACTTAATTAAATCATCATTTCTACCCTTCACCTCAAATTCTTGCAAAGAACCATTCTTTTCTTCTTTTACTCTAATTAAAAGGTCTCTTGTATTATACCTAATAATTGGAGTGGCTTTGTTATTCAAATCAGTGATAACAAGTTCATTATTTCCATCAACATTTACCATTTCAACAAATATGCCATCAGGAATTACTTTAATTAATTTTTGATCATTGATTGAAACTCCTATCGCAGGACATTCAGTCAAACCAAAATTATTAACAAGTTTAATCCCGAGATTATTAAAATTTTCTATATAAGAATCAAGCAATCTTTCCCCCGCAACCACAACTATTCTTGGCAACAATTTTTTGTCAATTGAAGCAAGTATATTTAATTGTGCAAGAGCATAACTAGGAACTGAAAACCAAACTGTTGGTTTTACTCTTTTAACTACATCAATAATTTTTTCTTTAGGATAAGTGTTTGGAGCACCAAGAGGAAGAACTGCAATACCCTCAGAAAGACAAGCTCTTTCATACATACTCCCAGGAACATAATTACCATAAGCAAATAAGTTCAACACAACATCATCATTAGTTACTCCTGATAAACGTATTGATTTAATTGTTCTTCGCAAAAATGCATCAATTGCATCCTTTGAATAAAAAATATATAAAGGTTCACCAGTTGAACCGCTAGTTATCCTTAATTCAAGGAATTTTTTTGGCACTAAATCTACAAGATCCGATTTTCTTTTCAAAGGAATATTCTTCCATTCTTCTAAAGAAGAAATTTTTTTTCCTCCAAAAAAAGATAATAAATCATTCATTTCATCAATAACTAATTTTGCCATGACAACCCCTCAAGATCATATATATAAAGCAGAATTAAACATATAATAAATATATGTTTAGCTGCGCCGTAAAAATATGTGGAGTAAGAACTAAAAAAGAAGTAAAGATACTTAATTTGCTTAAACCAAATTTTATTGGAGTTTTGGTGAATATCCCAAAAACCACGTTAAGTGTGAATGAAGAAACGGCCGCAAAACTAGTTAAAACCTCAAAAATCAAAACAATAATTTTAACTTTTGAAAAAAACCCAAAAAAAATCGTAAAACTAGTAAAAAAAATTAAACCTTGGGGAGTTCAACTTTTGCGCCCAACAAAGAAAATAGTTGCTGCTATAAAAAAGAATACCAAAGCTAAAGCAATACCAATGGTATTTATGAATGAAAAAGATCCTTTAAAAGAAGTAAAAAAGTATCCTTCTGCAGATTTAATCCTTCTTGATTCAAAAAAAGAAGGACTTTTCGGGGGGACAGGAACCACTCACAACTGGATATTAAGTAAAAAAATTATTTTAACCACTAAAATCCCTATTATATTAGCAGGTGGACTAAATCCAAAAAATGTTAAAAAAGCAATTCAAAAAACACACCCTTTTGCAGTAGATGCAGAATCTGGGTTGAGAAATAAATATTTTTTTAGAGATTTTAAAAAAGTAAAAAAATTCATAAAAATTTCAAAAAATTAAAAATCTCTTAAAAATGGCCCAAAAGCCCCGTTTTTTAGTAGCCAACTCCAATGAGTTTTTGGAGATTCAAGAAGCCTTGTTCCAATGTAAAGATTCAATTTTTTCGGTTTATTATAAACTATAACTTCATCAGAAATAGGGTTATAATAAATAACAAAAGGCGCAGTAATTTTTCTTTTATCTTTAGCACTAACAATAACAACAGGACACTGATTTTCATTTCCCCTAACATAAGCAAATTTTTTCCAACGCTCAATATCAGTTTTTGGAATCATTGCCGAAACGAGCATTAAATCAATTTCCTTTTTAGATAAATAAAAAGACAATTTTGGATTCATTGTATCATAACAAATCAGCACCGCTACTTTTTTGTTTTTAATATTAAAAATATTAGGCAAAAACTTCCTTTTTGATAAAATCTTTTCATTTGCAAAGAAAGTGCTTTTATTAATTAACTTATGATTTTTTGAAAGAAAAAACATCTTTGGACCATAACTTGAATAACAGCCAAGAATCGAACCTTCAGGAAAATTAGAAAAATCTAGCTTTCTTCGACTAAAAGGATAAGACTCAGGAAACAAAGTAACATCATATTTATCTGAAGAAGCAAATTTTTCTGCGTTAACTATGTCTTGATAAGTATTCAAAATCGTTCCACAATAAGCCCCAATAGTGATTTGGTCGAGCCCATAAAAAGTTTCTTTAACCACAGCATCAACTTGACCAATAATTTTATATTTTCTAAAATTCTTACCTTTTTTCACCAAAACTCTTTTTTGTTTTGCCATGCTAATCATTTTCCCAAGAGGAATATTAGGTTTGTTTGTAGTCCAATCCTCTACAAAATCATTCAACTTTAACTCATTAACAGCTTCGCAAATCACATAAGGCCCAACTAAAAAAGCAATTCTTCTCTGAATTTTTGTTTTGGTTTTTTTTTGAGCAATTACTACAAACCTAGCATTTTCAAAAGAAGAAAATATTTTTTCAGTCGCAGAAATTTTTACAGTACTAACTAAAGATGAATACCAATTATTAAAAGGAATATTTTTAATTTGCATTAATTAACAACCTCAATAGTCCCTTTTTCACCATCAACAATAACTTCAGTCCCTTCCATTATTTTGTCAAGCAATCCTTCTACTCCAACAACACAAGGGATTCCAAGTTCCCTACAAAAAATTGCTGCATGTGAAAGAATACCTCCTCTTTGAGTAATAATTGCTTTGGCTCTCGCCATGGAATGAGCCATTGAAGGATTTGTAGAATAAGCAACAAAAATATCATCTTCACTAACAAAAGCATCATTCGAATAAAACTTAACTTTTCCTTTTACAATACCACTTGAAACCCCAATTCCTCGTAAAATCATTTAATCTCCTCCGAGTGTTTTATAAATTTCTCCAGAAAGCAAGTCCTGAGGAAGCAAACAAGTCTTTATATAAAAATCTAAAATCTCTTTTGGAAATGGTGAAAGTAAAAACTCTTTTGCGCTTTGGTTTTGTTCGAACCCAAAAGATTTCATTGAAGATTTAAACACATATTCCTTATCAAATTTATTTTTTGACAAAGAAGCAATATTTTCAAATACAATAGCTTGTAATTCAGCAGAATCTATTAACGAAATCTTATTTTCTTTTATAGAATAAACAACTGAATCCGATAAATCTTCAGGCACCAAAACATGTTCAAAAAAGTCTACTAAAAATTCTTTACGATTAGAAACAACAAGGATTTCAAAATTCAAAGCAATATTGTAATAATAACGATAAACTTTTTTATCATTCGCAAAAAATTGCATTCCAAACGCCCTAAATATAGGGTTACTTAATTCAGTTAAATTATCAAGCAAAAAAACTAATTTTCGTAAATCTTTACCTTGATTGTTTTGTAAAGCACAAAAATTTTCTGGTACCCAAGTTCGAAAAAACCCTTTATTACTCAAATCAAAATCTTTTATTTGAACAATTGTTTCAATTATTTTGTTAACCAATATAGAATGCATTGGACCCATCTTTTTTTTTGAATTCTTTTCTAACAAAAAAAATAATAAATTTGACAATCTGCCTGGAAAAAGCCTTTTTTCAAAAAGATCCTCTTTACTAACTGGCCAATTTTTTATATCCCCTATCAAAGAAGGAACAAAAAAAGGCCCTAAATAATACATTGCCTCAACTGAAGAAATAGGCCATTGCGCTAAAACATCAGAATTTACTTGAACATAAGCAATATCTGAAGAAATTTGTTTTAATAATAAATTTAATTTGTCTTTATCCACATAAAAAATGAACTTAATAGTGTTTTTAAAACCAACTAAGAAGTATATTTTAATGAAAATTTTGGTTGTTTGCTCAGCAAATATTGCAAGAAGCCAAGCTATTGCACATTATTTAGAAAAATATTCAACAAAACAAGGTTTAACATTGGAAATTAAAAGTGCTGGTACAAATAGAGAATTAATAAATAAATTAATTGAAAAAAAAGCTAACTCTTTCCCTTTAACAGATAAAATACTCTCCGCAGCGGACAAATTAAATGAAAAAACCACCACTAGAACAACAGGGTATGCAAAACCCCTAACTAAGGAATTAACTGAATGGGCTGATAAAATAATTGCTGTTGATGAAAATACTAGATTAGCAATACAAACAATGTTCCCAACCAATCCCAAAAAGGTTGTTTTAGCAAAAGAAATGGCTGCAGGGAAAAAACTACCCCTTACAGCAAATTTTAAAGATCCTTATGCAAGTTCAAAACCAAAAAGATATAGAAGAAGTTCAAAGCAATCAACATTAAAAAATCCACAACCAAAAGCCTTTTGGTTAATGGCAAAAGAAGCACAACATATATCCAAGGGCATAATAAGAAGGTTAAAATGAACAAAAGAACATATAAATGTATAAAATGGTGTTAAATTGAACAAAAAAATAATCTGGATAGGCGGACCTAGCGGGGTAGGAAAAAGCACTTTAATAAAAAAAGCTCTTTCTGGATTTGCTCCAATAATGCATACTGGAAGCGTTGCAATTGCAACTGAAAAAAGACTTTCAAAAGACCCGCGTTGGAAAAAACTTACCCAAAGACAAAAACTAAATTGGGTTAATAGAGAAATAATTTCATCAATTAATGATGTTCTAAAACAAAAAGATGCAATTATTTTAGACAGTCACTTTAGTTTTAGGGGTAAAGCTCTTGTCCCAAAGGAATCCTTGAGAAAACTTGCTTCAACACCAAATGTTGAATTTTTAATGGTCCACTTAACAGCTTCAAGAAGAGAAATCCTCCAAAGAATTCTACAAGACACCCAAAGATCCAGAGGGGACTTAATAAAGCAAGTAAGAGAAGATATATTACTTAACAAAAGATTTTATGAAGAATACAATTCTTTTCTCAATGGCAAAAAAACTTTAAGATCCATTACTCTCTGGAATAAAAAAGTTGAAGAAACTTCAGAATTACTAAAAGGATTTGTGGGGGATTTTATCTCTGAAAAATGGAAAAATTCTTTTTTAGTGCGTGTTAACAAACGTTAAATGAAAACTAAGTTGATTTTTATGGCTAAAAAAATAATTGTTATTTCAGGAGGAAGTGATGGTCTTGGTAAAGAAATTGCTTCAATATTATCTAAAAATAATAAAGTAATAATTTTATCACCAACATTAAAGAAACTCCAAAAAGTATCAAAAAAAATTAACTGTAATTATGCGGTTTGTGATGTAAGTTCTTTTGAACAATGTAAAAATACAATAAATAAAATTATTAAAAAATATAAAAGAATTGATTATTTAATTAATAATGCGGGGCTTTGGATTGAAGGAGAACTCGAGTCAAATAGCCCTGAAAGAATACAAAAAGTTATTGAAGTTAATTTAAATGGATTAATATACCTTACAAAATCTGTTATTCCAATAATGAAAAAACAAAAAAAGGGAACTATAATAAATATTAATTCACAAGGTGGAATGTATTCAAAAAAAGCTAAAAGAAGCGTTTATTGTGCTACAAAATGGGGAGTTAATGGTTTAACACAATCCCTACAACCAGAACTTGCAATATATGGAATAAGGGTAATGGGAATTTACCCCGGAAGATTAAATACTAAAATGTTTGAAAAAATGGGAATAAAAAAAGATTTAAAAAATTCTCTTGAACCTTCAGAAATTGCAAAATTAATTGAATTTATTACAACTCTAAAAGAAACAACAAATATTCCAGAGCTTGGAATAAAGTATATAACAAATTAGCATTAACAAAAATTTTGATTATCATGAATAAATACTTTCTTTTTGAAGTGAGAGTTGCTGGTTTAATATTTAACAAAAAAAATGAACTTCTCCTTATAAAAAACCCTGTGGGTAGTTGGGGAACACCAATTGGACACATGGAAAAAAATGAGTCTTTTAAAAAAACTCTTAATCGAGAAGTTAAAGAAGAAACAGGAATAAAAATAATCATACTAACACAAATGAAAACACAGAAATTTGGAAACTCTATTGTAATCCCTTTCGTGTGCAATTATAAATCAGGAAATATAAAATTACAAAAAGAAGAAGCACTGGATTACAAATGGATTAAAATTAATGAAATGAAAAAACTAAAACTCACTTTTAAAGGATTAATTAATGAAGCCAAAATCGGATTAAATTTAAAAAACAAAATGAATCCGCCGGCATGACACTTCCCAATTGTTTTTAAATCCCCGAAAACAGAGTTAAAACATGATTCTTGAAAAATTAAAACACCTTGGAATGGCTGCTAGTTATGATTCCTGCGGAGGAGGAAAAGAAAAAAGTTACCGCGACTATGGAATCCCTTATGAATACCAAAATTTTATTTACAATTGCACCCAAACCTCTGAAAACACTTTCATTAATAGTATTGCAAATAGAGGGTACAAGTACAAAGCAAAAAAAGGAGTTCCTCTTTATGAAAAAAACTCTTTAAGTGAAGAGGACAAAAAAGAATTTAGAAAAGAAATGAGTAACTTTCTTCCTCCATCAGAAAATGAAAACTTAAACAAAGCAAATAAGTGCTTACTGATGAAAGTACTCCAAGATAATACTTGTATGCATGATTGCAAGTACTGTGTTAACTCCACTTGCAAACAAAAAAAAGAAAGCTTACAACCAAAAGAACTTGCAAGTTCTTTTATGCACTTACATAAAGAAGGATACACAACAGGATTATTTCTTAGTTCAGCAGTACATGGCGACGCTGATAAAAGTACTTCTCAAATGATTGAATCTGCAAAACTTTTGCGTGAAAATGGTTACACTGGCTATATTCACTTAAAAGTTCTTCCAGATGCACCCGTTCACTTAATTGAAGAAATGGCTCTCTATGCTAATAGATTATCAGTAAATATTGAAGCCACTACCACCCAAGGATTTAGCGAGTTAACTTCTACAAAAAATTATAAAGAAGGAATTTTAAGAAAAGTTAGAACCCTTGATAAATTAAAACAAGAGTCAGACAGGCAAAGCAAAGAAAATGGAAACTCCCACGGTGGTTGGTTTTGCGATTCAACAAATATTGTTAACGGAGAGGATTATCGATTCAAATCATTTACCACTCAAATCATTTTAGGGGCAAATGAAGAAACTGATAAAGACGTTATTTCTAGAATGAATTCGCTTTACGAAGAAACCTCTCTTTATCGAACCTATTTCTCGGCATTCACTCCAGTAGAAGGAACGGCCCTCGAAAATAAAATTGCGGAGAACAAAAAACGCGAACACAAATTATACGAAGCAGATTGGCTCTACAGAGTTTATGGGTTTGAAAAAAGCTTAATAGAAAAAGGGCTTAATGATTTTGGAAACTTTTCATTAGGAACAGAGGTAAAACAATCAATTGCTCTTTCAATGCCTGAATTATTCCCACTTGACCCAAACACTGCCTCAAGAAAAGAATTGTTGCTTGTACCAGGAATTGGGCCAAAGAGCGTGGATAAAATAATTCAAATACGCGAAGAAAAAAGAATAAGAGATTTTGAAGAACTAGCAAAAGAAGGGCTAAGAATAGGAAAACCAAAAAGTTATTTTAATTTAAACGGAAAACAAACTAATTTGTTTAGTTTTTAGTTAAAAAAAGTAAAAGAAAGACATTGTACTCACAATGCCTTTTCTTTTTTTAAATTTCTTTTATTTAACTTACATCTTTTTTGCTTCTTCTTTTAATTTCTCAGCAAGGTCTGTTTTTTCCCAAGTGAAGTCAGGATCTTCTCTACCAAAGTGACCATAAGCTGCTGTTTTTTTGTAAATTGGTCTTCTCAAATTTAGTTTTTCAAGAATATCTTTTGGTTTAGTTGGGAAATACTTTCTTACAAGTTCTGAAATCTTTTCCTCAGGGATTTTGTTTGTCTTAAATGTTTCAACAAATATTCCAGTTGGTTCAGCTACTCCAATTGCATAAGCAAGTTGAACTTCGCACTTATCAGCAAGGCCTGAAGCAACAATGTTTTTTGCAATGTATCTTGCAGCGTAAGCAGCACTTCTATCAACTTTAGTTGGATCTTTACCAGAAAAAGCTCCTCCACCGTGTCTACCCATTCCACCATAAGTATCTACAATTATTTTTCTACCAGTTACTCCAGTGTCCCCTTCAGGTCCGCCGATAACAAATTTACCAGTAGCGTTAATGTGAACTTTTGTTTCCTTATCAAGCATTGCTCCGCATACAGGAACAATTACTTTTTCGTAAATATCTTTTTTCAATTGACTTTCAGAAACATCATCCAAGTGTTGCTGAGCAATAACTACTGCATCAAGTCGCTTTGGCTTTCCATCTTCATATTCAACAGTAACTTGTGTTTTTCCATCCGGACCAAGTCCTTTTACTATTCCTTTTTTTCTTACTTCAGCAAGTTTCATTGCTAATTTATGAGCCATCATTATAGGCAAAGGCATTAATTCAGGAGTTTCGTTGCATGCAAAACCAAACATCATTCCTTGGTCTCCTGCCCCTTGTTCTTTTCCGTTTGTTTCGTTTACTCCTTGAGAGATATCAGGTGATTGTCCGTGAAGAGAAACCCATACTCCAGCATCTTCTCCATCAATTCCAAATAAAGGATTAGTGTATCCAATTTCTTTGAGAACTTCTCTTGCAACTTTTTGAACATCAACGTAACCTTTAGTAGTTACTTCTCCAGCAACGTGAACTGAACCAGTAGTGGTAAGTGTTTCAACAGCTACTCTTGAAAATGGATCTTGTCTTAATAATTCATCAAGAATTCCATCAGAAATTTGATCACAAATTTTGTCAGGATGTCCTTCTGTTACACTTTCACTTGAAAAATATGTCTTCATTAAAATTCCCCCGAGTTCTATTACAGTAACTGATTAGCCACTGCACAATTATCTATTGGAAGAACGAAAATGTTTATAAATCCTAACACTGATTAGTTACTGTATGGTACAAGATTTTCGAATAAGTCCCTACTTTTCTAAAGAACAAACCGAAATAATTGACAAATTAATAGGAAAAATAGGTTGCACACGCGCAGATGTAGTAAAACAATTAGTTCTAATCAGATTAACAGAAATGGGCTACTTTGATAAGAAACCAAAGCAGTGAAATCCCTTATTTTCTTCTAAAAACTCAAAATTTTCTATTTTTCAGAATCTCTATTTCGAGGCTTTAAATACCCTTTAAAAGCCAAAAAAGCCCAAAATGAGCTTTTAAATCTTACTAGAAAACTCATTAATGCTAAGTCTCTTTTATAGAGAGTTGGAGAAAGAAAAAATGTCTAACTGCATTATAAGAAAAGCAAAAGAAACTGATTTCGCAAATTTACTTGACCTATCACTACTTTTAACTGATAAAGAATTCAAAGAGTATGATAAAACTCTAAAACCAGAATGGCTTTCTGAAGAAGAAGGAAGACAATACCTAAACGAACACATAAGCCAAGAAAATAAATGCGCATTAATCGCAGAATTTAATGGAAAATTAATTGGATACTTACTTGGAGAAATTACTCCAAAAGACGAATACGTTTATAGAAAAATAAATTCCTACGCAGAGTTATCAGAACTATTTGTTCTTGACGAACACCGAAACAAAGGAACAGGATCATTCTTAATGAACGCTTTTGTTAATTGGTGCAAAGAAAAAAGTGTGGAGAAAATAAAAGTAGAAGTAATGAAACAAAATTACAGCGGAATAAATTTCTATAATAAAAACGGATTTGATGAATATTGTGTATCCTTAGAAATGGATTTAACTGCACAAAAAGAAAATTCGACACTCGCACAAACTGATTGTACAATTAAAGCTTAGAAATTCAGTTTAGTTTTTAGTAAATTAAATTAATTCTTTTTTCCTAAATGACTTTTTTCTATTTCGTCAAGCGCACCATAAGTGTCTTCAAATACAAACCCGCTTTTGAAATAACTTTTGAAAAAAGGATTTCTTAACAAAACTTCTTCAACAGGAGGATTAGCTCCTGAAATGAAAACTTTTATCCCTCTTCTTTTTCTATCTTTAATAAATTCTTCTAAACGCATAACTCCAGTAGCATCAATGAAAGGAACAAATCTAAGTCTAACAACAACAATTGGTTTACTCAAAGGTAAGTGCTCATCAATTTTGTGTTCAAAAGTACTCATCGCTCCAAAAAATAAAGGACCATGAAGAGTATACATACTTACTTTGTTTTCTAAGTGTTTTTTATCAAAAGTCTCCATAATTGAACCATTCTTAGGAGTCTTATCAATCTTAACATCAAACATTTCAAGAATTTCAATTACAAGCATTAACATTGCTAAGAATACGCCTACTTGAACTGCTATTACTAAATCAGTTAAGAGAGTAAATAACAAAGTTGCAACTAAAATAGCCCCATCTCTTTTCTTTATTGCAAAAATAGTTTTGAATTCATCAATACTAACCATTCTAATAGAAGTAACCATTAATACTCCTGCAAGGAAAGCCTTAGGAATAAGACCCGCATAAGGAGCTAGGAATAAAATAACTAGAACTAAAAACAATCCTTGGAAAATCCCTGAGAGTTTTGTTTTTGCACCCTCTCTAATATTAACCGCACTTCTAGCAACTGCTGCAGTAGCCGGAATTCCCCCGAAGAAAGGAGTAATACAATTTGCTATTCCTTGTGAAATTAATTCTTTGTTACTATTGTGCTTAGTGTTAGTCATTCCATCACAAACAACCGCGCAAAGCAAAGATTCAATAGCTCCAAGAAGAGCAATTGAAAGAGCTGCAGGGAAGACATTCAAAATTAATTCAAAACTAAAATTAATTAACTTAAACGGAGGAAGTCCTTGTTGAATTTCTCCAACTTGAGGAACACTCAAACCAAAAGCAAGTACTAAACCAGTTGATAAGAGCAAAACAATTATCGAAGCAGGAATATTCTTTGTAAAATTGTTTTTCTTTAATAAATTTGGTAAGAAAAATAATAATAAGATTGTTGCAATTGTAATTACAATTGCAATTAAGTTTGTTTGAAATACATTTGAGAAAATTTCAAGAAAAGTATCAACTATACTAACATGAGAGGCAATGCTTAATCCTAATGCGTTTGCTATTTGTCCTGAAAAGATTAGTAAACCAATCCCAGCAGTGAAACCAGTTATTACTGGTAGAGGTAAGTACTTTACTATTCTCCCAACTTCAAGCAAACCAAAAACGATTTGAAGACACCCTGCTAAAAAACCTGCGAGGAGTAATCCTTCTAAACCAAATCTACTAACAGTGCTTAAAACAAGTACAACCATTGCCCCAGTAGGACCAGTAATTGAAAATTTTGATCCACCAAAAGCAGAACCTAAAATTCCAGCAACAATCGCAGTGTAAATACCCATTACAGGAGGAACACCAGAAGCTAAAGCAAAAGCTAGTGCTAAAGGGAGAGCAACAACTGCAGTAATGAAACCAGCTTTAAGATCAAAAATAAAAGCTTCTTTTAGATAATTAACGGCAGTAACTGCAAGATTGTTTTTTTTGTTTTTAGACAAGAAAATCACTATACGAGAGAAGGCATCCTCTCGAGCAGAACAAAAAGGAAAAAGTTTAAAAACGAGTTGGAGAGGAGCAAAATGAAAAAACTAAGTTGACCAATTAGCTTTTATTTCATTAAATCGTTATTTTATTATGCCTGTTTTAATTGGTGGAAGAAAAAACGTTCGAGTAACAAGAATCTCTAGAGGAAAAATCCTAGGTGGAGCTAGTGAAGGACTTGTTAGAAAAGTAAGAGTTACTCTTAAGCGAGGAAAAATTAAAAAGAAACTTAGGTTAGCAGAAAAAGCTTTTTATCCATTAGGAACATCCCCTGCACACTATTCACAACCAAATTTAAGAAACCCCGAAGGCCAATACAACACAATGCGAAAAATTCAAGAACTAAACCGCAAACTGAAATTAAAATTACCAATATTACCAACCATAAGATTACTAACCTTAAGAAATGGTGAAAAGAGATTAGTTGTAACACTGCTCAAAAATGTTTTAGAAACAAGAGATTGGTTTGGAAAAACCCAATTATTTACAACTAAAAAATCAGTACAAAAAATTCCTTTATCTGATGGAAAAACCCAAGTAATGAAAGGCACACATTACAAATTAGTTCAGTTAACAATTGAACAAAAAGATGCAATTCAAAAAGAAAAAAGAAGAACCCTACAAGCCCTACAAAAATTAGGTTTTAATATAGAAAATGAAGATGCGTGGATGTACACTCAAGATCCAAAAACCAAAGAAATAAAGGTTTGGCTTGGGGATTTTGGAAACGTGGTAGATACAACTTTAGTTGAAGATTAATTCTTCTTTTTAGAAGTAATCATCACAAAATCTTCTCCAAAGCACTTTTTAGCAAAACTTCTTACTTCGCTAACTGAAACGGATTTTATTTTCTCAAAATATCCTTCATAAGGAGTTACTTTGTTATAAAGTTCAAAGTTAGAAACAGTTCTAGCTACCTCAATATATTCTTCCATATCCAAAGTGTTCTCTGCGAGAACACTTTTCTTTGCTCGTTCTACCTCTTCTTTTGAAACACTTTCTAATAAAGCTACTTTTTCTTTAACTATTCTTTGAACTCTTGCTACATTCTTTTTAGAAGTCTTTACTGCTACTACAAAAACTCCTTTTCTTTCATCAGAGTTAACAGAAGCATCTACTTCGTAAGCTAAACCATTTTCAAATCTAATTTCTTTAACGATTCCATTTTCTCCTTTAGCTAAAACTTTTGCACAAACTTCAAACACTGCTCTTTCTTCCTCAAAGAAGCTTGGGCCAAACCAGCAAAAGTAAGTACTCAAAACTTTGTCTACGTCAGGAACTCTTTCAATTACTTTCTTTGGAAATTGGAAGTTTGGAAGAACTTTATTTGGAACAAAATCGCTTTTATTGTTGAATAAGCTTTCTAAAACTTTGAAGGGTTCTTCTAAATCCCCAACTACTCCAATAACCATATTCTTTGGATAATAATGCTTTTTGTAATAAGCAATTACTTTGTTTCTATTCAAAGAAGGTAATTCTTTTAGTTCTTCATCCAAATACTTTATTGGATCCATTCCATCCATGTACTTGTAGAGCATTGATTTAACTGGATTCTTTTTCAAATAATCTTTTCTAGATAATAATTCCGCTTCAATTACTTTCTTTTCTTTTTTCACATCTCTTTCTAAAAGCAATGGATTTTGAATCAAATCAGATAATAATTCAGCCGCTTTAGAAAAATCTTCTTTAGATACTTTAATTTCAAAAGAAGTGCAATACTCTTCAGTGCACCCATTAATTGTTCCACCTAATTGCTCCGCAGCATCATTAAACTCAAATTCAGTTTTCCACTTCTTTGTACCATCAAACAACAAGTGCTCTAACAAGTGACTAATCCCAACAAATCCTTTTTCTTCATCCAAAAAACCAGAACCAACAGAAATCACAATTGAAACAGAAGAAATTGGTTTCTTTAAGAAAGCGACTCGCAAACCATTTGGTAAAGTTCTTCTGATTACTGAATCCATACAAACAAAAGAGAACTAAATGTTTTTATAAGGGAAGAAGAAGGAAATTTTAAAAAATGCCCTTGAAAATATTTTACAACAATCGATTCTCAGTCTATTTAACTTTAACCATTTTATTTAAATCAATGTTTTGTAATAGACTATTCCAAGCATTCCCAAAATTATTTTGGCTCTCACTAATTATTTTTTCAGGATTATTTAACACAGATGTCACTAAATTCGACGTCTCTTCTATAAGTGTAGTTCTAACAAACCAATGCACTTTAGACAATATTGTTTCAACACAAGTTGGGCAAGCAAAAGCAAGTTTATTTAATCTTGAAGTTCGATACAAAAACCCAGTCAATTCAAATGCAGTTCTATAATAAGTTAAACCAACTATTAAAGTAACCTCTAAACCGAAAGAACCCGCTGAAACATAGAATGCGGTTTCTTTTTCAGGGTTGCCTTCTTCAAATTGCCTTGCCGAATTGATTAACAAATTATAATTATCAATAAGGGGACCATATTTTGTAACTATTTTAGCAAGTTTTTCATAATTTTCAGAAGTAACTTTTATTTCTTCAAATTCAAACCCACCCTCCCTATTCAACAATTTAACTGCAATATTCATTGACTCGCACATCTCAGAAAACTTTTCAAACGAATCTACTGATTCAATATTTAACGGCTCAAGCTTTCCCAATTCTCTTGCAAGGTTTGGAGGAAATTTTTCCAATGTTGAATTAAATTGTTCAAATTTGTCTTTTGTATCGGTTTGAGTACATCCGATTAAAAGAACTAAAATGAATATTAAAATAAATATTTTCAAATTAATCCCTACCAAAAATATTGCACTTAGGGCATTTCCAATCAGTATTCTTTGGTCTATCTGGATGAATTTCATTAGCTAAGCTTTTTGATTCACCAAAATCATGATAATTAATACATTCCTTTTCAAAAGCATTTTTTATAGACGATGAATAACTAAACTTAAAATGAGTATAGGTTACTTTGCCATTAATTTTATCAACACACCACGCTAGTAATCTTTGATTTAAATCCGTGTCAGATCTTCCCACATATTTAACATTAAACGAACTGGGCGTGTCTAAACCAAGTGCATAATTTCCAATTGACCCAGGTTTAATTGAATTGTTCACACTTTTTTCATCTAAATTATATATCGAATTGCCCATATCTAAAGTTGCCATGCAACCACCCAGACAACTCTTATTAATCTAGTATAAAAACTTTAGTTAAGTGTTATGCCGGCGATCTATTTTTTTCAAAAATTCTTTTAATAAAAGACTAGTTAATTTTTGAATAATTTATCCCTTAACAAAACTAATCTTATTCAAATCGTTTTCATTAATTTTTCCTGGATTATTAGAATAGTTTCTATTAATATTCTTCAAAATATTAAGTTCATTCTTGGTTTTAACTGGACGCCGGCATGACACTTCCAAAGCGTTTATAAATAACTAAAAAATAATCCTAATTATGATTTCACCATATTTCAAAACCAAAGATTTTACTCTTTATCAAAATGATTGCATTGAAACACTGAAAGAGTTGCCTGAAAACTCAGTTGATTTAATCTTTGCAGATCCCCCTTATTTTCTTTCTAACGGGGGAATTAGTTGTAGTGCAGGAAAAATGGTTTCAGTAAATAAAGCTAGTTGGGATAAATCAAATGGATTAGAAAAAGACTTTGAATTTACAATAAATTGGCTTTCAGCTTGTAAAAGAATTTTGAAAGACAATGGAAGCATTTGGATTTCAGGAACAATGCACAATATTTACCAAGTAGGATTTGCTTTGCAAAGATTAGATTACAAAATATTAAATGAAATTTCTTGGTTTAAACCAAATGCCCCGCCAAATTTGAGTTGCAGATATTTTACTCATTCACACGAAACACTTATTTGGGCAAGAAAAGACAAAAATTCTTATCACACTTTTAATTATGAAGAAATGAAAGAATGGCCAGACAGATTTGGACCACAAGGAAAACAAATGCGAAGTGTTTGGTCAATACCACTAACTCCAATGACAGAAAAAACATTTGGAAAACACCCCACTCAAAAACCAATAGAATTACTAAGACGAGTAATATTGTCTTCTTCAAAAAAAGGAGATACAGTTTTAGACCCATTTAATGGCTCAGGAACAACAGGAGTAATTGCTAAAGAATTAGGAAGAAACTACATTGGAATAGACCTTGAAAAGAACTTTTTAGACCTAACAATTAGGCGAACAGAATTCAATAAAGAAGATTTATTAACCGCTAAGGCATTACTAATTAGTAATAAAGCTTCGGTGTTGAAATGATAAAAAATGGTAAAGGCGGCGGAAAAACAATAACTGGCCTAAAATTTGAAAAACGAATTGACCTTAAAACTGTTGTTGAAAATCTTGAGCATTACAAATTAGAAGGAAATATTGTTTTTCATAATGGAGAAAAAATCGCTGAAATCTATCGAAAAAATGATTTATACAAGAAACTACTTGAACCAAACGGAATTGATTATAAAAAAATTGTTTCAAAAAAACTTTTACCAGATGATGCAATTTTTGTCCTAAAAGGCAAAACCTTAAACATTATTGAAATTAAATTCCAAGAAGTTGCTGGTTCTGTTGATGAAAAACTACAAACATGCGATTTCAAAAATAGACAATACAAAAAATTACTAAGCCCATTAGGAATTAATGTTCGTTATATTTATGTTTTAAATGACTGGTTCAAAAAACCTGAATACAAAGACGTTTTAGACTTCGTTCACGAAGTAGGTTGTTATTATTTCTTTTATACAATCCCTTTGGATTTTATTGGATTACCAACAAACTAATAATTAGTTATAACAACTTCTTTTATTTTTCCTCTGCCTTTTGCTTTGCAATTTATCATTCTTGTTGCATGAACTGTGTTAATAGTAAAAATACTTTTATCTTTGTATAAATCAAGAATTGATTGAGTGTGAGAGTTGCTTATCATCACAAAACAACCTTTTTTGTGTAAGTCTATTGCTTTATCCAATAATCTTTTTTGATCAAATTCAGTAAAATTATTCTTTGTATAAGTAGTAAAACTTGATTTATTTAATGGGGCATAAGGTGGATCAAAATAAACAAAATCTCCTTTCTTTGCTTTCTTTACAGACTCCGCAAAATCTAAAGAGGTTAATTCATCTTTTTGCAAAGCTTCACTCACTGCTAACAAATTCTCTTTATCTAATATTCTTGGATTTTTGTGCTTTCCAAAAGGAACATTAAATCCACCTTTAGAATTAACTCTATACAAACCATTGAACGCAGTTCTATTCAAATAAATAAAACGAGCAGTCGCCTTAACTGGATCAGTTGGATTCTCAGCCCTAATAGAATAAAACGTTTTTTCATCACACTTATACTTGCTCTTTGAAAGCTCCTTAATCAAATCAGACGGACTTTCTTTAACTACTTTGTAAGCAGTAATCAACTCTTCATTACAATCATTCAAAAAAGCGTGCTTAATCAAACCCTTAGAACATAACTCAAAAAACAATGCCCCTCCTCCAAAAAAAGGCTCAAAATAGTTTCCAAACTCCTTTGGAGAAAACTTAATCAACTCCTGAACAAGCTGACGCTTACCACCAGCCCACTTAACAAAAGGTTTAGGATTCATTGCTAAAATTAGGAAAAAGAAGTATATAACTTTAATCAGTAAGGCTTAAACTAAAAGGTTATAAAAAAACACAAGATTTATTTCAAATAAAAAAATTATGGAAATTTATATAAAAACTAAAAAACTGGAACCTTCCCCATGAGGAACATTGCCACTAAAATTAAAATTGAAAAGGACCCATACAATACAAACCCAACTTGATAAAATTCTTTTGGTAACTTTTGCCCAACAGCATACGCTAATAATGCTACTATTCCAATAAAAGTTCCAATATTAAGATAAATTTGTAACCAACTAGGCAGCAAACTAAATGAAGCAAAAAATATTTGCCATAGCAAAATAGAGTTTGCAAAAATCCCTATTCTCCCTATATGCCCTTGTCTGAATTCAACTATTCCAAAAACTAAAAGTCCTATTAAAACCAAACCTGATGCAGCAGGGGGAAGAAAAACCAATTGACTTAACATCCAAGGATCCATAATACCACTAACTTTAGAACTCTTTAATAACAAATAAATTACATCAATTGCTAGATTAAGACCTTAAGTCCCAAAAAAACTTTGCTGTAAACCCTCTTTCTAGATCAATTGTCCCTAGCCATGATTAATATATTTTTGGTTCAATCTTAACAACGACAATAAACGAAAAAGACTTTAACAAATGACTAACTATTTTAAATCAAAAGTCTTTTTTATTTCTTTAATTGTTTTATCAGAAAATATTTTTCCAACTTCTATAGAGCTATTAACATTAAATAAATAATCCCTAGGTTCAAAAGAATTTTGACTAGGAATATTTGTTAACTTCTGCCCAAAATCATCCATAAATCCACCTAACCTAACAAGTATAATTCAGTTCATGTTTATAATAATTCTTCTTTTTTATCCATATAAAACCATCACCTTTAGATATAACTACAACATCCACAGGCCCACCAACAGTTTCTCTATCCGAACTCATCTTTCTTTTGAAAGATGTAATAGTTATTAAAGTCTCAGCCATCTCGGCCAATTCACTTTTTGGTAACATCCCTATAACCCCCATTATTTTATCTAAATAATTTTTTCTTATTAAAAAATTCAGGTTTGAATTGAATGAATCCTGGAATTGCTTGCTAAAATCAATTAATGACTTGTTCAATTCTAACTTTGAATCCTCATCCAAAGTATTTTTTTTCTCAACTAATTGAACAATTAAATCAGGCATTTTTATGAAAAAATCGGATAAATAACTATCAATTGTTTTTCTAAAATCTGGATCTATACCAGTCAAAAATGTATCTACTGCTTCTCTTTGAGCAAAAGGAACTATGCCAGACTTTTGAAATTTACCATCAATAGTTTCTTTTTCAACTATTTTAATATTCTTACCAAGAGTGGGAAAAATATCATATGCTTTTATAAAAGGAAAATAATCATTGTTTCCAAAACCCGCAATCACAACACCTGATTTATAACTTTCATAAAGAGACCCATTTTTTGAAAATATTTCAGCAGCAAGCAAATTCATATTTTTCTTTATATCTTTATCAAAATGGGTTTTAATAAATTCATCATCAATTGAAGAAAAAACTTTTTCAGAATACTTAGACAAATTAATAGCAATCTCCTTTTTATCATAAAAATTATCTGAAACTTTTTTCCACCCATCAAGTTTTAAAGAAATAACTTCATTAATAATTTTTTTTACATCGTCTGATTTCAATTCAGAAACATGCTTATTCTGAGCCAATTTCTGATTAACTTCATTAATAATTTCCCCCAAAAATTGATTATAAATAGGAATAACGAAAGTATCTCTATCATAGCCCTGAAAATTTTTTATAAAGTCGATAAAATTTTTCGCATAATCCTCAATTGTATTCAATTTTTCTTTAGGCAATCTTTCACAATGAATTTTTATCAATGTTTCCCAAGGAATACCTAAATAGTCTGCATTCCCATAAAACATTATTCCAACCGAATGAGGCTTAGTTAAAGAAAATATTTTGGTTGCAGAGTTGTATATTTTTCCATTACTTAAAGAAGTAACTGCGCTATCAGCAGCCAATGCTATCCCTTGTGAATTATACACAGCAATTTCAGAAGTCATAAATTATAACTAACTCGAAAAGAATTATAAATTAATACTTGATAGAGATTTTAATAAATAGAAGGGGCTTTCACCCCCTCAAAAAATCAGAACTTTTATTTCTTCTTCACTTTAGCAGCTAACTTTTCTTTTATTGCAGCGTGTGCTGCAGCTAATCGTGCGATTGGTACTCTGTATGGACTGCATGAGACATTACTCATTCCGATTCTGTGACAGAACTCTACTGTTGCTGGATCTCCACCGTGTTCTCCGCAAATACCAATATCTATGTTCTTGTTTACTCCTCGAGCAAGAGCAACTGCTTGTTTCATCAATAAGCCAACTCCTTCTTGATCGATTGAAGTGAATGGATCTTTTGCATAAATTCCTTTCTCAACGTAAGGAGCTAAGAATTTAGCTGCATCGTCTCTTGAGAACCCGCAAGTCATTTGAGTTAAATCGTTTGTTCCAAAAGACATGAACTCAGCTTCTTTTGCTAATACATCAGCAGTTAAAGCAGCTCTAGGAACTTCAAGCATAGTACCAACAGTATAATGTACTTTTCCTTTTGCTCCAGTTTCTTTAGCTACTCTATGAGTTAATTCTGCTAGTGGAGAATATTCTTTAATTGTTCCAACTAGAGGAATTTCTATTTCGGGAATTGCTTTAATTCCTTTCTTTGAAACATTCATTGCTGCGTTAAAAATTGCCCTAACTTGCATCTCCATTATTTCAGGATAAACTACTGCAAGTCTGCATCCTCTAAATCCAAGCATTGGATTAAATTCGTGCAAAGACTCAATTGTTTCAACAATAGCTTTAGGAGTAGTTCCTAGTTCTTTTGCAATTTCCTCTATTTCTTTTACTTGTTCAGCTTTAGGCAAGAACTCGTGCAAAGGAGGATCAAGCATTCTAATAATAACTGGGAGACCATTCATTGCAGTGAATATTCCTTCAAAGTCCTCTCTTTGATACGGTTCGATTTTTGCTAACGCCTTTTTTCTTCCTTCAAGGTCTTTAGCTAAAATCATTTCTCTAACTGCTTTGATTCTTGTAGCTTCAAAGAACATGTGTTCAGTTCTAACAAGTCCAATTCCTTCTGCTCCAAATTCGCGAGCAATCTTTGCGTCCTTAGGAGTATCAGCGTTTGTTCTAACTTTTAGTTTTCTAAAAGAATCCGCCCAACTCATTAAAGTTCCAAAGTCTCCAGAAAGAGTTGGTTCAACTACAGGCACTGCTCCAACAATTACTTGACCAGTACTACCATTTAGTGAAATAATATCTCCTTCTTTTACTACTACGCCGTTACAAGTAAATTTCTTTCCTTTCTCATCCATTGTGATTTCGTCACAACCAGAGACACAGCACTTACCCATTCCTCTTGCAACAACCGCTGCGTGAGAAGTCATTCCTCCTCTTGCAGTTAGTATTCCTACTGAAGAATGCATTCCTTCAATATCTTCAGGAGAAGTTTCTAGTCTTGATAAAATAACTTTTTCTCCTTTCTCTGCCCACATCTTTGCATCAAGAGCATTGAAAACTACTTTTCCAACAGCAGCACCAGGAGAAGCTGGTAACCCTTCTGTTAAAATCTTTGCATCCTTTAGTGCTTTAAGATCAAATTGTTTGTGAAGTAATTGATCAAGAGAAGCTGGATCTACTCTTAGTACTCCTTCTTCTTTAGTAATCAATTTCTCGTTAACCATATCCACTGCAATTTTTACTGCAGCGTGAGCGGTTCTCTTTCCATTTCTTGTTTGAAGCATATACAATTTTTCGTGTTCTATTGTGAACTCAAAATCTTGCATATCCTTGTAGTGTTTTTCAAGCTTGCTTCTAATTGCAACAAGTTCTTTGTAAACTTTTGGTAACACTTTGTCAAGTTCTTCTACTTTCTTTGGAGTTCTAATTCCTGCAACAACATCCTCTCCTTGTGCATTCATTAAGAATTCTCCATAAAATTTGTTTTCTCCAGTTGAAGGGTTTCTAGTAAAAGCAACTCCAGTACCAGAATCGTCTCCAGTGTTACCGAAAACCATTTCTTGTACATTAACCGCAGTACCCCAATCACTTGGAACACTATTTAATCTTCTATAAACAATTGCTCTATCATTCATCCAAGATCTAAATACAGCGTCTCTTGATCGCTTTAATTGTTCAATTGGATCTTGTGGGAAATCTTCTTTAGTTTCTTTTTTATAAAGTTCTTTAAACTTTGAAACTAATTCTTTTAACATTGCAGTAGTCATTTCTGTATCAGATTTGATTTTGTTTGCTCGTTTGATTTCATCCATGATGTGTTCAAACTTCATTCTGTCTACTTCCATTACAACATCAGCAAACATTGTGACAAATCTTCTGTAAGAATCAAAAGCAAATCTTTCGTTCTTAGTAGCTTTTGCAATAGTTGCAACTACTACATCATTCATCCCTAAATTCAAAATAGTGTCCATCATTCCAGGCATTGAAGCAGGTGCTCCGCTTCTAACACTAACTAAAAGAGGATTCTTTGCGTCATTAAACTTTTTTCCAGTTTTCTTTTCAAGTTTTTTAACCGCAACCATCATTTGTTCGTCTAACAAAGGAGAGTGCTTTTTTCCATTTTTGTAATACGCTTTACAAACATCAGTAGTAATAGTGAATCCGTACGGAACGGGTAATCCAGTATTAGTCATTTCAGCTAAGTTAGCTCCTTTTCCACCAAGGAGTACCTTCATTGATCTATCTCCCTCTTCAAACATGTATACTAATTTTTCTTTAGCCATTTGTGATTCCTCCAAAAAAATAATTTTTAACTTTTCAAATTTAATTCTGACTTTTAGCTAGAACCGTTTATAGGAAAAAAATGTTCCCAATTCACCAGGTTAATTGCTAAGATTGGAGAAAAAAGGTTAATAAAGCTAATCAAGGGGTTTTAAGGAAGGGGAAAACAAAAATTGCTTTCGTGGTTGGCTGAAAGCAATTTCTTTTCAAAACTATTATTTATGATTTAGCTAGTCTAGTTAGTGTTCGAATACTAGAATTCTCTGCATCCACACTCATATCTCTATAAGTTTTCAAAGTTATTTTTGCATTGTCTGTTTCAAATACTAAATCGTGAAACATTTTCTTTGAAATTAATGAAACAAGGAATTCTGAGAATCTTTCTTTCTCAACTATTACTTGGGGTCCGCTCTTCATTAAACCCATTTCAACTGCAATCCCACTTAAATCAATTAACCCAATAAATTCAGGTCTAACTGAAACATGAGTAGAGTCAAGTGCATCCACCGCTTTTTCTACAAATTCAATTGATTTACCCATTTCTGAAAAAGAAAAACTCTTTTTTGTTCTAATTGATTCAATGAAATCAAGAACACTTTCTTTCTCAATACTCTGCTTAGCCATTTTTTGTCTAAGCTCTTCAAAATCACTTTCAATGCTTGCAAAAAGATTTAGAATCTCTTTACCTTTAAGCTCGCTAACAATTTCTTCCCTAGTCGCAGGGTTAGCAATACTCCTACTTTTTAGTATACTCATTTCTTGGAGAACTTTTTCAAAACTAGCATTAGCCTGCCTAGCTTTGCCCAAATCCTCTTTAGCTCTAATTAATTCCCCTTCCAATCTCGCTAAAGTCATCCAACCACCACCTACTATTATGCCTAAAGAACTATATAATGGTTTTTGATAACTACAACATCGAACTAATAGTAAATAAAATTTCAAAAAAACAACAAATCAAATATGGCCGGCAAGCCACTTCAAAAAACCTTTTAAAATAAAAAAATAACTTTAATATTATGAACTCTTTCAAAACCCCAAATAAACTAACAAAAAACATTTGCTGGGTTATTGCAGCAATTCTTTGCGACGGGCACATAAGAAAAGACTTAAGCGGAATTGTTTTTGAGGTCAAAGACCTTCATCTAATCAAAAATTTTGCAAATAAAATTTCAATATCTTTTGGGATAAAAAGCCCAAAAATTTTAATAAGAAAAAGAAAAAATTACAATCCAACTTTTGCAATGTATATTTATAACAAAAAATTATGCACTTATTTAAGCAATTATTTTAACATAAAACCTGGAAAAAAATCAAACCTAATCCAAGTGCCAAAGGTAATAAAAATTTCAAAAAAATCAATGAAAAAAGCTTTTTTGAAGGGAGTCTTTGACACAGATGGGGGCAAAAGAGGGAGAGGGCTCGGTTTAACCAGTTTATCAGAAAAATTTGTTGATGAAGTTGGAGAACTACTAAAAGAATTTGGGGTAAATCAATACAAAGAGTCTTGGATGAACAAAAAATATCAAAAAAAGTGCTTTGGGAGTAGGTTTAAAATAGATGCGAACTCAATGTTTTTATTACGGCAAAGCAAAGCTAATGCCAAAAATTAAAGCAGGAGTCGGATAGTGGCAATTCCGTCAGGTTTAGGACCTGATGCCTTAGTGGCTCCGCAGGTTCGATTCCTGCCTCCTGCATATTAGTGCGTTCGACGGTTCGATCCCGTCCCCGTGCATAAATTAGTCTTTTTGTTTTCAAAAAAAGAGCTCTTTTTAATTTAATCAGTGAAATATTTTATTAATGTCAAAAGCAGATTACTCAAAGAACATTTATCCTACATACAACTCTAGTGCTATTTATTTGATTAGTTGTTTTGAGAAAGTAAAACAAATTAGTAAAAGAAAAATACCAATTCCTGAAGTAGTGGAAATATTTCCTACAAATTACTGTAACTTTTCTTGCCCACATTGCAGATGTGCAGAGTACCATGGAAGCAAAAACGAATATATGCCTATAAAAGTATTTGAAAGTCTTCTAAAAGAACTTTCTTCAAAAGGAGTAAATTCTCTTGAAATTTCCGGGGGAGGAGAACCCTTAATGCACCCCCAAGCAGAAGAAATGTTTGAATTAATTAAAAAATATAATTTTAGAATAGGGATGATTACTAATGGATATCCTTTAGTAGGAAACAAAAAACTTCAAAATCTAATTATTGAGTGCTCTGATTGGGTAAGATTTTCTTTAGATGCTTTTAGTGAAGAAACTTTTTGCAAAGTCCATGGAAAAAAAGATATTTCTTACAAAGAACTAACAAAAACAATTAAATCAATGGCGAGAACAATAAAAAAAGGACTTCCAAGAATTGAACTAAAAATGCTTATTTCAAAACTAAATTACAAAGACTGCGAAAAAGGATTAAAAGAAGCAAAGAGAATGGGAGTTAATCAACTACATTACAAATACCTTGCAAATAGCCCCATAGCACTTGGAAAAAAAGAAATTCAAAAAACATTTAAGAAACTCTCAAAACAAAAAGAAGAAGCTGAAAAAAAAGGAATTATTTTAGCACTAAGCCCAGGTTATGGAGGAAAAAATCTTTTTGAAGAAAAATGCTTAATGACTTTTTTGCACCCTTTAATTGATTGGGACGGAACAATATATTTATGTGCATTTTTTTCACACAGAAAAAAAGAACATTCACTAGGAAACATTAACAAAAATGGTTTTTTCAAAAATTGGTTCTCAAAAACCCATTGGAAAAAATTTGATTCAATTAATTCAAAAACGTGTGTCCCGAATTGCCCAATGAAAAGATACAATCCAATAGTTAATTACATTCAAGAAGAAAATTATCACTTTAAATACATTTAAGAGGAATTAAAATGAAAATAGGAAGAATAAGAGTGGATTCGCAAGGACTACTAGTGCAAAATAACTTGGGCCAATTGAGAAGAATAGCTTTGAAGGGAAACAAACTAAAAGAAGCACAGGTAAATACAAAAGAATTTATTGAAAAGAATTACAAAAATGATAATTTTTTCAAAGATTTATTTTTACCAAACAAAATTCTTTCTACTAGAATAGAATGTTTTCCAGAAGACTTGGGTTTTATGAGTAGACCCATAAGAATCTATTATGGAGTAGAACCAAGATGCAACCTTGCTTGCAAATTTTGTGGACCAAGAGATTTCCACGAAAAACTCGAAAAAGGATCTAATGAGAAAGAAGATTTTTTATTAAAACAATTTGCTGATGCTGGAAGTTTTCAAGTTCAACTAACTGGCGGAGAAATTTTCTTAAGAGGATGGAAAGTTCTTGATTTAATTAAAAAAACAAACGAACTGGGACTGGCAGTTATTTTGTCTACAAATGGGATTTGGGATCACATTGAAAACCAAGAAGAGTTGTTAAAAGAAATAAACAAAATTGGAAACGTTATTCAAACAAAAATTAGTATTGAAGGAGACGAAGCTTTCCATGATTCTGTTAGAGGAAAAGGAAATTATAAAAAAAGTGTTGAAACATTAAAATTACTCTCAAAATACAATCTCAACCCAAGAATTAGTGCTACAATCTTCAAAGGTTCATGCAACAAAAAACAACTTGAACATTTAGTTAATTTGGCTTTACAAACAAATGCAGGATTACAAACAATTCCAATTAGAACTGCAGGAATGGCTAAAGAACTTTCTTGTGAAGTACCAACAAAAAAACAAATTGAAGATTATACTAAATATGCAACAAAACTAAGAAAAGAAACAGGAGTTAAACTTTCTTTTAACTTTGATATTTTTGATGGAACTACTCAAATAAATATTTATGATACCCAAGCCCCAATCTCTTGCGGAGCACCATTAATGGGTTTCCATGTAACTCACACAGGAGAATGTTATGCTTGCGGATTTGCTCAAGAAATTCCTCAATTTTTAACTGGAAAAATTGATTCTAAAAATTCTTATTTAAAACTTTGGCAAAACTCACAAATTCTTAACAAATTTAGAAAAACAAAAAAATCAAATAAATGCAGAAGATGCAAGAGTTATGGAAAAGGTTGTTGGGGCGGTTGCTGGGTAATGGCTTGGCTTTCAACTGGAAAGATAAACGGACTTGACCCTTATTGTCCAAAATATGGTTCTGACAAACTCATTGCACAAGCATGTAGCAAAGCAAAAGAAACCCCATCTTATTGTACAAAAAAGTTTGATAGTGAGTAAATAAAATTAATTTAATAAAAAATAATTAAACAAAAATTAGTTTTAAAAAAAATAATTTTATCTGTGTTCTTCTCTTATTTTTTTTATTAAATCAACATCACTCATTGCAGCATATTGAGGGTATCTTGCTCTTAATTGCCCAATTGAAATACTAGCAATTTTCTTTTTGTTTCCTTGTATTTGAGAACCAATTATTGGTGGTTTTCTGTTTTGCATTTGCAAAATTCTTGCTTGACCATGTTTTGGACTCATAAAAATCACTTTTCTATAATTATTATTTTTAATTATAAAAATTATACTAAGAATGCTGTTGCTGTTACACTTGAGTCCCAAGAGAATCTTGGTCTTACCTTAATCATCCATGTTCGTTCAGTGTTATCATCAATTACAAGTGCGTATCCTTTTTGTTTAGGCATTTCTGAATAAAGTTTATCCAAATCAGAGTGCATGTAAGATGGTCTTAGTGCTCCTACTGCTGCAATATCTGGTTGGGAAGTCATTCTGTGTGAAATAAATAAATCGCATTGAGAGATTGCATCAGGGTGAATTTTTTCTGGTCTTTGAGTAGCAAGAATTAATCCTAACCCGGGCTGTCTTCCAACTCTAACCCATTCAAGTAAAACTGGGAGAGCAATGTTAGCTTCATCTTTAGGCATGAACATGTGTGCTTCATCAATTATTAACCAAACAAGAGGCATCTTACTTGAACGCTTATTTTCTTTAATTAATTTTATTTCTTCTTCTTTTCTATAAAGCATTCTTTGTTCAAACAATTTTTTTCCAATTAAAGCAACTACAACATCTTTTACTCCTTCAGCCCCAATTGTTTGCCTGTATGAAGAAACATCAATAACAGTAATTAGTCCAGGAGTTGCAAGGTCACTAATTTTTGTTCCTTCTTTTTCAATTAGCCCCCAAGATTTTACCATTTGCATTCTTGAAGAAATTGCTTGCCTTGTATTTAATTCAGATTCAGTATCAGTATTTATTGCAGAAATAATATCATCTATTCCATAATAAGTTCCTACTTTTTCTCTAACTTTTTGAACAGCACGAGAAAGAAGTACTCCTTCTGGATCTCTCCAAGTTAAATGAAAGAGCGCCATCCATTCTGTTTCTTCTAATTCAGAACATTTCAAAGTAAATGCTCCATCAATGGGTAATCCTTTTTCTTGGTAAAAAGATAATTGTCCTTTAGGAACTAATACTTTTACATCAGTTTTTTCTGAAGGTAAATCCCATTCTTTTAATTCAGCATCATTTCCTGCTGGTAATTTTAGTCCCCAAAAAATTCCAACAGTATCAATTGTAACTGCAGCAACTCTTCCTTTAATTACAGGATCAAGTCTTGCAAATTCTTCCATTATTACTGCAAGTGTATAACTTTTTCCTCCCCCTCTTTTTCCGCAAATTAACATTAAGTGGGGTCGAGAAACATCAACTAAAACTTTTCTTCCCAAAACTGGTTTTTCTCCAGCAGACATAACTACTTTTCCAATATAAGCTGCTCCTTGTGAACCATATTTTTCCATGTCTTTTAGGTCTCTTCCAAGCACCGCAGGCTCTTGACTAAAATCTTGTTGCATGCTAGAAGAACTCAATTCAAGTATTTAATAATTGCTAAACGAAAAAGTGAAAAACTATACAGCAAAATCATTGAGCATTCAATGGTTTTTCACTGATACAAAATGGTTTCCAAAACAATATCATAGAACATTAAACCATTTTGTTTGAAACAAAGCAAATTATTTTTTAAACAAAATAAAAAAAAGAATTCCTGACACTCAAATGACGAGTGAGCGAAAGCGAACCAGACGCGAGCCGGCTGAACGGCTCAGGCAAAGGAGGAGGCCATTTGAATTTCACTGATTAGGAGTATTTCCAATCATGCTTGGGGTTGGGGTTGGGCGCATGAATAAGACTTTTTTTCCTGATCGAATGCTCTTCAAATGACCTTCTCGCACTAGGTTGTTTAAACGCTGGCTCGCAGCGTTCGATTGCTTATAGGCAAGTCTGATTTGTATGTCTTGAGCAGAAACCATTCCAATTTCATCAATTTGTTGCATGATGTGTTGGTCGGGCTCTGACAAGATTTTCTGTTCTTTTGTGTTGGGGTTACTTGCGGTTTTAAGTAATAATTCTTCGATCCTAGCAAACTTGGATTCAAGCCTTGCAAGTATTTGATTAGTAGTTTCTCTTTCTTTAGTTAGCTTGTAAAGCAAGGCTGCTAAGAACGCAGGATTACTTGACTCCTTCATGATTTCTTGCATATCAATGCTTAAGTCGCTGAACTCCGGAGAGATACGCTTTACCGCGTTAAGGTCAGACAGCAGCTTTTGTGCATCATATGATTCGTCATGATTAGTCATGTGCTATCATGATAGTGTCATGATATATATAAACCTGTATGGTGAGGAAAGAACAACCACTTAAAAGCCAAAACTTGACTTTCCAAACACCCTTATTTTGAGTTAAAATACAATAAATTAGGTCATATAAATAATTAACTTCTTAATAAAAAATATTTTGTTAGTAAAATTAATTAAACAAAAAATTAACTTTTTTTATTAAAAAAATAAAACACTAAAAAAAACAATCACAAAAAAATAAAAAATAATCTAAAAAAACCTCAAAAAATATTTTAAATTAAAAAATTTTAAAAATAAAAAAAATTAAAAAAAGCAAGGACAGGCCTTGCTTTACAAAATTAGGAATTTATTTTTTCAAGATGATTTCTATTGAAGAAACTTTTAATGGTCGTCCTTCCATAGTAACCATTTCTTCAGTCGAGATATTTATGCTTGCAACTTTAATAGTTGATTCTTGATTTCTAACTATCTCAGCAACATCAACCGCTCTTGAAATTGATTTACCTCTTGCTTTAACAATTACTTCTTTTGCACCCATTCCAAATTGAGTAGCAACTGCGAGTACGTAAGCCATTGCTCCTTTTTTTCCAATGTAAACAAAGTTTCCAATAGGTTTAGACTCTACTTGTTCTTGTACACTATCTAATTCTTCTGCTTCTTTGATTACTTTAGTTTCTTTTGGTTTTGCTTGAACTTTTGTTTTTGTTTGAACTTTTGATGGTTCTTTCTTTTCAGCCATGATTAATTCCTCCGTAGCAAAATAATCGTTTTCGTTCAAAAGTTTTTAGAGAAAAATGATTTAAAAAGGAATCGAAAATAGAGTTAAGAAAAAAATTAGAAAAATAAAAAAAATTAAAGAGAGGGAAAGAGCAAAAACCTTTTCAGGTCCTTGCCCCCAATTTACTACTTTACTTCAAGTAGTAGATTGTGTTCTTTAAGATCCCTGGTGTCATACCTGGATCATAGTTGAAATATATTACTGATCCCATTGGGAAGTGTTTCTTTTCCAAAATAGCAGGATAGCTCTTTGGTGTATTCTCAGCTTTGATGTAAGCAATTGTCTTTGCTCCTTCATCAGCTTGGATACCTAAAGTTCTCATTGCTTTTGGAGCTTCACCCATAGGAGGAGCTACTTCTATTCCTTGCATTATAGGGTGTTCGAAATCTTGTTGGTAAATTCTTCCAACAACACTTTCTTCTCTTCCTTCAGCGCAAGTTGGAACTCCGTCGCTACCAGGAATACACTCTGCAGGAATAATTGAACCGAATGTAGCTTTCCAGCCAACAACATCTGCTGCTGTATAGCCTTGGAAGCCTACACTTTGGTAGATACCTGAATTCATTACTACAATTAATTTACCGCCCTTAGCAACGTATTTTTGTATAGCGTCACCTAAAGAAACAGTTACACTTTTATCGGCTGAATTACTTTGATCAAGCATTACTAAATCATATTGATTCAGTTCTTCGCTTGAAGCATTACCGAATGAGCTAGCTTCTCTAGTTCTGTATGTTAAAAAATAACTTAGATTATCTAATACTACTCTTTCACCAAGAGATGGTTCTCCGATGAACAATACTTGTACTCTTGCACTTCCTTTTGGAAGGAAAGGTACATCAACTACTCCAAAATAATTTAGCGAAGCAATCCCGATGATTACTAAAAGAATCAAAGGAATTAGTCCTTCAAGATTGAATTTTTTAGCAACATTGCCCAGCGCTGGTGCTGCTCCTGCTGCATCTTCTCCTTCATACATCTCAAAACACCCTCTCTTTTTTCACTTAGCCTAATTAATAGGTTAATATAATATTGTTTTTCACTATTTTTAATGGTTTCTATCAACCACTTTCTTGGAAAATTAATGCTTTTTGTAATTAATAAACCTTACTAATAACTTCCAAGTATAAATCAAAAATTAATTATCTAACTTCATCTCCCAAGCATTCCTAAATACATGTTCTTTATATAATAAAAATAATTATTATCTTCAAGGAACCATTCAGGAGGATAAGCATAATATGCAATTCTTTCAGCTCCGCCAGCCCCAATATTTGAAGTTGCAATTAGCGGAACATATTTTCCAATAGTAGTTTCTTTTCCTTTGATTGATCCACCAAAATTCAAATTAAGAACAATATTACTATTAGCTGCATTAGGAATTTGTTTTACTATTGCAAAGTCTCTATCTTTTTTTATTTTTAAATTCAAAACAGAGGCTGTCCCAAATATCAGAGGGTGATCCCCAGTGGATTCTGATTCGATTGTTCCAACAGTAAAAAAGTTAGTACTACACTCTACTTCATTACAATAATTATCAACATATCTTAATCCTAAAAATTCATCAAAACTAACTACATCATAAGAATCATCAGTTTCTTTTACTCTAATCCAAGAATTAGTAATTAGAGATTTGCTTTGATTAGAATCAATTAATTGACTTACTTCTCCAGTTGGTCTGTCTACTCCTGCATCCCCCACCCAAACAAGTCTTCCACCAAACTTGATTACATAATCCTCAAACATTTGTAAGTGATCAACTGAAAGTTCTCGTGCTTGTTCTACAATAACTAATTTATATTTCTTTAAATTTCCTAAAGAAACTCTATCAATGTGTTGAACATCAACAGTAGTTGCTCCAACGTATCTTGGGTCTTGTAAATAAGTTTTTAGTTTATCAGGGTCCCCTAAACCGCTATCCGCGTGAACAATTAAAATTCTAGGTCCGCCAAGAACCATATCATAAACATCGCACCAATAAGGAGTAAGAGTTTTACAGGAAACCATTCCTGACCAAGTTAGTAAAAATAAAACTACAAAAGCAAGGACTATTATTCCAATAAATTTTATTGCTAAATCAATTTGTTCATTACTCATAAAACCAACCATTCACAAAATTCTTTCAAAAACTACTTTTATAAACATTCAACTCCCCTAAATTACTATAAGAGTATTGTTTAATCATATATAAAAATGGTGGTTTAAATGGTAAAGTTCACAAAAAGCAAGCCTTCAGAAGCAGGAGGAGGCCCAAGTTCAGCAATTGGGATAATGCGTTTCTTTGATTCAGATTCAAAAAGCCCAAAACTAAACCCTTACTTTGTAATGGGAATAATAGCAATATTTATCATAGGAATATTAATCCTAAAATTCATGTGGAAATAAATCAAATAAAAAAACTAATCAATTTTCACATGAAAATCTTTTTTTTAAATTTTTTAAAGACTAATTAGTTTGGCAAATAAGTTAAATTACAAAACGTTTATTTGCATTTTTATTTTTGATTTATTTAGTTCAACTTCTTTATTATTTTCAGAAGTGCAATTTGAGAACTTTAATTCAGTTGCTTGAACAGACTTTTTAATATCACTAGAAAATTCGTTAAAGCTTTCTTTGATTAATTCATCAGTAGTTTCTATTACAAGAACAACTTTGTCTTTTATTGTAAGATTAAGTTCTTTTCTGTAATCATTTACTTTTCTAATAAATTCTCTTGACAATCCTTCACGCAAAAGAGCAGGAGTGATGTTTGTATCAAGAACTGCAGTTAATTCAGCATCAGAAATTATTTGCACAGTTTCTTTTACATTTAATTCATCATTAATTATTTCAAGTAATTCAGTTGAAAGTTTTGTACACTTACCACTAAGAGTTAATTTTGCAAGAGCTTGTCTAATTGGAATATTTGCTTTCTTTCGTTCATCAAGAGCTTTACTGCAAACCTCTCTAACAAGTTTCATATTTGTCCCAAGTTCTAAATTAATTAATTTTTCATCAAACTTTGGCCAACTCTCCAAGTGAACTGATTCACCCATTCCACTGCAAGATTTTTTCAAAGATTGGTAAATTTCTTCAGAAATAAATGGAGCTATGGGAGCCATTACTTTTGATAAATTATTCAAAGTGTAAGCAAGAGTAGTAATTGCTTCTTTTCTTTCTTTTTCATTATCGCTTTTGAATCGGTCTCTACTTCTTCTAACAAACCAAGTAGATAAATCATCTGAGAAAGAAACTAAATCCAAGCACAAATTAATTGTATTATAAGTTTCTAAATTATTTGTTGCATTTTTTACTAATTCATTTGTTCTACTTATCATCCATTTATCTAAAACATTTGTTGAAGAAGAGTCATTTGGATTAACCCCTGTTGCTGAGAATAAATCATAAAAGTTTTTTACATTCACAAGAATTGTAATTACTTTTCTGTGCATTTCTTTTACATTATCTTCAATGAAATTCAAATCCTCTGCTCTCATTAGTGCTGAAGACATTAAGTATAATCTCAAAGAATCTGCTCCGTATACTTCAAATATTTTATTAGGATCTGGGAAATTTCCTTTTGATTTAGACATTTTTGATCCATCCGAAGCAAGTACTGTTCCTGAAACAACTACATTCTTGAAAGGAGCTTTGTCAAATAATAAAACTGAAAGAACGTGCATATAGTAGAACCAAGCTCTAACTTGGGCAACATACTCTGAAACAAAATCTGCTGGGAAATTTGATTCAAACCAATCTTTGTTTTCAAACGGATAGTGCTTTGCTGCATAAGGCATACTTCCTGATTCAAACCAACAATCAAGTACCTCAGGAATTCTATTCATGCTTTCTCCGCAAGTGCACTTTAAGTGAACATTATCAATTATGTGCTTATGTAAATCAACTTCGCTAGAAAGTTTTTCAATTGCGTTTTGTTTTAATTCTTCTACACTTCCAATTACTTTTATATTTTTGCATTTAGTGCATTTCCAAACAGGAATTGCAGTAGCCCAAAATCTGTTTCTTGAAATACTCCAATCAGGAGCGGTTTCTAAAATATATTTGAATCTTCCTTCCTTAATATTTTCAGGATACCAATTAATACTCTCTGCTTTTTCCATTAACTTTGATTTTACTTTAGTAATATCAACAAACCAAGAATCAACTGCATTGTAAATTAATGGAGTTTCGCATCTATAACAAAAAGGGTAAGAGTGAGTATAATCTTTTGATTCAATTAATTGTCCTCTGTTTTCTAAATCCAAAATAACATCGGCATCAACTTTTTTGAACCATTTACCTCTCCACTCTTCTGGTCCTAAAATTAATTTACCATCATTAGAAATGTGTTGTACCACAGGAAGATTATATTTTTTTATCATTTGATAATCAAATTCACCATAAATTGCCATGTGAACTATTCCTGTTCCGTCTTGGGCAGTAACATCTTTACTTCCATCAATAACATAATGCCCTTTTTTTCCGCCCAAAGGAACTTCGTAAAGCGGTTCGTATTCTGTCCCTAAAATCTTTTTTCCTTTGAACTCTTCAATTAATTCAAAGTTTTTGAAAAAGTTTTGAACAAGCGCACTAGCCATTATAAATTTTTTTCCAAAAACATTTATTTTAACATAATCAAGTTCTGGATTAACTGCTAAAGCAACATTTCCAATTAGTGTCCACGGAGTAGTTGTCCAAGCAAGTAAAAATTCGTCTTCCTTTCCTTTTATTTTGAAAGCAACTGTAGCAGTTTTTTCTGTAACATTTTTGTAACTATTATCCATTGCAATTTCTGAATTTGCAAGAGGAGTTTGACATCTTGGACAGTACATCAAAATTTTTTTGCCTTCATAAATAAATCCTTTATCATAAAGTGTTTTGAAAATATTCCAAACAGACTCCATGTAAGTGTTATCCATTGTTTTGTAAGAATTATCAAAATCAATCCATTTACCCATTTTTCTTACTGTTTTTTTCCATTCTTGTTCAAAGAAAAAAACTTTTGAACGACAAAATTCATTGAACTTATTTACACCCATTGCTTCAATTTCTTTTTTGTCTTTTATTCCAAGTTCTTTTTCAGCAATATTTTCAATTGGTAAACCGTGGCAATCCCAACCCCATCTTCTTTCAACTCTATAACCCTTCATTGTCCAGTATCTTGGGAAAACATCTTTACTAGTAAGTCCAAGTATGTGACCATAGTGAGGAAGTCCAGTTGCAAATGGAGGACCATCATAGAAAACGAATTGCTTATCTAAAGGTCTACTTTCGACAGATTTCTCAAACAATTTGTTATCTTCCCAGAACTGAGAAATCTTTTCTTCAACTTCAAACCTTGACATAAATATCACAAAAATAAATGGGAGTGGGCAGTAAGGGATTCGGACCCTTGACCCCTAGTGTATAAGACTAATGCTCTAACCAGCTGAGCTAACCGCCCCTAATTACCCCCATTAGTTAAAAGAAAATGTGGAAAAGAACTATTAAAAACTTGGCTCTTAGGGCTAAACAAATTAGAGTTAGAATTGAATGGGTTGTATGGCCAACCACCCTTTGCCCAAAAAATCTTGTACCATAAAGTTCACTTCAATAATGAAAAGAGCATTAAAAGTATTTAAAAATAAAGCGCTTTTACTTAGTCTTTTTGAGTTCTTTTACAATTATTTTTGCTTCATCCTTTAGAGCTAATCCAAAGCTTAATCCAATTACTATACTTAAAGAAAAAATGAATCCAGCGAATGCAATTAGAAAAGCACTTTCAAGCATTCCTGTAGGAAGACCAATTATTCTTATCCCCATTACTACTGCAATGTAAACAATAGTTAATTCAACTACGAGTCCGCCAATTTTTCGCATCCTGTTTTTTGATAATTCAATTGCGTTTCGAACATACCTTGCAACTATTAATCCTGCAATTATTACTACAAGTGCTGCTATTACTAGTAAAGCAAAATTAATCCAAAAACCAAGTACTTCGTTTATTGTTGAGAGTTGAATTAATTCAACTGCTTGTTTTAGGAAAACAAAAAAGACATACCACTTTACTATGCTTCCTGAGAGTTGGGAAATACTTTTGTTCCAAATAGATTCACCCAATCTTTGTTCAGCAAAAAAATCATCTAAGTGAGCTGATTTTAGCAATCTTATTACAATTTGTTTAATTAACCAACCAACTAAGTAACCTACAAAAATTAAAATTAAAACAGAAAATACACTAGGAAGAGAACTAACAAAACCCACCCCTATTTGAGTCAAAGCTGAGTGAGAAGCTGTTAATATCTCTGAAATCAAATCTGCCATGCTAATTAGGAAGAACTTAAATTATTTAAAGCGAATAGTTTGAAGGAAATAGAGGATTAAATGATGGTTTTAGATGCGCAACCATGCCCACCATAGCTTTTTTAACACAACCAAAAATTATTTCTTCATGCAAGAAAAGAAAAAACTAGTTATAATAATTTCAGGTTTAGCTGGGGCTGGAAAAAGTGTTTTGTGTGAAAAAATTGCAGAGCATTTTAAAATAAAATATACTCCTACATCAGGAGTGCTTAGAAGCGTACTTGAAATGGAATTAAAAAAGCAAAAAGTCCCAGTGGAAAAAAACACAGGATTTTGGGAAAGTCCTGAAGGAAAAAAGTTTCTTGCTGATAGACTTAAAGATCCTGATTTTGATAAAAAAACCGATGAAGAATTATTTAAGCTCATTGAAAAAGGCGGGGTTGTTATTGATAGCTGGGTTATGCCTTGGTTAAGCAAAAAAGGATACAAAATTTGGCTTACTGCATCTGACAATATTCGTTTTGAGAGAATTTCAAATAGAAATGGTAAAAGTGTTGAAGAATCAAAGAATAGCGTTGTGACAAAAGAGAGTAAATCCATAGAAATTTTCAAAAAGACTTATGGATTTACTTGGGGAAAAAATCTCGAGGTTTTTGACTTAATAATAAACACAGATAATTTAAATGAAGAACAGGTTTTCCAAAAAGCATGCGAAGCAATAGAAAAAAATCCAATCGGTTCGGGAAAAATTTTCAATAAAAATTAAACTTTTTTTAATAATTTTACAAAATAAAAACCTACTTAATAGAAAAAAGATTTCAAAAAAAGATTTACTAATAAAAAATTATTAAAAAAAGAAATACAAAAGCGAGTATCTATTACCCGCTCAAGTATTGAAATTATTATTTACGCTCCTTTCACTCAACAGAGTGGAAGTTACATGTCCATTCCTTGTCCGCCCATTCCGCCAGGCATCTGTGGCATTCCTCTTGATTTTGAAGAACCTAAAATGATGTCATCTATTCTTAGAATCATTTCAGCTACTTCGCTTGCAGAATCAATTGCTTGTGTTTTTACTTGCAATGGTTCTAAGCACTTAGAGTTCTTCATGTCCTCTATTCTTCCTTTGTAAACATTTACTCCAAAGTACTTTCCATCTTTCTTTGAGTGAGCACTTCTTAGAGTAACTAATGCATCAATAGGATCCATTCCTGCTGTCTCTGCTAGAGTTCTTGGTATTACTTCAAGTGCTTCAGCAAATGCTTCGATTGCTAATTGCTCTCTTCCACCAATAGTTTTAGCGTAGTCTCTTAGTCTAACAGCAACTTCTGCTTCGCAAGACCCAGCTCCAACCAAAACTTTTCCCATTTCGATTGCGCTTGAAACAGAACCAATAGCATCAACTATTGCTCTTTCTGATTCGTCAACGATGTGTTGAGTTCCGCCTCTAATTAAAATTGAAACACTCTTAGGGTTTTTGCATTGCTCAACGAAAACCATTGCGTCTCCAGCAACTTTTTTCTCTAGTACCTTACCAGCGTTACCTAAATCTTTTACAGAAAGTTCTTTCATACTAGTAATAATACTAGCTCCAGTTGCTCTTGCAAGTGCATCCATGTCAGATTTTTTTACTCTTCTAACAGCAATGATTCCTTCCTTTGCTAAATAGTGTTGTGCTAAATCATCAATTCCTTTTTGAGTAATAACAACGTTAGCTCCAACTTTCTTTATAGTTCCAACCATGTCTTTTAGTTGCTTTTCTTCAGTATCGATGAATGCTTGTAATTGTTCAGGAGTATTGATTTCGATTTTAGCATCTGATTCAGGTTCTTTTACTTCAAGAGCCAAATCAAGCAAAGCTATTTTTGCATTAGTTACGCTTCTAGGCATTCCTGTGTGAACAATTTCTTTGTCAATTACAATACCACTAATTAATTGAGTGTCTTTTAATGAGCCACCAGTTTTCTTTTCAAGTTTAATATTGTCTTCGTTGATAGTCATTTTTGTTCCATCAACATCAACAACACTATTAACAGCATCAACTACTAAATCAGCAAGTGAATCAGCGAACTCAGCAGATTTTCCTGTGATAGAAGTTAGAGCAATTATTCTAAGAGTTTTTTTGTCATCAAATTTAACAACGTCAGCTGTTTCTGCGTAAAATTCTTTTGCTTTAGCAGCAGCCATCATGTATCCATTAATTATAATGCTTGGGTGAATAGAGTCATCCAATAATTTTTCAGCTTTTTCTAAAAAAGTTCCAGCTAAAATAACTGCAGTAGTAGTACCGTCCCCAACTTCTTCGTCTTGAGTCTTAGCAACATCCACCATCATTTTTCCAACAGGGTGTTCAATAGCCATTTCTGAAAGAATAGTAGCACCATCATTAGAGATAGTTACTTCTCCTAAATCATCAACAATCATTTTGTCCATTCCTTTAGGACCTAAAGTAGATTTAACTGCTTGAGCAACTGCTCTTGCGATTAAAATATTCATTCTTTGAGCATCTCTTCCCCTAGTTCTTTTTGTTCCTTCACCCATGAACGCATTTTGTTGATCAACATTTTCAGCCATAAACATTCCCTCCACTCAGAAATAAGCACATCTTCTAAAAACAGGCTCTTTATGGAAAGACTGCAAAAAAAGCTTTTTATAGCTTACGGAACGAACTTTCAGACAAAATAAAACCACTTTATTACCAATAGTCCTCTACATATAATTTATTATCTTCAGATTTACCGCTTACAACCTGTACTCAGCAGGTTATTTACTACCTGCAGCCGGCCCACTGGGTTTACTGTTTACAATTTATTGCCCGCAATAACTATTGCCAACTTAAAATAGGATATTGTCCTTCTACTAAATCCCAAATACTTGAACTCCAACCAGAATAAGTTGAAACAGTTTTCATTTGAGTAGTAGTTTTTCCAGTTGCTATTCCTGAAGTTGTTAATTGTAAAGAAGTATTAAAGTCCCAATAATTTCCAGACATTTGATAACCTGTTCCTGTATCAACTGCTCCTGCAAATCCTTTACTAGTTGGATCAGATGTTCCAGTGTAATGTATTCCACCTAAAGAATAAGAATTGAATATTTTTCCCCGATAATTTTTTCCTACAAATCCACCAAAGTTAGTTCCTGTTCCCCCTCTTCTTGTCACGCTTCCAATTGAATAAGAATCATTAACATCCCCTGAAACTAAATAACCTACAAACCCTCCTGAATAATAAGAACCAATAGCTGCACTATTACCAGACACATTTCCATCTGAAAATGATTTAACAATTAGTCCAGTTGCAGACATTGACCCTGCAAATCCACCAACAGTAGTTCCACCAGTAACATTTCCTAAAGAATAAGAACTTGTAATAAATCCAGCTTGAGTTCCAACAAATCCCCCTGCCAGATTTGTTGATTGAATAATTCCTGTTGAATAACAATCTGAAACTAATCCTAACGATTGTTGAGTACCAACTAAACCACCAACATAATCTTCACCAACCAAACTTCCTGAAAAATAACTACTGTTAATATCTCCATCAACCTGTCGACCTACAAGACCACCAACATAAAAAAACCCAGACAAACTTCCACTTGAATAAGAACTTAGTATATTTCCTGAAGATTGATCCCCAACTAAACCACCAACATAAACCCCATATTTAGTTAAACGCGAAGGTAAATTTATGCTAACAGTAGAATAAGAATTATTAATTTCTCCAGAAGACAATGAGCCAACTAAACCACCAATGTAATAATTATTACCAATTACAACCCCCGTAGAATAAGAATTAGAAATTAAAGAAGAGGAATCAGATAAACCAACTAAACTACCCACATAAGAAAGTCCATTCAAATCAACATCAATCAAACCAACATCTTCAATTGTCGCTCCAGAGATATAACCAAAAAGTCCAACATAGTTTGAATCTGGACGATTAATATACAATCCTGAAATAGATTTACTATTACCATCAAAGGTTCCAACAAATTTAGTACTACTATTTCCAATTGGTTCAAATCCCAATCCGCTATTATAAGGAGACACATCACAATTAATATCATTCATTAAAGCATAACTTCCACTTAAATCATTTTTAACATTTTGTAACTCTAAACAAGTTCTAATAGTAGACGGATTATTATAAGTAATTTTTCTTTGAGTTGCAATAGTATTGTTTCTCAAGTCTGTACAACTAATATTCCAATTGTAATCTATTTCTTCAGAAAAACTTCTTGTAAAAGAATTAAATGGAGCAACAAAATCAGTTTGATCAACAACCCCATCAATTAGCAAACTACAACTAATAATATTTCTATCATCAGTTACATTATAAGCAAAAATAGTATTTGAAACAATTGATTCGTTATTATCAGCAGGAGAAAGCAATGCAATCGCAGGAGCATTAGTATCCAAAGAAATTATTGTATTAATTGGCTCTTCCAACGCTTCAGGTAAACAATCAACCTTAGTAGTTACTACTTGTTTCTTTTGTAGTCCAGTAGATGAAGTTAAATAAAACGTAAAACTACAAGAAACAAAACTTTGCCCTTCTATACAAGGACAACTCAAACCCAAATCACTCAAAGAAAAATTCTTAATGTCCCCTCTTACGAGTTGCTCATCAAAAGTCAATTCTCTTTCACCAACACTAACTTTATTTAAAATAAGATTCTCGCCAGACACATTCTCCAACCTCACAACCGAATCTCCACTAAAATCACTAACAGACTCAACAACAGTAATTCCTCCAGAAGTCAAACTCCCGACTTTATCCGTAGTAGTAGAAATCTGGGTAGAAGGAGCACCAAACATCCCTGTTACCAAACCAACAACCACAAGAGAAATTACAACAATTATTGCAAGAATAACAAGATACTCAATTGTACCTTGCCCTTGCTTGTTCTCAAAAGAGAAAAGGGAAACTTGAGCATGATTTACAACCATTACTAAAATATGCTTCAATTATATTTAAATCAATCTTTTGTTAAAAAAAGTTTTTTGAAACAAATTTATGTTAACAAAAAACCTTATTAATACCCTAAACAGAAGTTAATGTATGACGCCAAGATTACCAAGATTAAGTACTACAAAAAAAAGAGTTGATTATAGAAAAGCGATTGAGACTGGAAAAACACAAGCTATTTGGAAAGAACAATTTAGAGAACAATTACTTAACCTTTCAGAAGAACAACGAGCAAAAATGTGGGAGAAATACTTAACACAAGTACGAATAAAAAGAAATGATATAAGAGTAAAAAATTTAGCAAAAAGAGCAAAAGCTTAGAGAAAGAAAATCTGAAAAAATTAGAGAAAACTTTTTAAAAAAAAATTATTGCCAACTTAGTATTGGATAATTGTTTTCTTGAGCAACCCAATTACCATCGTTACCTAATTTTGTAACACCATTACTTCCATAATAAGCAGTTACTAAATTATTAGTCGCAGTACAACCAGTATTACCATCAGGATAACAATTACTTCTGTTACTCAAAACAACATCCCAATAAGAAGAACTAATTGAACCACTAAGATAACCAACAAGTCCTCCTGAATAACCCTCATCCCCTGTTACACTCCCAGTTGAAAATGAATTTGTAATAGAACTATTTTGTTCACCAACAAGACCACCAATTTCTAAAGAACCATTTACACTCCCTGTAGAATAAGAACCAGTAATAGAACTATTTTGATTTCCAACTAGGCCACCAATCATATCTAAACCCCAAACATTCCCTCTAGCATAAGAATTAGAAATTGGCCCATCTTGTCCACCAACAAGACCACCAACTTGGTAACTAAAACCACCAGCTACCCGCCCAGTTGCATAAGAACTAAAAATTGACCCACCTTGATAACCAACAAGTCCCCCGAGGAAATGAGTACCACTCACAGTACTTGTTGAGTAAGAATTAGAAATAACTCCTCCACTTTGATAACCAACAAGACCACCCATATTGCTACCAAGACTCGCACTCACATTTCCACTTGCATGAGAACCGGAAATAATTCCTCCTTGCTGCCAACCAACAAGACCACCAGAAGAACCACCGCCACCAACATTACCATTGTAAGAAGAATTAGAAATAGTTCCGTTTAATTGATTACCAACAAGACCACCAATTAGATAATTGCTCCCAGTCACACTTGCGTCTTCCACAATGATATTGCTTAGACTTGTGCTTGCTAAACTAATTTTTCCAAATAAACCAACTTCAGAAACTGGAAAATTAATATTTAATCCTGAAATAGTTTTATTTTTTCCATCAAAATTTCCAATGAAAGGAGAATCAGAAATCCAAGTAGTAGCACAACCAAGAGTTTGTTCACAAGTTAATTGAGTTGAACAAGCTGTACTAGAACAAGTATTTGCTTCATTCCATACCCCTTGAGTAAAAGTCCCTCCAAATGGAATTTCTCCACAAAAAGGACTACTCTCGCAAAGATCTGAATTATAATCACAACTCAATTCGGATGTTACTCCATTACAAGTCCACTCGTAATCATCCCAAGTTCCACCACACTCATTCTCACAAAAACCTTGGTCATAATAACAAAGATCTTCACGCTCGAAACTACATCCACTTGTTAAATTCCAAGTAGAGTCACAACCCAATTCTCTTTCACAAGAAGTTTGATCTGTACAACGAGGATCAGCACAATGAGCAGGGCGTCCAATTGGTTCAAATCCATATTCATTATTCCAAGTTGATGTTGGATAAGCATTAATATCAGTTTTTAATTCATAACTCCAATCCAAATGTTCTCTTACTCTATTCAAATCACTCAAAGTACAAATTTGGTGAGGGGAAACTGATTCGTTCCAACAATTACTATTAGAAATTGTAGTGGTTGGAGGAATAACAGTTGCATTAGAATTAACATCGTTCACACAATCCACTTGAGTGGTTCTAGTTATTGTTTTTGTTAAACCACTACTAGAAATAAAAGTCAAAGTATAATCACAAGAAACTTTTTCTTGCCCAGTAGTACAAGGACAATTTAAATTTAAAGAATCAACTCCAATACTAATCTTTTCACCTTGAAGAATTGATTGAGAATAATCATTTTCAATTCCACCTGAAACAATTTTTGTTAAAGTAATATTTTCTCCAGAATTATTTTGAAACCTTACAATAGAATCTCCTGCTGAATCAGTAACCGCTTCAACCACACTAATTCCGCCACTAGTCAAATTACCAATCTTATCATTTGTTGAACTAATTTGAGTAGAAGGAGAACCAACCATATTAGTAGTCAAACCAACAACCACAAGAGATATTACAACAATAATAGCAAGAATAACTAAATACTCAATAGTACCCTGCCCTTGATAGAGGGCCTGCGCTCTGTTAACCATAAATGAAATAAGAATCCTAAATATAAAAAGCTTATGTTAAACGGAAATTACTTTTTATTACCCTCAATTTATTGCCTAAAATTTATTGCCAACTCAATTTAGGATAATTATTATCTTGTGCAACCCAATTTTTATCTAAACCAAAAGTCCAATCATTTGTTGCAACTGCGTTGTGTTGCATTGGAACATTATAATCATTATTTAAACTTGCTTTTGGAAACCAAGCATTCACATCAGAATTTGCAGAATTTTTTCCAACACAAGAACAAGATCCCGAACCGCAACAAACTGCTTTCCCTGTTCTACTTATATCCCAATAAGAATTAGAAACCGTTCCCCCCATAGGATTACCTCCAACTATTCCACCAACAGTACTTGTTCCTGTTACAGAGCCTACACTTAATGAATTCAAAATAGAACTAAATGAATTATAACCAGCTATCCCACCAACATTAGTTCCGCCGACAGTAGAACCTAAACTATAAGAATTCAAAATTGAGCCATACCAATTATATCCAACTAGTCCACTTACATAACTTCCAGAACCAGTAGTAACACCAGAACTATAAGAATTCAAAATGTTTCCTCTTTCTTTGTAACCAACTAATCCACCAACATAACTTCCAGAACCAGTAGTAACACCAGAACTATAAGAATTCAAAACAGACCCATAATAATTAGATCCAATTAATCCACCCACATAATTGCCAGAACCAGTAGTAGCACAAGAACTATAAGAATTAGAAATAATTCCAAAAGAATCTGAAGTGATTACATCATAATTAGTTCCAATCAATCCACCAACATTAGTAACTCCTGTAACAGATCCTGAACTATGAGAATTTGAAACAATTCCATAATTATATCCAATCAATCCACCTACTACAACAGTACTACCTCTAGTTGACCCAGTAGTATAAGAATTCAAAACAGATCCTTGATTCATACCTATTAACCCACCCACTCTTTGAACTCCAATTACATTTTGATCAATTAAACCAATATTTTGTATTATTGCTGCAGAAGAAGTAGATCCAAATAATCCAATATTTTTGTCTGTTGTCGGAATATTAATATATAATCCTGAAATAGTTTTGTTTGCCCCATTTAATGTTCCTGTAAAAGGACTATTAGCACCAATTGGAATAAATCCATTTAAATCATTCCAAGTTCTTGTTTCTAAACAATTTATATCAGCGCCAAGTGAATAGTTCCCATCTAAATGTTGACTAATATTTTGTAATTCACTACAAGAATTTATTATCCACGGATCCAAAAGAGTTCCTGATCCTAAACCAATTATTTCAGCAGGGTTTGTTGCTTCCACTGTTGGCTGGCACTGAGTTTTAACAGTAACAACTTGTTTTTTTTGCAGTCCAGTAGATGTAGTTAAGTAAAATGTAAAATTACAAGAAACTTTATCCTGACCATCTGTACAAGGGCAACTCAAATCCAAATCACTCAAAGAAAAAGTTTTGTTGTCCCCAGTTACTAATTGTTCATTAAAAGTAGTTTCATTTTCACCAACCATAACTTTTTCAAGAGTCAGTGTTTCTCCACTATTGTTTTGCAATTTAACTAAAGAATCTCCACTAGAATCACTAACAGATTCCACAACAGTAATTCCACCACTAGTCAAATTTCCAATCTTGTCAGTTGAAGAATTAATTTGAGTAGAAGGCGAACCCACTACCCCTGTAACTAAACCAACAACAACAAGAGAAATAACAACAATAATCGCAAGAATAACCAAATACTCAATAGTACCCTGCGCCCTTAGGGGTACCTGCCCTCTACAGGGGGCCTGCGCACTAACCATATTAGAGTAAGCTTTATTTGCAATCATTACCAAAATATGCTTGGGTTGTATTTAAAGTTAATTCCCTATAGAAAATAGCTATGAAATACACAAAAATCAATCAAATTGCTAAGGGTTGGAGTTCTTACATTTGGATAGTAAAAGACAATAAAGGAAAAGAATTTGTGTTAAAAGAAGTTAGAGAAAAATCTAATCGAAAAAACTTAGCAGAAAGAGAAGGAAAAATGTTGCTGCTCGCAAACTCAGTAGGAGTGGGACCAAAAATAAAAGAAATAAATTACAAAGAAAATTTTGTGGTAATGGAATATGTTAAAGGACAAAAATTATTTGATTGGATTTTGAGTAATTCTTTTAATGAAGAAGTTAATGCAACTCAGTTGTACAATTTTATTAAAGAATTATACAAACAACTTTATGCACTCAATAAAGTAAATCTAAGTCACAACCAATTGCAAATAGGAAAAAATATTTTAGTAAAAAAAACTAATGAACCAAATACTCATGAAGCGATTTACTCCCCAGTTATAATTGATTTTGAAAAAGCTTCATTAAAAGAAAATCACACAAAAAATATTGGTCAGTGCGACGCAATGCTTTTCTTTAATCCAAATGCAACAATGGCAAAAAAAGTCAGAGAAAAATTAAATTTAACACTCTAATTTTAAAATACAAATTAAAAAAGTTTAAAGAAAAAAAAATAGAAAAAAAACTAAAAAAAAACTAGATTTTTAAAAAAATAAAAAAAAGAATAAAGTTTAAAGAAAAATTTTATTTTAAATTAAAATTTTAAACTTTAAACTTTCTGTCAATTTCCATTACTAATAAATCGCACATGGTTTTCATTGATTCCATTTGCTGAATTATTCTTTCTTTCTCAAGTTCTATTTCGCCTACCGCTTCGTAGGGTTCAACTGCTTCTTTGAACATTGAGCGATCAATGTAAGGGTAAGGATAGGAATCCATTTTCTTTGAAACTCTCTCAACTACACTACCAATCCAAACATTTAGTCCTCTTTTTACAGGACCCTTAATTGTTTTACCGTCCCCAAGGAACTTTCTAAGTTTATTAGTAATAGTTGCTTTAGGGAAAGGCATTTCTTCTTGTTCTAATTTAAGTGAAACTGATTTAGATTTAATTTCAGTATCAATTTCATTAATTACAGTGTCACATTCAGTTTTAATTGCATTAATTTTGGCTACAAGAACCTCTCTTTGTTTGTTTATTCCTTGAATATCCTCATAAGGAGCAACTGCATCTTTTAGCATATCGTAATTAACAAAAGTATAGGGTTGGGAATTCATTTTCTTTGCTATTCGCTCAACCATTTGAGCAACCCAAAAATTCATTTCATCCTTAACTGTTCCTTTAATTTGTTTACCTTTAGAAATATTTCTTCTCACAAGTTTAGTAATAGTAGCTCTTGGGAAAGGCATTTTGTCATTATCTTCGCTTACCTCAGCAGAAGTTTCTTCCTCATCATTTTCTTCCCCATCATCATTAACAGAGTGACTTGGATTAGAATCGCCCTCAACAGATTCGTTATTATCAAGCGCAGTAATAGTTTTTTCAGTTTCTAGGGTTTCTTCTTCACTAGTCTCGTCCTCTTCCTCTTCTTTTGCTTTCAATTTGTCCATTCCAGCCATGCTCAAAACCCCCCAATTAACCAAGTTTGTAAATCTAATTTGTGAATAAGTAAAACCCTCAAGAAAACACTTAAAAAGGCATTGAATATCAAAAAAATGACGATTTTATAAAAAGATTAAAAAAATAGTGCCTTTCTTCAATAAAAGTGAAAAATGCTTTATTTTGAAAATTAAGCTGTTTTTAAGTATATTTAGCTAGAATTTGGCACTAACTTGAAGTGCAAAAAGACAAAGAACTTACTAAATTTTATCCAATTATTGAAGCAAACATTAAAGTTACACTTGCAAGAATTAGAATAGAGATTATTACTATTTGAGAGACATCTAATTTTGCAAAATTCATGAACAATAAAAATAAGGCAATTAACAAAATCATTGCCCCCAAACTAAGCATAGTGTAAGAGAAAAACATTGATTTTTTTCTAAATTTATGAACCTTCATTTGTTCAACATCAAGTTCTATTTGTGAAAGTCTATTGTTTAATGAATCAAGTGCTACTCTTACAAGTGAAACAGTTTTTTGAGAATCATTAATAACTTTGTTTACCCTTCCTTCAAACCCTCTTGATTGTTCAAGAACATCATTTTTTACTTCTTTTAATTCTTCATGAGCAATTTCACTAGTTTTTAATTTTTCTTCCGCCTCGATTTGCTTCAAATCTTGTTTAATCATATCCTCAAAATCTTTTTTTTGAGAATAAACCTCTTCTCTTACAAGATTATTAATTTCTTTTTTTAGTAAAGTAAAAGTGTCTGCTTCTGCAATTAGTAAAAGTCTTTTTGCCTGGTCATCGCTAACCCCAAGATCGTGAAGAGTAGCAACAATCTTGTCACTAGATTGGCCCTCTTGAACCATCTTTTGAATTATTTCAATAATTGAATCTGCTTTAGTCATTATTATCAACTAACTTAATTTATACAATACTAAACGCTCTAGAGTACCTGTACTCATTAGAGTATAAATGCTCCCGAGTATTTAAATCTCACCAACTCAATTAAGCAGACCGCTCCACTATTTGAAGGGCTTTAGAACTCTTTTTCTCAATAGTACCAATCTTTAGAATAAATCCAATACTTGAGTCATTTAACTTTATTGGAGTAAGTGTTGAAAAAATCGTAGTACATTGTGCTGCTTTAAGCGAAATACTTCTTTCAAAGAAATTTTCTTTAAACAAACCAGCAGGAGCATTTTCTAACCAAATAACTTCAGATAAATCACTCCCTGAAACATTACATAGTTTTACTGAATAAGTGTAAGCTTCGTTTAAGTAAAGTTTTGAAGGCAAAGAAACTTCAGCTTTAACAGGGTCAATTGTAGTTTGCTCAAGAGTAAAGTTAAGAGGGATTGCCCTATTGAAAGGAGCTGAAATGCTTACAGAATAAGCCAAACTTTCCGAAATAGGAATTGCTGCTACAAAATCATATTTTTCCCCAGGCGCAAGAGAAGAAAATTCCCCATCATTTACCCCTTTTAGATAAAATGATTTTGCTTCTTCACCATTAATTACTTCAACTTTAACCCCGTCTACAGCGTGCGTTGAAATATTTTTAATAGTCATTTTCAGAACTATATCTGAGCCAATAATTGAAACGGAAGGATCAACCACATCAAGAGCTTGTGAAAAGAAAACTAAAAATAACATCCCAAAAAATACCAAAGAAAAGAGCACTACAAAAAAAGAGTAAACAACTTGTTTAGGGAAATACATGCACAACTATAAGAGAAAAAGGAGTATTTAATTATTGCACACAGCTTTTTTGAAAGAAAAAGTCCTAGTTGATTTCTAATCCAAGAACTTTTTGAGCAAAATAGTTTCTTCGAAGAATTGCCCTAACTTTCCAGAAGACTCTGAAGTTGTTGAGATATAAAATCCATTAACATTATTTTTGTGGAGAATCTTTGTTAAAGAGTAAATGAATTTGAAAACTATTTCTTCTTCATGGTAAAGTTCAAGCATTGCTATTGAATCAAAAATAAATGCGCAACCATGATTTTTTTCCATTATATTAAACATCTTTATTTGAAGCTGGGTAAGGTTTCTTAACGAATCAACAAAAATAAGCTCTCTAGTTTCTTCCACAGTAGCAATACTCTTTGAAACCGTATCAATAATAATAACTCTATCCTCAACACCCGCTTTCTTTAAATCAGAGAGAATTGTTTTGTAATTATGATTCATTAGAACCAAAACAGGAATTTGATTTGATTGCTTTACAAACGTGGTTAAAGCAAGAAGAACCTCTTTTGAATTAGAAGGATCACAAACAACAAGTGCTTGACCTGAAAAGTTAGTAGAAATTTTTGTTTTAATTTCAGTAAGCACTCTTTGCGAACCAACCAAAGCATTAAATGCATTAAACTTTTCAGATTCCTTTGAAACAGAAGCTAAAACAGAATCTTTATTTGAAAGAATACTTTCAAACGCTTTTTCCTGTTCAGGAGTAATTGAAAAGCCACTAACCATGCAAGAGTAATGACCTAACTTATTATTAAACGTGAATTATTGTATTAAACTTAAAGAAAACTTCAAGTTCCATTGAAAAAAAGTGAAAAATCAGTTAGTTCTTTAGTTAATTCATTCTTTTAGAGTTCATTTCAACACTCTTATAAATAAGAAAGAACTAATTATGAAGCAGAAATAATTGTACCGAGTGTGAACAAAATGTCGATTTTTCCTTTTTCAGGGAAAGAAAAAAATAAGGACCTTGACGAGATAAAACGCTTAACTATGGGTCAAGAGAATACAAAACAGCCTTCGGCACAGACCCCAAAATTCCCTTTTGAAGAAAAAAAACCGTTCACTTCAAAAAGCACTCAATCAAAAGTAGATCTAGCAGCATTTAAAGAAGAACAAAAGATATTTACTCAAGTAACTTCAGTAAAAGAACTAAATTCAGAACCAAATTATGGTACGCCTAAAGAACTAAATAAATCTAAAGAAAATTCGGATTCAAATATTACTAAAAAAGATAGTACTCAAACTTCAACTTCCGCTTCAAGTTCTTTTGACAAACTTTTGAATTTAAAATCTTCAAACATTACTACTGATAAAAAGAAAGAAACTCTATCGAGCACTGATTTTGGTAAGCAGTCAATAACACCAGAAAAAATTGTTCAACAAGAAAATTCTAACGAAGGAGCTATTTCAATGCAAAGCTCGCTTAATGCAAAACCAGTTGTGCTTTCAGCTAATCAAAAACAAGAACCATTAATTCAAAAACCAATTGAAGTTAATTCAACAAAAGAAACTAAAGACAAAGATTCTTTTTTGAGCCAAAAAGAAGAGCACTATAGTTGGATGGATGAACCAATAATAGAAGAACCCATCACCCAAGATTTTGAAGCTGAAGAAGAAAGTGCTTTTTCAAAACAAAAAAGAAATGCAGAAGAACAAAAAAGAATCGAAAATAAAATAAATTCACTAAAAACCCCTGTTGATAAAATATTTGAACTACTCGAAAAATATAAAAAAATTGATACAGGTGAAATTGCAAATTACTTGCAAATAGATCCATTAATAGTTGAAAAGATTTCAAAGATGTTTGAAAGCGACGGAGTAGTTGAAATAGAGTACCCTACAAGTTTAACTAAAAAACCAATTTTAATTCTAAAAAATCCTACTCCTTCAAAATTAACTAAAATTCCGGTTGGAAAAGTCCTTGAAACTTATCAAATAGAAGTAGATTATGTTCCTGCTCAAATTTCAATAGTACTTGATCCTGAAGAAGCAAGACCCATTTATGCACTTGAAATGCCCAGCATTGGAAAATACACTAAAAGATTTTTAGAATTTATTAAAGACGAAGTAGCCGAAAACATGCCCATAGAAATTGAAGAAATTGTTGACCCAAAAAAATCAAAAAAACTAAAAGAAAGATTCTTTTTTGAATTAAATTCTCATCTTTCAAAATATTTCCCCGAAGCACCAAAAGATTTACTCAACATGCTTTCAGGAGTACTCTTACATGAAATGTATGGACTTGGAGATATTGAGATAATAATGGGAGATGATATGCTGGAAGAAGTGGGAATAAATTCAGCAAAAACCCCTATTACAGTTTACCATAGAATTCATGGTTGGTTAAAAACAAATTTAATGCCAGGAACTGAAGAAGACATAAATAATTTTTCTTCACAAATCGGAAGAAAAATTGGAAGAGAAATAACTAACCTAAGTCCGATTCTTGATGCACACTTGCTTTCAGGAGATCGTGTTAATGCAACCCTATTCCCAATTTCTTCAGAAGGAAACACAATTACTATTAGAAGATTTGCAAGAAAACCTTGGACTATTGTTGATTTTATCGGAAAAGCACACACCATGAATTCAGAAATGGCCGCAATGCTTTGGCTAGCAATGCAATACGAAATGAATATATTAATTGCAGGAGGAACTGCGAGTGGAAAAACAAGTGCACTAAACTCAATGCTTGCACTCGTACCCACTTACCACAGAATACTTTCAATTGAAGATGTAAGAGAAATAATTCTGCCAAAGTACCTTGATTGGAATTGGATACCAATGGTTACAAGATCTCCAAACCCAGAAGGACTAGGTGAAGTAACAATGCTTGACTTAATGGTTACCTCACTAAGAATGAGACCCGATAGAATAATTGTGGGAGAAATTAGAAGAAAAAAAGAGGCAGAAGTACTAATGGAAGCAATTGAAACAGGACACAGTATTTACTCTACCCTACATGCAAACTCAGGTTACCAAGTACTAAGAAGACTAGCTGAACCACCAATTAATATTCCATTAATGCAAATTGAACTAATTGATTTAATTGTAGTACAGTACCGTGATAGAAAAACAAACAAAAGAAGAACTTATGAAATATCCGAAATAGAACAAACAAGTAGCGGACAGGGACTACAAATTAATACTGTTTATAAATGGCTCCCAAGAACTGATTCGTGGGAAAAACTAAACAAACCCACAAAACTAATCACCCTACTAAACATGCACACAGGAATGACTGAGGATGATATTAATAGAGAAATAGCTGAAAGAAAAGAAATTCTTGAATGGTTAAAGAGAATAGATCTAAATGATTTAGATGATATTGGGTATATTGTAAAAATGTTTTACTCATACCCTGAACAAATCAAAAAACTCGCAAAAAAAAATACACCTATTGAAGAAATCAGAAAAATGATGCAAGGAGAAAAAGATGATGCTAGTGCAATGCAAACAGTAAATCAACAAAACGCAGCAAATAAAGAAAATTTTTCAATGTAAAAAAAATGGGAATTAAAAAAATAAAAATAACAAAAAAATTGATTAAAATCATGGTTAATTTAGTTAAATAAAAAAAATTAAATAATTTTGAGTTGAAAACAGATGGAAAAAGAAAAAACACCAGTAATGATGCTTTTCCCAATAGAGAAAGCAAAGCAATTTAGTGAAAGATACCTCTTTTTCGGGAGATTTCTTTCAAAAGTTGTTTTCTCACTAAAGTATGATTTGCAAAAAGCCGAAATGGATATTGATGTGGAAAGATACTGCCTAGCTTCACTAGTATCCGCTCTTCTTTATGCAGTAATGTTTCTCTTTGTAGGACTTGCTTTTGGAGCAATTATTTCAAAACAAGTAGGAGTATTTACAATTACCTTAATGCTCGTTGCTAGTATTGGTTCATTTATTTCAATGCTAATATTCCACTTAATGTATCCAAAAATTGCAGCTTTCCAACTTGCAAACATGGTTGACCAAGAACTATTATTTGCGATTAGAACAATGCTAATCCAACTTAGTTCAGGAATTAGTTTATTTGAAGCAATGAAAATGATTTCAAAATCAAATTATGGACAAGTATCAGCTGAATTTACTTTTGTTGTTAAAGATGTTAACTCAGGAATGAGCGAAACACAAGCACTTGAAAAACTTGCTTTTAGAACAAAATCAGAAGTACTAAAGAAAACAATTTGGCAAATAATAACCACTATGAGAAGCGGAGGATCAATAGTAAATGCATTAGAATCCCAAGTAGAAGCATTAGTAGCTCAACAAATAGATGCAATCAAAGCTTACTCTGCAGAACTAAATCTTTGGACATTAGTTTATTTAATAGTTGCAGCAGCAATGCCTTCATTAGGAATAACTTTCTTAGTAATTGCTTCCTCAGTAGGAGGATCAGGAATTGGTCCCGAAGCAGTAATATTAATCGTAGTGCTTTCTCTTTCAATACAATTAGCTATGATAATGCTTGTAAGATCAAAAGTACCAAAGGTTGTGAAGTAAATGTTTGAAATTATTGCACAAATGTTTTCAATTCTTGTTCCAAAAAAATTCATGGAAGAAAAAGTAAAAGTTGCACTTACTTACGCAGGATCAAAGGATGACGCAAGAAATTGGATAGGATTAAGATTATTCATTGCTACTTTAATGGCAACAATTGGATTTTTGATCCCCTTTAGCTTGTTTCCTTTGCTTAATGTAGCACTTAATTGGGAAATATATTTTCCCCCAACAATAAAATTAGCATTAATGTTCGTTCTTGCAATAGTTGCTTTTCTTGCAACAAGTGCACTATTTTACTTACATATTTCTTATGTTATTGATGGACGAAAAAAAATGGTTGAAAATATTTTACCAGATTTCTTATTCTTAGTCGGAAATAATCTAAAAAGTGGAATGAGTCCTTTCTATGCTTTTCGTTCAGCAGTAAGACCCGAATTTGGTCCACTAAGTGAAGAAATAAAAATTGCTACTCAAAAAAGTTTAGGAGTTCAATCATTCTCTGATGCTTTGCGTGATATTGGAAGAAGAATTGATTCAAAAGTATTATCAGACACTACAAAATTCTTTTCACAAGCACTCAGGTCAGGTGGACACTTAGCTCAATTAATTGAAACAACTGCCGCAGATATTAAACAAACAAACCAACTAAAAAAAGAACTTGCCACTTCCACAAAAATGTACTCTATGTTTATTTTATTTGTTGTAATAATAGCATCTCCAATGCTCTTAGCAGTAAGTGTGCAATTTTTGAATGTTTTATCAGGAATACAAGTGAAAACAAGTGGATTAACTGGAGGAGGAAATGACGAATTAATGAAACAATCTGGACTAGGCGGAGGAACAATTACTATTACTGCTGATTTTATGAAACTCATTGCTTACTTTGTAATATTTACTAACTCGTTACTAGCAAGTATATTCATTGGAATTTTAGGAGGGGGAAAAATAAAGGACGGACTCAAATTTGCCCCCATAATGATCATTGTAGGACTAATTTTGTTTACCATCTTCGTGACAGCAGTAGGCGGGTTACTAGGTAATTTTTCAATCTAACAAATTATTCAAAACTCTTGAATACAAATCCTATAGCCCTCTATAGCTCCCCACAATAAGATTTAAATACTTCCAAAACCTTTAATCTGGTAATAAAACTCGAAAGGAGGTTATCTAAATGGCAACACTAAATAAAACAAAAGGACAGGGTACAATTGAATACTTGGTAATCATAGCAATTGTAGTAGTAATCGCACTAGTAGTAGTAGGATTATTGTTACAAATAATGAACCAAGGAAGCGGAATACCAGAAACAACTGCTAAAAGTGCATGGAAATCAGCAGAACCATGGGCAATAGTTGACTGGACAAGAAGTACTACTTCAATGACTATAGTTCTGAAGAACAATACATTTGAATCAATGAACTTTAATGATTTAAACATCACAGCAACTGATTCAAATATAACTGATTCAGACAACGTAGCACCCGGAGCAACAATATCAAAGACAATCGCTGTTACTTGCACATCTGGTTCAAAGTACTCATACCCTAAGGATTATATCCAAATAGGATACGATTCAACAACAATCAATAGCAAAGTACAAAAAGGAACTGCGGATCTAGTAGGAACATGCGCATAAATAATCTCTTTTGAAAGGACCTCCCTTCATTGGGAGTCCAATCTTTTTTTAATTTTTTTCTTAAGAAAAGACTAGCTAAAATAAAAGTTAATTAAATAAAAATAGCAATTAACTCTAACTCTGCTCAATGAACTTTATTTATCTTCTAAGTACTAGAGTAGAGTTTGAATCAATCTTTTCAGAAGAATTTCTAATAGAAGCATTTATTTTAACAGGAAGAGGGTTTGAATTAGAATAATTTGCAGTAAAAGAATAATTCACTTTACCCGGAGAACTTATCCTAAAAGAAGAATTGTAATCCACTCCACTTGAAGTTACTTTTCCAAATACTAACAAAACATTTCCATCGGGAGAAAATACTTGAAGAGTTGAAACAGCATTAGCATCAAGCGATTCAGAAAGATAAAAACCATTAGAATCATTAGAGTACTTTATTCTAACAGGAACTGAACCCGTTGACTTATCCAACCAAGTATAATCAATTGTACTCCCTGTTGAATCCAAATCAATGTCAAGGCCAGTAATAGGTTTACCAATAGATAAGAACTCCATATTATTACCATAATTGTAATCAAGAAGCAAATTGTTTCCAAAGTTTAGCGCCGCTTTTCCGTCTTTCATTGAAGAAATATCAATTACTTGATCCCCCGCAATCCTTGGAAATAAAACATTATTCAAAAAAGTTTCATAATTAGTAAGTGCACTTGATACATTCGCACTTGAATCAATTACCCCTGAAATTGTTAACGAACCTAAGTTAGAAGAATTAAAATCCATGCTTAAACCAAGCAACCTTTGTAAATCAAAGGAAACATCATCATTTAGCATTAAGAGATTTAGTGGTTTTGTAGAAACAATTATTTGTTGCTCACTTGATGAATTAATTTGAGAATAATTTTGTGCAAAAATAACTAAAGTGGAAGCAAACATGATGACTGAAATAGTAAAAAGGAAACCTTTGTTTGAAAAGAAATTTTTAAAATTACTCACAAAATTTCCTTTACTTTTTAATTTATTTTTAGGATTACTCACTTAACCCACCCCGCTACTCTTGCAAGATAAAAAGAGGTATCCATATCAGTTTTTACTACTAGTCCTCGTTCGTAAGAAATAATTTCGGTCGAGTACTTAACACACCCCGCTTTTAGCACAGTTATTATTGGTGAAAGATTAGTTGAATCAAGTACAGAAACTTCAAAGCAATACCTATTAGGAGTATTATTTAAAATTAATAAAATTCCTTCAGAAGAAGATTGCTTTACCGCTGATTCTAGGGCAAGACTTTTTTCAAGAACACTTGCACAATCAAAAACAATGTTCTTCAAATCAACAACATTCCAAGAATCAAGCGAAGTACTTGAGAGATAGAAAAATGAAAGTATCACTAAAAGCAAAATAAGAGTAACACTCAAAAAAGCATCCACTGTAATTATGAAACCTTTTCTCGCGTTAAAAATATTCTTATCCATAAAAATCAATTCTCAAGTGAAACAATAATATTTAGCATAACTGATTCATTATTGTAATAAACTATTCTGGAATAAACTATTTTGAGTTGGGGGTCTGAAGCGATTACTCCTCCTCCAAGCGAAATAGAATCAAAAATGGTTTCTCCGCTAGCAGTAGAAATTTTTAAGAAAATATCATAAGGGCCTAAACCAAGTTTTTGCTTTAAAGAGGAATAAGTAGAAGTATTATTTAACCAATTTATTAGAGTAATTGTTTTGTTACTATCAATCATATTAGGAGTAGAAGCTAAACCAATTGAATTAATATCATCTAGAGAATACTTTTGCCAATCATTAGGATAACCTGGTGAAAGAATTAAAGAATTCAAAACCGAGTGAGCTACTTCATCCGCTTGTTTTCTTGAATCAAATAACTCTGCTTGGGCAAAAACAGAATTACTCGCACTAAAAAACAACATTAAACCAAAAACAAATACCCCTACCGCAATAACTAAGTCAGGGGAGAAAAATTGCCCGCGATCCCCTAAAGGGGATTGTCCGCGCTCACTAAGTAGGGAGCGCCCGCGCTCGCCCAAAGGCGGGTGCCCACACTCGTTCAAAAACGGGTGCCCGATTTCATTTAAATTTCTCTTAAATTTCATAAAAATCACTAAGAATAATCAACTACAACTCTCCCATTTATTTTTTTAAAATAAATTGCTCCATTTAAGTCAGTTATTCTCCAATCGACAATATTTGTTAAAAGTGGAGCATCAGAATAATTTTCTCCGTAATAAACCTGAACGACTCTGTTAACAGAAACGCTGGCCCCAGTTTCATTCCAATAAATATAATCCATTATTGAAGAATTATCGTCAAGCAAATAAACATTATTAATATTTCTTGCAATCTTCCAAGCCATTTCATTAGAAGACCATTTTTGAATAGAAGAAGAATTCAAATCATTTCGTGCTTGAAAAATAGATAACCCATAAATAAAAATCCCCAAAATCAAAATTACAGTAATAATAAATTCAAAACTCAATTGTCCTTTTTGAGTATTCTTTTTATGTTTAACAAAATTATTCATAAATAAAACCCTTTAACTCACGCTAACCACTAAATTCAAATCTGCTACTGCAGAATAACCACTTGAATAAACATAAATCTTTCCACTAAAATTATTTGCATCAGGAACTGGATTTATTATTAAATCAAGTGAACGACAAGACTCTGCAGTAATCGTTCCATTAAAATCCGAGAAAATATACCTTGCAGCCTCCCCAGTAAAAGAAACTACTGAATTTGAAAAATCTCCTGAAGAACCATTACACACAAGAAGAGAATCTGTGCTAGAAATTAATTTAACTGAATTAATTAATTTGTAAATAGGGTAAATCCCTAGTTTTGTTTGGGAAGAAGAACAAACAAGATCAATCGGAACAGAAACATTAAAATCAGTCGAATTAACTGGGACAAAAACTATTTTTCCATTATACGAACCAAAAGAATCTCTCTCACAATTCAAAGTTAGTGGAACAATTGCGCTTGCATTAGCAGGAACTAAAATTGAACTCAAACTTGAGGTTAGGGTTACTAAATTTTCTCCACTAGAAGGAAATTCAATATTTATTAAATAATTCAAATCACTATTACTACTACTTGTAATAGAGACATTAACATCAGTTGAACTAAATTGAGGAATAACTTCATTCACTTGACTAGGATTGAAACTAACTACTTGAGTTGATACTCCAACGTAATCATCATAAGCAGTTATTTGAAAAACATAAGAACCGCTAGTGTTAGGCCAAATTCCTCTTGCTTCTATTTTTGTCGAAGCAACAAAATCACTTCCCCCCACATTAAGCACAAGCCCTTTTCCTTCAATATAAGATTTATTATAATCAACCATCCCAGGTATTGTAATAGTAATATTTTTTACTGTCCCTGGGCCCAAAAAATAAGTATCATCAATTTCTTTTGCAAGAGTCCTTAACACATTTGAACCCATTTTTTGTTGTTGCTGTAAATTACCTGAATCTAATTGATCATAAACCATTGAAACAAGTGCAGTTAAAATAAACAAAGCAGTAGCTAGAATCAACAGAGTTTCAAGAGAGGATTGAGCTCTTCCTTTTTTTCTAAAAACATTTTTTTTCAACAAAACCAACCCTAAATCTGTTTATACTAAAGGAATTCTGATATAAAATGGTTTTTAGAGCTAAAAAAAGCAAAAATCACATTATTTATATTTAGGGAAAGCTGTTTTTTACTTACTTGTAGTCCAAAAAAGGACTACTACTTGTATTCTCCAAAGGAGACTACTTGTAGTCTTCAAAAGAAGACTACTTGTAAAAGAATACATTCAAATCTTTCAAGAAAGCCCCAGTCCAAAAAATATTAGCGTTTTGGTCAGCAAAACTAGTTGAGGGTTTAAAGAAAGCATCTACTCCAAGGTAACGCGAATTAGTTACACTAGAACTCAAAGAAGTCCAGAGGCCATTATTCACATCAGAAATATATTGCGAACCAGTTTTAGTAACACAACTCGCATCAGAGCAAGAATAAACATTCAAATCGAGTTTAGAAACCCCTTTTCTATAAAGGTCTTTTACTTCGGCGGCACTCAATCCTCTTTCCCACAACCCAACTTCCTCTATTTTTCCAACAAAATTATAAGTATTAGGGTTAAGTGAATCTGAGCCGATATAAACATTTGAAGAAGCAGTGTTAGTATCAAAAGCCCAAGCAGCACTATTAAACAAAACCCCATTTTTGTAAATGCTCTTATTAGCCCCATCCGAAACAGCAACAACATGAATCCACTTGTTAACATCAATAGAATCTAAAAAAGTGCTTGCTGGATTCAATCTACTCTGACTAGTATTATAAGTATCAAGCATTATTGTGTTATTTGAAGAAATTAATAAAAAAGCACTTCCAGTATTAGCTGAATCTCTATGCGAATATATTTGCATTAATTTATCTCTTTGATAAGGATAAATCCAAGCACTAATAGCAAATCTTTTTGGATTTAATTTAGTGCTATTGGCAACTGTAAAATAATCATTGGTAGTATTAAACAAATATGCATTAGTACCCCACAACCCATTAGTTATACTCCCTCCATTAAGAGTACCATTATTTGAGTTCCCACTCGAATCATTCAAGTTTCCATTCAAATGCCACAAACCAATTAAACCATTTTGAAACATTGGTTTTTGGTAAGTGTATAAATCAGAAATTTCTGAAGCGGATAAAACACGATTCCAAATTGAAGGCTCTTCAATATAACCATTAAAACAATTTCCAGAAAGATTCCCGGTCCAACAACCAATATTAACATTACCTGTATTGTAAATAATTGTTTTTGTATAAGAATCAGAATCAACAAGTACTCCATTTAGATATATTTTCTTAAGTGAACCATCATAAGTTGCAACCACATTATACCAATTATTCAAAGTTAAAACAGGAGTAGTAGTAGTATTTGTGTAAGAATTATCTGTTGCACCCGAACCGAATGCGAGTACATTAGTACTTAGAAATTCTAATCCGTAAGAAACATAAGGCACACTAGCTGAATAAAATTTTGTAATAATATCCCCACCATTTGCAGCCCCGTTTGCTTTTGGATAAATCCAAGCTGAAATTGAAAAATTATTACCTGCATTATAATCCTGTCGATTTACTGCTTCAAAATAATCACCATTTCCATCAAAGAACCCCGCATTAGTGTCCCAAAGTCCAACTCCATTAACATCTGCCTTCCCAAACAAATTTCCATCTCTTAAATTTGTTTTTGAATTCAAAACCCATCCACTAGAATTTTTGTCATTGAAATGCCATAACCCAATTAGATTAACATCATTGTACAAATAATTTGAATCAACATTATTTCCAAGTTCATTAATTCCCATTGATTTTAGAATATTCCAATCCTCAATCTCTTTTCCAAAATTATATCCAGCAGTTTTGTTTACTCTAATTGAATTCCAATCAGCAGTTGAATTCGAATCAATAATATTTGAATCAACAAATTTGTTCACTAACCAAGAATTATAATCCGCAATTATTTCTGCTTGAGTAAGAGCTTTTGTATACATTTTTACTTCATCAATAATTCCTTTGTAGGCAAGAGTAGTACTCCCGGACCAAGTACCATAAGGATAAATTGATCCAATTGCTAAATTTGTATTTATGTCCCCTGCACCAGGAATAGTAGTCCAATTAGTAATAGAATGTGGAAATCTATTCACAAGAGCTCCATTAACATAAGTATAAATATTTCTATCAGAAGTTAAAACAATTACCACTTGATTCCATTGAAAATTGTTCAATACATAAGGGGTTGTTATACTTGTTCCATTTGACCCGTAAAGAACAACATTAATATTTCTATCAGCAACTTTAACCCAATAATTATACACCCCTCCAGCATTCCAAGGTTTTGAAACTAAATAACCCCCGTCAGTATCTGCAAATGGAACAGTCCAAACAGAAATACTCATATCCCCTCCCTTATATTTGAAATTATTATCCTGCCCTGTAAAAATAATTGCATGATCATTAGTTCCATCAAGTGTAACTGCATTAGAATCCCACATTCCAGAAGTGAATCCAGTTGAATTATAGGAACCAACTGTTAGTCCCCTTGCAGCTTCAATAGTACTAGTTCCATTAAAATCATTGAACTTAACATAAGCAACTAAATTAGAATCAAATTTTGCTCTTTGAGAATCATAAATTGCTTGAACTTGACTTTCAGAAAGAGTTTTGTCAAAAGCAAGTACTTCATCAATAGCCCCTGCAAAATAATTTTGAGAATTACCAATATTTATTCCGTCAGCAGTAGCACCAGTATTATTCCCATTATAATCTGCAATTGCTGTTGCAACTCTAACCCCATTTTGGTAAAGGGTTAATCTATTAGTATCTTTATCATAAGTACCAAATATATGTTGCCATTTACCTATTACACAAACTCCACCAGAGGCATTAGAATAACCAGCAACATTTTGTATAATCCAAACCCCTGAAGAACTAGAACAAGCAAGTCTTATTACTGAAACAGTTGCAGACAAAGACATTCCTGAAATACCACTAAGTACAGAAGGTTTAAACCACCCTCCAAAAGAATAACTTTTAGTTGGAGTCCCAGTAATATCCCAAGAAACTCCTGAAGTTTTTGATAATTTTTGACTTGAACCATTAAATGAATAACCAAGCGATCCAAACATCCCACTAGTTGTTGGAGTACTTCCCGTGTTAGTAAGATCATTTGAATTTTTTGAATCAACTAAATTTCCATCTAAGTGATAAACCGCAATTAAATTCGCGTCCCAAAGACCAGCAACATTATTATCAGAACCCAAAGCTCTTGCTTGCGAAGAAATTGCATTTACTAGTTGAGTATTCCAATCAATCTCCCCAGTTGCCCCCCAAGAATTATCATCAGTTCTTTGTGAAACAAAATTTGAGTTAGAATAATTGTTTGGAAAAGTATTTTGAGTAACTGAAAGGAAATAAGAACTTGGAATTAAAGGATTATTAACAGTAACATAAATGTAAGCGCTTGTAGAAGAAGCTAAAGAATTATAATGAGCAGTAATATTTGCATCATACAACATAGATGCAGTTCCGACTGGAACTAAAATATTTAAATCAAAAGAAGTACATTGACTAGCCCCAATATTAGTAATTGTTGGAAGAGAAAACCATCCTGATGCATTTGCATCAGCATTCCCGTCTTTGCTCCAAGTAATATCTGAAATAGTATTTGAACTAGTATTGCAAATTGAAAAATTTTTTGTATTTAAAATTCCTGAAAAAGAAGAGAAAGAAGTTGAGTTAGGATAAGCCATTAATTCTTTTATTTCTAAAAAAGATTCAACTGAAACAGAAACAAATTTAGTGATATTAGTATCCACTAATCCATCATTTATTTGACCAATTATTTCAATATTTCCTGCAAAATTCCCTGAAGCTGCAAGAGCGAGCACTACATTAAAATCAATTATTTTTGATTCACCTGAGGCGAGAGAAAAATAACTATCACTAGTTTCAATTAAAATCGAAGCAAAAGGAGAATGAGAAAAATTTGAACTCAACCAAAAAACCGCTGGGTAAGAAGAATTATTCCGCACTGTAAAAGATTTTTGAGTAGTAGAGCCTTGTTTTGCTGAAATGTAAATACTCTCATTACTTACTTCAAAATCATCATAAAAAATTTCTACAACAGTTCCATTGAAAACCAAATTAGCATAATATCCCCCAGTAATATAATTTCCATCCCTTTTTTTCCAATCCCCTAAAAAATTTACATCAGAAGATCCAAAAATATCCGTTCCGTTTGAAAGTCTTAGCGAAACTTCTCGCCCAATAATATTTGCTCCACTCATTATTAACGAATCAGGTAAATCAACCCAAACACGAGATTTTGAACCAGCCCCTGAAAGATACAAAGTATTAGCAGTGTTTATAAGTCGCTGAATAGTATTTTTAGAAGTAGTCAATTCTTTTGAAGAATTGGATAAATCTACTTGTTGGTAATAAAGAGAATAAATTATTGCTAGAGCTACCACACAAACAGAAAGAATAAGTAGTAACTCTATTGCTGTTTGCCCTTTTTGGTTTAACTCTTTATTTGCATTAGAAATTGCCTTATTACTACTTAGAGGGTTCATCAGAAGAATAAAGGAGTTAAATGGTATTTATTAATTACTAGAGGGTTTTCAAGTAAGGTTTTTATTAAGAAAAACACTTAATCTCAGTATGCAAAACGTTTTCTTTTTGAAAGAAGCTCTTGTCAATTTGGACAAGAACATTTCACTTGTTGTTTTAAACCAAAAACAATTAAAACCCTCAATTGATTTTGCAATTGAAACTATTCTTGCTCAAAAAAAATACTCTATTATATTTGTTTCAATGAGCGGACCGGGGGAAGAAATACTTCAAAAAGTAAATAAGAATTATTTTGGAAGAATAGTAATAATTGATGCTTTTTCAAAAGACCCAAACACTTATTTTTCAAGCATAATTTCAGTAAACAATGCTTCAGATTTAACTAATATTCAAATAGCTGTTGAAAGAGCAGAAAAAAAAGTTCCTGGCGAAACAGTAATTATTTTTGATGCACTAAATGTAATGGCAATTTATAATAAAAGAGAGGTTCTTGGAAAATTCTTGCACTTATTTAGTAACAAAACTAGACTCGAAGAAAACTCTGCAATTATTTTTACTATAAATGAATCCACTGATCAAAAAATAATTGATCTTGCAAAAGAATTCTCTGACAAAGTATATGATTACTCAAGCACCTACGTTTCAACTATCGCGCTTGCTGATGAAAAAGCATGAAAAAAAATCAGAAAAATAAAAAAACTGAATAAAGATTAGCTAAGTAATTTTCTAAAACACTTCTACGTCAGGGTAGACCCTGATAATCAGAATACCTCTACGTCAGGGTAGACTGTAATTCCATCTTTTTCAAAGTTCATTGCGCAAACTTTGTTTGTGTGTTTTGTTCCGCGCATCTTTAACACTTCAAGTGAATGAATTCTAATTCCTTTTTCTTTATCATGCTCGTAGTAAAGAGAAACAATTGCATCACTAATAAATCCAATACTTCCTTCTTGTTCTTCAACATCTTTTGGAGAATCCTCGCAAACAATCATTGAAGTTACTCCCCATCTTCTAAGTAAATTAAAAAACTCTAAAATCTTTTCTCTTCTTTTATACTCATCTCTAAAAAGTAATCCATAAGCAGTGATTGAATCAATAACTACTCTCTTTGCTCCAACTTCAGCCAAAGCATCTCTGATTTGTCCTCCCCCTTCTTCCAAAATTTTTGGAACTTGGTGAGGCTTAAACACTAGTAATCTAAATTTATCATTTTTTTCTAAGTTCTCAAAATCCCAACCAAATTGCAAAGAATGCTTGAAGAGCGAATCTCTTTCTTCTTCAAAAGAAATGAAAACTCCTGGTTCGTTATAATCTACTATTCCTTTGTAAAGAAATTGCATACTTAAAATTGTTTTACCAGTCCCACTAGAACCAACGGTTAACACAATTGATTCTCTTTCAAATCCACCTTCAATTAGTTCATCAAAACCAACTATCCCAGTTTTTACTCTTGAAGTATCGGAACCATCATTAACTCTTTCTACCACTATTTCTTTTTCAGGAACAGAATAATCATCTTCTTTTTCCCCAGTAAGAGAATCTTTTTCAGGTTTTATTTGAGTAGAACCCAAGTTATCCATTTTAATTGAAAACCCAGGCGAAGAAGCCTTTTCTGAGGGAATAAACACACCATCCTCTTGCATTAGAACCACTAAATTGAATTATAGATAGAAACTCTTTGAAAGTATTTAAACCTACCACCAAACTAAAAATCGCTCTTATCAAAGCTGTAGTTTAAAGTTGTCTCAGTTCGCCCATCGTTCATCACAAATCAGAACATTAGCTTCATCACAGACAAGTAATTAAAGAGTAAAAAAGCTTTTAACAAAGCCACTAAAAGAAAAAGTGACCCACACTTGCCTAAAATGCCAAATTGAACCATTTGGTTTAAATACTCTTTAGGGTTATTGTTTTTCAGAAAAGTGCCTCAACAAAGGGGCATGGGGGAGATAATTATGGCTGAAGTATTAGTTGTAGCATCAAAAATTAAGGACGCAATCAAAGCAGAAGATTGTAACACAGCAAGCGATGTTGTTGACGCTTTGAGCGGAAAAGTAGCTAAAATGGTAAAAGAAGCAGCTGCAAGAGCAAAAGAAAACGGAAGAAAAACTGTTAGAGCATGCGACTTCTAAAGAACTAAAGAAAAAGAGTTTCTATTAAGTTTTGGAATTGGAAAAAATCCAATTCCTAAAACACTTTTTATTATTTTTAAAAAAACTAATTTTTAAAAAAATTTAGTCCCTTAAAAAAAATCAATAATAGACTTCAAAAAAGAATTCTATCAGAAGAATAATAATTAATTTCATCCTCTCTGTCCACCACTGCAATTATTGCTTTGATGTGAATATTTCCTGCAAGGCGAGTCATTCTGCTTAGTTGAGTCATTGAAAGTTTTTCATTCTCAGGAGAAACATGCACTCCATATTGAGAATGGACTTCACCCATTTTTTTTCCTTTAGGGTAAACTCTAAAATCAAAACCAAATTTTAAACCGGTTTTAATGCAATAACCTTTTTCTTTAATATCAGAGTAAACAACAAATTTTGAGTAAAAACTTTTTTCATCCTCTAGACCTAAGGAAAGTAATTTTTTTGAGGAAACAGATTTCCCTTTTTTGTCCAACAAAGTGAGTTTATCTTTTTGAATTAAGTAAAGCGCTTCAAATAAATCAAGAATCAAATTTCTTCCCTTGTTTTCTCCAAAACCTTTTTCTACAAGAGTTCCTTTGAGAGTAGAATCTTCTACAAGAACTTTGTTTTCTAAAAGAAGCGCAACATTGTGCTCAGAGCTATTTTGAATTTTGCCCGCAATCTTATTTTCAGCCATATTAATCACTCCTTTTCCTCTTCTTTTTCCAAAACATCAATTACTTCAAAAACAACTTTGTTTTTCTTTAACTCTTTTAATATATCTCCAAAGAATTGATTTTTTTGATTAACCAAATATACCTTATCAACTTTTTGTAAAATCGCAATACCCAAAATCTTTTTTATTGTAGAACCCCACTCAGTAACTTCAGTAAATTTTTTCTTTTTAGAATTAACCATTTTCTTTATTTCTTCAACAGTGGCCTTTGATTGCCTCAACTCTCCAAGAGCAAAAGCAGTTTTGTTCATAAAATCCTTATCCACTATTTGAAGAAGAATTATTTCATCTGCTTTAGAAGCAAAAGTTTCAACAAACGCTTTATCTGATTCTTTACCAGAAAGCAATGGAACTAAAACCTTCATAACACCACTCAATAACAATAACATTAGTATTTTGGCTTAAAAAACAATCTTTCAAAGCCAATTGCCCCTACCAAAGCCACATACCTCACCCTCTTCCGCGCAACCATTAAATAGAAGAAAAACAATTGTTTTTTGATGAAACCACTAAGCTACGATATTGAAGAAGTACTAAGACTCTTTGAGCAAAAAAACGTGCTTGATTTACGTGGACTAAGTAGCAGATTAATTAGAGAAGCTGCAATGCAAAATGATTATGCTAAAGCAGAACTGGGGGTAATTGCTTATTCATTACACAAAATAGAAACAAAACCCCACTTTGTACAAAGCTCACAGTGGATAAAAGTAAAACAAATAATTTCAGAAAACTTATCAACCGCAAGAGAAGCCGCGCTAAACGAAAATGAAAAACAATTTTTTAGTTCACTAAAATCAATAATATTAAGCATCAGAGGGATTGATAACGAAATAGGAAATTATGCTCAAAACATTTATGAAAAAGCAAAAGTGAAAGAAGCTTCACTTGCTTACTCCTACGGATTAAGTATTGCTCAATCAGCAGAACTTACTGGCGCTGATGTTAAAGAAGTTCAATCCTACATTGGATTTACTACAATGCACGATGAAGAACCAGAAGCGAAAAACATTGTGCAAAGAATAAAAGAACTAAAAACTATTATTGAGGCAAAGTAAATTGAAGAAAATAACAAAAATTGAAAAAAATTAAATTTAGAGATGATGAAAATGAAAGCAGTAATTGACACAGGAACAATGATTACCCTCTCAGGGACATGCCTAATGAACGTGTTCAAGTCATTTGTAAGAACAAATAAAGTTGAATTATTAATTTCAAGTACCGTTGCACAAGAAAGTGTTTGGAAACCAATTACTAATAAAAGATTTGCACTAAATGCTGCAAGAATAAAATACGCTCTAAGCGAACAAACTGTGAAAGTAATCCCTGTTACAAGCGAAATAACAAACACTATGCAAAAAATACTTACATTATCAAATAATATTTTCTTTACTAAAGATGGGCCATTAAAAATAATCCAAGCAGGGGAAGCTGAAGCACTTGCTATTGCAAAAATTTATGGGGCAAAAGCATTATTCATTGATGAAAGAACAACAAGATCTTTAATAGAAAATCCTTCAAGGTTAAAACAAACACTTGAAAGAAAACAAGAAGAAGAAATAAAAGTGAATCAACAAAACCTAGATTCGATTAGAAATATGTTTCCTAATCTTTTAATGTTTAGAAGCGTTGATTTAATCGCATTCGCTTACGAACAAGGCTTGTTTGACCATGAACTTGCACACGGAAAATTGGAAATTGAAGCAGCTCTTTGGGCAGCAAAATTCGGCGGGTGCGCAGTGAGTGAAAAAGAAATAAACGAATACCTAAATAACAAGGATTTCAAAGAACAACAATAGGTGAACTTTTTGGAAATAGAAAAAGCAAAAGCTAGTGAAGCAGAATGGCTAGATGAAATGATAAAACAAGAGTTCCCTTACACTACTTTTACCCCTGATAAAATCATTGAAAGAATTAATGATTCAAAACACTTAGTTCTTGTTTCAAAGCAAAAAAATATTTTAACAGGATTTGCTGAACTGGAATTCTTCCCTGACAAAAAAGAAGCAAGACTCAATGCAGTTTTTGTAGATGATGGTTGGAGAGACCAAAAAATAGGAACTGCCCTAGTTGAACAATGCATAAACGAATGCAAACACAAAAAAGTTCAACGACTTTTTCTATTAGTTAAAAAAGATAATTTGGGGGCAAAACACTTATACGATGATGTAGGATTTAATTTTGAAAAAATGCATGACAAAATAATTGATGAAAGCGAAGTAGAAATATGGGCAATAAAAGTATAATTTTTTTAGAAACCTTAAAATTAATAGAAAAATACAAGACAAAATTAGTAATCTTTTGCAATGTAAACTACTTTTGTTGCTTTCTTTCCGCAGGCAATGCAATTACCTTCGCCAATTAATTCGTCCTTAACATCAATTCTTGTTCCGCGTATCTTTCCGCCAGTTTCTTTTTCAATTACTTCAGCACAAGCCTCTCCATCTTTTTCAACTGAACAAAAGTTTGCCCTCGCAATTCCTTTACCAACAATTCCTTTTACCTCTTCAATAGTACTAACATCTTTAATTAGTCCTTCAAAATTCTTTAACGCATTTTCTCTTAAGTTCTCACTAAGACTTTTTCCTTGTTTGTAAACTTCTGAAAGCATATCTTTCTCAAGAACACTAACTTTTTCAGCAGTATCTCTTCTAAATAACATGAATTTGCTTTCAGCTAAATCTCTTGGACCAAGTTCTATTCTAAGAGGAACCCCTTTCATTTCCCAAAAATAATATTTTTCACCAGGTCTCTTTTCAGTTGCATCTATTTCTACTCTGAACCCAGCTCCATCTAAAATATCTGCGAGTTCTTTTGCTTTTTCTAAAACTTTGGGTTCTTTCTCTGCCATGATTGGAATAATTACTACTTGTTTAGGAGCAATTTCGAAAGGGAATTTTAGTCCTTTATTATCTCCGTGAGTTAGTACAACTGATGCAAATATTCTTGAAATAGCGGGACCATAACAAGTAGTGTAAGGAGTTTTTTCTTTTTCATCCTTATCCGCAAATTTTACGCCGAATGATTGAGTAAAGTGCTGATTAATCATGTGAGTACTTGGTTGTTGAACTACTCTTCCACTTGGAGTAAAAGCATCTGCTCCAAAAGTTCTACTAGCTCCTGCAAATTTGTCCCAAGCAGGTCTCTCAAATACAATAGTTGGTACTCCAAAAATTCCAAATACTACTCTCTTAGTAGTCTCCATGTCATCTAAAACATTTTGGAAAGCTTCTTCTTGCGTAGCAAAAGCACAGTGAGTCTCTATCCAAAAAAATTCTCTGCTTCTTAAAAAAGGTCTAGTTGCTTTTGATTCGTATCTAAACACATTTGCTCTTTGATAAGTTTTGAAAGGCAAATCTTTGTAAGAGCGAATCCAAAGCGCAAACATTGTGTAAAAAGCAGTTTCACTTGTTGGTCTTAATGCTAATTTTTCTTCTAACTTCTCTGTCCCACCTTTTTCTACCCAAAATACTTCAGGAGAAAAACCTTCTATGTGCTCAGCTTCTTTGTAAAAATAAGATTCGGGAATCAAAGTAGGATACCAGTAATTAGTGTGTCCTCTTTTCTTCAAATCTTTTTCTAAATAATCATACATTTTTTCCATTGCCTCAACAGACCAAGGTTGGAAAACCAAGCAACCCTTAACCCCGTAACGAATATCCGCTAATTGGGCTTCCTTAACTATTTCAGTGTACCACTCACTAGGTTGGTTCTTGTAATCAGGGAGTTTAAGTTGATCAGCCATTTTTACCACATCTACTAAAGAAACTAATAAGGAAAGGGATTTTAAAGGTTAATAGGGTGAGTTTGGCTAAAAATTAAGTCGCTCTAAAAACAATTATAAAGTCTTGGAATTATTTTTTCTTTGTGAGAATATGCGAGTTTTTCTTTTAAGACACGGCGAAAGTACTTCAGATATTGAGAAACGCTACGGCGGAGAATATGATGATTCTCTTACTCCAAAAGGAAAAAAACAAGCAGCAGAACTTGCTAAAAGATTAAGCGAAAGCGAAATAACTAAACTATTTGTTAGCCCAAAAAAAAGAGCGGTTGAAACTGCTGCAATTATTGGAAAAGAAATACAACCCACTTTAATTTCAGTTCCTGATTTACGCGAAAGAAATAATTATGGAATACTAAGCGGAATGAAAAAAGAGGAAGCAAAAGAAGAATATGAAGATGAAGTAATGGATCTTGAAGAAAACGCTCCCTACCACCATGTAAAAGATTCTGAAGGGTACTTTGAATTTTGTGAAAGAGTGTTAGCTGCATTTAATGAAATAATTGAAGAAGAAAGTGAAGCAGAAACTGATTCAATTGCATTTTTGACTCACGGCGGACCAATAACTGCTATTTTTAGAGAAATAATTGGATTTGAAGTAAGTGGAATCAAAGACTGCGCACTATTTGAACTAGAATACGATGGCGAAGGATTTGAAATAATCTCCGCAGACGATGTTGATTCAATAGAAGCTGGACTTAAATAAACTTTTGAGTTAAGTCAATTTTTTGAAGTAAATTAATTTTATTCTTTATAAATTTATTATTTAGTTAAGATTTTTACAGTCCCTTTACTTGCGTCAACTTCTACTAAATCTCCATCATGCAAAATTTTTGTTGCATTCTTTGTTCCAACAATACAAGGAATATGCATTTCTCTACTAATAATTGCTGCGTGACAAGCAATTCCACCTTCATCAGTAACAATCGCCCCAGCTTTATCAAAAAGAGGACTCAATCTAGGACTTGTGTGAATAGCAACTAAAATATCCCCCTGATCAAAAATAATTCCTTTAGGGTTATTTGTAAAAACTAAATGAACTTTACCAATAACTTTTCCACTATAGGCAGTACAGCCCCCAATTTTACTTTCAACAAAATCTTTGTTAAGTGATTTTATTATTGGACTAGTATCTTCAACAAAAGTAACATTTTCATCGCTAGTATTACAATCATAAACAAAAAGCAATCCTTGCTTTGATTTTTCCTTATTCAATAAAACAGTACTTGTATTTCCTTTAATCAAATCCTTGTAAGTAATGAAAGGCAAACAATCTTTTTCAAACCCTAATGACTCAATTCTTTTTTGAGCAATAGGAAAAATTACTTTCTCTAAATAATCAGGATAAAATGATTTTTTTCTAAGTTCATCTGCAAGAGTGGCAATTTCTTCATCAATTAAATTATGCTTTTCTAATCCATTTCTAATAAAAAAAGGAGCTATAGTAGAATGAACTGCAAGAAGAGTTAAATGATTCACTGCCTCTTCAAGCGAAAGCGAATTACTTTTTATTAATTCAATTGTTTTATTATTTAACTCAAGTCCTTTTTTTAGAAGAGCCAATGATTTTTCTCGATTTGTTTTTGGAATTAATTCAAAAGAATCAGAAAAATTTTTTAACTCAGTTGAATCACGGTAATTGTTACTAATTTCTTTAGGATATTCAATGTACAATCCTTTAGGAGAAACAACCCCTAAAACAGAAAGTAATTCTTCAGAAGAAAACCAAGAATGCCACAAAGAAGATTCGAAAATAGAAAACGGACGCGATAAATAAAGCTGCCAATCAACACCAGTACTAAATAAGTTAGGGCAAGATTCCTTAAGAACCATCTAAATGCTAATTACTTTTCTTCTTTATAATTCCTTTGTTAGCATCAACCTCTATCAAATCGCCGTCTTTTAGGATTTTTGTTGCGTTCTTTGTTCCAATTATGCAAGGAATTTTTAATTCTCTTGATATTACTGATGCGTGACTTAAAATCCCCCCTTCGTCAGTAACAATTGCTGCAGCTTTTTTTATTATAGGAACTTGATCGGGAGTGGTTGAGAATGCCACAATTATTTGATTCTTTGAATTTACTTTAGCAAAATCTGCTTTTGAATTTATGATACAAACAATTCCCGTAACCAATCCAGGAAAAGCTGATTTTCCTTTTATTTCATCTTTAACCTCTTCATTAGAGTGAATATTCATACATTTCTTTAAATTCGCAAGCAACTCTCCTTCTCCAACAATAGTACTTTTCTTTGATGCAAACATAAAATAACCTTTTTTTCTTTCCTCTATCAAATTAGAGGGAGCACTTTTCCCATCAGTTAAAAGTTTAGCTATTTCTAAATGAGTTAAGTAAAACAAATTTGTTGAATTATCCAAATCAATTCTTTTTGAGATTTGTGCAAAAAATTCTTTTAAAAGTTGAGCATTTTGAGAGAATATTTCTGTTCTCCAACTTCTAAAAAAGATAAGTTCATTTAATGTATCAATAGAATTTGCTATTTTTGATCCTTTGAATGAATTTCGGTATTTTTTAAACAACTTAATTTGCTTTTCTTCTTCTAATTTTTTATGTTTAAGTTTCTCTAAAAGATTACTTTTAGACGCAATATCAATCTTATCTTGGATTTCTCGGATAGAATAAAAACTACCATCAAAAGAGGTATTTTTTAGCCACCCATATTTTGCTTGGTGCTCTTCTACTTGAGTTAAAGTTAATTTATTTTTTTTCTTTAATAAGGCAAGCTTTAGAATATTATTTTCTTCTAACTGAGTGGTTGTTTTCTTTATTGGAATCGTTAAAGTATGCATAACTCCAGTTGCTTTTGCCCCATATTTTTTTTCAACCGCTTCGTGAATGTTTTTTTCTAAGTCTTGTTCAAAAAGCAATGGTAAAACCATAAATGAAGAAATATTCATTGATTTTTTAGAATAATTAACAAGCAAATCGGCAAGAGAGGCATTTGAAACAGAAGCTAAATCCATTTTGGCCATGGATTTAATTAACTTTAGATTTTCTTCATTTTGCAAATAAGCTTTTTTTGTAAAATCCAAACAAAAAGAAGGATTTTGTTTAATCTTTTCAAGAGCCATTACTTTTTGTTTGTCCCAATCTTCCTGCGACAGCATTAATTCATAATCAAGCACTAATCCTGCAATTTCATAAGGAAAATCAAACTCCTTGTTGTAATGATTTGAAATACCATCAAAAAGCAAGAACATGTAAAAAGGAGTCCTAAATCTTTTGTGAATATAACGCCACTTCATTTTTGAAATACCCTCAAAATCAAATTCTCTAGAATTGCGTTTGATTTCTTCATTATTTTTTATTATTTTTACAATTCCTTTATTCGCATCCACTTCTACTAAATCGCCGTCTTTGAAATTTCCAACTAATCCTTTTATTCCAACAATGCAAGGAATGTGTAGTTCTCTTGAGACAATTGCTGCGTGAGAGGTTATTCCCCCTCGTTCAGCAAGAATCGCACTAGCTTTCTTCATTAAAGGCAAATAATCAGGAGTGGTGTGAGAAGAAACTAAAATATTTCCCTCTTTGAACTTTTGGAAATCAGATTTATTCATTATTATGCAAACTTCTCCAGTAGCTTTACCAACTGAAACAGGAGTTCCTTTTAACTTCAAAACACTTTCTCTTTTAAAAAATATTTCCCCAAACTTTTCAGAATCATTTCCTGTGAAAATTAACTTGTTTTCTTTTCCAAATCCATAAAAAGCAACCAACCCGTTTTTTCTTTCATTAATTAAAGACAGATATTTTTCTTTATTTTTTTCGAAACTTATTTGTTCTTCAAAAGTAAGCCATCTAAAATCATTATAAGTCAAACCATGCTCTACAGCAAATTTTCCTAAGAAAAGCTTTGTAGGAGGGGTAATTTTTATCCAAGTTTCTTTTCTTTCATCACGCATTTGGAAAAGCAAATCAAGTAATTCAACTATTTTTCTTTTTTTAGAACTCAATTTTTTAATTAAGGTTCTTTTTTCACTTCGTTTAACTTCTAACCCACTAAATCTTAATTTGTCAAATTCGATATTATTTACTATTGATAAAGATTTTTGGAATATCTCTTTAGTTAAACCAAATTCATGAGAAGCATAATTCGAGTAAGCCCAACCCCAATTAGATTCGTGTACTTTAAGCTTTTTACTAAAAACAGGATATTTTTTAAAATCCTTTTCCCCGGTTTTTAACAACTCAAATTCATTTTTAGGCAATTGTTCAATTATTTTTATTAGGGCTTCCTCTTCAGATTGAGCGTAGGAAGTATACAAAGAAGTGGACAACACAGTTCTTATTTTTTCATCAGGAAATTCTTTAACTAATTCTTTCCCAAGAATTTTCTCTAACCCCTCAAGAGTATTCATTACAATACTAGCAAAACCTTTTACTGAAACAACTAACTTTTTGTACTTTTTCAAATCAACTTGTTTAGAACTAAAAAGAACCTTGTTCGCTAAAAGAACTTTTTTCTTTTTTGCATTAAACTCTTTTTTAAGTTTAGCTGGATTTTTCAAATATTTTTTATAAAGCTTTTTTGAATTACTTTCAAGAGCAGAGAGATTTGAAAAATACCAATACCTGTAAGGATCATCTTTTGGGTAAAGCAAAACTATTTGGTACTTTTTCTTTAAAGTATCAAAAAGAACCATGTCAGTGTAAAAGAAAATATCTCCATCAAATTTGCTTAATTCATATTCGTTTTTAGAAGCAGAAACCCAGTCAAACAATTCTTTAAAATTCATAAAAATCAATTCTTGAGTTTTCTAATAATCCCTTTATTCGCATCAACTTCTACCAAGTCTCCATCTTTGAAAACTTGGGTAGCAATTTTAGTTCCAACAATGCAAGGTACTCCAAGCTCTCTTGAAACTATTGCAGCATGAGAAGTCAATCCCCCTGTATCAGTTATAATTGCAATTGATTTTCTCATTACATAAATATAATCTGGACTAGTCATTGGAGCAACAAGAATTGAACCTTCCTTAAAATCAGATACTTTATGAGGATCAAGAATAATTCTAACTCGCCCACTGATTAAAGGATTTTCTCCAGTACTTGCAACTATCCCTTTTATTTCTTTTATTTGTCCATCAACTTTTTCAGAATAAACACCCCAATACTCGTCAGCAAGAGGAGGATAAATAAACTCTAATCTTTTTGAAGCAAGAATCAACGCAAAGCTTTTTTTTCTTTTTTTAAGTTCTTCATCAAAAGATTTTCCTAAAAGCAATTGTTCAAGTTCAAAAGAGAAAAGCGTAAGTAAATCAGTTTTAGAAATTTCTTTTCTTCTTGAACATTCAGCAAGCAACAAATATTTATAATGTAAAAAACGTTCAATATTCTTTTTTCTTTCATCCTGCCAAACAATACAATAAACAATTTTTCTAGCTATTTCCATTATTTCTTTTGATAAGTGATACTTTTTTTGAACAACTTTCTTTTTTTCTTTTGCCTGATTCAATCTAGCAGTTATTTGTTTCTTTAGGCCTTTTGATAAACCCTTTTTTCTTTCAACAAAAAATTCAACATCAAGGTCAACTACATGCCCATACCCATTTTTTATCCAAAAATACTTATCCCTGTGTTTTTTTAGGTTTTTTGTCTCTAAAAGCTCAATTTCTTCTTGTTGATAAAAAGAAAGCTCTTCAGGAGCAGTAAGTGCTTCCATTACAGCCAATCTTTCAGTAGAATCAGAAACTACTTCTTTTAGCTTTTCCTCAAGATACTTGTCCGCCCCGCAATTCGCAAGCTCAGGAATCAAACCATGAACCCAAAAAGAATTCCAAACCTTACTAAAATTTGCTGAAAGCAAACCCAATTCTTTATCCGATAGTAGTTCAATCTTGGTATTATCCAATTTTTTTTCAAAAACAACAACTTTTTTTCTTGCAGATTCATAGCTCTTTCTTACTTTTAAAAATTGTTTTTTTTCAAAAATTAAATCAATAAAAGTTCTTTTTCCAACTGCCCAAAGCTCGGAAAACTCATTTAACCAAAGCAAATCGTTTCCTTTAAACAACAAAAGCGATTCTGGCCACGAATAATTCGGATAAACTTTTTCAAACTCTCCAGAATGCATCATTTCAATATGATCAAGATAAAACGGATGTACCTGAATCGGACCCCACCTAAATAATTCAGCTTTAGGATTCAAAGGAAGATTTTGAACAATCATAACAACACTTCAACACACAATAAAAACAACAAAAGATGTTTTAAGGATTGATTTTTAGAGAAATTAAGAAATCTTCTTAATTATCCCTGTATTTGCATCTACCTCTACCAAATCGCCATCTTTGAGAACTTTAGTAGCAACTTTTGTGCCAATAACACAAGGTTTGTTCATTTCTCTTGCAACAATTGCAGCATGACAAGTTACTCCACCCTCATCAGTAATAAACCCAATAGCTTTTTTCATTGAAACAATATATTCAGGAGTAGTCATTGAGGCTACTAAAAATTCTCCTTCAAGTAACTTTTCACCATCTTTTGGAGAAGAAGCCACTTTTACTTTTGCCACATATTTTTCCTTTGGCCCTTTACAAGCCACTGTCCCTTTTAGTTCAGTTGATGAAAGCTGATTCTCAATCTTCTCATACATTTCATTATATTCTTCATTTGTACAAAAATCTACTTTTCCTTTTTTTATAATAGTAAGAAATGGATTATTGATTCTATCATTTGCTTTTTGAATTAAACTATTTTTTTCTTGAGAAATCAACAAAAGTTCTTCAACAGTAAGATGTTTGAGTTGAATAACTGAAAACCCTGTTAATTTACCAATTCTCTCAAGAACCAAATTATAATAATAAAATAACTGAAACTCAAGCATTTTTCGCTCATCAGTCCAAAGCGTCAAATAATGCATTCTTTTCAAAAGCTCAATTGCTTGTTTATCTTTTGAAATTTTGTTTAATATAATTTTTATCTTTTTTTTCTTATTCAAATCATTCTCTTTTATTTTCTCTAACTCTTTTTTTACTAATTTTGTATTATCTTTAATAGAATTTATTTTTTCCAAAAAGTACTCTTTGCCCCAAATACTTGGTCCATCATATCCAAAAGGCACCCAATAGTATTTATTTGAAAGATTTGCTGCTTGAAGAGTGGGATTTTTCAAAAGAGATGCTTTTAGCAAATCTTCATCAAGTTTTGAAACAAAAGTTTTTTCTTCAGGGAGTGAAACAATCTCAAAATCTTCCCAACTTAACCCTAATTTGTTATGCACTTTTTCTTTAAACAAATCCCCTGCAATAAACCAAGAAAATACACTTGCAGAATCATACTTCATAAACAAACTATAAATCTCTTTAGCAAAAGAATTCAACTCTTTTAAAGAACATTTTGAATAATCCTGTTTTTTAGATTTTATTAAAAAAGAATCAATTTCTTTTTTAGCACTTTTAGTTTTAGATACTAAATTATCAAAATATTGCTTATCAGAAAACATTTTGTTTGCAATAAATACTCCAATTCTATCCCACTCCTCTTGAGGAATTATTACTCTCATTCGCCCTTCTTTGTAAATATTCCATTCTACTGAAAGAAAAGTACCATAAATTGCTTCTATTTCTTTACTTGTTTGAACAACCGGATTCCAATAAACCGGATTAAAGAGCCAAGGTCTTTCCCTTGCAAAAAAATACTTTTCTTTTGAACTTTCTTGCAAAGATGGATTTGATTCAACCCCTAGTTTCAAATTATTTTTATTCAAAACATTTTCAAGTTCATTTTTTGGATAAAGCTTGCCATTAAGTAAAAAACAACCATTTTTTCTTTCTAGAAGCTTTTCCATTATATTCGGATTTGGGTTAAGGAATTCTTCAACATCAATAAAAAAAGAGTGTTCCTTTAGAGAAGGGAACTCTTTTTCAACAAAATTTGTTAATAGAGAAGAAAGCTGTTCGGTGTAATTTTCTGTTTCTTTTCTAGAATCCAAAACCCTTTGCTTATCTTTTTCCAAAACCCAAGAATAATCAGGAACATTAATTATTGTGTTCCAACCAGCCCAAAAATCAACTAAATTTGAATAATATTTTTTAAAATCATTTAGAGAAGATATTTCTGAAGAAAGGTATTTTTGAAGAACTTTCCAAGAGGCCGCTATATCTTTTAGGATTTCTTGAATAATTTTTGGATTAGCTTCATATATTTCTAAAAACTTTTTTTCAATTTCTTTGAGTTCTTCTAAACTATACCAAACACTCCCTTTTTCCCCACTTTTAGAAATTATAAACAAATTATTTTTTACTTTGTGATTCAAATATTTTTCATACCCCTTTCTGTCAGAATCACTCCACATTCTATAATACAAAAGACTTTTTTCTCGAGAATAAATCTTGCTTAATTCAATTGGCTCAGTTAAACTTTTTTTTTTAATTGAACTCTCAAGGATTTTAACAATCCCAGTATTCGCATCAACTTCAATCAAATCTCCATCTTTAATTATTTGAGTGGCAGTTTTGGTACTAATTATACAAGGCTTGTTCATTTCTCTTGCAACAATCGCAGCGTGACAAGTTATTCCACCTTCATCAGTAACAAAAGCCGCAGCTTTATTCATTAATGGTAAAAACTCTGGACGAGTCATGGAGGTAACTAAAATATCCCCCATTTGAAGCTTATATTCCTCTTTTTTTGCATCAAGAATTACTCTGGCTTTACCAACTATTTTTCCTTTATTCCCAGTCATCCCTCTTAATTCAATTATCTTGCCCGAACCCAAAAAAACTTCGCCAATTTCGTTAAAAAAATCTTCAGAAACATCTTCATATCCCCTTTCAACCATCAAACCAATTCTTTTGTTTTGAGAAGCGCATTTTTTTGCATAAGCAGTAATTTTTTTGTTTCCACTAATTGCCTCAACTACTTCATCAACGCTTAACCATTTCATTTCATCAAAATTCAATGAATTTTTCTCGCAATTTTCTCTTAGCCAATCATTCATTAACTCAACTGCAATTAAAAGCAATTTTTTCTTGTCATCTCTAAACGAAACTGCCTCACTTGCAAGTTCACATAGTAATTTATATTTTTTTGGAGAAGAAGCTTTAGGGCTAGAATGATTTTGATTCACTTTTGATTTATTCTCTTCATAAAATTTTCTGAGCCATTCTTTTGTAATATCAAACTCCCCAGCATAAGAATTCTGAAACCATGAAAAGTTTTCAATAAATTTAGAATGAACTTTATCAAAGTCATTAGGGTATTTGTTTACTAAAGAAACTACTTCATTTATTGCTTCATTAATAAAAGATGGTTTGATTTCTTTTATACTAGATGAAATAGAACTAAACAATTCAGGATCTTTTGTTTGCATCTCCTTCATCCAATCATTTAAAGTATAATCAAAACCAAATAATAGTGCTGCAACATCTGAAAGAACGCTTTGTACCTCTGGCCACCATAAATTTAGTTCAGAATAATTTTTGTCCTTTCTTACTTTTTCACAATTACTTATCGCTTTATGTATTCTATTCAAAAGTAACCTAAATTCTTTTGCAAAATAATCATCCCCTCTAATTAATTCATCAATTTCAACTTTACCTTTAGAAAGAATTTCTTTTTTTGGCAAATAAGCTTCCAAATGTCCATTTTCAAACTTGTTAACAAAATCTGGCCACGGAACATAATAACTTGATTCCCCAGGCAAAGAAGCTTTCAAATACACAGATGTGAAAAATGGCCAAGCCTCATATTTCCAACGAAAAGAGTCTTTCCAAAGCCCTGGGGACAAATCACTTTTGCTCTTTTCAACTTTTACTTTTGAACTCTCAAGGATTTTTACAATTCCATTGTTTGCATCAACTTCTACCAAATCACCGTCTTTTAGGACTTCGGTAGCTATTTTTGTTCCTATTATGCAGGGCTTTTTTAGTTCACGAGCAACTATTGCAGCATGACAAGTGATTCCGCCCTCATCAGTGATGAAACCAGCTGTTTTCTTCATCACTGGTAAAAAATCAGGAGTAGTCATTCCAGTAACTAAAATTTCCCCTTCATTTAATTTTCCAAAAGAATCTTTATTCTTAATTATTTTTACAATACCCCTAACCACTCCAGGATAAGCAGGATTTCCCTTAATAGTAGTTATATTGGATAAATCAATTTTCTTTAATGAATAATTCTTTCTTGCTAAATAATTTTCAAATTCTTCTGGTAATATTCCTTCATTAGTAACAATAAAATATTTGCTTCTTGAAGATAAGTTCTTGCTATCAGGAACTATTTTTTTCTTCAAATAGTTATCTATTTGATCAATACTAATAAAACGAGAAAAAGAATTATCTAGTTTAGCCCTAAGCGAAACTTCATCAGCAATTTTTCTTGCAAGAGTATCAACTAGTGGACCAATTTTTTCAATTTCTTCCCTAGTTTCTATAGCTACTTTAACATCATCTTTGTATTGATTTGCTTTATTATGTTTCTCCATTTGAATTGGAAACCAAAGCATCATAATAAAACGCGGGCCTAGTTCTATATTCATTTTAACAAAATCATCAAAAATAATTGCTAGTTCTTTTGAAGAATAATTTGACAACTTTTTGGTTTCTAAATAATTCATCCAAGAAATTGCTTTGTTCACCATTTTTTTTACTATTTTTGCATGATTCCTTAACCAATCTTTGTCCTTGTCAAGATTAGCAAGAATAAAATCTCGCATTCCATCCAAATGTTCACTTGGTGCACGATAAATAGTCACAGAATTATTTTTACCCTCAAACACAACTTCTGTATAACCCCAACCAAGTTGCTTTTTGAATTCACTGGTGAAAACTTTGTGCCAAATTTCAGCATAAATCATTCCCCAATCACGAGTAATAGATTTTTCAAAAACCAAATTATTTTTTACTAAAGATTCAATTTTAGTAGAATCTATTAGTCTCACAACCCCTGTATTTGCATCAACTTCAATCAAATCTCCGTCCTTGAGTAGTTTTGTAGCATTCTTTGTTCCAATTATACAAGGCACCCCAAGCTCTCTTGATACTATTGCAGCATGAGAGGTAAGTCCACCTTCATCAGTAACAATCGCAATGGCTTTCTTCATTATAGGTACGAACTCTGGACGAGTCATAGTAGTTACTAATACTTCCCCTTCAGCAAAAGAATCCTTAAACGGATCATGAACTATTTTTACGCGACCAACAATAATTTTTTCGCCATTACCCTTACTTGCAATTGTTCCAGCAACTGTTTCTGAAGAACTGTGCCTATTTATTGCTTCATTAAACAAATCCGCGTCTTTTTCAAAAAATTCTACAACAGGCTTGTTTTTTTCATAAACAAAAACTGCTCCTTCTCCTCTTTTTTTGATTAAATCAAAATCAATTGTTCCGTCCTTGATAAATTTTTTTAAATCACTTATAGTTAGTAAGGCAAGCTTGTCATAACTAATATTTCTTCTCAAAGAAAGTTCTTCAAGAACTGAAAACAAATAATAAAACTGGGACACCATACAAACTTTTCTTTCATCAATCCAAGTGTGCATTACCTCAGAATACCACAAATAATCTTTTTCTTCTTTTGTAATTGAAGAAACTCGTTTTGACCACGCTTTTTGCCTTTTTTCTAATTCTTTTTCAGAAGTTTTAAAAACAATAAACTCGTGTTTTAATTTTGATAAAGTAGTTTTATTTAATTCGTCAAATACTAATTTTGGTAAAGTAAAATCATTTATTTTTTGACCTCCATAAAAATCTGTTCTTGAGTAAAAATACTTTTTAGAATAATCATTTATTTTTTTTGAAAATAAAGAAAACTTATTTTTAGGTAAAGACTCTCCTTTTTTTATTAAATTAAAAAGAGCTTTATTTTTTGAAAGAATCAAACAGAGTTCTAAAAAAGCAGTTCTTTCTTTTGAGAACACTGATTGCCCCTTGGGAGAAGCCATGTCAGAAGAATATTCTTGTGCTTCATGAGGAGTTAAATTATGATTTTTAACTAACAAAGGAATTAATTTTTCTTCAACCACAAGCCCCTTATCTTCCCCTATCGCAGCATACACCCACCATTTTTTAGTTAATTCAACTAATTCCTCAAAATATTTTAAGAGCTGTGGCTCAGAAAGTTTTGATAGTTGTGAATCAGGAATACTCATACGCACTATTTTTTTATGCAAAGCAGAACCTTCACTCAAAACTCTTGTAAACTTTTTTTTGTTCTTAATCGCATTTGTCCAAATAACTCTTTCAACCCCTTTCATTCTTCCTTCAAGAATTACTTGCTGCAAATTAGGCCACTTATACGGATGAATCAAGGGTGAATAATTTTCATTGAAAACTACTTTATTAGAATAAACCCCAAAAACTATGTCAGCGGCCAAAACACTACATTTGGCTTGCTTAACATCAAGTGGTTGCGAATTAATCAATGAAACAAACTTTTGAATCTCATCCTCTTTTGATTTACTTGAAACTTTTTTTGTTTTAACTACGCTAGGCATTTCGTTATCATTACTTTTATCTAAAAGAGTGGTAATTGGTCTTGATTGGACAATAAAGAATTTTCCCCCTTCAAATGCCCATTCTATATCGCAAGGAAAACCATAATGTTTTTCTATTCTCAAAATTATTTCACTAAGCTCCATTATTTGCTTATCTGAAAGCTTTTGCTTTACCCCATTTTCTTTAGTACTCTTCCATTCGTTTCCGCCAGTTTCAACTTTAAACAACCCTCTTTCTTGATCACTAATATTCTTGTCAATTATTCTTCTTGGATTCTTTTCAACCACATAAGAATCAGGAGTAATACTACCTGAAACAATTGCTTCTCCTAAACCAAATCCTGCTTCAATAATTAATTGATTCCTATCCTGGGTTACGGGGTGAACAGAAAAAGCTATTCCGCTTATCTCTGAATTAACCATTTTTTGAACTACAACAGCCACACTAATTTTTGTAGTGTGAAGTCCTTTTTCAAATCTGTAAAAAATAGCTCTAGGAGTAAATAGAGAAGCCCAACAATGTTTTACTTTTTCAAGTAAATCCTTTTCTTTAGTATTAAGAAAACTATCAAGTTGTCCAGCCCAAGCAGCACTAGAAAAATCTTCACTAGTTGCACTAGAACGAACCGCAACAAATTTTGCATTCAAAGTTTTGAAATCCTTTTTTATTTCTTTTTCAATATCAATTGGCATTTTCGCATTAAGAATAAGAGCTTTAATTTCTTCAGAAGCATTCTCAATTGATTGCATCTCGTTGTGATTCACTGAATCTAAAATTGCATCAATTTCAACATTTAAATCTGTTTCCTCTAAAAACTTTTCAAAAGAATCAGAGAGAACTACAAAACCATTAGGAACTGGAATACCAGCGCGAGTCATTTCCCCTAGAGAAGCTCCTTTTCCTCCAGCAATGCCCACGCTTTCTTTTGAAAGATTACTAAAAAATTTAGTCAATTCCAAAAAAACAACCCCAAAGCTTGTTAGTTAAATAAACTTAATGAAAAAAATCACCCAACTATTCATCTCAACTAAATATTTATGCTTCTAAATATTTTCTAACCGAAGGAAGCATGCATTCTGCAAAATTTCTTGTAACGTCCCCACGAAATTCTTCATATTCCATATATACCCTAAATCTTCCATCAGGGATTTTTACAAATTGCATTTTTATTCCAGTAGTTTCTTTTGGAAGACCAACCATTTTAGGAACGTTCTTCATTCCTTTAGTTAATCTTTGAACCACTGATTCGACTATCCAACTATGAGTAACATTATCTTGTAATACACTTCGTAACGCAACTCCTTTTCTTCCCGCTCCACTTTTACCTGCTTCTGCAGCAAGTGCTAAACCAAATCTTCTTCTAACAATATCTTCAGAAATTTTATCCCAAGGTTTTAATGTTCCTTCAAGAGTATCCCCTTTAAGCCAAGCATTTCTAGATTTAACTTCGTCCCCACCATATTTATTAGTCAAAATTTCAACTGCTTTTTTTTCATCAATAAAAATATTAGCTAACCCAAGTTCTTTTCTTAATTTAACTAAAGGTTTTTTTACCCCAAATCTTCTTTGAGCAGTTTTTGCTCCAAGAACCCCTCTTTCAACTTCAGTAGAATATCCTTTGATTTTATTTACTTTCATAAAAGCAAAATGCCTTTTTAGTGCTTCACCAGCATTAACTCCTTCGCGTAATCCTGAAAAAGGAACTATTCTTTTCCCAGCAGCATTTTTTTTAGTAGCTAAATGTCTTCTTAGAGTAACAGGCACAAAATCACCACAAATACTGAGTTTGTTTGTTATTTAAAGTATTTCGGGGGGGTTAAATTAGCAAAAAAATGAACTAACAAATAGGGTTTAAAATAATTTAAATTAGAAGAACAAATAAAAAAAATAAAAAAATTGCGAGCAATTTGCTCGCAATCAAAAAGAGTTTACTTTAATTCGAATTCTACTGCAACGCTAGCAGATACTTCTACGTCCCCTGCTACTATTGGAGTAGATACTGCTTCTGCACTACCAGCAACTTTAGCTAAATCATAGTTAGCATAGTTAGGAGTATAATAGAAAGAGTTTTCGCTTACTGTGCGAACTTCCCCTATTGTAATTCCTAATCCTTGTGCTATTGACTCTGCTTTAATTTTAGCAGTTGAACTTGCTTCGTTCAAAGCAGTTTTTCTTACTGCAAGTTCTCTTGATTTAGTTAAACCGAAAGCAATACTTGAAACTCTATTAGCTCCATTTTCTACTGCTATATCAATTATTTTTCCAGCACTAGAAATATCAGCTTCATTTAAAGTAACTTGAATTTGGTTAACTGTTCTATAACCAATTGATTCAGATTTCTTTGTTATATCATTCCATTCAAATTCTTCGTTCACTGAGTAAGAAACTGTTTTTACTTCAGCCTTAACAGAACTAAGTGCTTCAAGAGAACCCTTTACTTTATCAGCAATAACAGCGTTATCGCTTTGACTCTTTTGTGCTAATAAATCAAGTGTTTCAACACTCAAAACAATATCTACTTTGTTAGGAGAAACCATTTTAGTTACATTACCTGAAACACTTAATGTTTTAACATCCAATTTTCCATCAGAATTTAATATTACATTTGATGGACTAGAATTGATTCCAGCGTTAAAAGAAACTGCAACCAAAATTCCTGCAAGCAAAATTATTGCAAGAACAGCCAATATTTTTGGCATTGAGTGACAATCTCCCCCATTACAATCACAAACCTCTTTCTTCATAAATAACCCCCCAATAGAGAAACTAATTTTGATATAATTTACTAAAAAAGTGTTTAAATTAGTATTGATTTAGTTAGGGAAAAGGCAAAATTAAATTTAAGAAAAAAAAGACTAAAAAAACAAAAAAAATGCATTATGCTAAAAAAAGTATAAAAAAATTAAAAAAAATAAATGGGGATAACAAGATTTGAACTCGTGTTTGACGCTCCCAAAGCGCCGGTCCTAACCAGGCTAGACTATATCCCCCTTACTGTTATACATTTGACTTTGTCAAAGGTTTAATAAAGAAAAATTCCTCAAAATGGTTTTTAAAAGTTGGGTAAGGCTCATTTCTTTGGCTTTTGGGCAACTTTGTGCTTAAGATCAATTTCGTTAGTAGCAACCATAAACACTAATACAAAAACAGTCCACCAAAACCTTGAAAATTCATCAAGAACAGCGAGCACTGTGAAAACAAAAAGAAGGTAAAATACAAAAACAACCCAGCTAAAATCGGTTTTTGTTTTAGAAACATGCTTGTTAACTAAAATGTATCCTGCAATATAACCTACTCCGAGCACTAATGGAGGAAGATTCATTATAAACAAAATACCACCAATTAAAAGAGAATATCCTACTGTTTCAAGAGAAAGTTCAGCAGCGTTAGATTTTCCTCTATTAGCAATATAACCAAAAGCAAACAAAAAAACAAAGGCTCCAATTATAGCCATTCCCCCGAAAGGAAAAGGATTAAACCCAGCAATGTACTCAAGTCCCCAAGCCATGAATAAATATACTCACAAGGATTATAAAAAGCTAATCAATCTATATTAATTAGAAAAAAACTACTAAAAAAGAGTTGGGTAATTAAAATGGAATTCAGAACAGTTGCACAATATTTTGACAAAATAGAACGAGCCTCTTCAAGACTAATAATGACTGATTATTTAGCCGAGTTATTTGAAATAATCCCTGCTAATGACGCTAAAAAAGTTATTTATCTTCTCCAAGGAAGAATAGCTCCGCAATTTGAAGCAAAAGAAATTGGGTTTGGAGAAAAACTAATTGCAGAAGGAATAGCAAAATCAAGCGGGTTTACAAGAGTAGAAGTAGATGCATTGTTTAACAAATCAGGGGACCTTGGGGATGCAGCTGAACAAATGATGCAAAAAAGAAAACAACAAGCACTATTCGCAGAGAGCTTAACAATCGATAAAGTTTTTTCTAACTTAAAAAAAATGGCTCAAACAGAAGGAATAGGAAGTCAGGAACTAAAAACAAAATTACTTGCAGAATTATTTAATTCAGCTTCTCCAATAGAATCCCGTTACATTGCAAGAATTCCACTAGGAAATATTAGATTAGGAATTGGGGATCCCACTATAATGGATGCATTTGCAATGGTTCTTTCAAAAGAAGAACAAGAAGAATTAAAAAAAGAAAAAGGAAAAACAGTGAAGAAAAAAGAACAAAAAGAAATTGGAGACAGACAAAGAAAAATAAAAGTTGGAATTAGAGAAAAAATTGAAGCCGCTTATAATGTTGACTCTGATCTTGGAGAAATCGCTCAAATACTAAAAGAAGAAGGACTAGAGGGCCTTGAAGAAATAAAAATAAAACCAGGTACTCCCATAAGACCCACTGCTGCAGAGAGATTACCAAGCGCAAAAGAAATAATTGAGAAACTAGGAAAATGTGCAGTAGAACACAAATATGATGGATTCAGAGTACAAATAAGTAAAGACGGAGATAATGTAAAAATATTTTCAAGACAAAGCGAAGAAATCACTGATATGTTCCCTGAAATTATTGCAGCGGTAAGAGAAAACTTAATTCCAAAAAAATGTATAGTAGAAGGAGAGGCACTTGCTTTTAATGAAGAAACACAAGAATATTATCCATTCCAAGTTACAATTCAAAGGAAAAGAAAATACGAAGTTGAAAAAAAAGCAAAAGAATATCCTCTGAAATTATTTTTATTTGATATTATGTACTGTGATGGAGAAAGCTATTTAGAAAAACCCCTGCAGGAAAGAAGAAAAAAACTCCAGAGTATAATAAAAGAAAATGGAAGCGAAATAATTAGACTTAGTGAACAAAAAATAATTGATAATTCTAAAGAACTAGAAGAATTCTTTGAAGATGCAATTGCAAAGGGACTAGAAGGAATAATTGCCAAGGATCTTGATGCACCTTATATTGCAGGAGCAAGAAAATTTGCTTGGATAAAACTAAAACGCTCCTACAAAGGAACACTTGATGATACACTTGACCTTGTAATAATTGGATACTATAGTGGAAAGGGAAAAAGAACTCAATTTGGACTAGGAGCACTGCTTGCCGCGGCTTACAATGAGAAAAAAGATATGTTTGAAAGCATTGCAAAAATAGGGACGGGAATGAGTGAAGAAATTCTTAGTGAACTTGAAGGTTTACTTTCTAAAACAATTTCAAAAAACAAACCAGTAAGAGTAACTTCAGAAGTTGAACCGGATCACTGGGTTATTCCTCAATATGTAGTAGAAACTAGGGCAGATGAAATTACTTTAAGCCCAATGCACTCCTGTGGAAAAGAAAAAGGAAAAGGATTTGCCTTAAGATTCCCAAGAATGATAGTTTTGAGAACAGATAAAAAAGCAGAGAGTGCTACTACTGTTGAAGAAGTAAAGAAAATGTTTTCAATTCAAAAAAGAGTCTCCTTAGAAGACACTTATGGAGCGGGAAATTAGCTAAAAATACCCCTCAAAGTAAAGTTTAAGTAATTGAAAATAGTAAAATCCTCCTGATAAGAATGAAACTAGCAAAGTTATTACTATTCCTTGCTTCAGGAGTTATAGTTGTTTGGATACTATTTAGCATTGATCTTTGGGCTGGAGAATGGAAAGATCTATTCTTTTACCAAGACAATTGGTTATTTTACATTTTCTTAGCAGTAATGGCCCTCATAGTAGGGATGATAATAAAAAAATTATTTGTAATAGAATACAAACTCTTGAAGTGAAAAAATGAATACATTTGAAATAATAATTTATGCAATTGTTGCTCTTGCATTAGTAATGGTTTTTTTGACGTTTGCCCCTCAATTTCTAGAAAATAAACAAAGCGTAGATAATATGAAAAAATCCATTGAAATAGCTAAATTACAAACAATGTTAGGAAAAACAATGAACTTAGGTTTCCCGCTTTATGGTGAAGAATTTATTGTAAACAAAAACAATTTTGATTACAAAACTGTATTAGTTGCATTTGAATGCTTGGATCCAAAAGAGTGCTGTATAAGAAAAGAGGATCAAGACAAAAATTATAAATGTAACAAATCAATTGAATGGGATTATGATTTCTTTAAAGTTAAAGATACAACAAAAATCCAAACAAGTTTAAGATGTATCAAACAAGGAGAACTAGCTACTTGTAAATTTTATTTGGGAAGTTTGCCTGCACAAGCAAAAATCGATAAAATAGAATTAGTTGATAACACAAACGGAACTGCAGAAATAAAAGTACTTGTAAAAAATATTGGTTCAAACGAACTTGCTTTCGGAAAAAACTCTTTGAAACTTGAAAAAAAATCCCCAACTAATTGGGTCGAAACAGATTATGTTTCCGAAACAAAAGAAACAATGACAATAATGCCTGGGGAGAGTTACCCTTTCCTTTGGAGTATTGCCCCAAGTAATTCAGGAGAATACAAAGCAATATTTACTTTTGAAGGACAAAACGCAGGGTTTGATGAAAACTCAATAATATTCACTCTTGATACTACTAAAGCTTGCAAAACTGGAGGAGTAGGAGAAAGCATATTTAACCCAAATAATAGCACTTACCAAGAAATTCATTATTGTGCAAATTGCTTAAATTCTTTTGATTGTGCTAGTGCTTGGAACAAAAAACAAATTGGAACAACCTTCACCCCAATAAATAGTGAAAGCGCTTATTGTACAAAAACAACTTTTGAAGGAAGTTGCTAATTCTTCAAAAAAGTTGACTATTGAATAATTAATGAAAAAACCCCTTAAGAAAGCAATTAAAAATTAAACCGCTCTTATCTATGTGAATGAAACTAATTGAATTTTACAAAAAGAACTCTCTAAAAGAAGGGTTAATGATTGAGTTTGACTTTGAGGGAAACAAAGTCAGCGGAACAATTATTCCAAGCAATGATGATACGCTAATGCTAAAACTAAGTACTGGATATAATGCTGGTTTTGAATTAACTAAAGTAAAAAGCATTAAGTCCTTAGGAGAGAGTAAATCAGTTGGAAAAGCAAAAACAATTGAAATAAAGAAAAATCCTGCTCTTTCAACAATCGCAATTCTTCACACAGGAGGAACTATAGCTTCAAGAGTAAATTACTCAACAGGCGGAGTTTACGCGAGTTTTGACATTAATGATTTAGTAACAATGTTTCCAGAACTTACTACTATTGCTAACATTGAATCAGTTTTTGTTTCAAACATGATGTCAGAAGATATGAAAGTAACTGATTTTCAAAAAATATCTACTGCAGTAAAAGAACAAATCAAAAAAGGAGTTAAGGGAATAATTATTGGACACGGAACGGATATGCTTGGATATAGTGCAGCTGCTCTTTCATTTGAACTAGAAAATTGCCCAATACCGGTTTTAATTGTTGGAGCACAGAGGAGTTCAGATAGAGGAAGTAGTGATGCTGCAATGAACTTAATTAGTGCAGCAACTTTTATTACAAAAACAAATTACAAAGGAGTAGCGGTGTGCATGCACCAATCTACTAATGATGATAATTGTGCAATCCTCCCAGGAACAAAAACAAGAAAAATGCATACCTCAAGAAGAGATGCATTCAAACCAATAAATGACACCCCAATTGCACTAATTAATTATTTTACAAAAGAAATTAAGTGGATAAAAAACAAAACAGAACTAGAAAAATCTAAAGGCGAATTCAAATTATTAAATAAATTTGAAGAAAAAGTTGGTTTACTAAAAATGCATCCGCTTGTTTCTGAAAAAGAACTTGCTTTTTATAGAAAAGAAAAATACAAAGGACTAATAATTGAAGGAACTGGACTCGGGCACACTCCTATTGGAGAAAAAGATTCTTTTGTAAAGGCTCTAGGAGAATTAGTTGAATCAGGTTGTGTTGTTGGAGTTACCTCTCAATGCTTAAATGGAAGAGTACACCCAAATGTTTACACTAATTTACGAAAAGTTGCTTCCACAGGAGCAATTCACTGCGAAGATATGTTACCTGAAACTGCATTAATGAAACTTTCTTGGTTACTTGGAAACTTTAATCCAAAAGAGGCTCGCGAAATGCTTACAAAGAACTTGCGCGGAGAGATAAGCGAATTTAGTAGAACTGATACTTATTTAGAAGAGTGAAAACCAACTCTTCAAAAAGCCCCCCTAATTAACTGGTTAACGTTAACGAAAGGTATATAAATAAGGTTTGCAGCAATATATACGAAGGTGAGCATATGAAAGCAATTTATCTATTAGGACTATTAGTTGCATTAATTTTTGTTGCCAGCGGAGCAATGGCTTACACAGGATTCAACAGATACTACTACACAGACAACTACTACTCTCCTGTTTACATGCCCACTCCAGCATACACTGTTTACACAACACCAGGATACGCATATAGTACAACTTACTATAGAAGCTACCCTACCTACGTTTATCCAACATACGCTTATCCAGCATATGTACCAGTGCCAACTTACTATCCAACAGGCGGATACACTAACATGAGTATCTACTCAGGAAGTAATGGATGGGGAATCTCAATAGGAAGAGGAAGCGTTTGCGGATACTACGGTTATTGCTAACAAAAAAATTGTAAACTAAAAAAATAATTTTATTTAATTTCTTGCCTACTTTTTTGGCAAGAAAAAAACTTTTTTTAAAAATCTTCCACTCTAATTAAAGATATTTCACTAACGCTTGAAAGCTTTTTAGCTTCATTAAGAGCAGAGGCTATTTGAACTTCTTTAGCAGGATGAGTAATTAACATTACTCTGACAGAATCAGCACTTGATTTCTTTTGATCAAGAGATTCAATTGAAATCCCTTCATCTCCAAGAACTTTTGTAATAGTTGCAAGAACCCCAGGTTTATCAGCAATAACAAATCTCATAAAAAATCTTGAAACATTCTCCGAAAAAGGAATTACTTTTACTTCATCAAAGTAACGCTGAGTAACCCTAGTTCTTGAAGCAAGTTCAATAATATCAGTAACTACTACAGTTGCTGTAGGAAGTTTTCCTGCCCCCTTACCTGAGAGAAATATTTCTCCAACATGTTTTGCTGAAAGAAGAACTGCGTTCACTTCATTTGAAACATTTGCAAAAACATGATTTTTTGAAATTAATGCGGGATGAACTCTAAGAGAAATTCCTTCTTTAGTTTTTTTTGCCACTGCAAGAAGTTTAATAGTATAACCAATCTTTGAAGCATATTCTAAATCAGAAGAAGTTATTTTTGTTATACCTTCTGTAAAAGCACTTTGAGAAATTTTTGCATCAAAAGCAAGGGAAGCTAAAATAAAAAGTTTTTGAGCAGCATCAAAACCATCTACATCAAAAGAAGGATTCGCTTCTGCAAAACCTAATTCTTGTGCTTTCTTTAACGCACTCTCATAACTTAATCCTTCATTCATTTTTGTAAGAATAAAATTAGTAGTTCCATTTAGTATCCCATAAATACTTTCAATATTATCTGAAGAATAACTCTCTTCAATTGTTCGAATAATTGGAATACACCCTCCAACAGAGGCTTCGAACAAAAAATTTACTTTATTCTTTTGGGCTAATTCAAATAATTCATAACCATACTTTGCAATCACTGCTTTGTTTGCAGTAACAACGTGTTTGCCTGAATTAAGAGAATCTACAATAATTGTGTGAGCGGGCTCGTACCCCCCAATTAATTCAACAATTACATCAATCTCTTTATCAGCCAAGATTTTTTTATAATCCTTAATCAAAATCTTTTCAACGCCAAGAGAAAGCGCTCTTTTCTCATCCAAATCGCAAACATTTTTTAGAACAATTTTTACCCCAGTCCTCTTTTCAATTAATTTAGAATTATTTAGCAAAATCTCAACTACTCCTGAACCTATTGTACCTAAGCCCACAAGAGCAACATTAATTACACTAACCATACAATAATTGGCATCCAAAAAAAATAAATACCCCCCGAGTTTGGAACAAAAAGGGCTTTTTTTAATCTTTCCCACTAACTTTATGTTATGCAAAAAGCAGATTTTGAAAAACTAGGACTCAAATGCGGACTAGAAGTACACCAACAATTAGATACTGGAAAATTGTTTATTAGAACTCCCAGTATCCTAACTGATGAAATTGATTTTACTGTTGAAAGAAAACTTAGGCCCGTTGCTAGTGAACTGGGAGAATATGATAAAACTGCTATTGATGCTTTCAAAAGAAATGAAACATTTTATTACTCTGGAAAAAAAGAAAACATTTCACTAATTGAACTCGATGAAGAACCTCCACAACCAATGGATGAAGAGGCACTAAAAACGGTTCTTGAAGTAGCTTTACTTTGTAATTCAAAACCAGTGAGCAAATTAATCACTATGAGAAAAACTGTAATAGATGGTTCAAACACAAGTGCATTTCAGAGAACCTCACTTGTTTCACTTGGTGGAAGCTTTGAAATAAAAACAAGCGAAGGAAAAGCAAAAAAAATTGGAGTGCAAACAATTGTACTTGAAGAGGATGCTGCAAGACCAATAAAAAAAGAGGATGGAAAAGTATACTACAACCTTGACAGATTAGGAATACCACTAATTGAACTTGCAACTGATCCTGATATTAGAACACCCGCGGAAGCTATTGCAACTGCTGGAAAAATTGGGGAAGTAATGAGATTAACAGGAAGAACAAAAAGAGGAAAAGGAACTATTAGACAGGATGTAAATGTTTCAATTGCACAAGGATCAAGATGCGAAATAAAAGGATGCCAAGAACTAGAGATGATTGGAACGGTTGTTGAGAAAGAAGCTGAAAGACAATTAGATCTTTTAAATTTAAAAGAAAAATTAAATGAAAAATTTGGAAAATTAAAAAACAAACAAGAACTATTTTCTGAAAGTACTGAATTAACAAATGTATTTACAAATAGTGCAGCAAAATTTGTGAAAGGAAAAACAATTTTTGCAATGAAACTAAATAACCTGAAAGGAAGTTTGGGAGAAAAAATCGGAGCAAAGAGATTTGGAAGTGAATTATCTAATTATGCAAAAGCAACTGGAGTAAGCGGATTACTTCACCGAGACGAATTACCAAATTACGGAATAACACAAAACGAAGTAGAAGATGTTTGCAAAGCACTCAAATGTACTAATGAAGACAATTTTGTTTTAATTGTTGCACAAAAAGAAAATGCATTAAAAGCATTTGAAGCAATAAAAGGAAGAATACTTGTTGCGTTTGAAAGAGTTCCTATGGAAACACGAGGGGCACTAGAAGATGGAAGTAGTGAATACCAAAGACCAATTGCTGGAGAAGCAAGAATGTATCCAGAAACGGATATTCCATTCAAAGAAATAAACTCAAAATACTTACTAGTTTTAGAAAAAGGACTTCCAAAAAACGTTAGTGAGAGAGAAAAAGCATATGCAAAAATGGGTTTAAGTACAAATCATGTTGAAGAGATGAAACTAAATAATTTTGCAAGATTTTTTGAAGAAACTGTAGCACTTGGCGCACAGGCAAAAGTTGCTGCAGGATTATTACTTCAAACCCTAACTGAATTAAAGAGAAATGGGGTAGAAGTTGAAAAAGTTGCTCGTGAAGAACTAAGAGAATTACTAATACTAGAAAGCAAAGGAAAAATATCAAAAAACAATTTAGGCGAAGCGGTTGAAGCAATCTCGAAAGGAAAAACAATTTCAGAAATATTAGCAAAACAAATTCAAAGTGTAGATACAAAAATAATTGAAAGCAAAATAAAAGAAATTATACTAAAAAATTCAAGTATTGTAAAAGCAAAAGGAATGGGTGCAATTGGACCCTTAATGGGAGACATTATGCGAGAAGAGTCTCTCAAAGGAGTAGATGGAAAAGTACTCAGCGAAATATTAAGAAAAGAAATACAAAAAAAATAATCCAAAGAAAGTGAATAAATGAATTTAATAGAAAAAAAAATTTGGCCTGAATATTTCGAAAAAGTGCTTATGGGAACAAAAAACTTTGAAGTAAGACTTGCAGATTTCGAAATAAAAGAAGGAGATTTAATTCTGCTCCGCGAATGGAACCCAAAAAATAAAAACTATACTGGCAGAGAAATAAAAAAACAAGTTACTTACATCACAAATACAAAAGGAATGGAAAAAATCCATACAAAAGAAGAACTAGAAAAATACGGACTCGTCATAATAGGAATGAAGTCACTCTAAATCATTCCCCTAGCTCCCTTCTTCAATTTTCTATAACACTTGCGATGAAAGAATTGTCCGCCCCACTTTTTATCAGTTGGAGCTTTACCACACAAAGAACAAGCTTCTTGGTATTTACCTTCAGTTGAATCAGAACTTTCTTCTGAAGTACTTTCTTTTTTTTCCTCTTCTTTTTTTCCAAATAAATCCATTTTTTCACCAAATAATTGTAAAATATGTCCAGGATTTTGAGTGCCGAACAAATGTAATTAACTAAATTTCACTTTTCGAAGTCAAGCCCAAGCATTGCAATGGCTTTCTTCATTGTTTCTTTCATATTCTTGTGAGTAAGCTTTTTTACGGCTTCTCCAGGAAAGCACCATCTAAAATCATCATGTTCAATAACTTTCTTCCCATCTTTAATTGATTGATTCTCAAAACTAATTTTATTATTACTAGAAACTCTAACTAAAAAATTTTTTATATGACTATTAATTTTTCTAGAATCATTATAATACTCAAGTTCATCAATGCTTTCAACTACTTCAAATTTTTTTATGCTCGTTTCTTCAAATAGTTCTCTGCCAATTGCGGTGTTATAGGATTCCCCTTCTTTTAGGTGGCCTTTAGGAAATTCCCAACCCTTCCAATTCAGCACTCTATGCATTAACAAGAACTTTTCCCCATCAAAAACAACTAAACCCACAATCTCTCTATTGTTCTTCTCTTCACTAGAATTAGCAAGCGGTTTTGCACTCTTTTTTGACTTCATTTCAGGATACATACTAACCAATAGAAGAATCAAGCAAATAAAAAACTTCCTAATTCATTTGGTTTGCGACTTCCTTAAAAACTTTAAGAATTAAAGAGTTAGTATGAAAAGCCAAACAACTCGCGTAAGCCAAGCAATACAGAAGAAGCAGGCAAAACAAGCAAAGCAGGCCACTCCAGGTCAAAGAACAATAAACCCTAATCTAGTAATTATTTACCTTTGCATATTATTCGCATTTTTCATAAGCGCTTTCTCTTACAACTTGCTCCCCCCTACAATGATTACACATTGGGGGCTAAATGGAGAAGCAAATGGATTCTCTTCAAAAGAAATGGGTTTAGCAATAATCCCAGTATTAATGACAATTATAATTGCGGTTTTGTATTACCTACCAAAACTAGATCCTTTTAGAAAAAATATGGAAAGCATCCAAGAAGAATACCAAAAGTTTATTGCAGTATTTTCAGGATTCATGCTTTACATACAAATAATAGTAATTTTACTAAATTTAGGAATCCCTTTACAAATAGGGGTTTTATTTAGTCCTGCATTTGCTGCACTATTTTATTCAGTAGGAAATTTAATCGGAAAAGCTAAGAGAAATTATTTTATTGGAATAAGAACCCCTTGGACACTAAGCAGTGATACGGTTTGGGATAAAACACACAAACTTGGAGAAAAACTATTCAAAGGAACGGCAATACTCTGCATATTTGGAATAATTCTCCCAAATTATTTTATAATTCTGCTTTTAGTGCCACTAATAATAGGCTCAATTGGACTCATAATATATTCTTACAAAGAATACAAAAAAGAGCAAAAATAAAATTTGAAAAATAAAGTTTTAAAAAACCAAAAAAAATTAAAAACAAATAAAGGTAGATGAAAAATGTCAAAAGTTTATTTCAAGCCAATTGATTCCTACTTAAAAACTGGAGAAATAAGTAAATCTGCTGGCGAACTCTTAAAAAAAATTAACGAAGAAAACAAAATGCTTGATTTTAAAGAAAGAGTTCCACTAAAAGTCCACTTTGGAGAAGCAAAAAATATTACTTACATAGAATCAAAGAATTTTGAAGGAATAATAAATTATTTAAAAGAAAATAAAGCAAACGCAGCTTATATTGAAACAAATGTTCTTTACCGAGGAAGAAGAACAACAAGAGAAAGTCACTTAGCTCTTGCAAAAGAACATGGATTTACTCAACTCCCAATAGTAATTGCTGACGGAGAGATGGGGGAAGCTTATGAAAATGTTAACATCCAAGACGCAAAACCAAAGCATTTCAAGGAATGCAAAATAGGAAAAGAAATTGCACAGGCTAAACAACTAATTGTTCTTGCTCACTTTAAGGGACACATGCTCGCAGGATTTGGGGGCGCAATAAAACAACTCTCAATGGGGTGCGCTGCTCGCGGAGGAAAACTTGCAATGCATGCCCAATCAAAACCACTAATCAATCCTCTTCAATGCAAAAAGTGCCACACATGCTTAAACAATTGTCCAACAGAAGCATGCATAATAGATACGCTAGTTCCTCACATTGATTACTCGCTTTGCATTGGCTGCGCAAAATGCATTGCGGTTTGCCCATATGGGGCAGTACACGTTAATTGGGCAAGCACTAGCCCAGGAGAATTTGTTGAAAAACTAGCAGAACACGCTTACGCTGCACAGAAAGGAAAAAAAGTAATTTACCTTAACTTTGTATTCAATATTACAAAAAATTGTGACTGTGACGGACGCGAACAACAAACAATTGCAAAAGATATTGGAGTACTAGCTTCCACTGACCCAGTTGCTTTAGATAAAGCCTGCTTAGATCTTTTAAGAAAAAACGAGAAGAAACAAATGTTTGGCGGAGACCACGTACTTGAACACGCAGAAAAAATAGGGCTAGGAAGTCAAAAATATGAATTAATTGAAGTAAAATAAATTTAACTCTTTTTTTAACAAAGCTAATATTTATTAGTCTGAAAATTCACTTATAATCTTATGAAGACCCGTTCAAAAATAATTGGAGTAACAAGTGCTCCGTCTGAACTCAGTTTATCTGAAAGGAAACGAAGCCAGACAAAAGTTTGGAAAAAAGGTCTAAAAAGCATGTGGAGAAAACGGGTAAGAGGCCTTCTAAAAACAATACGCCAACCAGGGACCCAATATTGGAAACAACACCAAGTACAATTTGCTGCAACCGCTTCTATTAATGTTGCTCGCCCAGTTATTAAAATTTTTAAATCAAACCCCAATTCAGCTATTTTTGCAGTGGGACGAAAAGGATTAATGGCAGAAAGATTAGTTCGAACCGCTTGCTGGCAACTTGGACAAAAACTTCCTCAAGCTGTTTGTATGAAAGCTAAACCTGGAACTAGAAGAACTACAGAATCATTCTTATTTGGAAATATATTACTTCAGGGAAATAAAGGAAAAGAATACGAACTCGCTTTCGATAAAGGATCAAGTGCACTTGCAGAGTACATACGGGCAAGTCCTGCTTATGGTTCTCTTAAAAACAAAGAAAATATTGTAATCATAGAAGACTTCTCAAATCAAAAAAGTCAATCATATTATTTTAAATCAGCACTAGAAAAGGCTTTTCCAAACTCAAAAGTCCATCTCTTTATTTTATTAGAAAAAAGTCCAGAAAGAGGATTTCCTGAAGCAGTTGAGCCACACGGAGCAAGAGAAACTATAGTAGCTAGAAATCAGTTAAGTGGAGAAGTTGAAGAATATCAATTCAATCTCTCACAAGTTCTCAATGATTCTTATTGGAGAGCATATTTCAAAGATGTTCAAGCAGAAATAAAATTACAATTAAAAAAACCACACCCTTAATTTTGTTATTTAACAAATTCTTTTCTTAACCAACAAATTAATAACCCCTTAACTCATCTTAGTCCTATTATGCAAAAGAAAAAAAATTTAACCCGAAAAAACCCTAAAATTCTTTCCGAAAGCAAAAAAACCGTTTGGACTTTTGGAATTGCTTCTCTCTTAAACGATTTTGGGGCGAACATGATTTACCCTATTTGGCCTCTCTTTCTTACAACCGTTCTAGGCGCAAACATGTCCGTACTTGGACTAGTTGATGGACTAGGAGATGCGCTAGTTTCACTCTCGCAAGCCGCAAGCGGATATGCTTCTGATAGATTACGAAAAAGAAAAGTATTCATTTGGTTAGGTTACTTAATAGGAGCAATCTCAAGAATTGGGTATGCTATTTCCACAAGTTGGCCAATGATTATTCCATTTAGAATAATTGATAGAGCAGGAAAAATTCGTGACGCTCCAAGAGACGCACTTGTGGCAGATCACTCTACTGACAAAAATAGAGGACACAATTTTGGATTAATAAAAGGACTTGACAAATTAGGAGGAGTATTTGGAATACTCTTATGTATTTTTTTAATAAACTATTTTGGTTACACCACTTTTTTTATGCTCGCAGCAATCCCATCAGTAATAAGTGCAGCACTAGTTTATTTTATAATAAAAGAAAAAAAGAATGATAAAATAAAACTCTACAAAGGAATAAAATTCAAAAACCTTAGTAATAATTACAAACTGTTCCTCGCACTAAGCGCAGTATTTGCACTAGGTTCATTTAGTTATTCATTCCTTTTAGTATTCGCAAGTAAAACAGGATACGAATTAACTTTCATCCCAATTCTTTATTTAGTTTATGTAGTTCTCGCAGCAACTTTTTCTCTTCCATTTGGAAAACTCGCTGACAAAATTGGGCGAAAAAAAGTAATGTACATAGCCCTACTCTTTTGGGCAATTACTTGCATAATATTTATTTCATCAAACGCATGGTGGGCGATTTTACTAACATTTGTATTCTACGGACTCCACCACGCCGCACTAGGCCCAATCCAAGCAACTTTTGTTTCAGAACTCGCTCCAAAGAAATTCAGAGCAAGCGCACTAGGAGGCTACCAAATGGTAATAGGCCTATGCGCACTTCCTGCTTCTTTAATAGCAGGAATTCTTTGGGACACCATGGGAAAAACAACCCCATTTATTTTATCACTAGGATTAACCATAGTTGCAATAATAATGCTAAAATTCGTTAAAGAAAAAGAATAAACTAATTTTAAAAGAAAAGAAGGAAAACTAGTTCTCATTAAAAGTAAAATAAAGATATTGGGTTCAACAATTAGATTATAGCAAAATAATTAAACATAATTGTTCTTAAACTATTCCAATCTATCTCAATATATGAGTTTCGCAGACGACTTAATGGCTTATGCAATTAGTTTCTTCGCCCCAATTCCTGAAATAGTACTTGTCGTTTCGTTAATTGTATTTATTGTTTGGTATAGCTGGGTATTTTTGGGTTTAAAGGGCAAAGATTTGTTTACCATTAGTAACTTATTAAACAAAGCATTACTCCCAGCAATTTTACTTACAATTATAACTTACTTTTTGGCATTTGGTAGTTCATTAGTACTAAAAGGATTAATTGGAAATCTGGAGGAGGTAAAATTGTTATTTAGTACAACCTCAGCTTTGTATGTTGTACTTCATTTTGTTTTTATTTGGTTGTTAGTATTTCTAATTGGTAATAAAAGAGATGCTAAACAATTACTTATTTGGATAGGGGCGAGTTTAGTTGTTGTTTTGGGTTTTGCATTTGGATTGTTTGGTTTTATAAATATCTTTAGAAGTAATGTCTCCTATTATTTGCCGTCTCTATTGCTAACCGCTGTTTTTTATATGGCAGTCGGTTTAGGTCTTCTAGCTTTTTTCCTAGGGCTTATGTATTTCCCAAAAATAAAAAACACCTTCCACAAAAAATTACTTTTCACAGCAGGATTAACCTTTATTGGCTCTTTTGTAATATCAATATTACTTTTCTTTTTTATATTTCCGTCCGTAAGTCTCAATGTAATAAGCACTGATTATGAAATAGGCGTGTTTTATGCTGTCGACCAAAATTATCAAGCTCCTCTCACATTGGATAAAGTTAGTTATAATGCAGTATATGACATTAATTTTCAGTTGCTTAATAATATTGTTTTACAATCCCCAAAAGATGCTGTTGTGTCAAACAATGGGTCTATGACAAGTACAAGTTGTGACTATTTTTCATCCTATGACAGAAATTTGAATAAATTTCCAATTCCGACAGATTCAAACTATTGTTATTTACAAAAAACACCGTATAGCTCAGCGATATTATCCATTGTGACAACGAATGGGCATAGTCAACAATTTTCTGATTTGAATGCCCCCTTAGATTTTGTCGCAACAACTAATCAGGAAAAAATAGATGAGAATACATTTGTTTTAACTTTAAGTTACAAAGATGGTCTTCACCCCAATATGATGGGAAGCACACTAATTCATTGGATAGTAGGTAGTGATACTAGAAAGTGTAGATTTATTTCTTGTCTTGCAAAAGATTCCATTTTCTCTGACGAAAATTGCATGGGTGGAATGGTGGCAGGAAATGTTATTTATTATTCTGATAACAGTCTAAATAATCTGCCTCGAGAAGGTACCTTAACAGCAACATTTTACTGCGGAAACTAATCAAAATTATAGTCTAGCGTTTTTTGGAATCTAGCTTCTTTTCAATCCGCGTAAGTTTATCGTCAATAAGGTCGATTCTTTCACCAGTTGTTTTTTGTCCGTTAAATTTATCTGTTGCTTTCATTGTAGCTTCAACCAACAAAGTAAGTGCTATTCCCCAGAGCAAGATAATCAGGTCTCTTCTGTTAGTAATGGGGTCAGTTTCAGAAACACCTTGACTAACAAGCCAAGCTAAAAAATACAATAAAAAATATCCAATTATGAGAATTATGACAAGACGAAATGCGTATTCCAAACAAAGACGTACTCGAGTGTGTCTCTGTAACCAAATAGTTATTTTGTTTGGCATAGAAACTATTCCCTCATAAGTAGTTAAATAACCAATCCCTGCACTAATTTTTTGAAATAAAAAAACCGACAAAGCGAAAATCCCAAGCAGAATCCATATCAACGCCAGTATTGAAACCGTCACAATAACAGAAACTACCGCAACATAAAAAATAAGCCCAAAGAAATCATCATTCAAAGTTAGATTTCTTGTTGTGATAATTGAAATTGTTGTGCTCGCGATAGCAACAATAAAGAAACCCAATATTGGATTAGCATTTATTAAATCAAAAAATTTAACTTGCATATAATATTTACTTAAACAGCTAATTAAAAAATAGTTATGTTTACCAGTCCAATAGCGGACGCTGTATATATCCCAAGAAAAAAATAGCCCCTCCCAGATTCGGACTGGGGTATCAGGCTTCAAAGGCCTGCATCCTTGGCCACTAGACGAAGGGGCTATTGTAGATTTTGAGGAGGTTCTCCTCAGATAAATTTGTTAACAAGTAGCCATTTAAAGCTTTTCTTGAACAATTTTTTTAAGGACCATTAAGTCCATGGACGGGTAGCTCAGCTGGTTGGAGCACACGACTGATAATCGTGCGGTCATGAGTTCAAATCTCATCCTGTCCACTATTATTAATTTAGTGCATTAGTTAGTGTTTTGTATGGTTAAAACAAAAATTGATCCAAAAAAATCGGTTCTAAAAAAGAGCAAAGAAATTGGGTCTGGAAAAATACAGGGGTATGATTTTGACAAACCCTTTGATGCAAAAAAATTCTTTGATTCATTCAAAGATACTGGTTTTCAAGCAACTAATTTAGGAAAAGCAATTGAACTAGTAAAAAAAATGCAGGAAACCAACTCCTCAATTTATTTAGGATTCACTTCAAATATTGGTACTTGCGGATTACGCGACAATGTTGCATACTTAGCGAAAAACAAATTAGTTAACGTAATGGTTACTACTACTGGCGGACTTGAAGAAGACATAATCAAAACTTATGGAGACTTTTTACACGGAGACTTTAACGCAGATGGCGGATACTTAAGAGAAAATGGGGTTAATAGAACTGGAAATATTTTTATCCCAAATGAAAGATATATTTGGTTTGAAAAATTTGTTAAAAAAGTATTTGAGAGTGTTTACACTGAAAGCAAAAAAAGTAAAAAAAGAGTTACAAGTGCAACTATAATTAGAGAACTAGGTAAAGCTCTAGAAACTTCTCCAAAAAAAGAAGAGAGTTTTGTTTACTGGGCTTACAAAAATAATATAAAATTATTTTGCATTCCCCTGCATGATGGAGCAATTGGAGATCACTTATACTTTTTTAGAAAAGAGCACCCTGATTTTGAAGTAGATATGGTTAGCGATGTAGAAGAAATGATTGATAGAGTATTAAACGAAGACAAAATTGGAGCAATTTTAATTGGAGGAAGTGTACCAAAGCATTTCATAATGAATTCTTGTATGATGAGAGAGGGAGCAGATTACACTGTTTACATTAACACTGGTTATGAAGGAGAAGGAAGTAACGCTGGAGCAAACGTAAACGAAGCTAAGAGCTGGGGAAAGGCCACTCCTGATGAAAACAATGTAAAAGTTTGGGGAGAAGCAAGTATTATTTTCCCGTTATTAATTGCAGCTGGATTTAAATTAAAATAGAGCTAGTTAAAAGTAATTACATATTTTTTGTAATTCGTTGGAAAGTGTTCTAATTTTTTTGCTTGATCAGGAGTTAGTCCTTCTAAGTATTCTTGGATTAATTCAAGCGAATCATTGTGTGCACTGATTGCAACATTTACTTTCTCGTTTTGTACAAATTTTATTAATTGAGACATAAATGGAAAAACTCTTTTACGAACAGTGTCCAAACTCTCAATTCCTGGAACTCCCTCAACGTAAGAACCATTTATTTTTTTTAAATCCGAAGTATCAGCAAAAACACTTTCAAGTTCGCCAGAAAGCGCCCCAAAGTGCCTCTCTCTTAACCTAGGATCAATAATTACTTCTGCTTTTGGATGATATTTCAAAACTTCAACTAAACATTGTTTACTTCTAATTTGATCAGAACAAAAAGCAACATCAATTTTTTCATCCTTTAACTTTTTAGCAAGTACTTTTGCTTGTTCCACGCCAAGCGAATCTAAGGGAAGATTAATCCAACCGCAAAGAATATTTTTCTTTGATTGAATGTGGCCATGGCGAAACAAGTAAATTATTTGTTGCATAGTTATACACTTAGCTTTTGTTATTTATATCCTTAAGCATCTAACTAAACATTGGTAAAAAATCACTTTTTTAGTGCTTTAACTATTTCTTCCCCAAATTGTTTTGCTACAAGAGGACCAGCAGCAGTAATTATTTTACCATCAACCATTATTGGGCCACCAGGACAAATTGCCCCTTTTGAAGTTAAGTTACTCATTTCAGAAGCAAAGCAAACCGCTTTTTTCCCGTTCAAAATTCCAGCGTTAGCTAAAATGCTAGGCGCAATACAAATAGCTGCAACCACTCTATTCATTTCAAAATATTTTTTTGCTAAAGCGAGAGCTTCCGCGTCTTCAAAATATTCTCTAGCACCCTCTCCGCCAATAAAGATAATAGCATCAAAACTATTATCCACTTTTGATAAAGCAAGAGTAGATTCTACAATAGTACCAGTCATTCCTTTTAGAGAAGAAACATACTTTGAAGCGATTACACATTCAATTCCTTTATTTGCAATCAAAACTTTAGGAATAAAGAGCTCCTGATCACGAAAATTATTTTTTGGAACAATAAAAACTACTTTCATACAAAATCATACCCTACAACGTGTCCAAGAATTTGAGTTATGGTTTAAACTCTTTCTCCCAAGTATCAATAAAATTATCTACAAGAGAATCCAAAAAACTCTTTCTATACTGGACAAGTAAAATCAAAACCCTTTCTTTATCAGCAAGGTAAAAATAAGTTTTTCCAATAATAGTTTTTTGCATTACTACCTTTGATTGTAAAAGTTTTTGCATATGAAAACTAGTAGTAGAAAGACTAAGATCGATGTTCTTTGAAATAGTTGGAAGAGTAGCTCTTCTTTTATTCATTAAAAAAATAACAATTTTTCTAACTGATTCCTGTCTCATTAAATTCATTAAAGAAGAATCCACTGATTCATTTTGCAATGCATAAAAATGAGAAAACTTTCCTTGTTTCTCCTCTCTAACAAAATTTTTCTTTTTCAAATAGTCCACGTGATATTGAAGAGCGCCTGTTGCAATATTTGTTCTTCTTTGAATCTCTCTAAAGTGAAGCCCAGGATTTTGAACAATAGTAGAATAAATCTTATCCCTAGGAGTAAGCGCCATCGCTTCATTGAGTTTGTCTAGCCCCACTTTACCCATACAAACCAACCCTCAATAATTTCCATTCTTAATTTACTTCCTAAACAAAGCAACGAAAAATCCAATCATGATTAATAAATCAAAGAAACCTAAAATTGCTTTATTCATAAATTCTCCTGGCGAGAAATAAATATCCATTACCATTAAAAGTGATTTCAGGAAAAATAATCCAAAGGCGCCAGCAACATATTTTAGTTTTGAAGAACTCTTTTTCTTCAAAGCTAATAGAGCTAATCCAAAAAGTGCAATTGAAACTAAAAGCAGAACCCACAAAGTTATTGGTTCAATAATCCCTACCCAAGTTACTGGGTCTCTTAAAAAATCCCACGGAGCCGACATCAAAACACCTCTAATACTATTATTACTAATGACAAAAGGGTTAATTAATACTATTCTTCAGTAGGTTTTTACTAATTCAACTTAGAAGTCAATAATATGACTTTTAGAACTTGGTTAAGCAAGTTTTTGTTTTAAAAGTTCTTGAACTTTACTAGGATTAACTGTTCCCTTAGTTTCCCTCATAACTAAACCGGCAAGGAAATTAAGAGATTTCTCGTTACCCGCTTTATAATCAACAACCGCTTTTTCATTAGCAACTAGGATTTTTGTTATAACTGAATCAATATCAATACTCTCCGAAATAAGTAAATTGTTTTTTTCTAAAAAAGCTTTAGGAGAAGATTTGTCTCCTGAAATATAGTTAATCATTGACTGCTTTGTGTTCTTGTCAGTTACTTTTCCACTCTCAATTAATTTTACAAGTTCAACTAACTCGCTTGGTTTAACTAAAACCTCACTCCAAGAAAGGGCATCATGATTCATTACTGCAAGTAGTTCTCTTGTAAGTAATTTAGCTGAAATATTGGGATTTGCTTTTTGCAATACTAATTCATCAAACAATTTTCCTAAATTAAAATTCCCACAAATTACTCTTGCTTCGTACTCTGAAAAATTAAATTGCTTCATCAATCTCTGCGCTTTCTCTTCAGGTAATTCAGGCATTTCGGATTTTATTTTTATTAAATAATCTTTTCCAAGAGAAACTTTTACTAAATCTGGATCAAAAATATAACCATAATCATCCTCAGTTTCTTTTTTTCTTAATTCGGTAGTCATCCCAGTATCAGCGTTAAATGCTCTTGTGTGTTGCTCAATTACTTTTCCATTTTTTAGTTCCTGTTTTTGTCTAGAAATTTCATAAGTAAGTGCTTTTTCTGCAGCAGCAAAACCTGAAACATTTTTTATTTCAGTTCGGTTTCCTCCATTAAGAGAAATATTACAATCCGCTTTCATCGTAGTATCAGGTTTTAACACACCCAAATAACCTAAAATATTTTCTAAGGTGTTCATGAATTCTCTTGCTTCAATTGGAGAATCAATATCTGGTTCAGTTACAATTTCAATTAAAGGTAATCCTGAGCGATTATAATCAATTAAAACGTAATTACTCTTACCCATTCCATTAGGGTGAACTAAAGCAGCAGGATCCCACTCAATATGCGCTCTTCTAATTCTAACTTTTTTTCCACTCGGAAGAACAACTAATCCATTTTGGGCAACCGGAACCTCGTATTGAGTAATTTGGTAATTCATACTCATATCAGGATAAAAATAAGTTTTTCTTGAAAAGAAAAAATCTTCATTAATTGTACAACCAAGAGCTAAACCAACTTTAACTCCAAGCTCAACTGCTTTTTCATTTAAAACGGGTTTTGCGCCGGGATGACCATTACACAGAGGACAAGTTTGAGAATTTGGAGCATCTGCTGATGCTGTTGAACAACTACAAAAAAGTTTTGATTTTGTATCCAAATATGCGTGGACTTCAAGTCCTATCATCATCTCTACTTCTTGAACCATAAGAAAACCTTTTTACTTCTTCAAATTTTGGTATTTTGTCAACATGTCTTGAAGAAATTATTGTATAATAGTTATTAATAACTTTCTGGGAAGCGGTTCTTATTCTCCAAACAGTAACTCCTTTTTGAGGAACTGATATTTTTACCCCAAATTCATTTAATTTTTGACTAACCCAAACCAAAATTTCAGGGGGATTAGCAGTATATGAAACTTGCGCAACTTCAAAATAAGGATTTTTAGTAGAAATACCAACACACCCCTCTCCATCGCAAAAACCAGAGATAAATTCTTTCTGCGCATCAACAGAAGCTTGTTTTATTATTTCGGGAGCACAAACCCTTCCTTGTTTATATCCGAAAGGCAAGCCCAACACTTCAATAAAAAATCTATGAATTGGTTTTGAAGTACACCTTAGACAATACCAACTACCTTTTTTATCTTCTGCATAATGTAGGTTGCATTTAGCTGAAAATTCTTTTACAAAAATTGCCTCAATTTTTTTCAAAAAGTCTGCTGATTTGTCATAAAATGCAATTGTGTATTCAGGATATTTTCCTCTTTGTACTAACTTATCAACATTTTTTATGTGCCCATCAGCAAGAAAAAATCCTATTACATAAGCTAAATCATTTGAAAGACTTTTAGTTAATTTTACTTTAGGCATACGTCTAGAATTATATCCACTAACATTTTGAAATAAAAAATCCCATTTTGTTTCAAACTCAACCTCTGTTTTTCCACAAACAGATTTCCAAATTTTAAGAATCTTGTACGCTTTAAGTATTGGTGTAGGATTATACCCAGTTAACCAACATCGCACAGAAGTAGAATCATTTTTTAATTCAGAAGCAATTAATTGTAATGAATTTTGAGTAGTATTTTCTTTAATTTCATTAACAAGTGATGAAAGAATTTTATTCACCCCTGTTATATAAATAGGGAACTCTGTGGCAAAAACTTTTTCAAGATTTTCATCAGGCAAAGCTATGTTCAACAAATAATTACTGAATTGCATAGTATCTGTAAAAGACTGCAAATTAGGCGTTTTTAAACACCTAACCAACCTTCTTGCCGGCGATGAATCAATCATCTTCATCACCTTCTAAAGATTGTTCAAGAACCCAAAGTTCTCTTGAATCCAAATCATCAGGATTGCATCTTGCAATTCTTTTTACTGACAATATTTCCTCTTTTGAGGGTTTACTTAAATTATTTAAAAAAATCATTTGAGCCACCTCCGCAAAAAACGAATTTTTTCATGGACGGCCCCGCTGCTTTTGGAGACATTAAACCTTTAGCAACAGCGACCCAAAGGGGAAAGGTTTAAGTCGAGAAAAGCAGAGTCCAACGAAAAAATTCCACAAAGCGGAGGTGACAACTGATAATTAAATAGAAATTAGATTAAACAAAAAGTAAAATTAAAATATAAATAATTTACTTTCAGTTCCTAAGTAAGCGTGAATCTCAAGCCCAATCATTACTTTTGTTTCTTCCATATTAAATCATCTTCAAATAATTTTTTTTAAAAAGAACCATTCCTTTTTGAATATATAATTTTTCAGCAAAATTATTTCCTTCTACAACCTGTAAATTCATTAAAGTTGCTTTCTTTTTTTTCCCAAATTCTTCAACAAAAGAAAATAATTTTGAACCAATTCCTTTATTGCGATAATATTTAGAAACAAAAAGATCTATTAAATTTAGTTCTTTTCCCCACTTAGTAATAGAATTAGCTTTTTTTACTTCAGCATTGCAATAACCAATTATTTTTTCATTATCCAAAGCAATTCCTACAAAAGAATTTTTAGAAACAATACTTTTTCGAATAAATTTTTTCATGTTAGTTGAATAATCTTTTCTTAATTGATAATACCAAGTATATTTTTTTTGACTCGCTACAAGAGATTTGTTTAATTCTAAAATATTATTAATATCACTAATAACTGCTCTTCTGTAATTAATTTTGATAGCTAAATTTTTCTTACTCATGCTTCCACCACACTAGCGAATGAGTAAAGTCTTTTTTCTTGTAAGTGAGGGGCAATAGCCATTATCCCAACTGGAAGATTATTACTAAAACCAGCATTGCAAGAAATGTGAGGAAGTCCTGCTAAGTTAGCTGGGACAGTGCAAAGATCCATTGCAAAGTTTTGTAGAGGAGTTAATTTTTCTATTTCATCAAAACGCGGAGCAACAGTAGGCATAGTTGGGCAAATTAATAAATCATATTTTTTGAAAGCCTCGTTAAATTCATTAATTAATTTTGCTCTCACTCTCATTGATTTCAAATAATAAGCATCACGATAACCAGACATTCTTGCAAAAGTCCCAAGAATAATTCTTCGCTTAGCCTCAGCCCCAAATTCTTTACTCCTAATTTCTGAAAAATATTCATCAAAGTGCTTTCCTTCCACACTAGTTTGAACTCCATATCTTAATCCAGAGAGTTTTGCAAGATTTGTTGAAGCTTCACAAGTTGCAATAACATAATAAGCACTCAAAGCATACTTTACGTTTAAGGGAAGAGAAACTTCTTCAATAGTATAAAACTTTTTTAATTCATCAATCTTTTTCTTCACTACTTTTTTTACTTCCTCATCACAGCCCTCAAAAAAATCTTTTATAACAGCAAGTCTCTTTATAGGAGCTTCTTCTTTTACAAATCCTTGTTTTAGCGAAGTAGAATCTTTTTCATCATACCCTGCAATTACTTCAAGTAAAAGCGCAGCATCACTAGCATTTTTTGCAACTGCCCCAATTTTATCAAGCGAATTTGCATAATCAATTAAACCAAATCTAGAAACTACCCCATAAGTAGGAGTAAAACCAACGCTTGCACAAAAAGAAGCAGGGGCTGCAATACTTCCGCCCGTACTCTCTCCAATTGCTAAGTGATAATTTTTTGTGAACGCAGTAAATCCGCCTGCTCCTCCACTAGAGCCTCCGCAAGATCTATTATTATCAAAAGGATTCTTTGGAACTTTAGCTGTGTTAGTTGAGAATGTCCCAAAACCAAATTCATCTTGAGTAGTTTTTGCTAAGATGATTGCTCCTTCTGCTCTTGCTTTCGCAATTACAGTCGCATCAATTAGAGGTTTGTATCCTTTTAGTATTTTTGAACCAGCTTTGGATTCAATTCCTTTAACACAAATAGCATCCTTAACAGTAATTGGCACCCCAAAAAGTTTTCCATAATATTTTGAATCTTTATTCGCAAAACTCTTTTTGAGTTCCTCAAATTGTTTTAACACATCTTTAACATCAAACTCTTCAATGTAATTTAGTTCCTTTGATTCACTAACTTTTATTTCTTGAATAATTGAAGCAAGATTTTTATCTACAATAGAAAAGTCTTCTCTTGCTTTTTCTACAAAATATTCAATTGTGTCTTCTCTATTAACCACATCAATCACTTTCATTAAATTTTTTTACAAAAATCATTTTCAATTTTTTACAAAAATTACAGGCATTTTTACTACAAAACCTTTGGCCCCTTAATGTACCCATCTTGTTTTAATTTGGAATCAACATTCTTCAAAGCTTCTTCCTGAGTTAATCCTGACTTTACTTCATCTTTTCTAAATCTATTACTCACACTAACTGGTTGAAAAGCAGCCTCTTCAGTTGCATCAATACTGTCAAGTTTGTTAAAAGAATCAAGAATAATTTCTTTTATCTGAGGAACAAATTTAGTTAGTTCCTCTTCAGTCAAATTGAGTCTTGCGTTCTTCGCAACTTTTTGAATCAATTCTCTAGTTACTTCCACACTAACCATAACATAAAAAGGACTCAAAAGGTTTTTTAAAACAAAATCAATAGCTCAAAAAGTGCTTTCTTTAGAACTCAGAAAGCGATTTTTGTTTGTATTGTTTTAGCGGTTTTGCATTGAAACCTAATTTGTTTAATTTTCTTGCAAACTCTTCGCAAAAACCATGATCAGTTAGAATTAGTTTTGGATTTGTTAGTTTAACATACTCAATCAAATCATTAAAATCAGCGTGATTACTTAAGGGGAATGTTTTATCAAAAGCCCCTCTGTGAGTCCACCCTGTTGCAAGGGCAGAAAAAAACTTTCTCTTATCAAAGTGTTCAAGAGTGGCAAACAAATGTCTATCTACTAATTGAGGGGGCATTATTAGTACACTCGAATCTTTCAAGTTATGATCAAGTTTAGTATAATCTCCAACATTTACTCCATGCTTTTTGTAAATTTCATTTAATTCAAAAATAGAATCATGAACTATGGGAGTAAACCCTGCCTCGTTAGCAATTTTTGTAAGTTCTTGTGCTTTACCAAGCGAATACCCTGAAAGAACAACTAATCCTTTTTTTGCTTTATCACTCACCCACGAAATCATTTCAGAAGTTACCTCACTTTGCTTTGGAAAAACATATTGAGGAGAACCAAAAGTAGTTTCAAGAACAAGAGTTTCTGATTTTATTGGCTCAATTCCCTTAAAGAACAAAGAATCCTGCAAACGAAAATCTGATGTAAAAACAAAATCTTTTCCATCAGAGGAAAGCATTGCTTGAGCAGAACCCAGTATGTGTCCATTAGGAAGTAGCTCTAGTTCAAAATCATCAAACTTCTTTTTTTTATTTAACTCTACTTGCGTAAAATTAGCATCCCCATATCTCTTTCTTACTAAATCAATTGTTTCCTTGGTTGCAAAAAATTCACTCTTTTTTGAAAGCTTAACATGGTCAGAATGAGCATGAGAGAGAAAAACCTTTTCGTGTTTTGGAACCTTGTGAGGATCAATGCACAAACCCTTAAACAACAAACCTTTATCCTCTTGGAACATAACATAAATAGTCACATGAGAGTATAAAAAATCTTTTAGTGAAAAGCAAATCTTGTTTTGGTTAAAAAAAGCCCCTCTTATTTGACCCTAAAGTAGCTCTAATAAGATTTATATTCAAGAAAAAGAATATTTGAATATGGATAATTTAGAAGCACAGGTCGAGTTGTGTATTAAGGAGATTAATGCTTTTCATGATGCAGTTGCTCGAACAAATTGGGCTGAGATTAACCGACAAGGATTTGTTTTCGAACTTGAACAAAACACTAAACGCATAAAAGAAATTTATGCAAAATTAGAAACCGCAAATAAAGAAGTGAAAATGCTTCTTGAAAAAAATTCCCCAAACATTGATTCCTTCCTTTCAGAAATGATTAGAGAAATAACTGTTCTTGAAGCAAACCTCTCAATGGAGAAAAAGAAAAAACTAAGAACAGAACTAGTAAATGAAAAAGAGAGTACTGAAGTACCAGAACTTTATTCTTCAATCCAACAAAAAATGCTCACTCTTTCCCTAAAAGCAAGATACAACGCGGATAAAATAAGAACATTTGTAATAGCAAGAAAAACTCCTTTTTTGAAGAAAGGAACTACTGCAAAGAATTTGCTTGAAGTACTACAAAAGAAAGAAGAAGAACTAAATGAATTAAAACAAAAAAATATTGAACTTAAAAGAAAGACTTTTTTTGGATTAGCTCCTGAAAAGGGAATTGCTGAAATTGAAAATGAATTACATGAAATAGATAAAAAACTCTCTGAATCAGTTCTTGAAACAAAAAAATCTCTAAAAACTCACTTAGCTCAAATAAATTACGTTGAAGGAAGTTTTATCCAATTAAAAACAAAGGTGGAAGAAATTGAAGGAATGCATACAACCTTTGCTAACAAATCAATTGAAATGATTAAAGAATTAAAGAAAGAAAGAGATTTCGCAAAAACTCTTGCACTTGAAATTGAACAAGAAACTCTTCACACAAGAAGCGAGTACACAAGACAACTAATTGGACTAGAAGAAAAGAAACAAAATATTGAAGAACAATTAAAAGAAAAATACGAAAAAGATCTTTCTTCACTAAAAAGACAAATTGATGAAAAAGTACTTGCACTTAAGCAATCAAACAAATTATGCGAACAACTAGAAAATGAAATTAATAAGTTAAAAGGAAATTAGAAAAATAAACAAACTGAAAAAAATAATTTTAATTAAAAAAAACTTTTAAACTGAAAAATCCTTATCCTTTGGTTCAAAGGATTGTTCATTAAAAAGAATATCTACAATTAACTTAGCATACTCTTCAACAAGACTCTCTTTTTTCTCCAAATAATCTTCTTCATCAAGCCCTGAGAAAAAATCTTCTTCCACTATTTTAAGGATCCTTGTTTTTGTAGCAATTTCAACATCAATAAGTTTTTTCTTTAAAAAAGCAGCCAAGTCTTCATCATCAAGCAGAGCAAAAACAAAAACAAACTCAGATTCAGTTGCCATTTCCATTGCAACAATAGGAATATCTTCAGGAACAGAAACAAATCTTTGTTCAAGATCAAGTCCAGAAATCTTCTTTGCTAAAGCTTTCCCAAGCTCTTTAAAGATATTAACTGAATTGTCCTTATAACCCAAAAAACAAATTTTCATAAACAACTATTACTCTAGGCAGAATATAAGTCTTTTTGTTTAGCTAATTAGAGGATTAGTCTTCAAGAGCTAAATGCAAAAACTTATAAAAGCCAAGTTCTTAATAATAAAAGCCAATTAGGTGTTATTTTGTTTGATAAGAATTTTGACGAACCAAACTATAGTCCCGGTGGATACAACGAACCGGTTCAAGGGGGATTTTCAATGCCTTCTTTTGGTGGACCAGAAGTTAATTTTGATTTTAAAAAATTTGTTCCAATAATAATAGCAATAATATTAGTACTTGTAATAGGCTTTTTTGTACTAAGTTGGCTAGGTTCCCAACAAACAATTACAATAAACCTAAAGACCCCTGATAATCAAATGGTGGAAGGGAAAATTATTCTTAAAAGTAGTGACGGAAAAACAGTAGCATTTACTCCGAAAGGAGACTCAAGCGAATTCACAGCTACGCTTTGGCCAGGCGAATATAGAATCACTGCAACTGCTGACGGATACAAACCAGTACTAAACAAAACTTTTACCGTTCCAATAGAAAACAAACAACTCGATTTGAATATCTCAAGAGATCTTGATGCAGCACTAAATGCTAGTGCGGATTACACTGAAATTTATCAAGGACAAATCATTACAGGAAAATTGAACATACTAAATTCAGGAGCCGAGTTTAATGCAGCAGATATTATTCCAATTGCTTCTACTCAATTACAAGCAACAACAATTATTCCAGCGAATACGGTAGTTGGCCCTGGAGGAAATATTAATATTGATTTTAATGTAAAACTAAAAGAAGGTTTAACAATTGCTGCTGCAGGAGTGGCAAACAGTCTTTCATTTAGAATAAAAGGAACTAATATTACAAGTAACAAATTAGAACTAAAAGCACTACCTTCAGTAACACTAGCTGAAACAAACATTACAGGAAATCTTGTTTTCGCAACACTTACTGCGGGAGAAACTTACACTAAAGCAAAAATAATTATTACAAACCCAAGCAAAACTCTTCCAATGAAAAATGTTTTAATAAGCATTCTTCCAAACGAAGGAGATGACGACAAACTTGATTGGTTTGAATTCAGTCAAGGAAACGCTGAAGCAAAAAACACTATAACTATTGATGTAATCAATCCAAGCGAGAAAAAAGAATTATCTTTATTTATTACTCCTTCAATGACAGCAAATAAAGGAGATGCCTTCACAGGGTACTTATCAGTACAAACCTTCTCAATAAAGGCCGAAGTAAGAAAGAATGTAGTTTACACTGTATCCACTGCAAAAACTGTTGGAGTTGAATTAGTAGGCACTACAAAATTAACTGCTCAATGTCCAAAACTTGAAGAAGCTTGTAAAACAATCTCACTAATTAATGACTTACAATTAGTTAACATAGGAAATACAAAAATACCAAATATCACAGTACAAATTGATTTCAATGATCCGACTTCTTCCCCTTATTGTCCACAATTCATTACTCCTCAAAAACAACCACTTATAACACTAGAACCAAGAGGAGCTGCTGCTAGCGCAGATAAAGCTTCACTCCCAATGGAAATAAATATTAACAAAAGCATTGGCGGAACCGAAATAGGATGCAGATTAAAGTGGAGTTACTATAGCGAACTTGATGGAGTAGTTGTTACAAACGGCAAACTTATTGAAATAACAAAAAGCCTTTCAAGCAGCTAATTCTGATAAAATTCATTAAATTTGGGCTTTATTCCATTTTAGTTATCGCGCTATTATTTTCAAAAAAAGTGCTAAAAAACGGGTTTTTATTTCTTTTCAAACCCTTTCTTTGTATTAAAAGTGTGAAATAAATGGCTGACCAAACGCAGAAAAAAGACTTCCAATTAGAACTGGCTAAATACTTAGCTGAGAAGGACTTTGTTTACGGACCAGAACCAGAAATGTATTCTCCAATAGCAGGATTTTATTCCTACGGACTAGTTGGAAAAGCAATGAAAAACAATTTAGAACAAACAATTAGAGATGTTTTTACTAGAAACAATTTTTATGAAGTAGAGTTCCCTCTAATTACTCCTGAAATTATTTGGGAAGCAAGCGGACACTTAAAAGGATTTAATGATCCAATAATTATTTGTTCAAAATGCAAAGCCTCTTTTAGAGCAGACAAATTAATTGAAGAACAAACAGGAATTGCTGCAGATCACTTTGATAATCCTAAATTAATTGAAGCAATAAAAGAACACGAAATAAACTGTCCTTCTTGTAAAGGAAGATTCAATCTTGATATTCAAAGACAAAGCTTGATGATGAAAACAACAATAGGAAGAGATATCGTTGCATACAACCGACCAGAAACTGCTACTACTACTTACTTACCATTCAAACACTACGTAAATTTCTTTAGAGGAAAATTACCTTTCACAGTATTCCAAATAGGAAAAGCATTTAGAAACGAAATCTCTCCAAGACAACACTTACTAAGACAAAGAGAATTCACTCAAGCAGAATCACAAATGTTTTTGAGCAAAGAAATGAAAACTGATTTTGCTTGGTTTGAAAATGTTAAAACTGTAGAAATGCCTCTTTGGACTGAAGAGATGCAAAAGACTGATAAAAAGTGGAATTTTATTTCACTCGGGGACGCAATGGATAAAAAATATTTGAAAAACAAAGCCTATGCTTGGAACTTGTGGTTATCTTACGAAGTACTAACTTCAATTGGAATTCCTAAAGAAAAAATTAGATTCAGACAACACCACACAGATGAAAGAGCATTTTATTCAGATGACACTTGGGACTTGGAAGTAGAACTAAATTCATTCGGTTGGGTAGAAATGGTTGGAATAAGCGACCGAACAAATTACGATTTAACTCAACACGCAAAGTTTTCAAAACAAGAATTAACAGTAAGAACTGAAGATGGAAAAGTATTCACCCCGGATGTAATTGAAGTAGCGTTCGGAGTAGACAGACCTTACTATGCTTTACTTGACCTTGCATTTTTTAGAAGAGAGGACAAGCAACGAACAGTGTTATCTCTTCCTACAAAAATTGCTCCAATCCAAATAGGATTATTCCCACTTTTGAAAAAAGATGGATTACCAGAAAAAGCAAAAGAGGTTCAAAATGAACTAAAAGGATTTAGAGTATACTACGATGAAGCAGGAAGTATTGGAAAGAGATACTCAAGACTAGATGCAATTGGAGTACCATTTTGCATAACAGTAGATCATGACTCTTTGAAAGACAATTCAGTAACAGTAAGAGAAAGAGATACACTTAAACAAGAAAGAGTAAAAATAAACGAACTCTCTTCAAAATTAAAAAAGTTTTTTGAATAAACAAAAAAACTTCAACAAATAAAAATAATAAAAACTTATTTTATAAAAATCAAACTCTATATTTTATTTTATTTAACTTTTTTCTTAGACCAGTAACTGCTTTTGGATCATTTCTCTGTTTAGCATCAAATATTTTTCTTCTAACATCCCTAAGTGATATTGCTTTACTTCTTCTAGTATTCATTTCCTGGGTAATTTGTAATCTTGCTGCTGTTTGAGGGCCATCAGCTCTTCCAGTAATTCTAAAAGGTTCATCAGACAAAACAGGGGCATTAACACTAATCACTTTGTTTTCTGGAACTAAAATATCAAGCGCTCTTTCAAGACCCCATTGTTTAGGGTGTCCCCCATATTTTGCTGAAAAAGGATAAGAATCTTTCCAAGCAGAATTTACTAACTTTGATCTAAAAACACTCATCCACTTTTTATTATTTCTAAAAATTGGCTCAAGAGCAGTTAGTTTTATTGCCCTAGGAAAAGTAGAAAAAGAATTAGACACTCCCCCATAATAAGTTTCTAAAAAACCTAATCTACTTGAAACTTTTCTAGAGGTATTTTTTGAAAAAAGATTTCTAATAGCTTTAATTGGCCCAACTCCTATTGTAGTATGTTTCTCATATTGTCTTCCAACACTCATTAATTTTCCGCCACTAATTACGGGTTCAATTAGAGTTCTTACACTTTTTTCTGAAAATTGGTGAATATCAGCATCAAGAGAAATTAGAGCATCCGCGCCAAGTTCTCTAGCTTTAAATGCCCCACTAATGAACCCCTCTCTTTTTCCCATATTTTTTTCATGAGAAACAACAATGGCCCCAGCTTTTTGGGCTACTAGCGCAGTTCTATCTTCACTTCCATCATTAACCACAATAATGTTACTTATAATCCCTTTTCGCTTAAAACCCGAAAGAATCCTTAGAGTCCTAGGTAGCGCCCTTTCTTCATTATGAGCCAAAACAACAGCTACTACACTTGTCATATAATACTTGTAAATAGTGTTATTTATAAGGATTAACAAATAAAAAATATCTAAGAACAACAAGTGAATCTTATGGACCAAAGAGAATTCTTACGAAAACAAATGCTAAAAAAGGCAAAAGACCAAATAAACGAGAAATTTGCCGGAAAAGAAATTCACATAATTAAAGCAGTTAATTTGCTCGAAGACCTTAATTCTGTTAACAATTTACTAAAAGAAAATGCTACTGAATGGAAAATGCGTCAACCCACAGGAGAAGCAGAAGAATCATACTTAGAACTTGAAAAAAACAATAAAACTATTGAAGAAGAAAAACAAAAACTAACTTTGTTTATTGAAAAAGAAATGAATGAAGAGTTCCCAAATTTTTCAGTACTAGCTACTCCAATAATTGGAGCAAAGTTACTTGCAAGCGCTGGCTCGAAAAAAAGATTATGTATGATGCCTGCATCAACAATACAATTACTCGGAGCAGAAAAAGCTCTTTTTGCACACATTAGAAAAAATGCAAAGAGCCCAAAACACGGACACTTATTCAATCACCCATTAATGCAAAAACTTCCAAGAGTAAAAAGAGGAAGAGCAGCAAGAATGATAGCAGGAAAATTAACTATTGCACTTAAACAAGATTACTTTGGCGGAGAAAACACTTCCTCGGAAGTTCAAAAAGAAATGCAAAAAAGAATTGATTCACTAATCGCAGAACCAATTACTGCAAAGCAAGAACAAAAAGAATTAGAGTACGACGCAATCAACAATGAAAGAAGACAATTACAATTTGATAAAGAAAATAAGAAAAAAGAATGGAGAGCAACACCAGAAGAAACTGAAGAAAAACCGATTGCAGAACACAAAACATTTTCTCCTGAAGAAAGAAAAGCATACTTCCAAAAAAGAGGGATGGGAAAAGCTTACAAGACACGAGGCCCACCAAGGGATTGGATACAAAAAGCTCCATACAGAGGAAGTTCAGAAGGAAATTCTAGTTACGGCGGATCAAGTACTGACAGACCAAGATACAATTCACCAAGACCATCTTATGGTGGATCAGGTGCTGACAGGTCAAGTTATGGTAAACCATCTTACAGCAGGCCAAGTTATGGTGGCAGGCCATCTTACGGAAATACTAATTCAGAATATAGCGGAGAAAAAACAGGTTACGAAACAAAAAGAGCGATTCACGGAACAAATCAAGCAGTGAATAGAGACAAACCAAGATTTGGTAAACCAAATTATGGACCAGAAAGAGAAGAAGGTTACTCAGACAGAGGATACCGGACAAGAGACAGTGAAACTTCATTCGGGCAAGACAGAACCAGAGGAAGAAGCTTTGGAAAAGGAAGATTCAACAAGCCCTCGCATAGCTCGGGTGCAAGCAAGCCCAGTCACGGATTCAAAAAAAGATTCTAAAAAATAAATTAATTTAGGAATAAAATTAATTTAAATAAATTAAGTAAAAAAAAAACTATTTTGAGGATTTTACTTATGCAACAAATTTTTGATGGAATTTATAAAAAAAATAAATCCATTTACACAAAAAACCTTTTACCCACTAAAAGAGTTTATGGAGAAAGACTAATTAATGAAGAAGGAATTGAGTACCGCGAATGGGACCCACACCGATCCAAATATGGAGCGGGAATAGTTAATGGAATTAAAAAAAGTATTTTCTTTGACGGAGCAAGCGTACTTTATTTAGGAAGCGCAGAAGGAACAACAGTAAGTCACGTTTCAGATATTGTTGGAGAGAAAGGAGCAGTTTTTTGCTTAGATGTAAGCGAAATAGCAATGCAAAAACTTGCTAAACTTGCAGAACTAAGAACAAATTTATTTCCAATACTAAGTGACGCACAAAGCACTGATAATTACAAAGAATTTTTTACCCAAAAAGTAGATGCAATGTTTCAAGATATCTCCCAAAGAAACCAAGCGGATATTTTCCTGCGAAACGCACAATTCTTAAAAAAAGGAGGGCTAGGGGCACTCGCACTAAAAACAAAAAGCATTTCACAATCACTAACCCCCCAAAAAGTACTCTCTGATGAAACCAAATTACTTGAAAAAGAATTCGAAGTAATACAAACAATTGACATAGAACCCTACGAAAAACACCACTACTTAATACTCGTAAAAAAGAAGTAAATCCTCGATTTTTGGCAATGTTAATCTATTCAGAAGTGGTTAAATAGAAGTTAGTGTATTAAGGATATAAAACAGAAGGGAAAAAATGAGTCACACAAGAGAATATGTAAGAAAAGCTATTCACGTACTCTTCGGATTATTCTTTATATTGCTAATCCAATTCGCAGGAACCCAAATGAGCGCACTAATAATTGGATTGTGCTTAATTGCAGGAACAATTTTATCGTTCGCAATAATTAGAGGACACGAATTTCCTTTTATTAGAAAAATGGTTGAAAATGTGGAAAGAGAAAATGAAAAACATTTCCCTGGAAAAGCAGCAGTATATTTTTTCGTATCAGCAATTTTGTTACTAATTTTATTCAAAGACAGCCCTCAAATAATTCTTGCAGCACTAAGCGTACAAGTATTTGCAGATTCTGCAGCGGCTCTAATTGGAATAACCTTTGGGAAACACAAACTATATAAGAAAAAAACTTGGGAAGGAAGCATTGCTTGTTTAATTGTCTCAATTATTTGTATCAATTTATTCTTTCCATTACACATTGCAATAATTGGCGGAATAGTTGCTACCCTTATAGAAATACTCCCACTTGATGACAACCTTTGGGTCCCTTTGTTTACTGCTACTGCAATAAGATTGCTTTTGTAAAATAAAGAAAAAGTTTGATTAATAACTAATTTAAAGGTTCTCCGACAAATAGACTTATACGGGCCGGTAGTATAGTGGATAGTATCGCGCACTCCTAGAATCTTTTTGGAAATGTTTTACAAAACAAACCCGATTGATTGAAGTTAGGCGTAGACTCGGGTCCAATTCCCGACCGGCTCGTTTTATGTTAACATAGAAATCACCTCTTTTGCTCTTCTTGATTTATCAGGATGATGAAAACCTATTTCTCTTAAGAAGTTCAATATCTCACCATGTCTTCTAATTCTTATTTCCCAACTTGGTGAATCCCAGCTACCAACCCCTGAATGACTTCGTCTTTCATATAATTTTAAAGAAGAAATTCCAAACGAGTTCAACACTTCTTTTATTTCTTCCATAAAAATTTTATCTTTCATAGTCACATCTACAAAAAGTTGTTTTGCTTTTTGAGGTTGTTTTGGGATTGTTCCATCGGCATCATAAAGGCCTGAAATATAAGATGCTAATATTTGTTTATTAGAATACATTATTTTTGGAATTCTTAATTGAATTTTTTTGCCCCTAATAATCCCAAAAAATTCATGAATAAATGAATTAATAACAAAAGAATTTATCACTAAATTATAACAAGGTTTTGTAGCAATTTTTGAAACAACTGCATAAATATGTCCTTCAGCATTAAAAATATTTTTTGTTAAAACATTCATTTGCTCTATCTGACTAAGGTATTCATCAGCAAAACCATAACTTTTTTTATCAGATTCTAAATAACCATCACCTTGCAAATAACCAATATAATAAGCTAAATCAATAGTTAATTCTCTTGGTAATTTTATTACTTTTTTACCCATAAAAAATTCATGATTTTGTTCAAATGCTACTTGTAACAAATCAACTCCATAAACATTACTTAATTTTTTTAACATTTTAAAATCTGGTCGATTCTTCCCACTAAGATATGATCTATAAGTTACTTCATGCAAACCAATTATTTTAGATACAGCTCGCATAGTAAGATTAGTTTCCAAATGATACTCTAAAAGCACCTTGTGAAAATTGTGCACTTTTATTTTTTCATCTAATTTTGGTAAATAGTTTGGCAAAAGAATGTTAACCATATTAGACTCCAAGTTTGGAGCTTTATAATCGCTTTGGAAGTTCTTTGCCGGCGATGAATTAATCATCTTCATCACCCTCTAAAAATTGTTCAAGAACCCAAAGTTCTCTTGAATCCAAATCATTAGGATTGCATCTTGCAATTCTTTTTACTGACAATATTTCCTCTTTTGAGGGTTTACTTAAATTATTTAAAAAAATCATTTGAGCCACCTCCGCAAAAAACGAATTTTTTCATGGACGGCCCCGCTGCTTTTGGAGACATTAAACCTTTAGCAACAGCGACCCAAAGGGGAAAGGTTTAAGTCGAGAAAAGCAGAGTCCAACGAAAAAATTCGACAAAGCGGAGGTGACAATGATTTGATAATTTAAATAAGGAAGATAGAAAAACTATTTTTTTCTTTCCCAGAGTCTATTTATTTCTGCAATAAAAGCAATTAAAGAAATAATTGCTATTACTCCAAGTAAATAAAATCCAATTACTGGCCCCGAAAAAGTATTTCCTAACAAAGTAGAATCAATTACTGAGAAAGCTGATGTTAAAAAAATTATTAAAGAAGAAACTAACACAGCTTCGTTTCTTGTTTTTCCTTTCTTTGCAATGAAATAATAAAAAATCAAAAAAGCAATGAATACAAAAAGGATTACAGAAATGTCTCCAAACCAATCTCCAAAAAGGTTACCCATGAACTATATACAACAAAAAGAGTATTTATACTTTATGAACTAACTAAAATTTGTAGACAAATGAAGTTATAGAAGACTTTTTCCATTAACCATTATTCTTCTACCATTAACCACAATAGTTGGATTTCTCAAAAGAGCATCATTGTGTTCTAAACTATCCCTTCCTTTAATTCCAGTATATTCTCCATAACCATCACCAAAAGCAACGTGTAGTCCAGGAAACTTTTCGTCAATTAAAATTCCGCCAGTTAGTTTATTTATAGAAACATTTGTTCCAAGTCCAAGTTCTCCAATTCTTGAAGCATTTTTATCAGTTCTAAGAATATTTAAAAATTTTTGACGAACCGATTCGCTTGCACAAGTAATACTATCAAATACAATCCTTCCTCCGCTAACTTTAGCGCGTATTGGAGTTTTTTCAACATTACCAACTCCTGTAACAAACATATCAAGAACAATTGTTCCATCCACTCTCAAAGGAGTAGTATAAACTTCTCCTGCAACAAAATTACCCCAAAGTTTTTTTGTTATAGCTCCATCATCTGCAAGCCATTTAACTCTTGGACTTAAAGAAAAAGAAAGATTTGTTCCATTCCTTGTAGTAACACTTAGTTGCCTTGCTCCTTTAACAGCATTCATTGTTTTTGTAGTAAATTTTCTCATTAAAACATTTTTTCTTTGAGTAGCAGCAAGCCCCATTCTTGTTGCGTTCATATTATCTATTCCATAAATCAAAGCCAAACGACTACCTTTCTTTTGTCCGTTTCTGCGTTCAACTTCATTAACAACAATATCCGCATTATTATCAAACTGGGATTTATTTCCCTTCGTTAAAAAAACAACTGCTTCACTTCTAGAATGCTTTCTTAGTGCATCAGAACTAGCCCTATTCATTTTCAAATCAAGTTCATCTCTAACAAAACCAAGTGACTGAGTTTTAATTCCTCTTCTTTTAAATTCATTTTCTATTGCTCGCCCAGTTACTGCATTATGCTTATCATACAAAACACTCGCTGTCTTAATTGGTTTTCCTGGAGATTGAGAAGTTGCTAAAGTTTTTACTATTTTATAAGCAGCAAATTGACTAGGATGTAATTGACTAATACGCTCTTGCTCTGCGCGAAGATGATTGACTAGAACTCTTCTGCGCTCTGAATCTGATTTTAATTTTAAGTAGCTATTTTGTTTTTTCAAACGAGCTTCAATAATCTTTCTTGTTGCAATCCCCATACAATAGAATAGGGCTTAGGGAATTAATAAAACTTACCCACAATAAAATTCTGGGGCAAAATATTGAACCCATTTGGTTCGTTTAATGCAAGATGATTAGATTATTTTACTTCCGCAGCAAGACGAACCCCTACAGTTCTACCCCTACTATCCACTATGAGTACTCCTTTTGGAAAAGGTTTTGTTTTTGGACCTTCATTCCTTGTTGGGTAAAGTGATCCATCAGGACCTTTTGATAATCCAACAACTCTTCCATAAAATCGTCCTTCCCCAAGAGATGGTTGATTTCCAAATAACACCCCATTTTTTATTCTAGCTCTCTGCACTCCTCCCCTTCTACTATTAGGGACACGAAAAGGAAGCTGACGATTCCTAAAAAGACTAACTCTATCTGCAACTCTTCCTGCCATTGTTCTAAAAAAAGTTCGCATTTATAATCCCCCTAATATAATTAATCACTTAACTATTTATATTGTTTCTTTACATCTATTCACAAGTTTTTTTATTTAATGTCTCCAAACCAATCTCCAAAAAGATTACCCATAACTATGCACTTTAAAAAAATTTATTCTTAATTAAAAATGATTTTTTAACCATAATTTCTAACTATTAAATTTAAATAAAATTATTTAGCTTTTCTAGATTGATTTCCATTTTTATGAGCTTCGATTTGTGCAAGTTTTTTTTCAATCTCTGCTTGTGAACGAGAAGGGTGAACTGACCTAAAATCAGCAATATAAGGAACCAAATCGTCTTTAACTTTAACTAAAGCAAAAGCATCAAAAGCTATATCAAAACCTTCACTTTTAACAATATCCATTTGTTCTTTGATTTTATCTAACACTTCTTTTTTCACTTTCTCAGGGACTTTTTTAAAAAATTCCCAATTAAGAATTCTTAGATTTGTTGCAACTATTCCAGGAGTTCTAGTGGGAGCTTCAATTAATCTATAAGTAGGAATAATGTTGAGTCCAAGTTTTTTCTTAGTATTCAACTCTTTAAGCGAATTAAAATTTCTTACTTGAACAAAAGGATTACTCCAAGGATGATCATGTTCATAAACTTGATCAAAACGCTTCAAAGCCAATTTTAATGTTTTTCCTCTCTTTAGTTTTCCTTGCTTATTTCGCAAAACAACTACTTTAGCTTCATGAACCTCTCTTTCAGAACCCATTCCAATAAGCCCATGCTCTCTAACAGTAATTGTTGACTTTTTCAAGCCACCTTTCTTTATAGCAAAAAAACTCTTAACCATAAACAACTTACTATTTACCAAGTATAAAAACCTAATCAAGAGAGCAATTCACTTGACGAAAAAAGCTCTTGTCTTTGAGGACAACTGACGAAACCATTATTAATTACTTTGAACCTAGTATTGGTATGGACAAATTAGCAATGACTATTGCAGGAGAAATGACTCTCTCAAGCGATCCAGGCGGATCGATGAAGAAATGGAGAGAAATATTTGGAGTCCACCAAACAGAACTCGCTTCTTTTTTGAAAGTATCTTCTTCAACAATCTCTGATTACGAGGGCGGAAGAAGAAAGAACCCAGGAATAGGGGTAATTTCTAGATTAGTTAATGCTCTAATAGAACTTGATAAATCAAAAGGCGGAAAAACTGTTAAACAACTTGAAAAAGATTTTGCTCAAGAACAAGTAAGCGCATTTGATTCACACGAATTCACTTCAGGAATAAAAGCAACTGAAATAGTTAAAAAAATAAATGGAACAATTATTTGCCTGCCTCACAAAGTAAAAGAAGAAACTGTTTTTGGTTACACTATAATTGATTCAATAAAAGTTATTTTAGAAGTACCAGTACACGAATACATGATGCTCTATGGAAAAACTCCAAATAGAGTACTTATTTTTAGGCACGTTGAGAACGGAAGAAGCCCACTAATTGCAGTAAAAGTAGGTAGATTTTCTACAGATATGCGACCAAGTATGATAATCTTACACGGAGTATTCACTCCAGAAAAACCAGTTGACCCAATAGCAATCAAAATCGCTGAAAGCGAAAAAATTCCTCTAATTACAACCTCAATGCCAATAGAAGAACTAACAAAAGCACTAAGCGAATTTGAAAAGTAGATTTGCTATGAACCCAAATTTAATGAAGAACTCTGCTAATAGAAGAATACTGGCAACTACTCTAAAATTTCAAAGAAAATTTCCAGAAATACACAACGGCGTTAAACTAGTTGGAAGAATGGACGTAAGAGCAAGAGGCAAACACATACAAGAAATCGCAAAAATATTCATCAAAGACAAAGAACTATTTGATTTAATTGTAGGAGAACAAGCACAAAAACTAGATCCCAGCCAACAACGAAAACTAATAGCAAACTGGGCAAAAAGAAAAACAAAAACACACTCAGAAGCAATTGAATTATTAGAAAAAATAAAAAATGATATTTTAAGTTCAAACTATAATGAAAAAATGCCTACTGATATAAACGAACTAAAAAAAATCTCAAAAATTAAAAAATTGAATAAAACGCAACAAGAGGATTTTTTAATACACACTAATCATACAGCAGGAACAGGGGTTTTTGTTATTCTTCCACCCCTATTTGAAGCAATTAATTTTTTGAAAGGACAATGATTAACATGAACAAACCAATTGTTTTGAAAAATTCTGTTAATCGAAGAGTACTTGCAACTACTATAAAATTCGGAAGAAAGTTTCCGAGAATATCAAATGGAATTAAATTAAAAGGACAAATAGCTCGCAGTGCAAATAGTGCTTATACTAAAGAAATTGCAAGAATATTAATTAAAAACAAAGAACTATTTGAAATACTTTATGGCGAAAAAAGAAAAAAATCATCCACTGAAGAAAATTTTGAGTTAGTTGCAAATTGGGCATTAGAAAAAACAAAAACTACTCCAAAAGCAATTGAATTACTAAACAAAATTGAAGCCGATTTTGAAGAAGCCCCTGGGCAACATGGATATGTTACTAATGAAGATCTAAAAAGAATATTTGAAATAACAAAAAAACAAAGAAAAACAAGAGGAAATTATACAAGTGATTTAGAATACACTTCCAGAGTAACAGGACTGGCTATTAAATATCAAATCAAACGCGCTATTATGCTCTTAAAAGGACAAAAACCAATCGGATGGAATTAAAACTAAAGCCTTTTATTTAACCCTCACACTAGTTAATTATGATTCCAAGAAAAACTACTTTGTTACAAAAAATAAGAACAAAAAAATTCTTACAAACTTTGCCCCCGAGAATTAATATCCCAAAAAGAATGCTTTCCAAGGCTGCCCAAAATGCGGTAGCAAGAGCAAGTCAATCCAAAAATCAACAAGCTTATGAAAGACACGAACTAGCATTAAGATTAGCTACAAGCAGAACCCATGATAGAAAATTGTCTTATGGAGTTAGTTACCATGCAAATTTAGCAGCAACAAACCAAGCACTTGGAATAAAGCTTCAAAACATGATTAGAGAAATGGGTTCAAGCGGAGGAAGCGTACTTGAAATTGGATGCGGGTCAGGAAAAACAGTTTCACAACTAAAAGGACTATTCCCAAAAACAGCTTTTTCCGCAACAGGAACTGCTCTTGAAAAAAAGTGGATGAATCACAGAAATTTTAGAAACATTGATTGGCACGTAGCACACTTAAACCAATTAGAGAAAGTTTTCAGAGGAAGAAAATTCAACCTTATTTATTCCTCTTTAGGGCTAACAAGTAGCTTTGAATTCTCAGCCATTTCAAAACGCAGAGAAGAAGTATTAACTAATCTTTATGCCATGTTAAAACCAAACGGAATATTAGTATTTAATATAATGAAATCCAGTGAAAAAGAAGTAGCTAGTAGTCTAATTAGAACTGGTTTCAAAGTACTTTCAGGAAAAAAAGAATTTGTTCCAAGAGACTCTAGATTAACAGATTCAAGAGACGCAGAATATTTTACTTTTGTTGTTCAAAAAGAAGAATCAAAACAACAAGCTAATCTTAGAAAAAAACTTCAAAAAGCGCAAAAATTAGAAACTTAAAAAAAAACTATTTCTTTATACAATAAGTAAATCTGTACTTTGGTTTTTTACCATCATCTTCCCCAATTAGTTTCTTTGAGGCAATTATTTTTGTTTTATAGAGTTTTGCTAGTTTTCTTGCAACTTTAATTGCTCCTTTGTTTGAGCCAATCCAAAGATCGTAAGCGTTTTTTATTCCAAAAGTTTTAATTATTGCACTAAGAGAATCTTTTGCTGCTTCAATTCTTAGTAATTCTCTTGCAACCTCAAGCATTGCATCTGCTTCTGATTGAGTAGTTGCTCTTAATTGAATAATTGCTTCACGATAATTAGAAACAAGTTTCATGCAAGAATCACAAGAAACTTTGTTTAAAGAAACTTCAGTAGTTCTAAATTGTTCAACCAAAATTCCTTCTAAAAAACCCGTTACTGTAATTCGGGCAGAGAAATCAATATCAGTTATCGGAGTTAATTCAACAAATATTTTTGGTTGATCTAAATCATAATTTAATTTAATTTTAGAAGAAACCTCATTAGCTATTTCTTCGTTACTAATACTAGTCCACTTTCCTTTGAAGTGAATCTTTCCGCACTTAACGCACTTCTCAATGTTAATGTCTTTAACAGTAAATAAATCGTGTCTCTTTAAGTAGCAATCAGAGCAAATCCCACCAATAATTGCGTCAGTAGATTTACCGCACTTAGCACAAAACTTTCCAAAACCCATAACGAAATCACTTTTGTATAAAATACTTAGAAAGAAACAACTACTTAAAAGAAGTGGGTGGGTAAAAAAAAGGTTTTTTTGAAACAAAAAAGATTTTAAAAAATAAAAAAACTGAATTAGAATTCAACTTTCTTTCCAGCTTCAAGTGCTCTTGATTTGATTCCTGTTTCGTCTAAGATTCTTTTTGCAAAAATCTTCATTACGTCTTTGTCCCCGTGAACTAAAAAGATTTCTTTAGGATTCCACTTCTTAATTGCTTTAATCATCTCTCCTTGAGAGGGATGAGCTGAGAAATCAAACTTTTCGTATCTGCAACCAACTTTAACTATTTCACCAGTTTTTTCTTTAGGTAATTTACCTTCTTCAGCAAGTAATCTTCCAGGAGTTCCTTCTGCTTGGAAACTAGTTAAGTGAATCTTGCTTCTAGGATCACCCATTATTTTGTTAATGTAACCAACAACTGGTCCGCCTTTAAGCATTCCTGAAGTAGTAACTATTACACTTGGTTTTTTTAGAGCAGCTGCTCTTCCTTGTTTTCCTTGAACCCATTCAACTTCGTTTAGCGCTCTTGCTAACCCTTTTGGGTCTTTAATTAAATCTTGGTGTTGTAAGTAAACTTCAGAAACCGCTTTGCCCATTCCATCTAAGAAAATTGGTGCATCAAGATTATACTTTGAAAGAATATCAACTATTTCTTGGCTTCTTCCAATTGCAAGAACAGGAACAATTGCCCATCCTCCTCGTTCAACTGTACTTTGAACAGATTCGCAAAAAGCTTTCTCTTCAAGTTTTCTATCAGCTTGCTCACGATCCCCGTAAGTCGCTTCAGTCATTAAATAATCAACTTTACCAACATTAAGATCTGCTCCGTTGTGCAGTTGAGTTTCGTTTACTTTGTAATCCCCAGTGTATAAAAAAGATTTTTCTTTATGAGTAACTTTTGTCAAAGCAGAACCTAAAATGTGCCCTGCATCAAAGAATTCTAAAGAAGTATCATTAGTAACTGTTAATTGTTTTTTGTAAGGAACAACAAAATTGTAATTATGAGTTCTGTCAATTTCTTGTTTAGTGTATTTTGGGGCAAGTCCTTCAAATTCAGCAATCTTAATTGAGTCTTTCCACAAAATATCAGCTAACTCTAGAGTAGATTGAGTCATAAAACTCAAACAATCAGAGTTCTTGTAAAAGTAAGGTAATAGACCTGAGTGATCTAAGTGAGCGTGGGAAATAATTGCTGCTTTAACGTGCTCAGTTACTTCAATAGGGTACTCTATTTCTTCTAAATTAAGTTTAATTCCAAAATCTAGTAAAAACTTTTCACCAAAATCTAAAACAAATGCACTTCTTCCAACTTCTTGGCAAGCTCCGTGCCCTGTAATAGAAAAATTCTTTTCAGTCATAAAATCCACTTTTTTTATCAAAATTCAATAAATAGCACTACTACTATTTACTCATTTTTTAGTTCATTATCAAATTAATAAAGAAAGAACTGCTTTATATTCTTTTGGTCAAGTTCAATTTTCAAAAACTCCACTAGAGTAAGTTTAACGAGCACTCCATTTTTTTGTACTTTTTATCAATTTCTTAGGATTTTGAAACTCTTTTTTAGGAGGTAATTCCTCTCTAATTGAAAATAGTATTGAAACCAAAAAAGGAAGAATTATTGTAGAAGCTAGCGAAAACAATGCTGCATCCGCTAAAAATCCCTCTTTGACAAAAGGGTGTAATCCTAGTACATAATCAAAGAAATCGTTAATTGCAAACAAAACCGCAGCAATTAGTACGTGCTTTACTTTGAAAGAAAACAAATCAAACAACACAATTGTTTCTAATATTAAAAGAAAGTGACTAAAAATAATCAATTCATTTGCAGGGGCTGCTCCACTTATAATTAAAACAAAAATAGTCCAAAGACCGTACTTAATGTTACCAATAATTGAAATGAAGGAAAGCAATTCAGACCTCTTGTCCAACAATATGAGAATTAAGTTTATTCCAAACAAAATTGCAAAAATTGGACAATCAGCAATTAAAATCCAACTCCAAAAAGAATTTGTTTGGAGCTGGGGCAAGTAATAAGAAAATGAATAAATCCCCGCAGCAAAGTTAATCAGAGCAAGAATTAAAAGAAAAAATTTGTTTCTAATAATATCAATCATTTAATCACAAGAGTGCTGAATAATATTAGAAAAGAAAAAAAGAAAAAGGGGACTCTTTTGTCCCCTTTTGTTTAAAGTTATTTAGCAAGATCCGCCTGCTGCAGTGCTAGTACTACCGCTTAATACTGTTTCACATTCACTTGGAGCAGTATTAAATGCAGAGCAAATAGCTTGCTTGTAGGCTTCTGAGTTACCGTATTGGTAAACAGCTGTGCTTGATACACCATTGATTAACAATGTAGGTGAGCCATTTGCATTAGCTGCGTTAGATGCATCAGCATTAGCTTGCATTAAAGCAACTCCTTCAGTTGTAACACAATTACTAATTTTTGCAGTGTCAATTCCTAAAGTCTTAGCTCCAGCTTCCCAGCAAGAACCATTACTTCCGCAATTAGTATTTACATAAGTTGCGAATTCGAACCACTTGTTCAAATCGTAGTTCTTTAGAACACAAGCTTCTCTTTCGTTTTGCACAACTTCAGGTGCTCCGTGAAGAGATTGAACATTTGTTCCACTAACATTTACAATGTAGTGAACATTGAAAGTTACTTTACTTGCTAACAAATCAAAAACAGGTTTCATTGTGTCTTCAGCTTTGTTACCATACGGACAAAAACTCATTACATATAAATCAACAACTGGTTTGTCTGATTTAACTTGAGTTTCTGTAGGTGTTGCAGGTGTTTCTGCTTTAGGCAAAGGAGTATTAAGATCAAATGCCTGACCTATTAGAACTTTATCTTTATTTGCGTATAATGTTCCTGCACTAACTTTTGCATTGTTTTGGTATATTTCAAAAGACAATGCGTAAAGACCGTTGCCTACTTCGTTAGCATCAATTATTTTTGCTGAAACGCCCGGGTCTACTAATAAATTACTATTAATATAACTCTCAACAGTACTCATCAAAACAGTTTTATCTACTGCAACTGTTGTTGGAACTGCACTTGCGCTTCCTGCTGCAAATCCAAACCAAGTAGCTAATATTGCTGAAATTAAAACTAACCCAGCTAAAAGCACTATTGTTTTCATTTCGAACCCAAGAATTTTTTTATCCTTAGGGGCGCTTTCTGTTTTGTGCTCATGAACAGAAGCATTGTGTTTAACGTGTTTATTACTCATTTCAAAACCCTCCAATTGTTAGTCAATTGAAAAAAATAAACAAATAATGGTTAAAAATCTTCCTCGCGCAAAAAATCACTTCAAATTTTGCCCCGAAAGCAAATTCGTATCACAACTCAAATTAGTGTCAGTTATAATAGTATACCCAGCTGGTTGAACTTTTCCTGTTAAATTATTTAAAACGCAAGCCTGGGTACTATCAGGCCCATAACAATTCCCAAAAGCAACCCAATTGTAAACACCCATGAATCCAACGTAAGCAGACCAAATCATTGAAGCAATCATTAGAATAGTAAAAATCCAAGAAATGGTTTCAAAGTGCTTGAATACAGTTCTTCCAAGAGAACTATTTAATTTTGATAATCTAGTAGTAATCTTCATCTTCATTTTTTTATCAAAAGAAGTAGTGCACTTTCTTAGAGTAGCTTTTTTGAAAACACAATCCAAGGCTTCAAAGAAATAAGCTCTATACTTAGCTGAAATAAGGCCAAGTATTGCGAAAACTACTAATGCTATAATACAAATCATTTTACCACTTAACCGATTTCTTTTTTTCTACTTTCCTCTTGAAAACATTCCATTACAAAACGTTTAAAAATTAAGTTAAATGCTTTGGGCGCCACTATAATCATTTTACTTAAAACAATTACTTAAACTCTATACTAATTAGTACTGAAACCATATATAGGGGTAAGTGAAACCAACAAATGAAGCAAAAATTAGTGAATTATTCTTTTGAAAACTTCTTTTTTAGCTCAGCAATTTCTTTTTCTTCAAGTTTCTTAAACAAAATCTCTCCTTTTGAAATCTTTGTTCCAGTAGGAATTTGGTTAAAGCAATTCTCAAATCCAACATCAAGAATAGTTTTGTTTTCTCCAAGCATTACAAATATTTTTTCAGAAGCATTAGGAGTAAAAGGATAATATAGAACTGCTAAAACTTTTGCTAAATCAATGCACTCAGAAATTACACTAGCTGCAGCAATTTTATCAGTCTTAGCTTTAATCCAAGGTTCTTCTGTTTGCAAGTATTTGTTTCCAACTGAACTAATTTCATTAGCTTTCATTAAAGCCTCTCTTAAGTGAAGCTTATTCATTAACTCTTTGTACTCTTCAACTAATGGTTTTACTTGGTCAATTAATTTAGTTGAACTAGATTCTTGTTTAACTGAATCAAACAATTTTTCGTTCAAAGAAATTACTCTGTTAACAAAATTACCAAAGTTACCAACAAGCTCAGTATTTACTTTTCCAAAGAAATCACTCCACTCAAAAACAGAGTCAGTTGCTTGCGGACGAATTCTAAATAAATAATATCTCCAAATATCGCTAGCAATTCCTGAATTAACTGCGTCATCTCCAAACACGCCAGTCCCTTTACTCTTTGAGAATTTTTTGTCCTCATAATTTAGATAAGCAGTTGAATCCAAGTAATCTACTAAGTGCCACTTTTCTTTTGTTCCAATTAAAAAACTTGGAAACAAAATAGAATGGAAAGGAACATTATCTTTACCCATGAATTGATACAAAGTAATATCATCCGCTCTCCACCAACTCTCCCAACTCTTTTCTTTACACTCCATTGTAATTCCAATATAAGCTATTGGAGCATCAAACCAACTGTAAATAACTTTTCCTTCCCAACCATCAAGCGGAACAGGAATTCCCCACTCAAGGTCACGAGTAATACATCTCTCTCTCAATCCTTGTTTTAACCACTGATCAGTAATATTTAGTGCAAGCGGAGTCCAAGTAGTTCTCTTAGAATCAATCCACTTTTTTAATTCAGGTTCTAGTTTTGGTAAATCAATAAACAAGTGCTTAGTTTCTTTAGGAACAGGTTTAGATCCATCAATCTTACTAATGGGATTAATCAAGTCCATTGGGTCAAGTAAATTCCCGCAAGAATCACACTGATCCCCTCTTGCTCCCTTTGCGTGACACAAAGGACACTCTCCTTCAACAAACCTATCACTCAAAAACTTTTTCGATTTTTCTGAATAAAGCTGAGTAATAATTTTTTCTTTCAAATATCCATTCTTGTAAAGTGCTAAAAAAATGTGTTTAGTAATTTCTGCATTCTCTTTTGAAGAAGATCTACCTAAGCAATTCGCACTCGCGTTAAACCACTCATAAACACTCTTGTGAATCAAAAAATACTTATCTACTAACTGTCTAGGAGTCAAACCCTCTTCAATCGCCTTAGCTTCAGCAGTAGTACCATGCTCATCAGTACCAAGAACAAACAAAACCTCATTACCTTCTAAACGTTTAAACCTAGAAAAAGCATCAGCCCCAAGAACAGAACCAACCAAATTCCCCAAATGAGGAATATTATTCACATAAGGCAACGCACTAGTAACAAGAACCCTTTTACGACTAGAAACCATAACAATAGAATGTGAGAAAAAGCTTAAAAAAGAGGATTAGATTCAAAGAAAAGATTTAGTTTAATTCGGACTAATTACTCATTATCATGCTCACTCAAAAGCTCTTGAGTAGATCTTTTCATTTTTAAATAACCGAAGGTATTATTAATTGGATTTGCCGTTATTTTATTAGAGGGGTTTTCATGAGTTCACCAAAAAGCATTTTAGAAAAATACGACTATTGGAATAAAACTGATAAATCACTAAAATCTGCACAAACTGAATGCGGTGGTTGCGGAGGCTGCGGTGGCGGCGGTACTGGAGATTAGTATAAGTCAAAAAATGACTAAACAAATCTTAACTAAATAGGTGTATCGAAATACCTAATTTTATTATACAATGGCATATAACCGCTTCATGCGAACAAAAATGTAAGCATTGTTATATGTATGATTCATCAACCTATAAATCAGAAGTAGAAAACCAATTAAGCTATACTGAATGTATAAAAGTTCTTGATGACTTTGTTAAAACGAGTGACTACTTAGGAGCAACTCCCCACATAAGTTTTTCTGGGGGCGACCCATTATTAAGAAAAGATTTTTTTGATTTACTTGAAGAATGCAAAAAAAGAAAAGTAACTGTATCTATACTCGGAAACCCTTATCTTGTAACAAACGAACTTGCAAAAAAAATGAAAGAACTTGGGGTAAAAAGTTATCAAATAAGTTTGGACGGTCTTGAAGAAACACATGATTTTTTTAGAAAAAAAGGAAGCTTTAAAGACAGCTTACGAGCATTTGGTATTCTAAAAAAAAATAGAATAAAAACAGTTTGCATGTTTACTTTAAGCAAAACAAATTCAAAAGATCTAATCCCTCTAATTCATTTCATAAAAGACAAAGTAGATGTTTTTGATTTTGCTAGACTAGTACCAACGGGAAAAGGAAAACAACTTAAATCCCAACTTTTTAAGCCGCAGGAATATAAAGAATTTTTGCTTGAAGTTTTAGAAGAATACCGAAAACTTAATGGCAAAACAAAAACAAAATTTGGCAGAAAAGACCACTTATGGACATTGTTATACCATGACCTGGGTTTGTTTTATCCAAAAAAGAAAGTAAAAACTATTTCAGGAGGATGCTCAATAGGAATACGACACTTATCCATTCTTTCAGACGGACAAGTAATGGCTTGCAGAAGAATGCCTCTAGTTATTGGAAAAGTACCCAATCAAAGCCTAAAAGATATATTCCTTAAATCAAAGGAATTAAACAAAATGAGAGAGATTGAAAAAATGGAAAAATGTAATAAATGCGAACTCCTCAACTATTGTCGAGGCTGCCCCGCAGTAGCATATGCCGTTTCTGGATCTTACTATTCCCCAGATCCACAATGTTGGAGATGATGATTTGAATATATTAAAAATATCAAAATATCCCCCGATTGAAGGAGGCGAAAGCTCAAACGCCTATTGGTATTGTAAAGGACTGGGAAAAAGAGGACACAAAATATTTGTTCTTACAAATTCTTATGAGGTCGAAGACCCTTATAGAGAACAATTAACAGTTGAAGATTTGGACAAATTAAAACCAAAAAATGTTAACCTTTACTCTACAAATCCCTTTGAAATGCCAGGATTTATCCCTAGCTTTAATCCAATTACTATAAAACTTATTTCTAAAGGAATAGAAATATTAGAAAACGAAGATATTGATGTAATTGAAGGATCCTACTTATTACCATATGGATTTGTTGCGCATTACCTTTCAAAACAATTTGATAAACCCTTAGTCTTAACTCATGCAGGAAGTGACATGACAAGAATTCTAAACTCACCGCACTATATTAGTGCTTTAAAGAGGACTATTCTTTCAGCAAACGCGATAGTTACTTTTCCAAGGGGAGCAAGTTTGTTTACCAAGTTAGGAGTAAATAAAAATAAAGTATTTGAAATAAAAAAAGCTGTTGATGAAAACGAGTTCAGTCCAAAAGTGAAAAAAGATAATTTAAAAAAATTAATTGGAAAAAACCCAACGGGAACAATATTAACACATTTTGGTAAAATAGATTCAAAAAAAGGGCTTTTTGAATTAACAAATGCTCTTTCTAAAATTAAAAATGATTATTCCTTAATACTTATTGGAACAGGGATAGATGAGAGTGAACTAAAACAACACCTAACAAAACTTGGTATTAGTGAAAGAGTATTTTTTCACAACTTTGTTACTCCTTGGAGGGTTCCGGCAATAATGAAATCTTCAGATTGCTTACTATCTGTAGAACACGACTTTGGAGTAAATATCCATGGGCCAATTTTACCAAGAGAAGCCCTAAGCACAGGAAAACCAGTCCTTGTTAGTAATGAAATAAACCTTTACCATGAACTAACTGAATTCAAAGACGGAATAATTTCAATTAACCCTTCCGAACCAAAACAATACGAAGAAAAATTAGATTATATAATTTCAAATAAAAAAGAATTAAAAAAAATAGGATTAAATGGCAGAAAATGGATTGAAAAAAATAACAACTTCAATAAATACTTGAAAAAAAGAGTTGAAGTATACGAGACATTAATGAGACGTTGATTTGGATTGAAAATCAGACAACTTAAAAAAATTCTACAAACCCCTAATCACAAACGAAGTAGATAATACTTTGTCGAAAAATTAGTAAAGAATAAATACTAGCAAACCTTCTTTTTACTATGACTCCTATAAAAATGACTGTTTTGTGTTATATTCAAAAAAATGGAAAAACCTTAATGCTTCATCGTACAAAAAAAGAAAACGATATCCATAAAGGAAAATGGAATGGTGTCGGAGGAAAAATAGAACATAACGAAAGCCCAGAAGAAGCAGTAAAAAGAGAATCACTTGAAGAAACAGGACTACAAATAGAACCAATTCTCAAAGGAATAATAACTTACCCCCAAACAAATAACGGTGAATACACAATGGTTTTTGTATTCATATCAAAAAAGTTTTCTGGAAAACTAATTGAATGCAATGAAGGAGACTTGGAATGGATAGAAAACAAAAATCTAAAAAAACTTAACATGTGGAAAGGAGACTACTATTTCCTACCATTATTAAACAAAAAAGGAATATTCACTGCTAAAATAACTTATGACAAAGAAAAAGTTACAGAACTACTAATAAAAAAATATTAAAATAAATCAACTTTTTAGTTGATAAAAAATCAACTTAACCTATAATAACGTGAAAACTCTGTATTTAGTATTTTCAAAGAGGCTGTAAGAATGGAATCAATCGAAAATCAGTTACCAATTAGAAATGCTGTTGGAGCAATTATTGTTTGTAAAGGGAAACCTAATCAAATTGTCGCTGTAAAAAAAGTAATGCGAGAAGATATTTTGGAAAACGAAAAAATTGAAGAAATAGATATTCCTAAAGGAGGAATCAAACTCGGTGAAACTCCTGAGCAGGCCATTTGGAGAGAAATAAATGAAGAATTGGGAACAAACAAGATTAGGGTACTAAAAAAATTGCCTTTTGGCATTAATTTTGATTTTCCAAAAAAAGAAAACGCAAAATACTCAAGCCAAAAAACAACCCTCTTTTTTGTAGAATATTTGGGTTCTCCAAGTGATTTAAAACCAAAAACCAGTGAAATAAGCGAAATATTTTTTACCCCCATCCAAACAACTAAAAAAACATTCACCTTCAAAGAAACAAGTGAAGCTATTGAAAAATTTTTGAAGATGAAAAAATGAAAGAAATAGAAGTATTAGTGGAGTTATTTGAAGATAAGGAAATTGCCTTAAAGAAACTTTCAAAAACATCAAAGGAAATCGTAAAGCACACTAAAGACATTTACTATTTTCACGAACAAAACGAAAAACTTAAACCAAAAGGAAACTCTTTTCCAAAGGAGTGTTTTAGAATAAGATCAAAACAAGGCAAATACTTTTTAGCATACAAAATAGATAGATTTGACAAAAAAGGAGTTTGGGTTTATTCAGATGAATATGAGACTGAAATAAAAGAATTCGAAACTACTAACAAAATAATCAGCTTATTAGGTTACACAAAACTAGTCGAATTGAATAATACCAAACACACTTTTGAAACAAAAGAGTTTGAAATAGTTTTAGAAGAGGTAAAAGGTTTGGGAGTGTTTTTAGAAATTGAATCAAAAGAAACAACCAAAAACCCCTTAATTGTAAAGAAAAAAATAAACGATTTCATTAAATCATTAAACATAAAAACAAGTAAAGAGCTCAATGCAGGAAAACCAGAGCTAATGTTAAAAAGGCAATTAAAAACAAAAAAATAAATTAAAAGACAGAATAATATATCTCACAGCACTTACTTTAAAGGTAATTTGTATGAAACTAGTTCGAGACAATATTCCAAACATAATTCAAAGTAAAGGGGACACCGCAAAAACACATATTGCTAATAAGAAAGAGTTTGAAGAAGCCCTAATAGCTAAGCTTGAAGAAGAGCTAAAAGAAGTGAAAGAAGATAGGAATATTGAAGAAATCGCTGATTTAATTGAAGTTGCTCTTACATTAGCAAAAGAATATGGGGCAACTGAAGAAGAAATTAACGAGTTAAGAAAGAAAAAGAATTTGAAGAATGGGGCTTTTGAGAAAAGAATAATTTTAGAGTAAGACTTATTTTGAAATTGCCTCAAATGGATCATCAGGAGCCCTACTTTTAGGTAATTCATTAAGTTTGAACCAAACAACACTCTTAATCTCGTCTTTTTTGAAATTAATTTTTTGAGCAGATTCAGAAATTGTAGTGACATAATAATAATGATAATAAGTTTCATTATCTTTTTTGTGTTTTACTTGTTTAAATTTTTTTAAAACAAGCCCTTTGAGCCCCAATTCTTCATAAAGCTCTCTTACTGCACACTCGTCTGCCGTTTCCCCCTCTTCAAATTTTCCACACACAAAGCCCCAATCAAAGCCAAAGTGATTCTTTACTCGTTCAATCATCAAAACCTTATCTTTATTTTTATTAAAAACAAACAAAATTACTGAATCAACATGCTTCATTTACTAACACCTTAACAATGTTACAAAATTAGTTAAGAAAAACTTATTGCTAAGAAAAATCAACTTTTTAGTTGATTTAATTTCTACTTCATTAATATTAATCCCTCTAGCAGCTATGTTAGCATGGAAGAGAGAATTATTGGTTACGAGGATTTTTCTCAAGTCCAAGAAATAATTTCAAACTTAGCCTCGGAAAACTTTTTACTCGTTGAACACAAAACACAAACAAAGCAACTCTTTTTCAAAAAACCATCAATTCCTTTAGAAAGCATAATTATTGGTGAGCCTTAAATGATGACAGTACTCGATAATGCTTATTTCAAAAAAGCTCAAGAACACCCAAATTTTGGACAAGTACACCAAAAACTCTTATTCTGGCTCCTTTATGACAAAAAGTATTATTCCAAACACGAATTACTCTGCTTAACAAATTATAATGAAAAACAATTAGATCAAACAATTTCTGACCTCACCCAAACAGGAACCATCAAAACAGAAGGATGGCTAGTAAAAATCGTTGAGTCGGAAAACCTTCAACAAACAATAGTCCCAGAAATAAAACAACTAATTACGACAAGCTATAAGAAAAAGTCTATGAAATGAAGAATTTAGAGCAAATTTTGCCATAAGAATATAATTTCAAAAAATAAATTTAAAATGGATATAACAAAAATTGATAAATTTAACTCCACACTAATTTTTATGTAAAGGATTGATTTTATGAAAAAGAACCCCAAAATATTGCTATACACCAATAATTCCGTTGGACATGGACACACAAACAGGGTTCTCGCATTGGCTTTGGGCATAAAATCAACTAATCCTAACACAGAAATACTAATTATTGCTGGAACTGATATCCCTCAAGTTTTTATTCAAAATAATATTGAGGTAATAAAATTACCTTCAACTAAAATACTATTTGAAAATGGAAAACAAAAGCTCGTGCCAAGATATCTCAAAATGGATTTATCAGAATTATTCAAGTTACGACAAAACATCATTAATGTAACTTTTGAATCATTTAAACCAGATATAGTACTTGTGGAACATAATATGACGGGTCAAGCTTGGGAGCTTGCTCCAATAATTCTTGAAAAGTGGCGAAACCGAAAAGCTTTCAAGTTAGGGTTAGTATCAAGAGGTATAATTGATTCGCCAAAGGAATTACTTGTAAACTACACTAGGAATCAACATTTACTTGAATCAATAGATGTTCCTAATTTGTATGACCATGTTTTTGTGATGGATAATAAAAGCGTTATTGATTACAAAAAAGAATATGGTTTTTCAGACGATTTTTGTTCAAAAATAACGTATCATGGACTAATTACTGCAAAAAATAAACAAGATTTAGACAAACAAGCAACAATAAAGCGACTTCATTTAAAAAACAAAAAACTTATTTTAGTAACTTTGGGGAGAATAGGAGATATTGAAAAAATATTTCAATATGTGCTTACTGCATTTAATGAACTGCCAAAAAAATACTTGTTAAAAATCCAGTTAGATTTATATTTGGATGCAAAAATAAAAAAACAAATTGAAGCACAGACCAGAAACAATCCAAACATTATACTCTCTAATTTTAGCTCAAGCCTAATTGAGGAAATAAATGTAGCCGACATTGTTATTAGCAGAGCAGGATATAATACAGTGGCTGAAATATTACTAACAAACGCTAAAGCAATATTATTCCCTGAAGTTGGAAGAACTGAGGAAGAAATGTTTAGAAGTATAAAAGTTTCAAGGCAAGGGCTAATTGAATTCTTTGATGAACGATATGTGGATTATGCTAGTTTTAGAAAAACATTTAGAGAAGTCCTAAAGTCAAAAAAAGCTGATTATGAAATAAACTTAGATAACAGAAAAACAGCTAAGCAAATTCTTACTATCCTTGGGGCAAAACATGATTAATTTTGGTTTAGTTGGTTGCGGGCAAATTGCAGAAAAATATGTGACAATACTTAGCAAAATTAAAAATGCTCAAATAACACAGGTCTATGATATTGATAATACTCGGGCAAATCTAATTGGGAATAAACTAAACGCTGTTGTCGCAAAAAGTGTTCCTGAAATGCTTAACTTTGTGGATGCGCTTATAATAGCGACTCCCCCAGCAACCCACACAAAAATTGCTCTCCTTACTGCAAAAAAAGGCAAACACTTGTATATTGAAAAACCAATAACAACTAACCTAAAAGATACTAAAAGAATAATTAATGCATGTAAAAGAAACAAATGCCGACTTCAAGTTAATTTTCAATATAGACAATCAAGAATATTTAAAGCCCTCAAAAATAATGACTTAACAAAAGTATTTGGGAAAATAGTATTTGTAAATTTCAAAATGAATTGGCTCCGTGATGAATCCTATTATACTGGTTGGAGAGGAAGTAAAAAACAAGCTGGTGGAGGAGTGATAATAAATCAAGCAATACACTTTATTGATTTCACTATACAATGGTTGGGAAAACCAAAAAGAGTCTATTGTGTCACAAAAATTAATAAGTTTACCAAAACAAATGTCGAAGACACCGCACTAGTAGTATTTGAATATGCGAATGGCACTATTGTTTATTTTAGGTTAAGTACCTGTACTTACCCTGATTTACATGATGAGCTTGAGATTAGTGGGACAAATGGAGAATTGCTTGTAAGCAATATTAATTTAGGTGGTAAAGTATTAATGAAACAATTCAAAGAAGACACTCACATTTTCGATTTTGCGCCTTATGAAACGAATATTGAGAACAACTTGCGTGCATTCCAATCCTTTGTTACAACAATTAACAACAATACTAATGACTTTAAAGCAATAATTAGCACAATGGAAGTCATTGAAAGTTTGTACAAATCTTCAAAAAAGAAAACTTGGGTGAAAGTTTGATTCCATTATTCAAACCCCAAAAAATTTCATCAGCAATGTTAAATGCTGTAAAAAAAACACTTGAAAGTGGAGTGTATGTTAAAGGACCTGTTTTAGAGTCTTTTGAAGAAAAATTTGCTAATTATTGTGAACGAAAATTTGGAGTGGGGGTAAGTAGTGGCACTGTCGCAATTTATATAGCATTAAAAGCACTTGGGATAAAGGCCGGTGACAAAATTATTGTACCTTCACACACTTTTGTTGGAACTGCATCTCCAATATTAATGCTTGGCGCAGTACCAGTATTCGTTGATATTGATGAATACTTTACTATTGATTATGTTTCACTAAAAGAACAAGACTTAACGAATGTAAAGGCACTTATAGCCGTTGATTTATATGGTCAAACTGCGGATAATGAAAAAATAGAAAGATTTTGTAAGCAAAATAACATAGCTTTTATTGAAGACACAGCACAAGCACACGGAGCTGAATTAAATGGTAAAAAAGCAGGGAGTTTTGGCGACTTGAGTTGTTTTTCGTTCTTTCCAACAAAAAACCTGTCAGTACTTGGTGATGGCGGGATGGTTCTTACAAACAATCTTGAATTAAACAAAAAATGTCAGATATTTAGAGATCAAGGAAGAGATTATTCAAGCCAAAATGGAAAATTCTCAAGTTCTGAAGTTTCTATGAACTTTAGACTTGATGAAATAAGGGCGGCTATGGGAAGACAAAACTTAACTACACTTGATATACAAAACATGAAACGCATAAGAGTAGCAAAACAATATTCAAAAAAATTGAAAACTCTTGTTGCAACACCCCTCACTAGACAAAACGCAAAACATGTATTTCATCAATATGTTATTCGAGTTGAACAAGAGGATAGAAAAAATCTTGTTGACAAGTTAAAACAAAATGGCATAGCTTCTGGAATTCATTACCCAATACCACTGCACCAACAACCTATTTTTGCTAAGTACTCTAAAGAATTACCCAAAACTGAAACGGTTGTAAAGGAAATAATATCGCTTCCAATGTACCCTGATCTTTCAACAAGACAAATAAATTATATTGTTAAGACAATTGAAAGTTATTACAAATCCTGATGGTTATATTATGCACAAAGATATTGACAAAAATGAACTACCAGAACTTAAGGTATCCTTTCAAAAGTCAGAACCATTTAAACTTGAAATATTAAAATTTAAACTAACTAATTCATGTAATTCCCATTGTGATTTTTGTGACTATTGGACTCAGAAAGATATATCCTTTTTTGATTATGAAACATTTTGTAAATTAATAACAAGCGCAAAAAAACTTGGGTTGAAAAAGGTCATTCTATCAGGTGGCGAACCATTACTCCACCCACAAATAATTCAAATTCTTAATTTTCTAGAAAAAAAAGAAATAAACACCACTATAATAACAAACGGATTATTATTTCAAAATAAATACAAAGACTTGCTTGCACAAATAAAGAACATGAAACTCACTTTTGTTTTTTCGCTTGACGGTGCAATTGCTAATACCCACGACACAATCAGAGGAGTAAAAGGAAATTTTGACAAAATAATAAAAGCAATTGATACGTTAAATAAAAATAAAAAAAGAAACCAAATTAGAATTTGCATAAGCACTACTCTATCAGAAAAAAACTACCAAGAATTAGAAGACATTTTGTTGATTAAAAATACTCATAATTATGACAGCATTTCATTTACTACTATTAGAAGTAAGGTCGGAGGAAAAAATTTTGAACCCAATACCAAATGGTTATCAAAACTAATCAACCAGAAAAACAAAGTGATTACTCTTGCAAAAAAACTTGAATTGCCAGTTGAGAGCATTGAACGAGGATTTGAAAACGGAATTATAAATGAAAAAAAATGTTTCTTACCCTACTTCCAGCTTGAAATTGATATTGATGGTAAAGCATACCCTTGCTGTCTTGCTCTTGAAAACCAAACTAACCAAATTGGTTCCACTTTCTCAACCCCTCTTAATGAAATCTGGTTTGGCAAGCAAGCAACCGCCTTTAGATTATCCTGCCTCCATATTAATTATTCATTTTGCAAAAACTGCATATACACTTACCAAAATCGCTCGATGGCCACTAAACTAAAACTGTGATGCTGTATGACAGAATACCCTAGAGGAGAAATAACACGAAGTAGGGGAGTAAAAGAATTCGGTGACCGTTTTGGTAAAACCACTCTAACCAAACTAATAATGTCGATGGGTGAGTCAAATAAAAAAGTACGTCTTTTAGAGATTGGATGTGGCGAGGGAAAGCTGTTGGTTGAATTAGCAAAAGCATTCCCTAACATTGAGATCCATGGTATAAATAACAAAGCAAACCACATAATTAGAAACTCGAATAGTTTGATTACAACTGCTCTTTATTACAAAATCTTTACTCAAAAAGATATTCAAACAATACACCTGCCAAAGTTAGCGTTTTATAACGCTGAAAAAATCAGATTTCCGAATTCCTTTTTTGATATAATAGTTAGTCAGGTATCAATACAATTTATTAAACGAAAAGATAAAGTGATTGAGGAAGTTTGGCGTTGTTTAAAGATTGGTGGCATAGCGTTACTCAATATTGATAACTATTCTAGCAAATATCCAAAAACATTACAAAAATATCAGCCTAGGTTTATAGTTCTTCACAACAACAAACCCCTATCTTTAAAAAAATTTTTACAATCATTCAAAGAAAAAGAATATTCTGTGTTTGTGCAAACCAAACGTATGAAAAAAGAGAAACTTACCACTAACTTAATTATAAAAAAGACTATGGATAAAACACTTTATTTAAGACTTATATTGGATAAAAAGAAGTCATGTGATTTAAAATTACTTGATCCAAAAAAAGAAAAGCGAGATATTTATTGGGGTTATAAAAGCGTTTTTATTGCATAACCCAGTTATTTTTCTTTTAATGCATTTTTTATCTTGTTGAGCTCTGCAAAAGTAAAGAAATTGGCGGCTTCTCTGTATATTTCATCAGCTGTTGGCGCATGAACTCCCACAATGTTCTCCAAAGCAAGAAATTGTGGATTTGACTGGAAAAAATTAAAAGGGTCCAGTTTTTTCGCTATTGGTGTTAAATTGGTAGTACCAAACCTGTCTCTTATTTGTTCTGGCCAGACTACATCCCCACGGATTGTTCCTGCTTCCACTTTATCATGTTTCCCTTTAACAAGGCGGTTAAAAGCTCCTTGCCCTGGTTGTTGCCTTGCTTTTTTAGACTTATGTGCATGCGTTGCAGGGTCAGACTGTTTTAACGCATGCATTCTGGGAATTTGAGTATAGTCACTTGGGTTTGGATGTTTAAACACGAGAATTCTTGAGGGAGCCGACATTAATCGAGTAGCAGCAATTGGAAAATCATAATATAGTTGTAATTGTCGTTCCCCGAATAAACGAAATATAAGGCTTTTTGAAAACACTATCGGTTTTAGATATACAACAGTGCAACCAACTTTTGTCAAATATTGTTTAATTTCTTTAGTGCGATGTAATGCTTCGGGCTGAATAAGTACAAGTCCAAGTTTCTCTCCTTGCAAACCAAATACGTCAGCAATTGTCTTTTTTTTTGCTCGCATTAATTGTCTTGAAAATGCAAGTTCTGCCAGTGCTCGGACTGAACCAGGAGAGACTTTTCTTTTTAATGTTCTAAAATCTTCTTCCTTTTTTATTTGTTGATTCCCAAATCTTTTTTTAGTGTTTTCTTCTATAATATCATACATTGCACCTTTTGGTGATAACCCTATGCGTCTTTTTTGGGTATATGTTTTTCGTATGTTTGCCATAACTATCACTTAACTAATTTTTTATAGATCTTGTTATATTCTTCACACTCGATTTTGACGTTGCACCTAGCAAGGGCTTTTTTTGCTTTCTTTCCAAATATAGTTACTTTTTCAGGGTTTTTGATAAAGTAGAGTATTGCATTACTTAATGCGTTCGAGTCTCTGGGGGGAACAAGCTTTGCTTCCCCTTCTTTGAAGACTTGGGATACTGCAGTAATATTTGTGCTGATAATGCATTTACTCAAATACATTGCTTCAAATAAGACATTTGGGCATCCGTCATTAATTGTTGGAAATACGAAGACATCAATTTGTGATACCCAATCAGCAACTTGGTCATGTTTGATGCTTGAATAAAAGGTTACTTTGTGTGAGAGTTTTTCTTTTGCAATTATTTTTTCATAAATGTTTCTTTCTTCAGAGCTTATGTCACCCAAGAGTTTGACTGCAAATGGCATGTTCTTAATCTTTGTTATTGCGTCAAGGAAATAAATAATTCCTTTTTTTCTTTTCATATCGCCCCAATAGCCGAATATGAGTTCCTTATGCAGAACTTTGTTTTCGCGTTCAGGATATGGAAAGTATGCAGTGTTCATTACGACTTTTGATTTATTTTTGCAAGGTGAAATAATATTAGCTGTGGTTCGTAAGTCTTCATTCAAAAAGGTAAGATAATCTGCATGTTGTAAAGTCCAGTATATTAAAAAAAGTCTGCGATAATCAAGGTAATTACGTCCGAGGTCGTTTCCACGCACCCCTACAAGAGAAGGAATTCCAAGCTTTTTTGCAATTAATGTTCCTATGTACCCATTTGGGGTAAGGTAGTAAGAATGTATTAAATCAAACTTGTATTTTGTGTGTAATTGTTCAATCACAAAACAAAAATTATCCAAGCTGTCTGGGTACCACTCAGAATCTACAGTATTGATAAAACCTACTCGGTGAAGAAACACATTTTTTGCATATTTAGTTGTTTCAATTGAGGTTCTCAAAATATCTTCGCCTGATGAGTCCTTTTTTGACGAAATTATATGAAACTCAACATTTGAGAGGTTTTTTGTTAAGCGATCGATGGATATGGAAATACCTTCGTTCTCTGGTTGGAACTTGTGAAACAGAATACAAACCCTCATATACACAGAATGTACTGATTTGTTTAAAAAATGGTTAATATTGCGGCATAACACTTAACAATAATTTAAAAGGCTGTTTGCTTAAAATGATATTATGACTTCTTTACCAAATATTGATTTACATGTTCATTCCGATTTTAGTTGTTGCCCAGCAACCATGCAAGAAGTTACATGGGAAGCAAAGCTTGCAGGAATAAAAACATTAGGGTTTTCAGACCATTATGACAAAATTCTTGATAATTCAACCTTTGAAAAATATTACAAAGCACTTTTGAAAATAGAAAAAACAGATTATCTTAATATAAAAAAAGGTGTGGAAGTAGAACTAAAGGATTTTGATAAATTAATAAAAGATTTAGAAAAAGAAGGCAACGGATTAGACCATATATTTTATCATAATTTGAGAGATTTTAATGATTTATGTGCTATCCAAGAACTTGCAAAAAAAACTAGCTTGAAGATAATAATTGCACATCCTGAAGTTGGTTATTGGGAAACACCCAATGACAAAATTATAGACTTTATAAAACAAAACAAGTTAACTATTGAAATAAACAAAACTCATATTTCAATGCTAAAAGATAAGACTCTTGAAAAAGAGAAAGATTTTTTTAAAAAAATATTAAATGAACCAGCATTACAAGTATCTTTTGGTTCGGATTATCATTCTTATGGTGCTTTTTCAGAGAGAAGTGAATTATTTGAACAATTATGGAGCATGATTGATAAAAAACGAGTATATTTATATGAAACAACCTTGATGCCCGTAACAATTAATCTACCAGACATTAACGAATGGGCAAATCGATTAAATATAAAAAATTCAGCAAAAGTCCCATTAACAAACACAAATGTAATAAAAGAAAACCTAATTATATCAAAAGTGAGTTTGTTAAAAGAAGTAAAAATGAATCCTTCAACAAAATTATCAAACCAAATTACAAATTTAATTAGTGAAAATAACAATACCGGGTTGAACATGTTTTATTTTGAATTGCTAAGTGAAATTTGCGCTAAAGACAAAAGTCAAGGAGAAGCATTACTTAACAATGTTTTTGATAAGTTTAGTCATTCTAAAATAAAAGACATTAGAAGATACACACACCAATTAGTTTATGAGATTGCAGAAAAGAATCCAAACTTAAAAGATAAAGCACTAGAAAGATTTGTTTTAGCTGCGTTGGATGAAAAGAGTAATGCATTAAAGAAGAAATTAGAAAAATATGCTGAAAAACTAAAGCCTGGCGCATAAAATGTATACTCAATACACTCTAGATAACGAATTAGTATTAACAATAAACGAGAAATGGAAACAAAAACTACTTAATGCAGAACTTAGATCAAAAAAGCCAATTCTTAAAGAATTACTAACTAAAAAGGTTCCACTAAAATCAAATAATCTTTTTATTTCACACGCACAAATAATGGATAATACAATTCTTGTTAAACATAAAAACAAACTTGAAAAAAGATATTGGATTACTAGGTTGGGACGAGATGAACTATTTGTTAAGGAAGAACTAACAAAAAAAAATTATTTAATAAAACAAAACGAGTTCCAAGATTCAATTAAACAAGCAAAATACATTCGTGTTCCTGAATATGTCTTGAAGGTAGAAGACCCAAAACATTATACAAGAATAACAATCTCAAAAAGAATATATGCAAAACCATTAAGTGGGTCAATAAATAATCAAAAAATACGCCAAATAGAAATGCTTGTAAGAAAACTTACACGAGCCAAACTGCTTCCTGCAATTTTAAGACCAAACCATTTCCTTTTTCAAAAAAACAAATTCTTTCTTGTTGATAATTCGATAGGTTTCCCCCCCATAAATCGAAATAAAATAGTGCTATTAGAAATAATTGAAAAAACTAAGCTAAAGTTTGACTGGGAAAGCGTAAAAGATATAGTTTTATTTGAAAAACAAGTAAACAAATTAAATTTAGCTATAAAAAAAGAAATTGACTTGCTTAGAGTAAAAAACCTTATCACAGAAATCAAAACTGGGGAAAAAGACTCAATAGACTTTGAAGCTTTAATAACAAATAAAACTAAGAAATTATTCTCAACCTATAATTTAAGACCTATGAAAAATAAACATAAACTGACTGGTAAGAATCACATAGTTAATTTGCTGAGAGGAATTACATTAAACTCAATTTTAAAACAATAGATTTTTTATTAAAATTAGTTTTTATTTCATTCAAACAGACACCTAGCTACTTTTTGATCTATTATTCTTTGAATAAAATATCTAATAACATTTTAAGTTCTGTTCTTTAGTGTTTGGTTAAACCAAGCATATTGTTCTTTGTCGTCTTTATTGGTTACTATAAACCACCATCCTTTGTATTTTGAGTTGTTTTGTTCGATTTTGTTTGCTAGACCCAAAGTGTTTTCTAGGATAGATAAATAAAAAAAATAGTAAAAGAATACAACATAAAATCTAAAACAAAAAACTCAGAAAACGTTCTTAATTTGTTCAGCCAATTCTTTTGCAACAAACTCATTTCTTGAAACAAGCACGCTAATTCGTGTTTTCTTTTCAAAAACTGTTTTAAAAAACTCTTTTACATTTAATTTTGATGGATCTTTTGTTGAGTTATACACTTTATCCAATTCCGCTCTAATCTCCGCTGGATAAAATACTTGAACAATCAAATCTTTGTATATAAATAGACTGATGTCAAAGCCCAATTTGACGCCGGTTTTTTCTTTGATACCTAAATCGTCCCAAAATTTTGCACACCATTTATCAATTTCGCTTTCTCCAGAAGTAACACTATAAAAATTTGAACTAACAATCAAATCTTTCATTGATTTATAAACTTCTTTATCAACAAATAAAGGAACCCAAAAGTGAGTCCACTGCATTGCAATAAATTCATCCTTAGAAGGACTTAAAGCTATCCCTAAACCAACTAAAAATTTATCAGAGTCATAAATAGTTTCGAAGATAAGCTCTTTTCCAACTGGCAATATTACTTTTCCTTTAGCTAAATTATTTTTTAAAGTTAAATAAAATTCAGCTTGAGAATCAACAAAACCAATATTCAACATATATTTTCCACTTTCTTTTGTAATAACTCCTTCACACTCAAACTCAGTCAAAATTTTATGCACTGCCTGATAAGAAACAGCTTTACTCAAACTCTTTGAAACATTTAAGAAAACCCCCTTCGCAGAAAGAGGCCACTGATTAGCTAAAACAAAAAAAACACAACCTTTAACAGATTCCTTTGAAAAGTCAAAAACCATACCAAATATACAAAAAAAGCTAATAAAAACCATGCACTTAAGCAACATTAGCTACCGCTGTTTTTATATCCTCTATCATAATAGTACTATTCAAAACAACTAATAATTAATAACCAATATGTATAGGCAATCAAAAAAAAAGTTTTAATTTAAAAAATAAACTTTCAACACAAAAAGATAAGTTAGAACAACTTATCTATAGAAAATTTGTTCTTCCAATCAGATAATTCTTTTTTGAATGCAATTTTTTTAAATAAGTTGGCTAACGCAAATGGAACTTTTTCATATTTAGACACTTTAATTTTATCAGCTTGTACCATTTTCTCAAAATCTTCATTACTTAGCCTTTCAAAAAAAAGTCTTCTTTTAAGCCCATTCAAAAGTTCTTTTTCAAATGATTTTTTCCACAAAGAATCATAACTTTTATTTTCAATAATTGAATCTGCAGCTAAAAAACCAGACTCTATTGAGTACCTAACCCCAAAACCCCTAGCAGCTTCAACAAACCCTGCAGCTGAACCTACAAATTTAGTTCCTTTTATTTCAGCAGTTATAGGTACATTAGAATAGGCATAACCACTAAAATAAGTCCTTCTGATAGATGATTTAATTAAATCAGCAATTATTTTATTTTCCTTAATAAATTTTTCAAATAAAAGAGGCAAAGGAGAATTTAAATCAAAAGTAGTAGCTGCAATTGTAATTCGATCAGAACCAAAAGGAATTGCATAAATATAACCCCCCTTAGGGGCATAATTATTATCCATAAAAAGATGTATCGTGCCACTATCAATATTTACTCCTTCAAACACAGCCCCATATCCCCAAATGTTTCTAAATATAGCTCCACTCGCAACTATATCACCCGAAGAAAGAGTTTTTTTTTGATTAAAAGAAAAATTAACGCCTAATTTTAAAGCTTCTTTATATAATTGTGCATCAAGTGAGTTGGGAGCAGAGCCCCTCTTGAACACATAAAATAAAGGATTTTTTTCAGATTGAACAACCATGTTTTTTCCAGATGGCGCATATTTGATAATTTTAGTAATTGGATTGAATGAGGTTAAATTAACCCCTTGATTTTGCATATAAATTAAAAAATCCTCAGGTAAATCATAATTTCTAACTGCTTGAAAATTGTTCCCTCCCAACCCAATAGATTTATTTTGCTCATAAACCGTCGTTTTATACCCGTTTTTCGCAAGCTTTATAGCAGAAGAAATACCTGCTAAACCAGCCCCAATTACGGTTATTTCAGCCATGTTAAAACTTTTATACTCTTAAGCATATTTAATAGTAATGTTTGAAGCCCTAAAAAAATATATTTTACTAGTAAGACCTTACACAACTATAAACATTGCAATACTTTGTTTGCTACCAACCTTAATAGTAGGACATTCATTCAATTGGTTAACTTTAAGAGATATTTTAGTGGGAATACTTTTTTGGACCACGATTATCCTAAGCAAAGAAGTTATGCATGAAGAAACAGATAATCGCGAAAAAATTAATAAAAAAATACCTTTACTAATGGGACTATTATTAATAATAATTTGCACTTGTTTAAATTTTAATTCCTTCTTTACCTTAATTTTTGCACTAATAACTTTTGTCTTTTACTCTTTAAAAAACAAAAACTGGATTTTTGCACCAATAAGTTTTGTATTTAGGGGTTTTTTAGAAATTTCAATATTGGTAACAATATTAAGTTTTTATCTCCCATTAGAGACTATTTTTTTTAAATATTGGGATCTTTTTATAATAATATTTTTGGTAACTGATTCAAGAAATTTAATAGGAGATATAAGAGATATTACTAAAGACAAATACACATTCCCTAATTTTGTTGGCGAGCCCTTATCTAGACTTTTATCGATTGCACTATTACTACCAATATTTTTTATGGTTAATCCAGCCTTGGCTTTTCCCTTAATTTTAGTCATTGTATTAATTATTATACTCAAAGATAGTTACTTATTACACAAAATTTATGTACAAGCAACAGGATTATTTTTTATTAATTTTATTAGTGAATCTTTGTTTGGCAATACAATCATTAGCAATCTTGCATTTATGGTAATTTTATTCAGTAATAGCTATGAATATACCCCGCGTGATATTTCAAAAAATAAAAAGTCTGAAGTTAATAACATAAATTACACAATTGCTAAAGACATGGTAACTCTTATTTTAAAAATGATTACTGATTCAAGGTTTAGGAAAGATCTCAAAGCGCTTCAAATCGCAAAAAAGGGATATACTCAATATGCTTGGGAAACTCTCGAAGAACTAAATACCCACCAACACCTAAAAAAAGGAATTACAATGAAAGAATTGTCAACAGAATTAAACATTAAAAATGAGTATCTGCTAGAATATTTACTCGACTTATTAACTGGTCAAAAAGCAATAGCACATACTAACGATAAATATTACCTAGCTAAACCCCCGCCAAAATTAACTAAAGAAGAACTAAAATATATGGAAGACCACTACCCAGCTTCGTACAAATGGACCTTTTCAATGGTGCCTAAAGCAAAAAACACTTTAGTTTCAGGAAAAACATCTTTTGATTCAAGTTTTGATGAATCAAATAGCGCAATATTATGGGATAAACTTATGACTGAATCACCTTACTCATTTAGAAAAATAGCAATTAAATCATTTACTAATAAATTAAAAGCACACGACAAAGTATTGGATCTTGGTTGTGGTACTGGAGCTTCTTTATTAAGTGTACTTGATGAAATAAAACAACCAGTTTATTTATCAGGAACTGACCCAAGTTCAAAATCAATTTCCATAGCAAAAAATAAAATAAAATATTTAATAACTCAAGAAAAAGAAGGTTTGAAAAAACAAAATTTAAAAAGAATTAATTTATTTGTGCAAAATATATTAGAGAAACCTCTAAAAGAAAAATATAATACAATATTTTTGTCTTTTGTTTTGAATCACATCCCAAAAAATAAAAGAAAAAAATTTTATAAAAACCTATACAATGCTCTTGAAAAAAACGGGACTTGTGTTATTTATCAACTAGTAAGTAAATCAAAATATGATAGAGCCCCTATGTGGGTAATGCACAATGTTCCAACTCAACAAGAATTCCCTTTGCTCGAAGAATACTTATCAGATTTAAAAGAGATATTTCCATCCATAAAGGTTTCATTTGGCGGGTTAATAGTAACTCTGAAAAAATAAACCCTACTCAAAAAAAGAAATAGACAAAGCCCCAGTATTAAAATTTGTTTTTTTATTTGAAAAAATTACTATTCTATTATCAATCTTAGAAAGGGCTCCTTGCAAAATACCTTGAATGATTGTAAAATTAGATTTGTCAACAAGTGGGGTCCAAGGATAATAATCTATGTTAACCAAATACTTTCCGGCTTTTTTCATAATTAAAACATCACCCCAACCAAATGCGGTCAAAAAATCAGCTAATCCTTGGGTGTTCTTTGCGCCCACCTCCCACAAATTTACACCTTGTTTTATACTAACTTCTAATAATACCTCTAAAAAACCAGGATTAAGTTTTAGGTCAGTTTCTAAAATATAAATTCCACTGGTCTCAAAAATAAAATAACGTTGAGAATCTTTTTGAATTACCCCTTGATTATAAGAAAAAAATTTAGAGTTTAAAAGTTTTTGAAAACTATCTTTAGAATATTTTGTTGGTTGAACTTTATTCCAATTTGAATATTCAGGACTTATATTAACCTTTTCATAACCATTTGAATCAATAAACTGTATGTTATTGTCTTTAAAAAATTTTCCAGGGGCATAAGTCACTAAACATTCTTTTTCCCCAACACCTTGACATTTTTCATGAATTCCTTCAATATCATCTCGTTCTAATAAATAACATAAAAGACCTGCCGCTGCTCCCGTCGGCAAAAAGAAACCCAATCCAGATTTATTACAGCCTACAAACCGATCTAAATGAAAATTAAATTTAGGGATTTCAATATCTGCTTCAAAATACATTTTTTGAGCATAAGTCCCTTCAATAAAATTATTTAACAATTTAATATACTCGACAAATTTTTGCTTTTCAGAATACCCTGAAATAGTAAAAAAATTACCCATAGTCGCAAATACAACCCCAAATTTTTTACCTGCAACATACAAAGCTTTTTTTGCAGAATCTCCAAATTTTTTTGTTAATTCTAATTCTAAATCAACCAAAAAACTCTCAGGAAATATGACTTGTCTAGAATAAATTTTGGATTTACCCCCCATTTTAAACAAGACAAATCCTGGTTGATCAAGAACCTGTGCACGAGGGATTATAAAATTTTTTATGAAAATAGAAGTTAATGTGTTTGTTGGAGATGACATTTAAATCTACTCGATTGATATTCCTGACTCCCCAATATCATAAGATTTAATACCAGCATCAATGTGACTATATCTCATCTTTCTTACAAAAATGGATCTATTTAAAGTATCCCCAACAGGAACTGCATTTAAAATTATTACACCGTCTGCAATGAATTCAGAAACCCCGTCAGCACTTAATTGTTTTTGGTCTTCAGGCAATTCACTAGTTAATAAAGTCGTTAACCCAAATTTCTTTATTTCTTTAAATAATTTATACAAAATGCTTTTGCTGATTATTTGTTCTGTTCTTGGGATTGGGTTTACGGTTTCTGCGATTTGTACCATTGAGAAGCCTTTGTCGTCTGAGATTCCTGATACCATTAAAGAATCTGTGAGTGTAGTTAAAGAATCAATGATTAGTCTCTTTGGTTTGAATTCTTGAACTAAAGTATTTAGTCTTTCAAGGAAACTATCCCCACCAGTAATATCAAAGTAAACTATTTTAACTAAATTTCTTTGCTCTAGTTCCGCTAGTCTCCAATTGAATCCACCAGCTTGTTTATACAATTCCGAAACGTTTTGTTCAGTAGAAACATAGAGTCCTTTTTCTCCAAAAAGAGCAGCTCCGTTAATTAAGTATTGTAAGCAAAAAGTAGATTTACCTGTTCCTGCTCCACCAGAAATTAGTACAGCGTTTCCTTGAGGAAAACCACCATTTAGAGCTTTATCAAGGCCCTGAATACCTGTCTTTGTTCGAATAATTTCTTCAATAGCCATGCAAATCTACATTATAGAATACAAACCTTGTATTTAAAGCTGACTAGAGGGTATTAACTCTTGTGAGTTAGCCAAACTTTATTTCAATAGAGTTGATTTTTGGTTCAATGAAAACAGTTCTACCTTTCTTGTGCTTTTTTATTGCACCCATTGCTTCAAGACCAGAAATGTCCCTACTAATAGCAGATTGCTTACGACCAGATTTCTCAACTAAATCAGAGACACAGGCACGAGGAGAGTATTCAATAGACTGCTTTAGTAAATTAATTCGTTCAGGAGAAAGTAAATTCCTTGCTTGCTCAGCATTCTTAACATAAATTGTGTGAGTCCCATTTCTCAAAACATCAGGATTATGCCAAGCATTACGCATATCTTCAACCATATTTCCTCCAATTTTGATTATTATTTTTTTCATAAATACCATATATATAACCACCAATGTTATATTTAATTTTATCTATCAAATGCAAGTTTATATTTAAACCACTTTTCTCTTAATTCCCCTAAACACCACTCAATTGTTTCAAAAGACAATTCTTTTTGAATAAATCTTTTTTCTTCTTTACTTGAAAAATAAAACTGGTGCATGTGAAAAGATTCTTTATTACTACAATCAAAACGAACAATTTCAAGCAAATTGTTTTCTTCTTTATGCAAATAAATTATTGCAAAATCAAACACAGTCCCAAAATCTGAATCAAAAGAAAAATTAACTATGCAAAAATCAGTTGGATAAAAAAAATATTCTTCAAAACTTTCTTTAGAAATCATAAAAATTGATTAACTAATTAGAGTATTTAAAACAAAACGCTGTTTTCGTCAATTGACTTACAAAAAAATAGTTTTTAGAAAAAGTATTAACTAAATAAATAACATTTTACAGCAGCTATTCAGTTTTCTTTTCAGGTCGCATTTGTGGGAAGAAAATTACATCCCTAATTGTAGAAGAATTTGTTAGTAGCATTACTAATCGATCTATTCCTAATCCTAATCCGCCAGCGGGAGGCATTCCGTATCCAATTGCTTCTAGGAAATCATCATCAAGAGGATGATTCTCTCCTTTAGCTCTTCCCTGGTCTTTTTGTTCTTCAAAGAATTGTCTTTGCAAAATCGGGTCATTTAATTCAGAGTAACCATTACAAAGTTCTCCCCCGTTAACATAGCACTCGGTTCTTTCAATTAATTTTTCAGAATCAATTCTTGAAGGCTTGCAAAGAGGAGTAGTTTCTTTAGGATATTCAGTTACCCAAGTTGGTTGGATTAATTCTGCTTCCCAGAAGTGATCAAATAATTCAGCAACAACAAGACCCCATTTCTTTGAGTCCTCTGCAATTTCTACTTTTTCTTTTTTAGCAATTTCAAGCAAATCTTCTAACGAAAGAGAATTAACATTCATCCCAATTTTTTCGCTTAAAGCCGGAAGCATTTGAATTCTTTTCCAAGGAGCTTTAAGATCAATTTCTTTTCCTTCGTAAACAACTTTAGTAGAACCATTAACTTTTTTTGCAACGAACTCAACTAACTCTTCAGTAAGAGTCATCATATCATTCAAGTCAGAGTAAGCCCAATAAAATTCAGACATAGTGAATTCAGGGTTATGAGTTTTATCCACATCTTCGTTTCTAAAATTCTTTCCAACAGTATAAACTTTTTGAATTCCGCCTACTAAAAGTCTTTTCAAATAAAGTTCAGGAGAAATACTTAAATAAAAAGTTGATTTCCAAGCATTAGAAACAGTGGTGTAAGGTCTTGCACTTGCTCCACCATAATTTTGTTGAAGAGTAGGTATTTCTACTTCCAAAAATCCTTTGCTATCTAAAAATTCTCTCCAAGCAGAAATAATTTTTGATCTCTTAATGAAAGTTTCTTTCACTTCAGGATTCATTATCAAATCAAGGTATCTTTGTCTTTGTCTAATTTCAATATCTTGTAGTCCGTGGAATTTTTCTGGCAAAGGCAAAACTGATTTACAAAGCATTTCTAACGAATCAACTAAAATAGATAACTCTCCTCTTTGAGTTCTATACACACTACCTTTTCCGCCAACTATATCCCCTAAATCAACGAACTCCATTAAATCAAATACTTCTTGAGGAGTCTCTCCTTTTCTCATAAAAAATTGAATAGTTCCAAAATCATCAGCAACTTTAAAAAAAGCAATTGCTCCAAAACTTCTCTTCGCCATTACTCTGCCAGCAATACTAAACTGGGGTCCTTTTTCTTCGTTCTTTAGAGAAACAAATTTTTCTACAAGCTCGGTCGATTTAGCAGTAATTTCAAACTTGTAAGGATAAGGATTAACTCCTTTATCTCTGAGTTTACGCAAATTATCTTTTTTTGCCTTAACTAAATCGTTCTCCATAACTAATAAGTCGCAAATAAACATTAAAAAAGCTTGGTTTTAAAGCAACTAACAAAATAGTGCCCTTAACCCAAAGCACCTTTCATTGTACTTTTTACTAAACCAAATTCAAATGAATGTACAAAATAGTACACTAAAGTCCCCAGACTATTTAATAATAATCAGGAACACTAATGTATTATGAAATTTAAGGATTTTGTCTGGAGTCACTACTTATAGGCTCACCAGGCTTAGGCTCCAGACTAAAATCCAATTCACCTCAATTCTTTTTTCTAAAACAATTCTATTTCCTAATACTTTCTCAAACTCAAAACTAAACTTATTCAGTTGGCGACCCTACTAATTCAATGGAAACAAAGGGGGTTGTAGTATACCGGCAGTACGGATGGCTCCAGACCTTCAGAACAGGGTTCGATTCCCTGCAACCCCATCATAAAAAAATTAAAAAAAATATTCATGGAGATGAAAAAATGAAAAATGAAAAAAGTTTAGAAAAAAATAAAAAAAGTGAGTCAGCCTGGCAACAATAAAGAGAGCTTAGGCACAAAAGTAGTAATGCTAGATAAAGACGAAATACCCACGCACTTTTACAACGTGCTAGCGGATTTGCCTTTCGGGCTCGATCCCCCAACAGGAGATCTATCAGTACTGGGAAAAATATTTCCTCAAGAAATACTTGGACAAGAAATGAGTGCTGAAAGATACATCGAGATTCCAAAAGAAGTAAGAGAGATTTATGCAAAAGTAGGGAGACCCACTCCGTTACAACGAGCAGAGAACTTGGAAAAAGCACTTGGAACGAATTGCAAAATATTTTTCAAAAGAGAAGACACAACCTTGCAAGGAAGTCACAAAATAAATACTGCACTCGCACAAGCTTATTACATAAAAAAAGCAGGTTACAAAAAAGTTACAACAGAAACAGGGGCAGGACAATGGGGAAGCGCGCTCTCACTTGCATGCAAATTATTTGATTTGAATTGCACAGTCTACCAAGTGAAGTGTAGTTATGATCAAAAACCAGCAAGAAGAACCATAATGAAATTATACGGGTCAAAAGTAATTGCCAGTCCAAGTGATACTACAAAAATTGGTAGAGAAATGCAAAAAAGATTTCCTAATACTCCAGGGAGTTTAGGAATGGCTATTGCTGAAGCAGTAGAAGTAGCAAAAGAAAATGAAGATACAGTATATAGTTTAGGAAGCGTACTCAACCACGTACTAATGCACCAAACAATTATAGGACAAGAAACAAAAAAACAACTTGAAAAAATTGGAGAGAGTGCAGATGTAGTAATTGGCTGTGTCGGAGGAGGAAGTAATTTTGGAGGAATAGCTCTTCCATTTATTCCTGATAAATTAAAAGGAAAAGAAATAGAAATAATTGGAGTAGAACCAGCAGAAGTACCAAGTATGACAAAAGGAGAATACAAATATGATTACGGAGACACAGGAAAACAAACCCCCCTTTTGAAAATGTACACCCTTGGAAGCGATTTTGTCCCAGAAGCAATTTATGCAGGCGGATTAAGATACCATGGAGTAGCTCCAATAATTTCAGCACTAATTGATCACAAATTAGTGAAAGCAGAGAGCTACACCCAAAAAGAGTGTTTCTTAGCTGCAAAGTTATTTGCTGAAACAGAAGGAATAATTGCTGCGCCAGAATCAAGCCACGCACTAAAAAGTGCAATTGAACATGCAAAGAAAAATGATGGAAAAACAATTGTGTTCAATTTGAGTGGAAACGGAGTACTTGATTTAGCATCATACGAAAAAGTGTTAGACCTATAAAAAAAAGTAGCTGGAGAACAAACTCCAGCGCTTTTTCTTTTTAAAAAGCTAAAGGAGAAATTAAAAAAGGGAAAGGAAGTGATTATATGCGAAAGACAAAGGAAAAGGAAAGTGAAAAAATGGCTGCACAAGAAGTAATCGTTGACCCGTGGGGAAAAGCACTCGTGGAAGACTACTCAAGACTCATAAAAGAATTTGGAATGCAACCATTTGACAACACCATTTTTCCCCAACCAAATCTCCAAATGAGAAGAGGAATCAATTTTGGTGGACAAGATTTAGAACAAATAGCGACAGCCATAAACAGCAAAAAACCTTTTTATGTTCTAAGCGGAATAATGCCTTCAAGTGAAAAAATACACTTAGGGACAGAAACAGTAATCCAAAATATTAGATACTTTCAGGACCACGGAGCAAAAACATTTGTACTCATTGCTGATGTAGAATCCCAAGCAACAAGAGGAGTATCTCTTGAAGAAGGAAAAAGAAGAGCAATGGAATTTCACATACCAGCATACATTGCACTAGGACTTGATATTGATAAAACAAATTTTTATTTACAAAGCGAAAACAAAAAAGTAAGTAACCTCGCAGCAATTTGTTCTCAGAAAATAACTGAAAACGAATTTCGTGCAATATATGGAAGTTTGCACCCCTCAAAAATAATGAGTGCTTTTACTCAAATGGGAGATATACTCTATCCTCAATTAGAAGAAAAAATGCCGGGAATAATTCCAGTTGGAATAGACCAAGCACCACACATTAGAATGGTTAGAGATGTGGCAAGAAGACTAAAACAAGATTATGGTTTCTTTTTACCAAGTGCAATATACAACAAATACACTTCTACTCTAAATGGTTCATTTAAGATGAGTAAGAATGATGAAGGAAATGCTAAATTGGAAATCCCTGAAAAAGATTTGAAATTAATAGAGAAAAAAATCAATAAAGCCCTAACAGGCGGAAGACCTACAAGAGAAGAACAAAAAGCAAAGGGCGGAGAAATAGAAAAATGCATAGTTTATGAGTACTGCAAAAATCACTTCATCAAAGATGATAAAATACTAAATCAAATGTTTGAAGAATGTGTAGGCGGAAAGAACTTGTGCGGAGAATGCAAAGCAAAATACGGAATACCTTATGCTACAAAATTCTATGAAGATTTTAACAAAAATTTTGAGAAAGCAAAAAAATCAATTGGCAAAATAAAATTCGTAGAGTGAATACTTATGCCTAGACCTTTACAAAGAAAAAATATGAGAAGTAATGGCAGAGCCAAAATCCCTTATTCAAGAAGAAAAGCTGTTGGAAAAGTAAATCTTCACCAAGATGTAATAAAACAAAATCACTTAAGAGGAAGATTTAACTCAATGATAAAACAACTCTCACTCAAACCAACTAGAGAAATAGGGACTGGAGTAGATTACTTACACACTTTTTTTATTGGAAAACAAAGAAAAAGCATGAAAATTGATTTAAAATTCGCTTTTGGATTACTTGGAGATGGAGTAATAAAAATAAGAGTAAGAGAAAGAAAACTAATTAATGAAGCGGATTGGGTTTTTGCAATTGATAGAAATAACCAAGCCCATATTTTTCAAACTAGTGCACTAAGACAATATGTTAACTCTGCTTGGGGAAGCATTTCAAAAACAAATGTAATCAACAAAGGAAGTTACTCTGAATTACCAGTAAATTTAGTAAGCTTATATTCAACCCTTGGAGTTAAACCAATAATTTCTCCACTCACTACTGAAGGATTGGCTCAAGCAATAAAAAAAATGAGAGAAATTCAATTCAAAAGAAAAAAGGTCAGCCCAGTTACCGAGAAAAAAGGTCCAATTAAAAATGTAAAACCATTAGAACAAAACCACAAACAACCAAAATTAGTTCTTAGAAAAACCCGAATTGATAAAAGAATAATAATTAAACCAAATTTTCACAAAACTGTAAATAGAAACCGCTAGACAAAAAGAATATAAATTAGTGTTCGTATATATTAGCGATGTTTGAACTATCAAACAACGCCTTTTTGCCTGAACTAGAAGTTTTCTTAGAAGTATCTCGCGCAAAAAATTGCAGAAAATTTTCTTTTAGAAAAAAAATGAGAAATATTGAACCTGTTTGCTTAGAACAAAATACTATTAGATCAATTTTGAAAAGATCACTTCCAATTGAAACAAAACACGTTGAAGATAATCACTTTGGAGTGGATTATGAATACAAAGGAATTACACTTGACCAAAAATTTTCTTTTGGAGCCTTAGGAAAAAACACAATCAAAATAAGAGTAACAAATAGATCGCTTTTGAATAATTCTGATTGGACAATGGTTATTAACAAAAATTGGGAACTAGAATTATTTCAAACAAAAAAATTAGCTCAATTTGTTAGAAAGAACTGGGGGCTTGTACAAAAAAGAATTGTGGAAAGAAAAGCTGATTACACTGCTTATGCGATAAGGTTAGATGATCTTTATAGAATTGAAAATATTACTCCCTTAGTTACTACAATAAATAATGAAACTATTTCAGCACTATTTGAACAAGCACTAATTGAGAGCAACCAAACTCTTGTTGAAGAAACCATAAACAGTGATTGCACAATTTTAAATAAGAAAAAGCAACTCTGCTTTGAACCTGCCCTTGCAATACTTGCAAAACAAATCCTAAGCAAGAGTTAAAAGAGGATTATTTCTTATTCTACTTATGCCTAAAGTATCTCTAAGACTTGCAGAAGAAACTGATGCAAAATTTGTTTATGAAATAATGCAAGACAAAGAATACCAAAAACACTACTTAGAAAGACTAATTCCAAAAAGCATTATTGATGCTGAAAATGAAATAAGAAGAGCAAAACGCGGGTCAGAGAAAAATCAACAATTCTATTTTATTATTCTCTTTGGAAAAGAAAGTGCTGGAGTGATTGATATTTACAAAGCAAGTTTAAGTGATAAACGGGCTTCAATAGGGTATGGGGTAAAAAAAGAGTTTTGGGAAAAAGGAATTGCAACAAAAGCTACTAAACTCGGATTAGCTTTTATGAAACAAAAAGGATTTCACACTTGCGAAGCAACAGTAGATCCAAAAAACAAAGCAAGCAAAATAGTTCTCACAAAAAACGGATTTAAGTTAGTGGGAACTCTAAAAGATTATTACTTTGATAAAGGAAAATTCGTAGATAGAGAATTGTATTGGAAAATTCTGTAATATAGAGTCTTTGAAGCAATAGGGCTAATATCTGCAATGCCAGAACTCCAAGTATTAAATACTACTTAATTACTAAATTTAGAAGTTATGACTAAAAACAATTCTGCAATGCCAGATTTACTCGAGCTTAGTGAGAAAGAAAAAAAGATTTACTCTTTCATTTTGAATCATTGGCCAACTACTCCACTTGAAATAGCAATTGAACTAAGAGAAAAAATCTCTAACCGAGAGGATAAACGCAGAGCAAGCACAAAATACGCCTATTATTTAAGAAAACTCACTGAAAAAAAGCTCTTGCTCTCAAAAAAAGCGGGAAATAGTATAATCGTTTGGCCAATACTCGTTGAAAAGTACAGGGCGATTCATAATATTTTGCAACAACACGAACCCGAACACTTAGCCATGATTTATCACAGACAAAAAGAAGGTGAAAAGAATGCTTAACAATTTTTTTGATAAATTCATTTTCACAAGCACCCTGAAGTACACTCACAACAACTTCTACTTAGTAGATATTCCCTTTGTAATTGCCCCAATTGATTCACTTACTGGAATTGCAGGAGTACAAGATACTGAATTCTTGAAAAAAATTTATTTAACTACTAAAAAAAGCACTCAAGAAAATTTAATGAAAGAATTTGGGGCAAATTTTGGAGTAGAAAAGAAAAAAGAACTAGAACTAATTGAAACATTTTTTACCGCATCTGGATGGGGACATATTCAAAGTATTGATGTTCAATCAGAAGCAAAAAGGGCAATTCTTGTGGTTGACAGTTCTCCATTTGCAACTGCACTAAAATCAAAAACACAACTCCCCGCAGATACTTTCCTTCGCGGAGTACTCGCAGGTGTATTTTCAAAAATCTTTGAAGAAGATATTGATTGCGTAGAAACAGAATGCGCTGCAATTAGCGGAGAGCGATGCAAATTTATAGTAAAACCAAAAACAGAGTTTGATTTCTCTAATAAAATGGTACAAGACCAACTAAGCCACGAATAAAAAAATAAAACTAAAAAAAAACCTTATTTAAAAAATAAAATTAAAAAGTTTTATAAAAAAAAGAATAAAAAATCAAAGCGTTAAGCTTTGATCTCTGTTTTACCATACATATAAGGAACAAGTGCTTTTGGAACTTTAATTGTCCCTTCTTTTGTTTGGTGATTCTCAATTATTGCTCTTAGCATTCTAGGAATTGCAACCTCAGTAGCGTTAAGAGTGTGAAGATATTCTTTTTCTCCTTTTGCATTTTTATATTTAATATTCAATCTAGTAGCTTGGTAAGAAGTACAATTACTCAAAGAATGAGTTTCAAAATACTTTCCTTCTCTTGGAGACCAACACTCAATATCATATTTCTTTGCAGCAACAGTACCAATATCCCCTGTACAAATTTTTACTACTCTATAAGGAAGTTCCATTGCTTTAACAAAATCCTCAGCATTCTTCACCATTTCTTCATGCCATTTAGCACTATCTTCGGGCTTACAGAAAACTATTTGCTCAACTTTATCAAATTGATGCAATCTAAAAAGCCCTCTTTCATCAAGACCATGTTTTCCTATTTCTTTTCTAAAATTAGTAGAATAACCTACTTGAACTATTGGAAGATCTTTTTCTTCAATAGTTTCATCCATATACATTGCAGTTAATGGGTGCTCCGCAGTAGCAATCATATAATGATCCTCGCCCTCAATTTTGTACATTACACTTTCAAAATCCCCTAAATCAGTAACTCCTTCATAAGATTTTCTATTCATCATAGCAGGAGGAATTACTAAAGAGAACCCTCTTTTCGATAAAAGTTCAACCGCATAATTTAGTAAAGCCAAATTAAGAAGAGCCAAATCTCCTTTTAGTGCATAAAATCCTTCTCCAGAAATTTTTACTGCTCTATTAAATTCAGCAATACCCAATCCTTCAACGAATTGACCGTGATGCTTGAGCCCATCAATTTTTTTCGCTACCCCAAAAGAACGAACTACTTCATTTTCAGTTTCATCTTTTCCAAAAGAAACATCTTCAAGTAAAATATTAGGAATACTCATTAACAAAGCTTTATTTTGAACTTCAAGTTCCTTAAGTTGAATTTCTTTTTGTTTTAGTTCCTCAGGAAGAAGTTTAGCTTTAGCTAAAAGAGAAGCAATATCTTTACCACTAGATTTAGCTACTTTAATCTCTTCAGTAATAACATTTCTCTTCGCACGCAAATCATCCACTTCTTGTTTTAATTTACGCCATTGATTATCAGAAGCTACCCATGAATCTAACTTTTTAATTACAGCAGGATTCTTTCTCTTCATTAAGTTAGTTTTCACCATTTCTGGGTTTTCTCTAATAATTTTTGAGTCAATCAAACAAGTCACCTATAATTAATTCTTGAGCCAAAACATTATTAAAATAGGTTTTTTGACCTTGCCAATGTCCAAGAAAAGAGAATATTTAAAGTAGTTTGACGCAAAAATATACATGCAAAGAAAAAAGAACCCTGTCATTGTGGATATGCACACCCACTTAATCGAAAAAAAGCTCAAAACAAGTGATTGGTGGAAAGCAGTTAAAGAGAAAAAATTAACAATAGTAGCAATAACTGAACACTCTAATTACAAACCAAAAGAAGCCTATTTGAGACTAAAAGAAACTCAACCAAAAGGAATAATGCTAATACCGGGTTTTGAAGCAAAAACAAGTGCAGGAGATTTACTAATCTATGGATGGGACGAAAGCGTTTATGATATCCCTTTGCTTCAAAAAATGAATGTTGATATTGAAAAAGCACTAAAAGCTGTTAATGAAAACCATTTACTAGCAAGCTTTGCTCATCCATTTGGATACAAAACAGATTCTACTTGCGAAGTAATTGGAGAAGTTAAAACAAAGCAATTATTAAAAAAATATAAAATAGGAATTGAATATTACAATGGAATGCTTGCTAGCGCAAACGAATTATTGTTTGGAAGAAACTGGGCAAAGAAATTCTATGGAGCCTTAAGTTTTGTTGAAAAAAATAAAGCAACTAGTGCACTAAGATTAAGCAAAACTACTAAACCTACTAAAGAAAAAATTGAAAAACTAGCAGAAGATACACTAAACAGAGTAAAAAAAGGAATGATTTTTTCAAATAACGCTTCTTTTGTTACAGTGGGAAGCGATGCTCACTATCCGCGTTCAATTGGAAGCTCAATAATTGAATTAAAAAGAAAACCAAAGAACGAAAAAGACTTTTTGAATATGATTAGAAAAAAAGAAACTCTTTGGAAGGGCCCAAATATTTATTCAAAGAATCCAGTTGATATAATTGGAAGAAAAGAACTAATTGAAGGACTTGCTTATTTAACTAAAAAAAGCGCAGGAACAAGAAAAAGTGCAATTACTGGCAAAATTTCTAAGAAAATACACTTAAGCAAAAGAATAAAAACAATAAAAAGAATATCTAAAGAGGCAAATCTTGGACAAATCAAGACAAAAATGCCAAAATTAGAACTCAAAAAAAGAATAAAAAACTTGAAGAAAAAGATGGGGTTATAAAAAATGAAATACTCTATAACAGAAGAAACTGACATTGAAAAAATTCCCCGCGACACTGCAGAAATACACTTAGTAAGACCAATAAAAAAAGAAAAATTACTAAACCTAGTTTCAAGATGCCCTATTAGAACAATTACTCTTTCCTCCTCCTGCCTAAAAAGATTGCCAACAAAAACACAAAAGAAATTAAAAGAAAAAGGAATCTCACTTGCAATTGAAAAAAGAAGAGGAAGAGCAATTGACATCCCAATGGATAAAATGCTTCAAATAATTGAACTAAGAAAAGATTTCCAAACAGTAAGAGAAATCGAGAAAATAACTAATATTCCAAAATCAACTGTACACTATTTACTAAAATACGCTGACAGAGGCAAAATAAAGAAAGGCGCAAACGTAGTTTATTTGAAGTAAATTAATTAAAAAAAATCTTTCTTATTCAAATTAACTTTTTTCTAAGAATAGAGATACATTCACTCAAAATTTGAGTGGGTAGAACTTTTCCTTTCCATTGAGCAGCACCTGAGTGCCCACCCATTTCACCACTAAATTGTTTTTGAAGGGAAGTTAGCAAATCTTTTACTAAATTAAATTTGTGTTTATTACAAAACCCACTCTCTGCTCTTACAGAAAGAGTGGTTAACCCAGTTTTTTCTTTACCGCAAACAAGCGCAATATCTGCTCCAAAACTAAGAAGTTTTGTTGCCGCAGCACTCTGGTAAAAAGAAAGTTCACTAGTTACAACAATTGCTTCACCAATTTTTATTATTTGTGCTCTTTTTGCAGCTTTTAAGAAAGCAATTCTCTCTCCATCAGGGATAACATGCCTTGAATAATTTAATACATCAGAATAACTTTTCTTTGAATTCTTTAAAGAATTTGAAAAAGAGGTGAAAGCGTTAGTATTCCCTACTGTAAAGTGACCAGTGTCTTCTAATATACCAATACAATTCCAAAAATTCATCTTATTGTCCAGAGTGTCCAAGAAAAAGCGTTTCTTTTTTGGGGGTTGCAAAACCTTGTTTTGCCCAACCAGGAAATTGTAAGTAACTTGAGTGGTCGAAACACAAGTCGAATCAATTACAGAATTTGATTTATTTACAATACTCTTTTCATGCGGAACATGATGATCAAAAACAATTACTTTAATGCATTTGCAATTAAGAAGAGTTTCAAACTCCTTTTTTAATTTTCCAAGTTGATTAAAATCATTTAAATCAAAAAGCAAAACAAGTTCAAATTCTTTTAAATTAGGGTTAATTGTAAAAGAAACTCTCTCACCAAAAGCAAAATTCTGAGCCTGATCATTAATATGACTGGGAACCCCAATTGAAGAACTAATTCCCTTCTTTTTTAGAAATCTTTGAATAATTGCTGCAGAACAAAAAGAATCAAGGTCAGCATTATCATGACACAACAAAAGAACACTCTTCTTCTTGCACAACTTGATTAACTTTTGAGGAGTAAGTTTAGACATAAACACTATGAATACTAGACCTAAAGTAGTTATTATAGATTGCTAAAATAAATAAGAGGCTTATAAAAACAAGCTCAAACACAGCGATTATTTTCTTTTCTTTAATTTTGTTTTTTTCTCAACTTTCATTCTTTCATATACATTAATCCCTAAAGGAATCCCTATTGTCATACTTATAACCAAAACCAAAATCGCACCCACTACAAGCAAAACCGCTTTGTAAAATTCTAAAAAGAAAGTTATATTCACTCCAATAACATACAATGCAGTAAATACAAAAGTCATGTGAATTATAAAGTCTATAACCACCAAAATCCGATTCCTATATTCAAAATCGTAATCCTTTGATTTTTCGTGTATTATTCTAGACACATAAAAACCACAAAGAATAACAAGAATAGCGATAATGTACTTTGGCGAAGCAACTATTACGGCCTCAATAATACTCAATGTAAAATCAAGCCCCCATATTTTTAAAGCCAGTCTTAAAAATAACAAAAAAATCGCAGCACTAATAAACCAAGAAATAAATCTGAATGAAGTTACTAAAATTCCTTTTGATTCAGGATACAACTGAAAGAGTTTTATAAGTTTTATGGAAACATGATTAAAAAATATTAAAAACAAAGAGGCAACAAAAAAGCCTATAATAATTAACAGAAACGGATAAAAAATACTTTCAATTAAATTTTCAATCATTTCATAACCTCTTTATAATATTTAATTGTTTGTTGAGTTATTAAATCCCAATCAAAACTTTTTGCCCTAATACTTGCTTGTTTTCCGATACTAACACAAGTTGATTCATCTTTTAATAACTCTTTAATTTTGTTCACAAAAGCATTTATATTTTCCACAGTAAAACCAGCACCACCAATTACTTCAGGAATTCCTCCAACATGAAATGCGACTACGGGCCGACCAGTAGCCATTGCTTCAACAATGCATAATCCAAAAGATTCATACTTAGAAGGCTGAATATATACTTGACACTCTTTGTACAAATCTCTTATAACATCTTGTCTTTGGGCTTGCAAAATTAAAATTAAGCGATCACCAAACACTTTTTTTTGATCATGAATTCTTTTTTCTATTGCTTTTAACTCAGGAGTTGGTGTTTCATATGGTGCACAAATAGTAAAAGTTGCATTTGGAACAGACATTACAATTTCAATTAGTTTAGGCATATAGTGAATACCTTTGTCTTTACTAAACCTCCCAATAAACAAAACATTTTTTTTACGCAAAGGAGTATAATTAAATAAACTTAAATCAACTCCGTTAGGAATAACCCGCATAGATTTCAACTTATAATATTTTACTCCTTCTTTTAGCAAATCTTTAGATACAAAAATTGCTCCATCGCAATAATTAGTAGTACTTTCAATCCAAGATATTAAATCCCCAAATTCTTTTTCTTCTACGCTTAACTGTTCAACTCTTAATTTTTCTATTGCATGAAAAGTGTGAATCCATTTTATACCATAAACTTTTTTTAATATAAAAGCAGCTTTTACAAGTTCACCATGTGTGTGTATAATATCAAATTGTTTTTTAGTATTTTCTCTTATTATTGATTTAACTACTTCTGATTCAAAAAGGTCATATTCTAATCTAGTTTTGGGCACATTCATATTTAGTGAAGAAAATACTTTTCCGATTGTGTGAACAATGACTTTTCCATCTTTATAAATAAAATCTTCTTTCCCTGTACAAAAAACATGAACTTCACAATCATGCTCTGAAAGATATTTTGCTAAATTTTGAACATGTATCGCAGTCCCATTATGAGAAGGTTTTTCAAAATAATAAGTAATTAAAGCAACTTTTAGTTTAGGTTTGCTTAGGATGTCAACAAAATTTAAACAACTACTTGAAATTTTCTGCCCAGTTTGAACAATAGAAGGCACAGACAAATATTTAGTAAGTTTATTGTTAATCATATAAGAGACAACCTTTTTGAGTATATTAATACTCCCTAATAAAATTAAAAAATACTCGCGCTTATCAAAACGCAAGTATTTTACAATAGAATTAATTTACTTTCTTTTCTTATCAGATTTTTCTTCTTTTTCGTTTGCAGGAACACTATCTTTTTCTGTGCCCTCGATTTTTGCTCTGATTGAATTAAGTTTCTTTACTAAAGTGTCTTCTTGTTTTTCAACAGTTTTTAGTCTTAATTCATAAACATCTTTCTTTTCTTTTAATTCTTTTTCCATTTCTTTAGCATCTTTTTGGAACAAAACGTTTCCAACTACTTTGTAAACAGTTTTCTCTTTAGTTTTAGCAAGTTCTTCAAGAGAAGCAGTCATCATTTCAAGTTGCATTGTTATTTGTTGTTTTTGTTGAGTTATACCCATCAACATTTGTCTATTCTTCTCAAATTCGAGAATCATTGCTCTTTGTTCTCCTTCATCCATCAAAATTCCTCCAAAAAATAAAAATAAATCCTTACATATTAAAAATTACTAATTCATCTTTTCCAATTGTTCAAATAACACTATTGGCTTTAATATTGAGTTAAGCGAAGCCCTTAAAGCTGTTTTGTCTTGAGCGCTAACCTTAATTTCTAATGAACTTTCTTTTTGAGAAATAGTTAATTTACTTCTCAAAAAATCTTCACAAAGTTCTGGCTCTATTGATTTAAAGAAACGCTTTGCACTTTCTTTTGAATCAAATGCTAGTTTTACAACAAGTGAAAACATAAAAATAAAAAAGCAGGAACTAAAGATTTCCTTTCCTGCTTTAGGTTTAATTTAATCAGTTCTAATTGTTTTTGAAATTGGTTCTCTTGTTTTGTATAATATTCTGTGTCCGCATGATGGACATCTAACAAGTCCTTCAGAAACATTTGTTACTTCTGTTCCGCATTTAGCACATTTGTAAGCCATTTTATTTCACCCTTTAGTTCTCTTCGTTAGTTTCTGATTCAACAACAGCTTCTCTTTTTTTCTTAGATTTCTTTTCGTTGTTTTCTCTTGGTGAGTCAGCTGTTTTATTATCATTATTCAAAGCTCTTTCAACTTCTTTTTCAATATCAGAGAAAGAAGATTCTTTTACAGTTTCTAACACTTGTGCACTAGCAGCAAATTGTTTTTGTGAAACCATTTTGCTAATTGTTTTTCCAACCAAAGTCTTTGGTTCGTATGCTCCGCCAGTAAATTTAGCTTCGCATTTTTTACATAAATATAATCCAGGAGCGATTCTCTTTGCTTGAGCAAATCCGCAGAAAGGACAAGTAATGTGTCTCTCCATTTTATTTTCAACGGCTACAACTCTTTTTCTTACTCCAACACCGTATCTAGAACTGAATCTTCCAGCTGTTCCAACTTTTTTAGTATTCCCCATATTTAGCTCACCAATACAAATTTATCAATTACAAAGCTTTAAAAACTTCAAGGCTAGGGCCTTTTTTTGACCCAGCCTCAAAGCTAAACAACTTTATTTACCTTTTTACCATTTTTAGCAACTTTTTTCTATTTTCAGCTGCTATAATGAATGCTTTATCTACCATCATATTTATTTCATCGGCAGTAAATGAGCCACCCATTCCTTTTTGCATTGCACTCATAAAGCCATCTTCAGTTGTTGCAACTGAAAATCTGCTCTCTGCTGCTTTCTCTTCTAAGTATGTTGGATCAACCATTATCTTTCCACCAACTTTTACAAAAGTTGTTAAAAGAGGTAATCTCTTTAATTCTATTTTTCCTTCATACTCGTGCTTAATTATTCTATTTTTATCATTAAGCTTAGGCATTTTTGCGTTCATGAAAGCTGCAAGTCCTGCAATTGAACCAGCATCAAACAAGTTTCCATCAGAGTTAATTGCGTAGAAATCCATGAAAGCTACCCAGCAAGATTCCCCTTCTTTTATACAAAGCTTTGTGAAATCGATTGCTTTACTTTCTCTAATTCCTCTATCTACAACTCTAGCTACTTCAATCTCATCCATTGAGGGGGGACCAGCTTCGTATTCAGAGTGAGCTAATGGTAATAGTTCAGCTCCAACAGAAATTGCTCCTTCGTCTTGATTATCAGGATAAGGTTTGTCTACAGCAATTTTTATTCCTGCGATTACTTCAGTGTTACCTAAAAGTATTCTTGCTGATCCTTCTGCATTCAAGTATCTATCAGTCTCAATAGTGAAATCTCTCATTTGATCAAGAGCTCTTCCATCAAGTCTTTTTCCTTGTCTTGCAAGTTCAGTTATTTTTGAAACATCGTATTCAAGTACTGTAGTTCTCATTTTTTCACCTTCTTAGCTTTTGCGTCTTTCTTTGAATCTTTCTTAGAATCTTTAGATTCTTTAGAGTCTTTAGACTCTTTTGCAGGAACTTTGTCCTTGGACTCTTTAGAGTCTTTAGAATCTTTTCCAGCAACTTCTGCTTCAACGTTAGCTTCTGATACTTCAGTTAACTTGAATTTTTCTTGCAAAGCTTTCTTTTGTACTTCATATACTTGCTTACAAGCTTTCATTGCCATTGGCATTATTTTGTCAAGCTCTTCTTTAGTCAAAAGTCCGTCCATTTGTAGTAGAACAATTTCTTCTGAATTAGGTAGTATTGCAATTGGAATATCTACTGCGTCAGAAGCATCTTCTTCTTCTTTATTCAAATCAACGATTAATTCATTGAATGCTTTTCCTACTCCCGTAGCAGAAACTAAGTCTCTCATTGGGATTCCTGCATCAGCTAAAGCGCATGAAGCAGCAGTTAAGCAAGCAACTCTTGAACCTGCGTTTGAATCAACAACTTCAACGATTATAGAAATTTCTGTGTTAGGGAATTGCTCAGTAAAAATTGCTTTATCAAGTGCTTCTCCTAAAACTTTTGAGATTTCTGAATCTCTTCTATTTGGTCTTGGTTGTTTTCTTTCTGGAACTGAGAAAGTTGCCATTCGGTAATTTAATTTTACTACCGCTTTGTATGGATTTTGAGTGTGCTTTGGTAAAGCTTCTCTTGGTCCAAACACGGCTGCATAAACTTTGTTCTGTCCCCATTCTAAATAAGCTGAGCCGTCTGCATTTGGTAGCACGCCTACCTTTATGCTTAATGGTCTTAACTCATCCATTTTTCTTCCGTCTACTCTTTTTTTCTCCTTCTTATAATCAGGAGCATCGTCTCGTTCTCGTCCACTCATGTAATTCACCTTTAATCGTTATCTCCTTAATTTGTACTCTCTGTTTCTGAAAGAACTTCTGATTCTTCCAAGTTCTCATTTTCTTCCATTTTTGGTTTTGCATTAACATTGTCTTCTCTTTTTGGAACACTAACTTGGATTCCTTCAGCTTTGAAAAAAGCTTCTACTGAATTAGTCAAGTTGCTTTTGTAGGAATTGTCATTAATGAAATTAACAACTTTTCTCAACACTTCCAAGTTACCATTTTTTGCCCATACTCTGCCGTTTTTTCCGATAACAATATCGCATCCAGTTCCTTGTTTTAATAGTTCAAGCATTGAACCATTTTTTCCAATTAATCTTGGTGTTCTAACAGGAGTAACTTCTATTACTTCTCCGCCAAACATTCTTCTTGGGAAATCAAGGTCAGCTTCTCTTAATTCGTTTACGTAACTAATTTTTGCTGAAATTAAATCTCCGCTCTTTAGTTCTTCTCTCACACCAGATTTTGGTATAAAAGATTCTGTGAACGAGTTTAGGTTAACTCCGTAACCTGCGAATACTACTCTATTCACTACACCAATTACTACGTCGTCCTGTTGAGGCATGTATTTTCCCTCAAGCGGAACTACGCTTGCTTTTTCGTCTCCTAATTCTGTTATTCCAAGTACTTTGGAATATATTTTGCCGTTAGAAACAAAGACGTTGCTTCCAAGACGTTTTCTTTCTTGAGAAATTAATTCTCCAGGTACTACCAATTTCTTCATTCATTCACCTTCGTAAAATATAACTATAATTCTAAAATCAAATTCATAAAATCTTAAATCCAAAAAATAATTTTTACATTGCCGTTCCAATTATTTTAACTACAATTTCTCCGTGTGTTACTGAATTGAGTTCGTTTAACAAATCTTGTTGTGCTCCTGCGGGCAAAACAAAATGAGCTGCAAGTGAACCATCATTTAACCATTCTTCTTTTTTTATTTCATATTTTCTAATAATACTAGCACATTTTCCTGAATATTGTGCTGGTACTTTAATTGCAAAATCAATTTTCTCCATTGAAATTGGAATTAAGTGTCTAATGGCTTTCACAATTTCGTTTACTTGTTCTTCTACACTCTTAAACGGATCAATATGAATTTTTTCTACTTCCATTGCATTCTCAATTCTCTGCGGAGGGTGAGGAGTTTTTGTTTGAGGATTAATTGTGTTTCTTGAAATGAAATTAATTATTTCAAGTCGCTTTCTCTCAATCATCTGTCTTCTTTGTTCAGTTGTTAATTGTACTTCTCCATCATTAATAATTTTTTTTACTATAACTGAAAAATCTTCTGTTGCAAAAGCTTTCTTCATGTTTTCAAGAGATTGTTCATCTCCAGCTTTATGGTCTTTGAATACTCTTTCAATTGCAAGTAACTTATCCATTGGAACTTCTATTCCGTGTTTTACTTGCATAGCAAGAATAGGGTCAACTAGTATTTCAAATTTAAAACCGAATCGTTCTAAGCGCGCAACTACAGCGTCCTCTACTCTAACCATATTCTTTCCTTCTTTTGCTATATTTATGATCCAAGCTTTTTCTAGCTTTCCCTCACTTGGAACTTATTAGATAATTAATGTAATTTATTTGAAAACTGCTTTCAATTCTTTTTCAGAAAGGTGTCTAAATCCTTTCTTATCCACTATTGCAAATTCCAGTCTTCCAGGAATCATTTTTTCTTTCTCAGGCAAACTTTTTTCAATTGCTTTGTAAGCAATAGCAGCTGCTTCGTTAAGAGTTAAACCTTCTTTGAATTCTTTTTCAAATACTTCCATTGCTTTGTCTTTGTTTCTTCCAACCGCAACTGCTTTGTATTCAGCAAGTGCTCCGCTTGGTTCTGTTTCAAATAATTTTGAGCCCTTCTCATCAAGCCCACCAATAATAAAAGCAACTCCAAATGGTCTAAGTCCACCGTATTGAGTAAATGCTTGTTTTGTTTCAGCTATTTCTTTAGCCATTGTTTCAACTTGAATTCTTTCAGAGTAAACCATTTTGTTGTCTTGGGCTTGTCTTCTTGCTATCCCAACTAATCTTCTAGCATCTCCAACTAAACCAGCAGAAACAACTGCAATGTTTTCATCAATTTTAAATATTTTTTCAATTGACTCAGGGATAACTAATTTACTTGTAATACTTTTATCAGCTGCAAGTACTACTCCGCCGTCAAAAATAATTCCTACTCCAGTAGTTCCTTGTTCAACAATCTTTGAAGCATATTCTACTTGGTAAAGTCTTCCATCAGGAGAGAACATTGTAGCAGCTTTATCATAAGCTGGAACTTTAGAATTTTGTACCGGATACATCAAATCACCTTCAATTCTTTAAATTGTAAAAAGAAACTAACAAACGCTCCAAACAAAGCGCTTTTTTCCCCTTTATTTTGCTCGATATAATGACAATTGGAATGGTTTAAAAAGGTTGTTTGAATGGAAAAATGCAAGTCTAATTTATTCTATTTTTGCGTGTTCTTTGAGTGTTTTTATTGTTCCTGAAGTAAGTAAAGGGTTAATGATTATTTTTTTGTTCCTGATTTTTTGAACAAAAGCAGTTCCTGCAATTAAATCAAGTTCTTTTCCACGCTGGCACTTAACAATTGCTTTATTTGCTTTAAATAAAACCATTTTAGGGTTAATTTCAGCTAAACCTTTTGATCCAAAGAAAGAAAGTAAATCAATCCAAAAACCAAAGTAAAAATCCTTTTCCGCAACTTCTGCGTTTAGTATTTCAAACAAAATGTAGCGCTTACGCTCTCTCTTTGAAAGAGGAACAATCGCTTTCTTGTTTTTTTCAATCTTCATATAACCAACTACAAATTACTTCAATTCAAATAACTTTTTTATTTTTTAATTTTGTTTTACTTTAATTGTTCTTCTAAATACTCCTTCGCTTTGTCTTTAGGTAAACCTAATAGAATTGCTAGCGCCTCTCTAACTTTAGGAGGTCTTAGTAACAAAGGATCTTTTGTTCCACTTGCAACAATAAATTTTACTTTTTTTTGTTTGCAATAACGAACAAGTTCAACATAGTTTTTCCAATATTGGTGTCTCTCAAAAGAATTTGCTTTCAATAAATCTTCAAACATTAAAACAACGCAAGTACCATTCAAAGAAAGCTTTTGAGCTAAACCCAAGTCAAAGAATTGTTTTTCATTAGAAGGAGCAAGTAAATAATCTGCTTTTAGTCTCACAGCAAGTTCATTAGCTTTAATGCTTCCGCCAAGAACAGCTTTTGTTTTTGAAGAAAGTTTTTGTAAGTCACTTTCAGAAGTAGCTTCTTTAATTAAATAGCAAGGAAATAAGTCGTTTGATTTTGCTACTTTTTCATCTTTCTCGTTTTCTACGAGAACAACTAACTGTTCTTTGAAATAAGTACTAACTTGCAGCAACTCTTTGAGTGGCTGAGTATAAACCATATCCATAAAAATCAAAATTGCTAGAGCTTTGCCCTAGCAACTATTTTCAGTTTAATTTATTTAACCGAAGTGGTGATCAAGCGCAATTTTTGCTCTGTGCTTTTTCTTGTTCTTCTTGTTAAATTCTTTATTTGATCCACCAGCGAAAGTCTTTCCTCTCTCTGATCTTCCTTTGTGACCGTGTGCTAAGTATTTCAAATTCTTGTCACTAGCAATTGTTGAAGCTTCTCTATCAGCCATAACAACTTCAAAGTAGTGCCATTTACCATCTTCAGCAACTTTGTAAGAACCTAAACTTTCAGCGTTCTCAAATCTTTTTGAAGATTTTTGTTCAGCCATTGCTTGAGTACTAATTTTTCTTGAAAGTTTAGCTTGTCCTTGTCTCTTTGGTCTTCTTTTGTTTTTTGGTCTGTGGTGAGTTCCTGTTCCTTTTCTCACTCTAACTCTAACAACAAAAATTCCTTGCTTTGCTTTATAACCAACACTTCTAGCAGAAGGTAAATTAGTAGGCTTATCAACTTTAACAACAGCTAACTCATCATTTCTGTATGCAAGACCTCTTTGTCTCATCATTAAAGAATAATCGTAATTAGAATCCTTTACCCCTTTCCATTCACTTTGGAATGCTTTCTTAATGTATTTTGCTGCGCCCATCTAAAATTCACCATTTAAAAAAATACTGCCGTTTAACTCACCAGTATAACAAAACTTCCCAAAAAAGCATTTATAAATTTACTGTTAAGGTCCAAAAAAAGAAACCTTATTAGCGTACCCGCCTGAGTACAGAGCGAAGAGGAACTCTTCCATTAATTTTTTTTGGCAAAACAACTTTTCGCTTTGGTAAAACAAAAAAGTTCCCGTCAGCAAGACGCATAAGCGGACTCATTCCAATAGGGGCTTTACGCATAATTACTCTTGCAAGTCTTCCTTCAACGCTCGCCCTTATTTTTGCAAGTCTGGGAGAGGGTTTTCTTTTCCCTTGAGCAGATGGTTTAAACAAAGAACTAATTGGGCGCATAGAACCACTAAATACCTTTAAACTTTGTCATATATAAATTCCACTATGACAGGCAAAAAAGAAGTGGAAACTACTCAAAACCCTACTCCAAAAAAGTGTGATAAGTGTAATGCCAAAGTTGCAATTACACTAGCTTACGGACCGCATTATTTTTGCGAGAAACACTTTGTTCAATTCTTTGAAAACAGATTCAAAAAAACTATTAGAAAGTACAATCTTTTTAGAACTAAAGAAAAAATCTTAATCGCTTACAGCGGAGGAAAAGATTCAGCTGTGCTATTACACTTAATGAAAAAATATTATTCAAGAAACAATACTCTCCAAGCAATTGTGATTGATGAAGGGGTAAAAGGATACAGAGATAATGCAATAAAACTCGCAGAAAAAACTTGTAAAGAACTTGGAATAGATTGTACTGTAATTTCTTTTAAGAAAGAATTTGGAATAACTAACGATAAACTAATGCCCCTAATTTTATCAAACCCGAAACTTGGCGGAACTTGTGCTTTTTGCGGAACTCTAAGAAGAAATATTATGAATAAATATGCGAAGAAATTTAATGCGGATAAACTAGCAACCGGACACAACCTTGATGATGAAGTTCAAAGCTTTGTAATGAATGTTTTCAACAATGATTTTGAAAGAATGAAAAGAATGAGTGCAACAAGCGGAATAATTGATCATGAAGGATTTGTGAAAAGAATAAAACCACTTTATGAAACTCCTGAAAAAGAAATAATCGCGTATTGTGCATTCAAAGGAATAAAACACTATTCGCAAGAATGCTGTCCTTATTCTTGGACTGCAAAAAGAAATGAGTACCGAGAAATGCTAAACACTTTTGAGAACAGATTCCCTGGAACAGAATATTCTATTTTAAGATTTTATGAAAAATTAAAAAACAGCATCAAACCAACAGAGAAACAAAAAATTGTGCTAAACAAAGCTCTGCACGAATGCAAAAACTGCCAGGAGCCAACTGAAAAAGAATTATGTAAAGCTTGTGAAATGATTAACACAATAAAAAATGAATCAAAGAAACAAGATGGGCAAAGCAAAGGAAAAAAAGAAGATAAAACCCACTTAAAAAAATATAATCAAACCCTTACTTGCAGAACTACAAAAGGAAATTAATCATAAAATTCTAATCAAAGAATTTAATTTTTAAAATTAGAATTAATTACTAAATCAAAAAATCTATTGAAGCATTTGATTAATCTTTTCAGTAAAAGATTTTTCAAACTTAGAAAGTTCCTCTATCTTTGCATCAATTGCAAGAGTTTTTTCTTGTAGAGTTCTTTCAGCTAAAATATTCTTTTGATTCAATTCATCAATTGCTGAATTGATTTGAGTTAAATTTTGTTGCATACTTGTAAGGAATTGCTTTTTGAATTCTTCAAGAACAGAAATCTTTTGCTCAAGCATTTCAGGAGAAATCTTTTTACTAATAGTTTGAAGTCTATTTAGCTCTACTTCCATATTTGCGATTAAATCATCCGCTTTTTGAATTGTAAGATTTTCTATCTTTTGTTCTGCTTGAGCTAACATTCCTTCAGCAATATTTTTTTCAAGTTCAAGAGTTTTATTTATTCTTTCATCCATTTGGTTGAGGTGAGTAGTAGCATTATCAATAAACGCTTGGGCTTGTGACTTTGTTTTAATCATTTCAGAATTCATTTCCACTATCATTTGTGACTTTACTTTCTTTGCATCATCAAGTGCTTGAGAAATTTGAGTAAGGGCCATTTCTTGTTGTTTTCTTGAAGACTCAATTGCAGAAAGTGTTTCAGATAACTGTTTGTTGTGTTGCTTTATTTCCATTATTTTTGAATCAATAATAAAAACAATTTCTTTTTGTTTCTGATCAAGTGCTTCTCTGTTACTTGAAATCATTAATTCCTTTTGAGAATCCTGCAGTATTTTGAATTGATACAATTCTTTTCTAACTGCTTCATCAACACGGTCTTGTATTTGTGCAGAAATATCTTCATTTAAGTGCTTCATCTCAGCTAGTTTTGCATTCACTGCAACAACAATTCCTTTTTTCCAAAGTTCTTCAAAATCAGGACTTGAATCCATTGAAACACTTGGTCTTGTCGAAAAAGGATTTTGATTATTAGCAGAATTAACCGGAAAACCAACATTAGGTATTTGTGAAAAAGATTTTTGTTGAAATTGAGATTGCTGCGATTGGAATTGATTTTGTTGAGAAACTTGTGAAGGAGCAACTTGCTGTGACTGAGAAACATTTTGTGAATTTGGAACTTGATTATTTTGAGCTTTAAGTGCAGCAATTGATTTTTGAAGAACTAATCTTTGGTCAATTGCTTTTTGTTCAGGAGTTAAAGCGGATTGGTTTTTTTGTGATTGAGAAGGTTGATTATTGTTTTGTTGATTTTGATTTACTTGTTGTTGTGATTGATATTTGTTTACTGCATTAAGTGTTTTTTCAACTTCATCCTCAATGTCCTCTCCCTCTTCTTCGTTCCCATCCTGTTGGGAAACATCAAGCATTATTTTATCAGCAATATTATTTGATTCTTCAGCACTAGAAACAACTTTTTTTGCAACTGGTTGAACTTCCGCTTTTTTATCAATTGGAAGTTGATTAATTATTTGATCATTCATACTAAGTTTTGAAGGAGCTTCTTCAAACAAATCATTTTGCTTAACACTTTGAGTGTTTTGTTGAATAGCTGCCAGGGCAGAATTTTCTTTTAAAATTGGAGGATTTTTTGCAGACAAAATTAAATCTCTTGCTTCCTCTTTAGCTATTCCAACATCGTAAAGATTTTCAGCAATCTCAGAATCAGCCACCCCTAAAGCCAAAAGTTTCTGAATAGATTCAATGACTGTTTCTCGCTTATCCATTAATATCGCCAAGTATGACTAACCATTACAACGAATACGACTAATCAGTTATAAGTTAGTAATTCTTGAATAAAAAGCTTATGCATTCAAAAAACAGAGATAAAAAATAAAGAAAGAGCAAGCCTTTTGCCTGCTCCATACATGCCCTAAACTTGTTTAAGGAGAAATTAATATTACGCTGTCTCCGCGTACCATTACTTTTCCATATTTAGTCTTCATTTCCCCTTCTACTATTTGTGAGGCGTTTTCAAGGTGCAAGTTCATGTGCACATCAAATGCTTTTAGGGTTCCCCTTATTTGGTTGTTTCCTTTTAGTACAACTAGTACTTCTTTTTCTATTGCGTCATTCAATAAATCGAATGGTCTATTATTCATCTAAACACCTCATTTTTTCTTCTTGAAAAAAGAAATAAATTTTTCCAAGAGTCCAATTTTTTTTGCAGCAACTTTTTCCTGCACTTTTAATCCAGTCATTCTAGATGCTATTTTAGCTATCTCTTCTGCAGCTGGGCAATCAGGTTTTCTTACAATAACCGGAGCCACTTTTTCTTGCATAAAACTTTTCCTTACTTCAGGATCATAAGGAACACTCCCATAAACAGGAAGTTCAAGCATATTTGAAATATCATTCTTTGTTATTTCTCCTTTTTCACTCATTACAAAATTAATTATTACCCCAATTACTTTTGAGCCAAGTCTTTGAGCAACTATTTTTGTTTTCAAAGCATCAGCGATTGCTGGAGAGGTTGGCATTGTAACCATTAAAGTTTCTTGAGAAGCACTAAGAGCTGATAAAACATTTTTTTCAATTCCTGCAGCCACATCAAGTAAAATAAAATCGTACTCTTCAGTTAATTGAGAAACAACACTACTTAGTCTCTCGCTATCAACTCTTTTGTAATTATCAAGACTTAATCCAGAAGGAATAAATCTAACTCCTTCTGGTCCGTCATAAATAGCATCATGAACTTGGGCCTCTCCAAGTAATACATCGTGAAGAGTAATTGGAGAAGATTGCATTCCAAGTATTAGTGAAAGATTTGCCATTGCCACATCTGCATCGATTAGGAGAACTTTTTGCCCAAGTTTAGAAAGAGCAATTCCTAAATTCGCGGTAATCGTTGTTTTACCTGTACCGCCTTTTCCAGAAGCAACAGCAATAACTCTAGCCATAAAAATAACCAAATAATTAAAACAAAAACAATAATAAAAACCTACTCATTAGGGTTTTTTTCTAGTAAATTATGCTACCTGACCTATTCTCTTTTTTTCACTCTTGCTTTCAGCACTCTTTGTTATATGCATTAATCCATCAAGTTCGAATGCAAGTGCTTTAAGTTCAATATTGGATAATTCACTACCTGCTTTTACTATGAAAACTCTTTTGTTCAGTGGGAAAAGCATTATCCAGTGACCGTTTCTTTTAATTAAAACAGATTCAGAGTCAGGCATCTCGCTTTTAATGTAAGAAAGCATTGCAGTCCCAACAATCCCTTCAGTGTGTCCGTCCCCTTCACTTGAAACGACAATAGAACCATCTAAATTTGTTACTAAAAAAGAATCAACTAAGTGTTTTCTTTTTAAAATAATTAAATTTTCTTCAAAATCTTGAGAAAAAACGTATTTGTGTTTTGAAAGAAAATCTTTTAAGAATTCGATTTGAGCATTAGGTTTAGAAGTCCCATCTTCAAGTACTTTACCGGCAAATCCCCTAAACAAATTTTTTAACATTTTACCACCAGGCAAAAAAATATTTAATTTAAAATAAATTATAACTCAATTAATTGTAATCCAATACTCCAATTCACTTATTCAAACTCACTTACTTTAACTCGCTAAGACCATAGGCTTGGAGTACATCAATCTTTCCAATTTCCCTCTCAAATTTGTTTGAGAAGCTAGATGGAATGCTCTTGGGAAGCTCTTTTAAAACTATTTTATTAACCAAAAGTTTTTCATCAAAAGCCGTAACCAAATCCACTTGGCTACGAGTAAGCTCAATGCACTGGTAAAAACCCATTCCCCGAGTTTGATTAAAGAAAAGCTCTAAAGCCTCGTTTCCTTTAACCGTTCGGTCCATCGCAAGGCACTCAGCCATGCAAGCACAAATCTCCCCCTCTCTAAAAAACAAAACCCCTTCCTCAATTAAACTTCCCCTAACTGATTGAATCAAATAACCATTAAAGTTTTTTTCAAATAATTGATTAGCTAAGAAAACAAGGTCATAAGGAACCTCTCCCTTAGAAGCAACTGATCCAACAGGAAAATTCATCACAAATCACTAATCATCCAAATTTAAATTCAATTTTTATTTTCTTTAATAACTTTATTAACTTTCTATTTTCCTTCAACTTTTGATTCGGCTTTTTTTCCTTTTAGAAAAACAACTTTATCAGCAGTGTTCTTTAGTGCTGCTGCACTCATCTCTTCAGCCATCATTGCAATAGTTTCTTTACCATGTTCCTTTGCTTTTATTAGCGCTGGCAAAAAATCACTATCTCTTGTAGCAAAAATAACTGTGTCAATTGATTCATTAAAAGCGGCTTCGGTTGCATCACAAGCCATTACTACATCCACATCAGTAGTGGAAATAACTGGAACAAATCCTTGGTTTACTGTTGCTTCAACTAATTTATCTGAAGCGAATTGATTTAAGTAAACTTTTCCAATTTTAATTGAACCAAACTTTTGAGCCTCTTTTTTTATTGTATCAAGATCTATCCCAAATTCTTTTCTAAGTAAATTGGGCCCATCAACAAAAACAGCTAAACGCTTTTGAGGAGAATGAGAAAGAAATTTTTTTAAATTACCAAAAACCACGCTAAACACCAAAAATCAATAATCCTATACTAATACAATAGTGGAAAAACCCCAATAAAAGACTTACGGGAGAGGAAAAAATTACTTTAAGAATTCAATTCCAAGAGGGTTAATTTTTACACTTTTTTCCCCGTTTTTTACTACCCCTATTTCCCAGCACTTGAATTTGTGTTTCTTACAAATTCTAAAAATTTCTTCCTTACTTTCCCTAGGGGCCATTAGCACATAACCCACCCCCATATTCCAAGTATAGTAAGCTTCTTTATCAGACAAATTAATTCGCTTTTGCAAGAACTCAAATAACTCTCCCACAGGTGGAACAAAATTAATTTCATAAGTAAAAGATTTTTTGTGACGCATAATTTTTTCCCACCCATGTCCAGTGATTGGTTGCATATAATTTATTTTAGTATTTCTTACAAATTCAGTGAGTAAATTAGAATAAAGCGGAGTAGGAACTAAAATTTCTTCTCCAAGAATTTTTCCACTAGGAAGTTCTGTAAAGTACCCTTCTGGAAGAGCTTCACAAATTTTTCTAACTAAAGAAACTCCATTAGAGTGAACTCCGCTTGATTCTATTCCAAAAATAATGTCCCCTTCTTTTAGTTCTTTTCCAACTACTAAATTTTCTTTTGGTTTAATTATTCCAACAGCAGCTCCAGCTAAATCTACTCTATTAGGATGCAAAACATCTTGTAAAGTTGGAGTTTCTCCGCAAGGAATAGGGATTTGTAATTCCTCACAACTCAATCTATATCCTTCAAGTAGTGCACTTGCTTTTCCTTCTTCATCAAAACAATTTGAAGAACCAGTACTTACAATATCTCCATAAACAATTGGTTCGGCTCCAATTGCTGAAAGATCATTAGTAGACATTGCGACTGCATCTTTGCCCACACTCTCAAAATATTTTACCCCTTTTCCCCTCTTATCTTCACTCATCATTTCAGCAATAACACTTTTTGTTCCAAGCCCCTCTACATTAAATGCTAGTAAAAAATCATATTCTAAAAAATCAATTGCAATAGCGGGTTCACCTAAAGTTTCTGGTACCACTCTTAAATTCAATCTATCAATTGAACCTAAATAAGGAGTAAATTTTTTTATTGCAGCAACTTTGAAAGGATCAAGCTTGGAATAATCTACAATATCAGAATACTTCAAAAAAACACCTTTGAATATACTATAAGTGGTAAAAAAACTTAATAAAAACATTCCTAAGCAAGGATTAAAATCTAAAACAATCTAAAATATACTATGAACTCTCTAAGGGACATTCAAAAAGAATTCAAAAAAAGTGCAAACCCTTCAAAAGCAAAAATCTTGCAAGGATTTTTTAAAACTAAAAAAGGAGAGTATGCAGAGGGAGATATTTTTCACGGAGTAACTGTTCCAAAAACAAGAATAATTGCAAAAAGATTTTGTGATAGCATTAGTTTAGAAGAAACACAAGAACTACTTCACTCAAAAATACACGAAGAAAGATTATGCGCATTAATTATTTTGATTGAGAAATACAAAAACAAAAAAACTACTCCTATCGAGCAAAAAAAGATTTATGAAATTTATTTAAAAAATACAAAATACATTAACAATTGGGATTTAGTTGATTTAAGTGCACAACACATAGTTGGAAATTATTTGTATTTGCACCCAACTGAGCAAAAAGTACTTGATACTCTTGCTACTTCAGAACTACTTTGGGAAAGAAGAATAGCAATTCTCTCCACTTTCTATTTTATTTACAAAAAAGAATTTTATTTAACTCTAAAACTTTCTAAAGTTCTCCTAAATGATAAAGAAGATTTAATGCATAAAGCAGTTGGGTGGATGCTACGCGAAGTAGGCAAACGCGGAGGAATGATTGAGGAAGAAAAATTCTTACAAACCCACTACAAACAAATGCCAAGAACTATGTTAAGATACGCAATTGAAAGATTTCCTGAAAAGAAAAGACTTGCTTACCTAAAAGGAACTGTTTGAAACGGTAAGTTAACGAAAGCTCAAAAGAAATCAAGAATAATCAGTTTTTTTATCAAAAACTCAAGCTTTTTAAACTCAACTTTGTTAAAGTGTTTATAGATTAGAGGGATAATTATGGTAGACGAAAAGAAGTTTGAACAGGCAGGATCACTAAAACCAGGCCACTTAGTACTAATTGACGGAGAGGTTTGCCAAGTAAGATCAACTGAAAAGTCAAAACCAGGAAAACACGGAGCCGCAAAAGTACGTGTAACTGCATTTAATATTTTTACAGGACAAAAAAGAGGACTCCTAAAAGGAACTGACGGAGAAGTAGAAATTCCAATAGTACCAAAAGGAGACGCACAAGTAGTAGCAACAATTGGAGAAGTAATCCAAATCATGGACTCTAATACCTACGAAACACTTGACGCACCAAAACCAAGTCCAGAAGCAGAAATCCCTACACTAAAATCAGGGGACGCAATTGAATACCAAAAATATGGTACAAGCGTTAAAATCGTAAGAAAAAGGTAAATAACTTTTAACAGAGGACAAGCATTAGCTTGTCTTCCAACTATTTTTTTGAAATCAAATTTTTTGCAACTTTTTGTCAATGGCGAAGGAATAAATAGTCAAAAAGCAACTAGCTTATTATGCGCCCAAGATTAAATGCTAAAGATCCACTTCAAAAACTACTCGTAAAAACTAAAGCAGGGACTCCATTAGCAAACGCTACACGAAAAAGCTTTATGGAGTGGAGAGCAAGAATGCTTATAGATGCAGCAAAAGCGAAGAAGATAAAACGGGCAAAAGCACTTAAAAAAATTGCAATTGCAAAAAAAGCTAGAAACTAAATAATTTCTCTAACAAAACCAAAATTTAACTCTCAACCCAAAAACTAATTAACTTATCCAATTACTACTTCTTTATGGAAAAACAAAAAGCACTCCTATTAATCTCAGGAGGAATAGATAGTCCCGTTGCGGGGAGAATTGCGCAAGAAAAAGGATTTGAACTAGAAGCAATTCACTTTTCTCAAGAACCATTCACTGATAATAGTGCAGAACTAAAATCACTCTTACTTGCAAAAGAACTTGGGATTAAAGAAGTAATAGTAATTGAAGCAGGGGAATTTTTTAAAGAAATTTCAAACAACACTTATAGAGAACTTTACTTTGTTTTAATGAAAAGATTCATGATGAAGGTAGCAGAAAAAATTGCGCTAAAAAAAAAGTGCACTTATTTAATTACTGGGGAAAGCTTAGGACAAGTTTCTTCCCAAACCCTAAGTAACCTTAACACTATTAATCAAAGTACAGAAATAGAGATACTTCGACCGCTTTTATTTATGCATAAACAAGAAATCATTGACAAAAGCATGGAATGGAATTTTTTCCAAACTTCAAAAGGACCAGAGATGTGTGATGCTCTTGCAAGTGGAAGCCCAAAAACTGTTAGTACAGTTGAAGAAATATTAGTTCAAGAAGAAAGATGCAACGTAGAAGAACTTGCAAAAAAAGCAGTTACCAAGATTAGAATAGAGAGTACTCAAAAAGAAATAATTCTTCCAACCCAAGTAGAGGGAGTTTGCAAATAAAAAATAAAATTAAAATAAATTAAGGATAAAAACATTAATAAAAAAATAATTGTAAAAAGGTGAATGAAATTGGATTTAGCAGATTTTACAGGAAAACCATGCAGAAGCAAAATGGCTTATGAATTTCTCCCACACAAAAAAGTAAATATTAATTTAGAACAAGCCTCAATCGAACTCTCAAAAATTGGAACAGTAGAAGTAACTACAAAAGTCCTCTTAATGATTAGAGTAGATAATTGCACAGTCTCTCTTTTCCCAAGCGGAAAACTACTCGTGCGCGGAGAAAGAGAAGAAGAGAAAGCAAAGCTAATTGCAAAAAAAACGCTTGGTGCAATAAAAGAAAGTGCTAAATAAAATTTCTTCTCTCCACTCTAAAGTATTAAAAAAAGAAGTACTCTTAGTTCTAGCATGAAAGAAAAAGATTTCTTTGATAAAGATTGTTTGTTTTGCAAATTTGCAAGTCACAAACTTGATACTGCAATTGTGTATGAAACAAAAAAAATAATTGCTTTCATTGACATTAATCCAGCTGGAAAATTAGTGGGCCACACCCTAATAATGCCAAAGAAACATTATCCTCTGATTGAAGAGGTTGGTGACAAAACTCTTTGCGAACTAATTCTTGCAATAAAAAAAATTGTTCCAGCAATAAAAGAAGTCTCAGGATCGGACGGAACAAATATTGTACAAAACAATGGAAAAGCAGCTGGACAAGCAATTAACCATGCTCACTTGCATATAATTCCAAGAAAACATGGAGACGGAATTTATTTTGATGAAAAAAGAAGAAAATTAGTCCCAATGGAGCAATTAGAAGCAGCAAAAGCTATCAAAGAAGAACTAGAAAGACAAAAAAGTTCTAAAAAAACAAGAAAAATTAATTAATTTGAAAAAAAACCTTAAAAATTTTGAATTCTTGCCAAAAATATTTCTATAACCCCTCAAATTGCCAAAATAAAATAAAAAGAACTAAATTAGTTTGGATTTCTTTTCAAATCAGCTCAAAGCGAGTTCGCTTTTCTAACCCTTAAAGTATTAATCCAACTTGGAGACATAATAGTAAAAGAAAAAAAGAGAACTAAAATTAGTAGTTCGCCCCAACACCTTTTTTTCTACAAGAAATCAAAAGTAGTATCGGTGGCAAAGCACTCTACGAGAGTTTTTAAGCCGGTTTAGCAAAGACTTGTCTATACCAAGGTGTTGAAGAAATGGATATTAATTTAGAAGAAATCGAAAAGAGCGAAGGCTCTCCCTTTATCGAACGCTTCGAAGAATTCTTTAACCTCGAATACAAAAAACACATCGAAAGAATAATTGAATCCTACCCTGAAAAAAAATCTTTAATAGTTGATTTCAAAGCTCTTGAAAAATTTGATCCAATTTTAGCAGATGAGTTACTTGACAATCCTGACGCGGTTCTAGAAGCTGCACAAAACGCAATTCAAAATATTCACATACCTACTCTTACAACAGAACCCTTCAAACCTTATGTTCGTTTCCACAATTTACCAAAAGACAGTGAAATCGATGTAAGAAACTTGAGTGCAAAGCACTTAGGGAAAATGATTAGCGTTGAAGGACTAGTAAGAATGATTACAATAGTTCAACCAAAATTATTTATGGCGGTTTGGAAATGCAGAAGATGTGGAAATATTTACAAAATAGCTCAAGAGAGAAACAAAACAAAAATGCCAACAATGTGTGAATGCCACAGTAAAGACTTTGATTTAGAAGAAGAAAAAAGTGGTTTCATTGATTATCAAAAAATCCAAATCCAAGAAACACTTGAAAAACTAAAAGGAAATGACCAACCAACTAATATTGAAATCCACGTAAGCGACGACATGGTTAACAGAATCGCTCCAGGAGATAAAACAAAATTCACAGGAATATTAAGATTAATTCCTCCTGAAAAAGATAAGAAAAATATTTACGGAAGATACTTAGAAGCTAGTTACTTAGAAGAAACTCAAAGAGAATTCTCTGAAGTTGATATTGATAAGGACGAAGAAAGAGAGATAAAGAAACTTTCAAAAGATCCAATGATTTATGAAATGCTTGCAAAAAGTATTGCACCAGGAATATACGGATATGAATATGTGAAAGAAAGTATTGCACTCCAATTATTCGGAGGAGTAACAAAACACTTACCAGGAAAACAAAAAATTAGAGGAAATATTCACATTTTATTAATTGGTGATCCTGGTTGTGGAAAATCACAATTACTAATGGCAACAAACAACATTGCCCCAAAGAGTATTTACATCGGGGGAAAAACAACTACTGGTGCTGGACTTACTGCGAGTGCAGTTAAAGATGAATTTGGAGATGGTGGATGGACACTAAAAGCCGGTGCGCTTGTTTTAAGTTCTGGTGGAATCTGCATGGCAGATGAACTTGACAAAATGGATGAAGAAGACAGAAGTGCGCTCCACGAAGCAATGGAACAAGGAATGATTTCAGTTGCAAAAGCGGGAATAGTAACTAGATTCAAAGCAGATACTTCACTACTTGCCGCAGCTAACCCAAAAGGATCAAGATTTGATCCGCATGAAGTATTCTTCAACCAAATCGATTTACCACACTCACTAATTTCAAGATTTGATTTATTCTTTATGATAAAAGATGTTTTAGATAACGAGAGAGATAGAAATATTTCATTACACATTTTGAAAACAAACCAAAGTGGAGAAAAATTAATGCAATCAGAAAAATCTGGAATTGCGATGGCTAAAGAAGAGAAAGAAAAAATTGATGAAATAACAAAACCCCTAATCGATACTGAATTATTTGGAAAATATGTTTCCTATGCTAGACAAAAATGTTTCCCGATTCTAAGCGAAGAAGCGGTTAAAGCAATTTCTGATTATTATATAAAATTAAGAGATATGGGAAGACAACAAGGAACCTACACTGCAACTGCAAGACAACTTGAGGGACTTGTAAGATTATCAGAAGCAAGTGCAAGAGTAAGACTAAGTAACACTGTAGATGCACAAGATTCTGAAAGAGCAATAAAGTTACTAAGTACTTGTTTGAAAGATACTCTAACTGATCCTGAAACAGGAAGAATTGATGTTGATATTATAACTAGCGGAGTAACACAAGCAAAACAAAATGCATTAAGCACAGTTATGAGAATAATAAAAGAAATAATGGCAGCAGGATTTGATGCAGCTCCAATAGAAGAAGTAATAATGAAAGCAAAAGAACACGGAATGGATGAAGAAAAAGCAATTAGTATACTTGATGAACTAGAAAAGAAAGGAGAAGTCTACAAGCCACGCCACCACATAGTAAAACCAACTACTCACAGAGACAACTAACTTTTTAGCTAAACCCAAGAGAAAGCATTCATTTAAAACAAAAAAGAACTTAATTCTATTAGTGATTTAATGGCTGCAAAGAAAACTAAGCAAACAAAGCAGGCAAAGCAGGCAAAACTAGTAAAAAAAACTACTACTAAAAAACAAACTAAATCGAAAATTCAACTTAAAGAAACTAAAACTCAAAAAGAAAATTGGTTGAGTTCGGAAGTTTTTCTAATACTTGCAATAATTTTTTTTAGCGTACAAGCACTAGGATTATTTGTAGCAAAACAACTTTTTGTAATGGGTTTAGCCCAACCTCCTTTTAGTTCAGATATTAATGATATTTCAAACGCAGTATTTTTGTTCGCTTCAATAATGGTAATGACAGTATTCATTCTAATTCTTTTAAAATTAAGAAAAACAAAAAAGTTTTTGTGGATAGTAGAAGCAATGGCAATTTTTTCAACCTGCATAATTGTACTTAGTACTTTTATTCCAACAAATGATTTACTTGTGCTTGCAATCACCGCAATAATATTATTCATTAGATACACTAACAGAGAAAATGTTTTGTTTAGAGATTTTGTTAGTTTAATTGCAATAGCTGGAGCGGGAGCATTCATTGGAATCTCACTAGGATTATTACCAATATTAGCATTCATAATAATTCTCGCAATTTATGACATCATTGCAGTATTTTACACAAAACACATGGTTGAAATTGGAAAACAAGCAGTAGGAAATAATTTTGCTTTCACTGTAGCAATTCCAACAAAAAAACACAATTTCGAATTAGGAAACGGGGATATGGTAATTCCCCTAATGGTTGCTTCAAGCATTCTTGTAAACGGACCATTTTTGAATAATAGTATAGTTGCACTCCTTTGTATTGGAGCAAGTTACTTGGGTATTGCAAGTAGTATTTACATTGTTTCAGTAAAAAAAATCCCACTACCTGCTCTCCCTCCACAAACACTACTAATGGTGCTAGTAATAATCGCTTCAATCTTTGTAGGACTTTGAATAAGTCTTTAGCAAAAGTGCCTTTTGATGAGCTTTATATAGGTTTTGCTAAAAGTAGTATTTGTGAGAAAATGGCTAGCTACGAAGAATTATTAGTAAAAGCATACCACAGTATCCCTCAAAAAGCTTTGAGCCACGAGAGATTTGAAATTCCTAGAGCTGAATCATTTATCCAAGGAAATAAAACAATTGTAAGAGGAATTGGAGAACTAATTAGAACAATGAGAAGAGAAAAAAAGCACTTCTTAAAATGGTTAACAAAAGAAACTGCACTCCCAATTACAGAAAGCAATAACCAATTACTAATTAATGGAAAAATTGGAGCAATTCAATTAAACAAATTAATAGAAATTTACTTTAACCAATTCGTTCTTTGCCCTGAATGCAAAAAACCTGATACAAAGGTAATAATCCAAGAAGGAGTACACATGCTAAAATGCGAAGCTTGTGGAGCAGTAAAACCAGTAGCTGGACTTTAAATAAACAAACTAAATAAAACTTATTTTAAAAATTAAAAAAGCATTAAAAATTGTTTTTGTTTTTAAAGATTTTAATTATTAAATTAATTAAGTGATTAACATGATGGCAAAAAAACACGAATTGGATTATAGAATAATTCTTGCAGTTTGTGACAAAGAACACATTGGAAAAACATTTGAAGAGGGAGTGGTTTGTTTTACTGCAACAGAAAGATTTTACGCAGGAGAAGAAGTTACTCCTGAACAATTAGAAGAATTGTTTAAAGAAGCGGATTCAATTAATTTATTTGGAAACAAGTGCGTTGATATTGCAATAAAAGTTGGGCTCGTAAGCGAAAAAGGGACTCTAAAAATAAAAGGAATAAAACACGCCCAAATATACAAATCCTAGAGCCAAAAAAGGCACCAGTTACAACCTATTTTGTTCAAATCAGCAGGTTTTAATACCTAATTAATAATTAATAATTAAGTCACGGGTGAGAAAGCATAGCAAATTTTAATTCAGCAAAAAGAAAGAACCAAATGAACTATAAGAAACGAGCGGGACAGCCAAACCAACCTACCGAAGTACAAGAAGCTGGTTACACTCGGATGAGATTACCTAACCCCGCAGAACTTGAACAATTTGCAGTTGTTACTCAATTAATGGGCTCAAACCAAATCAAAGCCCTATGCGAAGATGGGGAAGAAAAACAATTTAGAATCCCTGGGAAATTACTAAAAAAAGTTTGGATAAGAGAAAATGATGTAATAATTATCAAATTATGGGATTTCCAACCAACCAAAGGGGATGTAGTTTGGAGATACCTTGGAAACCAAGTAGAATGGCTAAAACGAAATGGAAAACTAAGAAACCTACCATTTTAAGCACTACAAAATAATTAAAATAAATAAACAACTAATTCTTATTAACTAAGAAGAGTTCAAAGAAAATAAAAAAAGTTTTATGAAAAATAAAGAGTTTAAAAAAAATTAGTTAAATACTTGATTTGAATAGAAGATGAAAACATGAGTGAAGAAGAACCAACAAATGAGCAAAGACACTCACTAAAAGAAAAACTTGTGAAAGAAAAGAGACTAATTAAAGATGAACACACAAGAAGCGTTTTCAATAAAGTATTTGACACCGCCACTCTTAGCGCAGTACATGAACTCTCAAGAAAAAAATTCTTTGAAGAATTGGAATTTGTTATTTCAACAGGGAAAGAGGGAAATGTTTTTCGTTGTGCAATGGGAGAAAACCATTATGCGTTAAAAATATTCAAAGTGGATACCTCTGATTTCAAACACATGAACGAATATATCATTGGGGATGAAAGATTCAAAGAAATTAGAAAAGATAAACTAGAAATAGTAAAACTTTGGACAAAAAAAGAATTTAGAAATCTAGAAGATTTTACAAAAGCAAAAATAAGAGTACCTTTACCAATTGCGATAAATAGAAATTGTTTGCTAATGGAATTTATTGGAAAAAATGGGGAAGCTGCACCAAGAGCAAAAGAAAAACCATTTTTAGAACCAGAAAAACAATACAATATTATTTGCGAATACTTAGGAAAAATGATTAACGCAAGATTAGTACACGCAGACCTAAGTGAATACAATATTTTAAACAATGACGAAGAACTAGTAATTATTGATGTAGGGCAGGCAGTTACTACAATGCACCCAAACGCACGCGAATTCTTCCAAAGAGATATAATGAATCTCTCAAAATGGTTTGCAAAATGTGGAGTAAAAACAGATTATGACAAAATGCATGAAGACATTAAAATAATTGCAGATAAATTAAAAGCAGGAAAAGAAATACTAATCGAAAAAGGAAAACAAGAAAGAACTGACAAAAGAATTGCTAGAAAGAATGAAGATAGAAAAAATAAAAAACAAAGAAAGAAATAATATTTATAGCTCTTTTTGGGCTTTTAGTAAATTAAGAAAAAGGTTTTTTGGAGGGAAAAAATATGGAAGAAAAAATTGTTTGGAGAAGAAGACTAAGTGTAGGATGGCTAATGATCTCTCTAATGGTAGTAGCTTGGGGAATAATCTGGCTAGGAAACGACCTCAAATGGTGGGACATAAATTTTCCATTAATCCCAGTAATAGTTGTAATCATAGGATTATCAATGCTGGTTAACCAAATACTGGCAATATTTTATTAATGCTGCGGGCAGTCTTTTACTAAAGACTGCGGGCGGTTTTTTACTAAAAACCACAGGTAGTCTTTCAACAAAGACCACAGGCAGTTTTTTATTAGAGAAGAAACACAAATACAATACACAAGAGATGAAAAAATGGAAGAAATCGTAAAAATACCTGATGAACGAATCGGAGTAATCATTGGCCCGGGCGGAGCTACTAAAAAAAAAATTGAACTAAAGACAAAAATAAAATTAATAGTTGACTCTGGAAACGGAGAGGTAATTGTAGAAGGAGAGGGCGAAAAATTCTTTGTTGCTCATGATATTGTAAAAGCAATTGCAAGAGGATTTTCTCCAGAACGCGCATTCACTTTACTAAAAGACGATTACTTACTAAAAATAATTGATATTACTGAGTTCACTGGAAAAAATCACTCTACTCAAAAAGCAAAAAGAGGAAGAGTAATTGGAAGAGAAGGACTAGCAAGACTCGAAATCGAGAAAAAAAGTCACTGTTTAATCTCAGTACACGGAAAAACAGTAGCAATAATTGGACTTGCAGGCGAAATACAAAGCGCAGTAGAAGCAGTACAAATGCTACTAATGGGTGCAAAGCACGAAACAATGGAAAACTTCCTAAATGGAGGAAGAAGAGATCGTTTTGAACTCTAAAAAAGAGTAAAAACCAAATTAATCCGCCAAAAAAGGGCTAGGGAATATAAATCTTTTGGGTTTTGCTATTAGCAGAGAGCGCAAAATAACATTTGAAATTAAATAATATTTAACTTGGTGAGTAAAGTTGTCTGACGAAAAAAAAGGAAAAAAAACTGATGCAGAAGCAAACACAGCTGCTGTGGCAAACCTTGAAAAAGAATTCAAAGAACACTCTGTTGCTGAATTCTTTAAGAAAAACAAACAAATGATTGGACTATACGGAAAAGTAAGAACTCTAACCATGGTAGTACACGAATATGTAACTAATTCTCTTGATGCGTGCGAAGAAACAGGAATATTACCAAACATTGATGTAAAAATTGATGAACTTGGAGAAGAATACTACGAAGTAACTGTTGCAGATAATGGACCAGGAATTTCTCAAGAAAATGTTGGAAAAGCATTTGGAAAACTTTTAGCAGGAACAAAGTTCCACAGAAACATGCAATCACGAGGACAACAAGGAATTGGAGCAGCAGGATGCACAATGCTCTCACAAATGACTACAGGAAAAGCAACTAAAGTAATAACTGGAAAAGCTAATGGAAAAGCAATTGCACTTGAATTAACAATAGATCCAAAAATGAATGAACCAAAATTTGCTAACTTAAAAGAACTTGATAAAGAATTCCACGGAACTAGCGTACAAGCAAAATTCAAAGGAGTACTATACAGAGACTCAGATCAAGGAGCACTAGAATACTTACGAAGAACAGCAATTGCAAATCCACACGCACAATTATCTTTTAGAGATCCAATGGGACAAAAATTTGTTTTCAAAAGAACACACAACGTTTTACCTGAAAGACCAGTGGAAATAAAACCACACCCAAAAGGAACTACTGTTGACGATATTTTATCTTACTGCAAAACTTCAAAAGGAAGAACAGTTGCAACATTTTTGACAAACGATTTTGACAGAATGGGTGCAAAAGGAATTGAAGAAATAAAAAAGAAAGTTCACTTTGATATGAATAAAGATCCTAAGACTCTTACTTGGGAAGAAGCAGAAGAAATAATTAAAGCATTCAAATCAATTGACTTTATCGCACCAACTACTGATGCACTAAGACCAATCGGAGAAGACCAAATAAGAAAATCACTTCAAAGCATAGTACAACCAGAATTCTTAACAGTATTAACTAGAAAACCAAGTGTATACGCTGGAGGATATCCTTTCCAAGTAGAAATCGCAATTGCTTACGGCGGAAACGCAGGAAAAAGAGTAAACGACCAAGTATCAATGGACATAATGAGATTTGCAAACAGAGTACCTTTACTATTTGACACAGGAAATTGTGCACTAACAAAAGCAGTTCAAACAGTTGACTGGAAGAGATATGATATTAAAGATTTAGAAAACGCACCAGTAACAGTATTTGTTAATTTTATTTCAGTACACATCCCTTACACAGGAGCTGGAAAACAAGCTATCGCTGATGAAGAAGAGGTACTTGAAGAAATTAGATTGGCTTTAATGCAAACAGGAAGAAAAGCAGGAATTTATATTGCACACAAGAGAAGAGAAGTAGAAAACCAACAAAAGAGATTAATGTTCTACAAATACATTCCTGAAATATGCAGAGCTTTAAGTAATATTACAAAATCAAACGAAGACACAATGAAAAAAAACATGGAAAAAATGGTTATGACAAAATTACAATTAGATGAAAAGAGTGACGAAGCAGAAAGAAAGAGAACAGAAAAAGCACTCGCAGAGGATGATAATAGTTTTATTACAAAACCAAAAGTAGAGAAAATAAAAGAAGACAAAAAAGAGGATAAAAAGGAGAAAAAGTAAAAATATTTAATTGGTGTTTTTTATGAGTGAAAAAGGACGAAGAGAATCAAAGACAACTGAAAAAGTTAGTCCAAAAGAAATTGCTGACAGAATCAAAAAAACAGCTAACTCTATGGTTGGACAAATCTCTAAACTAGAAGACCCTGTATTCACTACAATGCAAAGAGGAAAAAGTAACGTTGTTTGGGACGAAAAAAAAGGTTACCTTGAACTTGGAGAAAAAGAAATTAGCAGAACTTTTTTGAATATTGCACACGCAAGAAAATTCATGCAAACAAGCATGATAATGTCAAAGACAAGAGAATACTTAGAACACAACAAAACAGCTTCTATTCGTGAAATTTATTATGAATTAAAACACACAGTAGCAGACACAAAAGAAAACACTTTCGAAGGACAAGATGAAAGTGACCCAATAATAGTTGATCTTGAACACTCGGTTGACACAATTAGAGAAAAACTAAACTTACACGCAAATCCAAAAGGAACACTTTATGGAGATATTACATTACTAGACAGAATGCACCACAACGATAAATTCAACGCCTCAAAACTCGGAAGAGGAGGATGGAGTATAATGTCAAGAGTAGAACCTGAAGAAATAGAAATCGTTGACTCTAATGCTGAATACTTACTAGTATGCGAAACAGAAGCAATATTTGAAAGACTAATTGAAGAAGGATACCCAAAGCAAAACAAATGTATTCTAATTGGAACTGGGGGACAGGCTGCAAGAGGAGCAAGAAGATTAATTCACAGAGTACACAATGAACTTGATTTACCAACAATTGTTTTCACAGATGGGGACCCGTACGGATGGTATATTTACTCAGTAATAAAACAAGGATCAATGGCACTTGCAGCTCACTCAGAATTCATGTCAGTACCAGACGCAAAATACGTTGGAATGACTATTGATGATGTTAAAGAATACAAGTTAGAAGCAGTAACAGAAAGAATGACTGAAGGAGATATTAAGAGAGCAAAAGAAATGATGGCTTACCCTTGGTTCCAAAACAAAGAATGGCAAGACCAACTAAAAAAAGCTCTTGATCAAAAAATCAGAATCGAACAACAAGCACTAGCAAACAAAAGACTTGATTTTGTTGCAACACACTACTTGCCTGAAAAAATTAGAAACAAAGAATTCTTACCATAAAAAATTATGGTCTAATTGCTTGGCCGCCAGCTTTGGCCCTAATTATACTAACTCCTTTTTGAGCAAGGAACCCAATTAATTCTTTATCATTAACTACTTCATTAAACAATCTGGTAACAACCTCTCTTCTTCCACCAAATCTTAATTTTATTTGCTTAGGCGAAACTGGACTTCTTTTTAGAGATTGCTGAATTATAAATTCTCTAATCAATTTTTTCTTTTCTTCATTTTGTGCTTCATGAGCAGGTTGAGTTCTAATTGTTCCCCGCTTAACTTTCAACCCTTTTTTTTCAACTAAATTTTTTATTAAAGCACTAAGTTGCTCTTGTCCAACTCTTTGCCCACCAATAGTTCTTTGAATTGCACGAGCAGAAACAGGTTTACCATTAGAAGCTAAAGTTTGAATTGCAGAAACATGCTTTTTTTCAAGCAATTTTTTGTAACCAGCACTATTTCGCATCATAAAAACCACAACTCAAAATCATTAACAAAATCTCATCAATATCCTACAACATTAATTGCTCAGTAAAATTCCTTCCACTTTTTCATTTTCTCCAATCGAAAGCAAATCAAACAATCTTCTAGTTTCCATTCCTACGAGTCCCGCTTCCTCAACATTCTTTTCTAAAATATCTACTCCGAATTCAGCAATACTCTTTTTTTCCAAGTGAGCCTCTTTGAGTGATTGAATTTTTTTTTCAAAAGAATCTACTGAAAAGTTTTTTGTTACAGAAAAAATAGCACTATCAGGAAATTTTAGTGAAACATCAGCAGGAGAAAATCCTTTAGCAAGAGTACCCACTAATTTTAATCTAATTAATGGTTTTATTTCAAAACTCTTTGACAAAATTTCTTTTAATTCATTTTCCGCAGCTAAAACTACCTCTTCAGGTTTTGCATTTTTAAAATCAATTTTTTTATAAAAAAGTTTTCGCTGAGTTTTGAACGGAACAAAATCAAGCGTTTTTGTTTTTGTATCAAACAAAAAAACTCCTTTAGCCCTCTCTGATTCCAATTTTTTCATTTGAGTAAAAATACTCGAACCAGTTAAGAGAAATCTTTTTGTGCCCAAATTTTGTTCATCTGACCAGTGAAGATGACCATCAATAATCAAATCAAATCCACTAGGTAAATCGCTAAGTGAAAGAGTAGCAATCATCTCGTCATCATCAAAAGGCAAGAACTCTTTGAAGGATTGGTGAAGCAAAAGCAAATTAGTTGATCCTTTAACCGGAGTTGGATTATATTTTTCAAGCGCATCCTTAGCGTGCTTCTCTGGAACTCCCCCCATTCCATGAACAAAAACTTTTTCGCCATTCTTTTCAAGTTCAACAAATCCTGCATGCACATGAACTAGGCAATTAGCTTCTTCTAAAATTGCTATTGCATTAGTAAAATCTTTTCCTCTAAATTCGTGAGTTCCGTGAATTCCAATAATGGGAATCCCTTTAACACAAACAGAGCTTGTTCCACTTAATTGACATTTTTTCAAATCAGCTGAAGGACCATTATTTTCATTGAAGCACTCAAAGGTTTTTTTCCAAACCTCTTGCTCAGGAACCGCACTATCAAACAAATCCCCTGCGTGAAGCAAAAAATCAGCTTTTCTTTCTTTAAAAATTTTAATAGATTCTTTGAAACGATCAAATGCTTCCTCGAATCGGTCATCAGAACCAAAGCCCAAGTGAGAATCTGAAAAAATCCCTAGAATCATACTAATACTTAGGTTCAAAAGAATTAAATTACTTCTACACTAAATTAAAATGGGTTAGAAAAGCAAAGGAGCGAATACTTTGAATCCCACTACTCTAGAATCTTTTTTAATTTGAGAAAGAGTAACTGCGCTAGAGAAAAATGCTCTAATATCTTGTTTTTGGTAAAGCTCTTTTGCTTCAGCGAGGGAATAAACTTTTATGGATTTAAAGCAATTAAATTCTTCAAGCGAACTCGAATCAAAGAAAAGCTCTTTTTCACTAGTCACAATCGCGATAGTACAACCCATTTTCAACAAGTGCTTTCCAAGTAGCAAAACCTCTTTTTGTTTGGATTCAGTTGTAACTAACAAAGCGGCTCGTCCTTGCGAACCAACAGGCATTCCACTAGCCACTTTAATTGGCTCGAAATAAAAATAAGCTTTTTTTTCAAAAGAGATGCAATAAAATTCTTTTTCAGGATTTTTTAATTTTACTTTTAAATTAGGAGCATTATCTAATATTTTTCCCCCAATAGTTTCTTCTAATTTTTTTGAAGAAAACCCTTTTGAAAAACTCTTTCCCCTAACCGCAAAATTTCCTTCTTTGAAAGAATCCTTGCACAAACTAGCCCCAATTGTAGCTAGCTCTTCAAGGTCACCAAATCTTTCTTCTCGAGCTAAAAATAACAAATTTATCCCAAAACAATTTCTTAGTGCTTCCACTACTTTTTTTGGTTCAGTTGATTGAACAATCATTCTCCCTGAATAATGAATGATTTTTTCACAAGGAACTTTATAGTGTTCAAAATAATCAGTCATGTTTTTTTTCAATCTTTTTTCAATAAAAGAACGAACCTGAACCCCCTTAATAGCAATCTCACTAAAAGGCAAAACTACCACACAATTAGGCTCAAACATAAAATACTTTAGTTAAAGAAACAGATTTAAAACAAGCGAATTAGAGGAAAATTTAGAAAAACAAAAGAAACTAAATTAAAGCAAAACAAATTACTTCTTTGCCCCCTAGGAGCAACTATTTCTTTGCTCCAAGGAGCAAGTTTACTTTTTTGCTCCGAGGAGCAACTATTTCTTTGCTCCAAGCAAAACGTCTTTGATCCCTTTGTTAAGTTTAATAATATTAGTTTTACCAAAGCCCTCAACTTCAATTACCCCTCTATCTACAAGGCGTTGAATAATTCTATGGCTCTTTACTTTTCCTATTCCTTCTATTCGAGAAACCTCAGCTTGGAGAACTTTCCCATCGTTTTCAATTAGTTTTTGAACAACAAGTTTCTCATCCTTATTTAGAAATTGAACAAGAGTATCAGTAACCTTACTCAAATCCTTTTCTTTGTTCTCAAGTCTAGAACTCATGAAGAAGAAAACAGCTACTCCAATTAGGATTCCAATTGAAATGAAAACCGGAATAAGTTCAGTAAGTAAATGCACTCTCTCCTCGTGCTGACAAACCCCATCAATAGTACAAACAGTAGGGTTTGTAAGAGAAACAATATTAGGTGAATAAAAAATTAGAGCAACTATGCAAACAAGAATAATCAAACCCGCAATGGTTTTCTTATTAGAAAGATCAAATTTAACGTCCATGAAGAACTAACCAACTAAACGGTTTTTAACATTATGTGAGAAAAAAGACCAATTTTCGACTTGAGCCAATGGTTTCACTAACCCATATGTATGGTTTCAGCACCAATATGTATGGTGAAGTGATGATGAAAACAATTGAAATCAAGGTAGAGGGAATGAGTTGCAAAAATTGCTCAGACAAAATAGATAAAGCCCTTAATGAAATGAAAGGGATAAAAGAAGCAAAGACAATACTTGCGGATGACTTGGTAAAAGTAACTTTTGATCCAAATCATGCTAGTGAAAAATTAATTAAAAATAAAATAAGAGAAACAGGTTATTCTATTAAAGGAGAAACTCAAACAGCTGGCAAAAACTCTGAAACAAAGAAAACAATTTTCCAAGGAATACTCTACGGATTAATTCCCCACATAGGATGCATTGGTTTTCTAATCGCTTCAATCCTAGGAGTAACTTTTGCAGCAGAACTATTCAAACCTCTACTAAAAAACTCAATGTTCTTCTACGGACTAATAGGGTTGTCTTTAGTATTTGCAACAATTTCATCTGCGTTTTACCTTAAGAAAAATGAATTACTCTCAGTAAAAGGAATAAAGAAAAAGAAAGGTTACTTAGCAGCACTGTATGGAACAACAATAGGAGTGAGTTTACTGTTCTTGTTTGTAATATTCCCAATGCTAACTAGTGCTAGTTTTGGAAGTGACCAATTATCATCTTCACCCCAACTTGTTTCACAAAATAACCTTACTGGAACAAATTCATTAACAATACAAAATAATTCCCTGCAATCAATAACTATTGAGGTTCAAATCCCTTGCGCAGGACACACCCCTCTAATTGTTTCTGAACTAAAAAAAATAGCAGGAGTAACTTCAATTAGCAGTCCAAGTTGGAATACCTTCAAAGTAAATTTTGATCCAAAAAAAACAACTGCACAAAAAATTCTTGGAGCAGAAATATTCAAAGACTATCCCGCTACTTTAAAGGAGTAGCCCTAATAGTTAAGAATAAAACAAAATGCAAATAGGACTATGGTGAGCAAAATGAAAAAAGTTACACTACAGGTAAGCAACATGCACTGTGCAAATTGCGCAATAACAATAGAAAAAGTTACTAAAAAAGTAAATGGGGTAAAAGAAGCTAATGTTAATTTTGCAACCTCAAAAGCAACAATAGAGTACGATGATTCTAAACTAAAAGAAACTGATTTAGTTTCGGCAGTGAAAAACGCTGGATATGGAGCAACAGTTCTTACCCAAACAATGACCCCTGAGAAACAAAACAAAATTCAACAAGAAGAACTAAACTCAATAAAAAATACTTTCTTTTTTAGTTTTGCTTTCTCTTTACCTTTATTCATCCTAGGAATGGTGCTAATGCCCCTTGGAGTAGAAATTCCTTATTTACCATTTATTTTATTCGTTTTAGCTACTCCTGTGCAATTCATTGTAGGAAAACAATTCTACTTAGGAGCTTATAATGCACTAAAAAACAAAACCGCAAGCATGGATACTTTAATTGCAGTTGGAACAAGCGCTGCTTATTTGATGAGCGTTTATAATTTTTTATTCAACCCAATGGGAAGCCAATACTTTGAAACAAGTGCTATACTAATTACGCTTGTTGTTTTAGGTAAATGGCTTGAAGCAATTGCAAAAAACAAAACCACTGATGCAATAAAAAAACTAATGAACTTAGCCCCAAAAACTGCTATTGTAATAAGAAATAGAAAAGAAATAGAAATTCCAGTAGATGATATTAAATTAGGAGAAATTATTTTAGTTAAACCTGGTGAAAGAATTCCAGTAGATGGAATCATCCTCGAAGGATATTCTTCAATTGATGAAAGCATGATTACTGGAGAAAGTATTCCAATTGAAAAGAAAATTGGGGATAGTGTTACTGGTGGAACAATAAACAAACACGGAACATTTACTTTCAAAGCAACAAAAATAGGAGAGAATACTACGCTTGCACACATAATTAAATTAATTGACGATGCTCAGGGAAAAAAAGCACCAATTCAAAGATACGCTGATACTATTTCAGGAATATTTGTACCAGTAGTAATTTTGATTTCAATAACCACTTTCTTGATTTGGTACTATGTGTTTAACATGGGACTTTCTTTCGCATTACTAACAAGTATTGCTGTTTTAGTTATTGCTTGCCCTTGCGCACTAGGACTTGCTACCCCTACTGCTATAATGGTTGGAACAGGAATGGGTGCAAAAAGTGGAATCCTCATTAAAGGAGGAGATGCACTAGAAACTGCTCACAAATTAAAATTTGTAATCTTTGATAAAACAGGAACTATTACAAAAGGAATTCCAGAGGTAACTAATGTTATTCAACTAGGAAAAATTAGTGAGAATAAAGTACTTGAAATTGCTGCAAGTTTAGAAAAAGGAAGCGAACACCCACTAGCTGATGCAATAGTTGAAAAAGCAAAACAAGAAAAAATAAAACTTATTAATGTTAAAAACTTTAAAGCAATTCCTGGGCATGGAATTACCGCTGAATTAAATGGAAAAAAATATTTCTTAGGAAATACTAAACTAATGTTAAAAGAAAAAATAAATATTTCAAATGCGAAAGTCAAAATGGAGAAAATGGAAGAAGAAGGAAAAACAGTAATGCTACTTTCTGATTCAAAGCAATTAATAGGAATGGTGGCTGCAGCTGACGAAATAAAAAAAACTAGTAAAGAAGCGATTAGTGCTTTAGAAAAATTAGGAATCACAGTTTATATGATCACAGGGGATAATGAAAGAACTGCAAAAGCAATTGCAACTCAAGCTGGAATAAAAAATATTTTTGCTAGCGTTTTACCAGAAGAAAAAGCAAATTATGTTAAAAAACTCCAAGAAAATGGAAAATACAAAGTTGCAATGGTTGGAGACGGGATAAACGATGCTCCCGCACTTGCAATAGCTGATATTGGAATAGCAATGGGTTCAGGAACAGATGTGGCAATGGAAGTAGGAAACATAGTACTAATGCAAAATAATCTAACTGATGTGGCACGCGCAATCAAACTAAGCAAAGTAACAATAGGAAAAATAAAACAAAATATGTTCTGGGCGCTATTTTACAACGTAATAGGAATACCAATCGCAGCGGGAGCTTTATACTTCTCCTTTGGAATACTCTTATCTCCAATAATTGCTGGCGGAGCAATGGCACTAAGTTCAGTAAGTGTTGTTACTAATTCTTTGCTATTGAAGAGAAAAAAAATATAACTTCAAAAAATCACACAAGCAAGATTTATTAATCAAAAAAACCTTTAATCCTGTTGTGAGAACTTGACTTCGGAAATTGGCTTCAATAACCCTAAAGAATCTAAAGATTCCAGGGGCTTTGATAATAAAAAATACTTTCGTGCCCAATCAAAAGCAATTCTTGAAAGATGCTCTAAGTTTTCAAAACTCTATTTGGAACTTGGCGGAAAATTATTATTTGATGGACATGCCTCTCGGGTACTCCCTGGTTATGATGGAAAAAACAAAATCAAACTCTTACGAAGAATGCGAAACAAAATAGAAGTAATTTATTGCATTAACGCTCAAGAACTAGAAAAACAAAACACTTGGAGTGACACTGGACTTACTCTTGATAAATTAGCTCTAAAAGAAACGCACGTTTTGAAAAGAAACGGAATAAAGGTACTAGGAATTGCAATTAATAGATTTAATGGAGAAAAAAAAGCAATTAAGTTTAAGGAAGAACAAGAAAAACATGGGCGAAAAGTATTTTTTACAAAAGAAATTAATGGTTATCCAAATAATTTGAAAAAAGTATTTGGAGAAAAAGGATTTGAATCTCAAGAACACATCAAAACCACTAGACCAATTGTAGTAGTTACTGGCGCTGGGGCTGGAAGCGGAAAAATGTTTTTATGTATGTCCCAAGTGTATGGAGATGACAAATTAGGAATAAATTCAGGATATGCAAAGTGGGAAACTTTTCCTATTTGGAACTTACCCATAACCCACCCAGTGAATATTGCTTACGAAGCAGCAACTGCGGACCTTGGAGATAGAAATATGCATGATACACTACATGAAAAATCTTATGGAGTAAAATCTGTGAACTATAATAGAGATATAGAGAATTTTGTTTTACTTAAAAAAATTATTTCCCAATTTGTTCCAAAAAACAACTTTATGCACAAATACAAATCCCCCACTGATATGGGAATCAATTATGCAAAACAGGGAATAATTAATGACGAAATCGTAACTGAAGCAGCACGCGCGGAGATACTAAGAAGATACTACTTTTTTAAAGAAAAAATTAAACGCGGAGAAACAAAAAAAGAAACCCTAAAAAGAATGGAAAAACTACTCCAAAAAGCTGGGATAAAATTAGAAAAATAAGCAGTTTTTTAAAAGAAATGGAAGACTATTTCAATATAATCGCAGGGCTAGCAAAGCGGTTATGCATTCCCCTGCAGAGGGAATTAGAGGGGTTCAACTCCCTTGCCCTGCTTAAACTTATTTTCTAATTAAAGTAGAGTCATTGCTAATAGTATGCTTGCAATTATTGCTAACGCTGCACCAATGAGTTGGTGGCGAGTTACTTTTTCTTTGTTAATTGTTATTCCTAGAATAAGAGCAATTATAGGATAACTCTCTGTAATTGCAGTTATTACCCCTACATTATAAGTGTTTAATGCAATTGCATATAACAACCACGCAAGAGTATCAAACAAACTCATTCCAATAATTAACCATTTGAATTTTGAAAAATTAGTGAAAGTGTCTCTTAATTTTCCTTGTTTATGGAGAACATAAAAACACATTATTGCGCTTGCAAGAAAAGGAAACCAAATTGCCAGCATTGGAGAAACTTGACGAGTAGAAAGCGCAGTAAAAGAATTAATTAAACCCATTCCAACTGCAGCAAGTAAGGCTAACAAAACTCCTTTCTCTATTCGTGCAAAAGGATTATGGGGTTTTTTTGAAGCAGCCCCCACCGCCATTAAAATTATTCCAACAAAAATAGGAATTATGAGCAAAATTTGCCAAAGAGTTAAAACTTCTTTAAAAAAAATAAATCCAAGCGAAATTGTTACTGGAAGTTCGAGTTCAATTATTACTTCAATAACAGAAATCTTTCCTTTCTTATAAGCTTCAAAAGCAAAAATAGCTCCAACAAAAGTAATTACTGCTAACAATAACAAAACTAAAAAATTTTCAAGAGAAAAAAGCAAATTAATTTCACTTAAAACAAATGGGAATAAAATTATCCCTCCAAATAAACCAATAAAAGCAAGGGCCTCAAGATCTCCTACTTTTCTAACAGTTCTTTGAATTAAAAAATCTCCAATTCCCCAACAAATCATAGCCGCAAAAGCAGTCAAGAGAACTAATTCAAAACCCATACTAAAAAAAGGTTTTTTTTATTTAAATATCTGGCGGGAAGGGACAGAAGGGGGCTTAGTCAAAATAAAAATGCTTAACTTTAGGAGCCGAACTTAACGTTTATAAAGGTTTTCCTGAGCAATTATTTGAGATTAAGAGCTTGGTGAATAAACAGCTAGTTGCTTAGTTATTTTTTACTGGTGAGTACAATGGGATTAAGACCTGCACAATGTTATAGAAGTCCAAGAAAAGGGAAAAAATTAAAGAACGGAGCAGGCGGACACGCAAGAAGAGCGGCACAACAAAGAGCTTACACTAGAATTGCAATTAACGTTCCAAAAAAGAATTATATTGGAGCAGCACCACAAATCAAAATTAGACAATTCAACATGGGTAACCCATTACTAAAGTACGACACAGTTGCTGAATTATTATCAAAAGAATCTATTGATATTAGAGACAACGCTATTGAAAGTGTAAGATCTACAGTTAATAGAAAATTAACTAAAGACTTAGGAAAAGACGGTTACTTTATGAAAGTAAGAGTATACCCATCACACTTAATTAGAGAAAATAAACAAGCACAAGGAGCAGGAGCAGATCGTGTTTCTCAAGGAATGACACTAGCATTTGGAGTACCAATTGGAAGAATGGCAAGAGTAAATTCAGGCCAAACTATTTTTAGTATTCTTTGCATGAAAGAACAAAAAGATATTGTAAAAACAGCTTTGTCAAGAGCAAACGCAAAGTTCCCTTGCAAAGTAGAAGTAAAATTCCACAATGATATTAAAAGTTTAGGAACACTACCTTCAAAAGTACAAGAAGAAGTAGTAGTAGTAAAGAAAGAAGAAGTTGTTCCAGGAACAGAAGGAGCACCAGCAGCAGCCGGAGCGGCAGCAGCACCTGGAGCAAAAGGAGCACCAGCAGCAGGCGCAAAACCAGAAGCTGCAGGAAAAGCACCAGCAGCAGGAAGCGGAAAAGCTGGACAAGCACCAGCAAAACCAGCTGGAAAGAAATAATTCTTATTTTCGAATGGGTGATAAAACACTCATTCAAAAATCTTTTTTTAATTTAATAAAAAAAATAAACTTTTTTTCTAAAAACTCTTTTTTTAACTAGCTAAAAAACTCCGAAGTTAGATTTTTAAACTCAAAATCCTTCTTAATTGCAACATGAAGAACATTCTTTGGTTTAGAGAAATCAACATGCAAAACGTTGCAGAGGTTGGTGGAAAAGGAGCATCTCTAGGAGAGATGGAAAATAATAATTTCCCTGTACCCACTGGTTTTGTTGTTACAAGCGGAGCCTACTTTAAGTTCCTTGAAGAAACAAAAATCAAAGCAAGAATAGTTGCTGCAATAGATGCAATTGATGTAGAGAATACTAACCAACTTGAAACAGTTACTGCAAATATTAGACAACTAATTGAAATATCAAGAATGCCTGCTACCATCAAAGCAGAGATTATTAATAATTACAAATTACTAAGCCAAGGAAAAGATGCACTCGTTGCAGTAAGATCAAGCGCAACAGCAGAAGACCTACCAGAAGCATCATTCGCTGGACAACAAGAAACTTATTTGAATATCCAAGGAGAAGCAGATGTTGTACGAGCAACACAAAAATGCTGGGCATCTTTATTTACTGCTAGAGCCGTTTATTATAGAAAAAAACAAGGATTTGGAACAGAAAAAGTTGGACTATGTGCAGTAGTACAAAAAATGGTTGAAAGCGAAGTAAGCGGAATAATGTTTACAGCAGATCCTACTGGGGACCGCGACAAAATAATTATCGAATCAGGATTTGGACTAGGAGAAACAGTAGTAAGCGGAAGTATCACTCCTGATAATTATGTAATTGACAAAAAGACAATGACTCTTGCACAGAAAAAAATTAACAAACAAGAATGGATGCTAATAAAAGATGGAAAAGAAAATGTAAGAGTAAATTTAGGAAAAGGAAAAGCAGATGTGCAAAAACTAAGCGATGACAAAATAATTGAACTTGCACAAATAGGAATGAGAATCGAAGAACACTACCAAAAACCAATGGATATTGAATGGGCAATGCAAGACAATACTTTATTTATTGTCCAAGCAAGACCAATTACTACTCTAAACAACAAAGGAGCAGGAGAAGAAATTGTTACTAATATTAAACCAATTATTGAAGGACTTGCTGCTGCACCTGGTGTAGTAAGCGGAATAGTTAAAGTTGTTCCAGAACTAGATGACATCGAAAAAGTAAAAACTGGAGATATTTTAGTTACAAAAATGACTTCACCATCATGGGTACCTGTAATGAAAAAAGCAACAGGAATAATTACAAACGAAGGAGGAAGAACTTGCCACGCAGCAATAGTAAGTAGAGAACTAGGAATACCTTGCGTTGTAGGAACTTCTAATGCAACAGAAATACTTACAGATGGAATGGAAGTAACAATAGATGGATTTAGTGGAAAAGTTTACGCTGGAAAAATTAGTATCAAACACGAAAAAAAAGAAACAAAAGTATTTGATGAAAACGAAATAGATGAAATAGAGGAAAGCCTCAACGCGGAAATAAGTAAAAACGAAGGAAAACCAACCATCGTAAAAAAAATTGTTACAATTGAAAAAGAATTTGGCGGAATAAAATACAAAGAAATGTCAAGAGAACAAAAAGCGGAAGAAGAAAAAGATTTAGTTGAACTACTAAGAGACTTGACAATAAAAGTAAAAGTAAACGTTGCTCTCCCTGATGCTGCAGAAAGTGCTGCTGCAACAAAAGCAGATGGAGTAGGATTACTAAGAGCAGAACACATGATTACAAACTCAGGAATGCACCCAGCAGAATTTATTAGACAAAACAAAGATACTGAATTAAAAGACACTGTTAAAAAAGGAATAAAAGTAGTTGCAGAAAAATTCACTGGTCCCGTTTGGTTTAGAACATTTGATGCTAGAAGCGATGAATACAAAGAACTAATCGGCGGAGACAAAGAACCAAAAGAAGAAAACCCAATGATTGGCTGGCATGGAATAAGAAGAGACCTTGATGAACCAAGAATGCTAAAAGCTCAACTAATTGCAATAAAAGAATTATACGAAGAAGGAATCAAAAACGTAGGAATAATGATTCCGTTTGTTGTAAGCGTAGACGAAGTAATTGGAGCAAAATTAGTTGCTAAAGAAATAGGATTACCAAAAGAAATTGATTTCGGGGTAATGGTTGAAACTCCCGCAGCAGTATGGATAATTGATGAACTAATCCCACATATCAAATTCGTTTCATTTGGAACAAACGATTTAACTCAATTAACACTTGGAATGGATAGAAATAATGAAAGAGTTCAAAAGAACTTTTCAGAACTCCACCCAGCAATCCTAAGACAATTAGAATATGTAATAAAGAAATGTAAACCCGCTGGTGTTGTAACAAGTATTTGTGGACAAGCTGCTTCAAACCCTGATATGGTAAAGAAACTAATTTGGTACGGAATAGACTCAGTATCAGCAAACATTGATGCAGTAGAAGAAATAAGAAATACTGTAATAATTGAAGAGAAAAAGAAAATATTAGAGCTGTTTAGAAAATAGATTTTCTAAAACAGAGAAAGCCTACCATCAAAACCCCTTTAATACTTTCTAAATCTAATTAAATTATGCTCCAAATAGATCTCTCACAAGCAATTAAGGACCTAAAGAAAACTAAAGCAAAGAGGGTTTTTGTTCAAATTCCTGAAGGACTAAAGACAAATATAGAGAATATTATTACCCAACTTGAAGAAAAAGGATTCGAAGTAATAACTTCAATGGATCCTTGCTACGGAGCTTGTGACTTAAAACAAACCGAAGCAAAGAGAATGGAGTGCGAAGCAATCTTACACTTTGGACACACAAAATTTGTTGAAAAAAATTCTCTGCCAATAGTTTATGCACCCCTAAAATACGAACTAGGAGATCGAGTGGAAAAGATTTCTAAAATTCTAATAGATATGCTAAAAGATGAAAAAATAAAAGAGGTAGGAATAACTACTACTGCTCAATTTTTGCAATACTTGCCAATTCTTAAAAAAGAATTTGAAAAAAGCGGAGTAAAGACAATAATTGGAAAAGGAAAAAGAGTGGAAGACGGACAGGTACTCGGATGCAACTATTCAAGCGCACAAATAAAACCAAATACAATTATTTACTTTGGAGACGGATTATTTCACCCATTAGGAATACATTTCTCTGCTCAAAAAAAGGTTATTATTGCTAACCCAATTAGTCTTGAAATCAAAACGCTTGAAGAAGAAAAAGACAGATTTGTAAAACAAAGAATACTTTTAATTGAAAGAGCAAAACAAGCAAAGAACTTTGCAATACTAGTTTCAACTAAAGAAGGACAAAATAGAATCACTGAAGCGAATAATGTTAAAAAAGAACTTGAGAAAAAAGGAAAAATTGCAAGAATTTATACAATGGATTTTATTTCAGACACAGCACTCTTAGGAACAACTGCTGAGGCTTTCATTAACACTGCTTGCCCAAGAATTAGTATTGATGACCACCTAAGTTACAAAAAACCAATAATAAATTACTACGAAGTGGATTACTTACTTGGAAAGAAAAAATACGAAAATTACGAGCTAAAAGTAGTTTACTAGGCGAGAAAATGAAAATCACTCTTTGCGGAAGCATGACTAGTTTTTCAAAAATGCAAGAAATTTCTAAGAGATTAAAAAAACTTGGCCACAAAGTAAATCTTCCTCTCTTTGACAAAACTGCTAATTATACTACTTGGGACAAAGAAGAGGCAATTAAAGTAAAACTAGCAAATGATGCTATCACTGTGCATTATAATTTAATAAAAAACTCTGATGCAATTCTTGTTGTTAATGAAGAGAAAAAAGGAGTAAAAAACTATGTTGGAGGAAATTCTTTTTTAGAAATAGGATTTGCTTTTATTTTAAAGAAAAAAATATTTTTACTAAATGATATTCCTGAATTGTCTTATACAAGCGAAATAGTTGCAATGAAACCAATTTGTTTAAATGGAAAATTAGAGCTGATTAGATGAATACTAAATTAGTTCAAAAATGCGAAGAATTGCTAACAGCATATAAATCGGGACAACTCGGACAGACTAAAATGCCTGAAGAAATGCACCCCTTAAATATGAACTCAAAAGAAAGATTAATTTATTTTACTCTGCCAATGGCACTTAATTATCAAAGAGATAGTTACAAAATGTGGGAAGCTGCTAAAAAGACTTTTGAAGATAAAGAAACAAAATGGGTTTTTAATTTAGAAAAAGTTTCTAAAGAAACTAATGAAAAATTAAGTAAAAGTCTATTAAAACACAAATTAGCTCTTCAACCAAATAAACACACTGCTACTTGGAAAACTATTTGTCAAACCATTAACTCAAACTTTGGTTCAATTGAAGAACTAATCAATAAGTCCCATAATGATTTTTTGGAATTAAAAAATATTGTACAAGTAAAACACAAAAAAGGATTTCCTTACTTATCTGGACCAAAAATATTTAATTATTGGTCATTTATAATCCAAGAATATGGAGGGGCAAAACTAATTAACTCTAATTTTATTGAAATCGCACCCGATACACATGTAACTCAATGCTCCATTATTTTAGGAGTAATTAATAAAAATGAAACTAAGAATTTAACTAAAGAAGAAATTTCATCCAGATGGAGACTTGCACTAGAAGGGAGTGGAATAACCCCAATTCAAATGCATTCCCCTCTTTGGTTTTGGAGTAGAAATAACTTTCAGTATAAATTAAAGAAAAAAGTAAATCCAAAATAAAAAAAGAAACTTATAAAATTTAATCTAATCTCTAAGATTCTTCTGGCATTACTTCGTCTTCAGAAATTGTTTGAACAATAGTTCCTTTAAACTCCATTCCGTGAACTAAGTTTCTGAAATTATCTAAATCAGTTCCATTAATGAAAAATCCTCTTATTCTGCTTCTGTTTAGAATACTTGCTGCGTGAGGATCAACAAAAATGTGAGCCCCTGGTTTTGAAGCCTGAGCTTTTAGAAGCGAAATCATTTTTACGTGAGAGAGTTCCTTAAACAATTTAGCTCTATCTTCTTTAGCTGGATCTGCTGAATAAATTCCATCCACGTTACTCAAATTAATAAAATCCGCATTCATTAGTTCTGCAATTATTGCAGCAACCGCATCAGTGGTTTGACCAGGAGTGGTTCCACCAAAAATAGGAGTTTTTCCTAAAAGCAAAACTGTTTCAGCTTCCTTTGGTTCTGATAAAACAGTTTTCCAAGCAGTAGAAATTCCATGAGTAAAAAATAATGCATTGGCTCTTGTAAGAGCAATTCCTACTTCATCAAGTTCAAAATTATTTGCTCCTAGGGCCTTTGCTCCAGCTTGGTAAACTCGAGCTACTCTTCCTCCACCTACAACTAAAACAAAAGAAAATCCTTCATTAACTAATTCATTAATACACTGACAAAACTTTGCAATCTCAGGAGCACGAAGTTTTTCATTAAAAAAAACGCTTCCACCTACACTTAAAACAAAAATCTTTTTTGAAGAAAAATTAGCATTTGTGTTTTGAGAATAAGAATCAGTTGAAGATGAAGAGGGGTTTGAAGAATAATTTGAAGAAGATGAAGAATTTGAAGAACTATTTTGCGAAGAAGAAGAGCCTTCAGTCTTAGGAGTACCGTCCCATTTTTCAAATAAATCAAACATATTTCCACCCTGATCTCTGCCTTATGCAATAAGGCAAGGTCTTTCGCGCACTAAATAAAAGCCAAATGGCTTTTATAACGCATCGCAAATTTATTTGCAATGCCTTAATAAGGCGCATCAATAGCTTTTATAAGCTAACTAACCCGAAAATATATAATTTAACTGGTTTAAATAACTAACCTTATGGATTAAACCGCAAGCACAAATACGTGATTTTATGGCAGCTGGAAAACAAACTTTAGAAGAAGTATCAGAAGCAGATTTGGCAGTATTTAAGAAAAAACTAAAGATGCTTGACTCTCTAAAGGGTAGACACACAGAGCTAATTACTCAATACATCCCGCCAGGAACTGATAGAAGCACTGTAATGAACCAATTATCGGAAGAAATCAACCAAAGTAGCAATATAAAGAGCCCAAGTACACGAAAAAACGTTCAAGGAGCACTAAGAAAAATAATTGGATTCTTAAAAAACATTAACTTCAAACTCCCAACAAACGGATTAGTAGTATTCGCTGGAAACATAAGCGAAACAGAAGGAAGAAGCGATATTAGATTATTCACTGTTACTCCTGTTAGACCACTAAAAGTAAAGATGTATTGGTGTGACTCAAGTTTCCACTTAGATCACTTAAAAGAAATGATGGCTCCAAATGACTTTTACGCAATAATGACTATTGATAAAAACGAAGCAACAGTAGCACAACTAGTTGGAAAAAAATACGAAATACTAGGGCACTTCACTTCAATGGTTCCTGGAAAAAGCAGAGCTGGGGGACAATCCTCTCAAAGATTTGAAAGACTAAGAGAAGAAGCAATGCAAGATTTTTTTAAAAAAGCAGCTGACAAATTCAACAGTTACTTTGAACCACACGTACTAAGAGTAAAAGGAGTACTAATCGGCGGACCAGGAATGACAAAAAATTATTTCATGGACAAAAAAGTTCTCCACCACGAACTTGAAAAAAAAGTTATAGGAGTAATTGATACTGCTTACACTGATGAAGGAGGAGTAAGAGAACTAGTACACAAAAGTCAAGATCTTTTAAAAGATTCTGAACTAATAAAAGAAAGACAAATCCTTGACAAATTCTTAGGAGAGGTTGCAAGAGATGGACTTGCAATTTACGGACAAGCAGAAGTAGAAAAAGCAACTGAAGAAAAAAGAGTATCTACTTTAATTATTTCTGAAGAAATTCCATGGATAGTTTTTAGAAAATTCTGCGAACACTGCCAAGTAGAAGAAATAGAGGTAGTAAAAGAACCAGAGAATTTTAAAGAATCAGAAATGAGATGCACAAAGTGCCAATCAAGAGTAGAAACTCTGGAAGAAATTAGTTACCTTGATTACATGGTTGACAAAGCAAAAGAAAACGGTTCAGCTGTTCGAGTAATCAGCACAGAAACAAACGAAGGAAAACAATTCTATGAAGGATTCGGGGGAATCGCTGCCCTTGTGAGATATAAGCTCTGATGAGCTTACAGGCAAGAGTTAACCAAAGATAAAAAAAACTAAAATAACTTGAACTAACTAAAATTTAAAAAAAATAAAAAAATTGATTTACTATGGAAAGCGCATTTATTACCACTACTCCAGCACTCAAAGGAAGAGTAAAACAAAGATACTCTGATTTTGTAGTAGAAGAAGTACTTACTGATGGGGAGGTTTGTACTGTTGAAAGATTTACTAAAACTTGGCAAGAACGAGGAGAACAAAAAGAAATGGTTGTGCCAGAACGTGGAGAGGAAGAACACTTACTAGTAAATTTAGAAAAAATTAATACTGATACAAGTGCAGCTCTTGCATTACTTGCACGAGGATTAAACTTAAGCAAACAAAGAATAGGTTACGCTGGATTAAAAGATAAAAGAGCAATTACCTGTCAAAGAATAAGTCTTTACATGCCTGACCCAGAAAGAGTTAAAAGATTTGGAGTAAAAGGACTAGAAATAAGAAACCCCCGATGGAGTGCTAATAAAGTAGAACTAGGAGAACTAAAAGGAAACAAATTTGTAATTACAATAAGAGATATTTCTGTTAGCGAAGAAGAAATAAAAAAAATTGTTGAAGAATTTATAACACAAGCAAAAAAAGGACTACCAAACTTTTTTGGAATGCAAAGATTTGGCGGAAAAAGACAAATAACTCACCGGGTAGGAAAACTAATGCTTGAAGACAAATTTGAAGAAGCAATAATACTTTACCTCACTGACACTTACGAAGATGAAAAAGAAGATATTAAACAAGCTCGAATAAATTTTGCAAAAACAAGAGATGTTCGGCAAGCTTTGCGAGAATTTCCTTTTGAAGCAAGACCCGAAAAAGCAATGTTAAATCACTTAGTGAGAAACCCAGAGGATTATGCAGGAGCATTTAGAACTCTTCCTACAAAAGTACAATACTTGTTCTCACACGCATTCCAAAGTGATATTTTTAACAAAATGCTAACAGAGAGAATTCAAAAATATGGAAAAAAAGCACTTGAACCAATAGAAGGAGATATTTTAGAAAATGGGATACCAATGTTACTAATACCTGGATTTGAAAGTACTTTTGCTCCTGGAAAAGCTGGTGAAATAGAAAAAGAAATAATGGATAGAGAAAAAATTACTTTTGAGAGTTTTAGAACCTCAAAAATAACTGAACTTTCAAGCAAAGGAATGCGAAAAGAAATTGCACTCTTCCCCCAAGATTTCAAACTTGATAAAATAGCTAATGATGAATTCAACGAAGGCAAAAAAGCAATTGTAATTTCATTCTTTTTAACAAAAGGAAATTACGCAACAACTGTACTGCGAGAACTATTAAAAGAAGAAATATTTTAAATATAATTTAGTATTAAAAATAAACTCTAATTCAAAAAACTTAGAATCTAATAAATTCATAGACTAATTACTCAACCCAGTCAGAGTAATCATAAATAGTTGAATTTGTATCCTTTAGCCACTTAATTATATAATTCCTCAAAGAACCTGAAATGTATTTCTTTGGCTGAGGAGCACAATAATCAGATTTTAAAATAACATAATTTCCTCGGTCAATAACATTAAATCCATTCAAATCAATTCCTTCTGGATGATACAAAACAATACTCCCTCCTTTTGAAACAAATTCTTTTGGAAAAACGTCCCAATAGCACTCAGCAACAATTCCTTTATCATAAAAGAAAACCCATTCATCAGAAGCCACTCTACAATCCTTAATGAAAGAATCCGCAGGAATATCTATACTTGAAACAAAATAAGGTTTAGGAGTAATCCAAAAGAAAACTATGAAAACTAATACTGCTAGCAAAGTAATTAATTTGCTTTTTTTTGCAAGTTTTGCAGTATTAAAAGCAATTAATGGATTAAGTAAATTCAAAAACCTTGTTTCTTTTATTCCTGAAATAATAAACATTATACTTGAAATAATTCCTGATTGATTCTTTGATTCACCTAAATTTTCTTTAATTCCAACTAGTATAAATGAAATTACGAAAAGCATTATTAAAAATATTTGATCATTCAAAATAGGGGCTATTATTCCTTTTTGAGAAATGTTTAAAAAAGAGGATTCGTAAATACTAAAAAAAGGATTACCAGTATAAAGATAATTAAAAATCATCCAAGGAATCCAAAGCAAAATAAGAGGGGCTAATATCAAAGCAATGTTTTTCGAATTCTTTCTTTGCTCCCAAAGCAAAACTAATCCAAAAATCAAAAAGTTGTATCTTGAAAGAGAGGAAAGCGCAAAAAAGAATCCTTTCTTTACAGGAGTCTTTACTGCAAATGCAAGCATTAGAAAAGCAAGAGCAAGCAAATCAGAACCAAAGTTTGAATTAAACAAAATTGCAGGAAACAAAAAAGCAAACAAAGCAAAAACGGGTTGGCTTAATTTGTTTTTATTTTGCGAAAAAATTAAAAGAATTGCAGCGAGATAAGCAAAACAGGCAAGGGCAGTGGTGAACAAAATAGAAAAATCAGTTCCTCCAAAAACGCAATTCAAAAAAGAAGGCAGGGGCGGACGAAGCATTTCAAAATAAATTTGGTTCCCGCAAAACCATTTACCTCCAAATACATAAGCTACTTTGTCCCAATGAATAAAAGAAATGTGAATTAACTGATAGAGAAAAAATATTATAAAAGCACTAACTATCCACTTGTATTCAATTATTTTTTGAACTAAATTTTGTTTGCTAAAATCAAAAGAGGGTTTTGATTTATTAACAACAAAGTTTTTTGAAGTAAGTTTTTTAGCAGATATTAAAGATTTAGAACTTTTTTTGGACAAATTTTGTTTCGCCGCTTTTTTTAGAGCCATAATTTATCATTTTTTAAGAACAACCAAGTTTTTTTGAAAGTTCATCCATTGGAAGAACCTTGTCAATTACTTCCCCATCTATTACTAGTGTACCGGGTTTGTTAACATCATATTTTACTTCAAGAATTTTAGTAAAATCATATTTTGGCCAAGCAAAAGGGAAATGAAAATCTTTGAAAGAAGAACAAGTCTTTGAAAGATCATTTAACTGGTTACCAATTATTCCGCATTCTACTTCACAAGATTTGTCTTCTGCATAAAAAAACAAAACTGTTTTAGTATTCAAATCACAAGAAGCTTTTGCTTTATCAAAGTTTCTAAAAAGAACCATGCTTGTAATCAAGTAACTTCTTTTTGCGTAAAAAAACTCATCAGAATTAAAAGAATTATTCTTAAAATTCTGCAAAGTCTTTTCAAGGCCCATTAAACGAACAGAAGTACTCTTTATGTTCTGTTCAAGAACCGTACAATACACTGCTTTGTTGTTAGTATCAAAATCTTCGTAAGCCGATTGGAGTTCTGATTCAAGAGAAATTTGTTTTATTTCTTCATTAATCTGAGAGATCCTTGAATCCTCAGTAATTTGAATTGAAAAAAGAATTATTAGAATAATTGCAACAGTAGCAATTGCAGCCGCTAAGTAGACACTCTTCGCCATTTTTCTTCAACTCCAATAATTTCTTTAAAATAACTCTGTGAATAAGTAAAAGTAATGAAATAAGGGTATATAAAAATAAGCATGAGGAGCGGAAAAAAATCTTTTAGGGTTAACTTGTAATTTACCTCAATAAAGCACACTAAAAAGTAAATTGTAATCAAAGTGTAAGTTGCGAGGAAAAAAAGAATTGCAGGAGAGAAAATGGTTGGTGGAAGATTAATGGAAATAAACCCGCCTAGTAAAATATAATCTATAAATATTGAAGCACCCACATAAAAATCTTTTCCAAAAAACAATAATAATCTTAGAATAACTGCAACTATTAGTACTTGGGAAGCAAACAAAAAAGGCATTACAAAAAAACCAAAGTCAGGATTCTTTTTGTTAAAAAGAAGTTGCTTGTGTTTCACAAAATTAAATGCTCCTCCTCTATACCATCTGTTTCGTTGAACAAAAAGCCCCTTAATACTTGCAGGAACATCAGTATAAACAACCGCATCATGACAATTCATGAGTTTCATTGAGTGATTCTTCATTCTTAATCCAAAATCCATATCTTCTGCTAAATTTCCTTCCTCATAATAGCCAACTATGTCAAAAACTTTTTTTCTAAAAATAGTGAAAGGCCCTGGCACAACATAAGAAGAATTAATTGAAGCTAGAAGAGTATTTGCAAGTCCAAAAGAAATAGCATACTCGAGTGCTTGAATCTTTCTTAACAAATTATCTTTCTTATCAGGAAGAACTAAACACGAAACTGAAGCAACTTTCTCATCATCAAAATAACCCATTGTTTTCATTAAAACATCTTCTTCAGGATAAGAATCAGAATCAATGCAAATAACAAATTCAGTTTTAACTTTTGCAAGCGCAGTGTTAACTGCAAAAGAGCGTCCAGAGTTTTCTTTTAAAGCAATTAATTCAATTCCATTCATTTTTTGTAGTAATTCTCTTGAGCCATCAGTACTGCAATCATCTACAACCAGGATATTAACTTTGTTTTTGTACTTTATTTTTTTTATTGAATCAATGCACCCAACTATTGTGTTTTTTGAATTAAAACAAGGAATTATTACTGTAATTGAAGGAAAAACTTTAGGAGCCCTTGCTTTACCAAGATCGTGCTTGTTTAAAAAAAGCATTAAATAAAAAAACAAACTAAAAATAAAAATTGTGTTAAAAGCTACTACTAAGTAAAGGTCAGGAATTAAAAAAGAAGCCCCTAAAATTATGCACACAAAAATTGCTAACACGATTAGCAAAAACCCTCTATCTTTTTTACCTAATTTCAAAGAACTACTCATCAAAAACACTTAACAAAATAGAAAAAACCATAATAAAAGCGTATTTGGAGAGAAAAATAAACCTTTTTTTGAATAAATTATTTTATTAATCCACTAACACTTTGTTAATTCACACTTTGTTAGTTCACTGAATTAATTCTCTCATTAATTATTGCAAGAGTTCTATCAAAATCTGTAAAAATATTTTTTATCATTGAATAACTTACAATTGCAAAAGCCTCTCCTTTTTGAGCAAAGATTTCTGCTCTCTTAGGATAAAGAACTACTTTGTTTTCAATACTCTTGTGCAAGTTAATTCTAATATTTGAAGAATCATTTAGAATTGCAATACATTCTTCACTAGTTAGATCTCTACTTGAAAGAACATTAGCATCATTAGTAATGCAAGAAGAAATGTTTCCAAAAGAATCCACTGTTTTGATTAAAGAAATTGTGTGTTTCTTGTTAGCATTAAGCCCAACTAACCACAAGTTCATTGAATTAACTACCCAAGGATCAGCATTACCATCAATTAGTTCAACTGAAACCACAAAAGAATTGTTATCCCTTACGAGTTTAAAGAACTCACTAGGAGTATAGTCATTAGATTGATACTGCAAAGCATCCACTTGGAAAGAAAAACGATAAGAATTAGGTAAGAAAATAACAAAAAACCATAATAAAATCAGAAAAACAAGCACCCCTAAACCTAAAAACAACTTGTTCTTTGCTAAAGCTAACAAAGGAGAATATTTACTCTTACTAACTCGATGAGCTTCTTTTGAAGAAAGAGAAGATTTAGGATGAATTATTTCAACACTCTCTTGTGGAATAATCTCTTTCTTAGCAAGTATTCTACTAGCACTCTTTTTTTCAACCATAAAATAAATCTTAGACAAAAGTAATAAAAACATCTCTAAAAGCGAAGGTGAAAAAATGTGTTCGTTTATTTTATTAAACAAACTTTGTTAAACAAAAATTCAAAAAAAATATTCTTAACCCAAGGCTTGAAAAAAATCTTTTTAAAAAAATAGAAAAAGAAAAGAAGGGGATTTTACTCCCCAACTTTTCAGTTCAAAATGGCTATATTTAGAACTTGTCTAAAGCAGCTATCAATGCTTTTGCAGCATCAGCTGTGTCGCTAGCAGTCCATCCAGCAACAACTATTTTACCGTCAGCTAAAACAGCAGCAACGTAGTCTCCACTAGCAGTTAACATAGTGTCCAAAGTTTGTCCATCCTTGATTACCAAGTTTGAAGCTGCTTTGTTTACCATGAATCCACCAACTATGATAGACTTACCGTTAGCCATGTCTGTGTCTAACTTCACGATATTACCAACAGGAACGATTGCTTTACCAGCAGTTGCTCCAGTGATATTAGTAACAGTTACGTTACCTTTTGTTTCTCCAGCTGCAACTCCAGTGTATGTTGTACCGCCTGTTGTTGTAGTTGAAGTTGCTGTTCCGCCTAAGTATGCTTCAGCGTTTCTGTTTTCGTCAGGAACAACTAATGTGAATACTGATCCGTCAGATTCAATTAGAGTACCGTCTTCAGTCATTGCTGCTGACAACATATTGTCAACATCAGTACCGATTGACCAGTCTGCTGTATTAGCATCTAAAGTTGGTCCAACTAAGTTGTTGTCTGAACTCTTAATTGCTTTATATTCCCAAGCTTTAGCTGTGTCTCCAGTTTCAATATACAGATTAGCTACATCGTTAGCGTTGTCTGTGTATGTGAATTCTGCAGAGAAGTGCTTAGCACTATCATATGCTCCTATTGAATTGTTCAAGATTGTATTCAAGAAGTCTTCAGTGTTAGGAACATAATATGCACCTTTAACTGCAGTTTCGTCGAATACTAATTTTGGTCTTGCAGTACTATCAGCCTTGTTTTGTAGGTAGAATGTTTGTGCTCCCTTCAATACAAGTCCTGCTGTAATATTGCCAGAGTTGTTATCAGCTACGAATATGTAGTCTGTATTAACAGTTGTTCCAACAGTATTTTCTGCACCAAGGTCTAGTGAAACAGTTGCTCCAGCTAGTACTTTGTTTTTGTTAACATCGATGTCTGTCCATGTGTCATGAACAACAGCATCGCTGTGCTTTCCTTCAATATATGCTACGTTCATATCATATGCAGGGTTAGAATCTATCCAGAAAGTATAGTCTTTACCGCTGATAGTTATTTCAGTAGGAACGTTGAAGTCTAAAGTAAATTGCTTATAGAAAGGAACACTAATTGTATTTCCTCTTGCGTCAATATACTTTACTCCTCCGCTTTCGATACCACTTACTTCACCAATTTGTACTTCAGTAGTTGGTTTAACTTGAAGTCCAGTGAATTTGAATGCTGCGAAATCATTTGGCAATTTAACTTCTTCACCAGCTTTCAAAACAAACTTTGTGTTTGAGTTGTCAGATTCTGTTCCTGAAGTTTTTGAATATGCCCATTGATTTTGTAAAACAATCTTTGTTACAGGGTTTCCAACTAAGTCAACTTTCCATGCAGCGTAATTGTCCACAGTTGAATCGTCAGTAAAAGGATATCCTTTACCATCTTTCAATTCAATTCTTTGTGCACCAGTTCTTACTGTTGCAGTGTATGTATTAGCAGCTAAGTTTAATCCAGCAGCTGTTACATATATACTGTCTGTGAAGTAACTTTTACCGAATTGAGTTCTCAAATCGTAAGTTGAAGTTGCTCCTTGTTGAACATACTTAGTTGCAACACCATCAATTAATAGTGCCCACTTTGGTTCGTATGTTGTGTTACCTGATCCAACTTGGATTAAGTCAACTAATTGAACTTCCATTTTCTTTCCAACGTATGATGTGTTTGGAGTTACAGTCATTTTGTCTCCAACCTTCATGTCAGTTGGTGTTGTGTCTGCGTACATTATCAAACTATCTGCTGTTGTTTCGTCAAGAACGTATGTCTTTCCTAAGAAAGGTATCTTAACGTCATAATCAGCGTTACCATCTAAGTTCTTGTAAGCGTTTGCTGACAATGGGATTCCTGGACTACCTAATTCAATAGAGTAGTTTAAGTCTCCAGCATTAATAGATGCATATAATTCTCCTGCTGCATATGCAGTAGAACTTGTACTTCCTTGGAAGTCAACATCTGATGATGCTTTCAAAACTTCTCTAACTGTTGTAGTGTATTCAGTACCAGCCCAAGTTAATTTAGCTGATGTTTCATTTACTAATGAAGGCATTTTTGAATCTGTTACTTGGATTCCGTTAAATGCTGCTTCTTGTGCAGAATAATCAACTGCGCTTTCAACTGTGTCTCCAGCTCCTGAAGTTGTTGATGTTCCGCCAACAGTTATATCAACTGTCTTTGTTCCTGATCCTGCAACATCAACAGTAGCTAATTGAGCTACTTTTGCAGCTATGTTTCCAGCCCAAACTACGTCTGGTGCTTGACCCATTGATCCTACTATAATGTCAACTACAGGTGTTCCTGTTGCGTCAACAATGTTTTCCTTTTTTAATTGATCCATGTTGCTATAAGCAGCAGCCATAACAGCTGGAGCTAAAGCTGAACCAACTAAAGCTGCTCCTAATCCTAGGGCAACTATTCTTTTTACGTTTAGTCCTTTCATCGTTTATTCACCTCAAAACTAAAATTAATCCTCAAAAACCTTCGAAAAATTAGCTTCTTCAAAATAAAGTAATTTGAAAAAGACCATTTTCTAGGCCTAAAGGCATGTAACACTAAGTGGTTCTTTGGCTTTAAAAACGTTACTCATTAGGAAACGAAGAAGACTACGTCAAAACCGGCCCCCAAGGGAGAAATTACGCTCATAATAGAAAACGGTTACGTCAATTGCCATAAACACTAGTTTTGTACTAATTAAAAACACCCAAAAAATCCTTCAAAAAAATCAATCAAAAAACCTTTTTCCCCTAAGCAAAATGCATTTTTCACCAAAAATAAATAAATTATTTTTTTAGTACGTTAGTTGTCGGGAAGAGAAAAAAACATTATCATAATTGTACTAAAACAACCCTTTGTGACTTAAGATAGTAGGCTAAATTTAGCTCTTTTATTCATAAATTTCTTTATGAAATCTATCTATTTCAGCTTTTGTTAGTTTCTTTTGGAAGTAATCAGCGTATTTTTGGAATATCTCTGAGAGTTCTACTAATCCTTCTTGGAACTCAAATTGAGAGAACTCAATTTTTTCAGGTTTCATTACTTCTACGGTAGTTGGACCATAAGCAAACAAGAATTTAATTAAAGAAGAAAAATCTTTTACAGTAAGAGTAACTTCTAAGAAAGAAGAATACATTTCATCTTCCTCTACTATCTCTGCTTGATTTAATCCATAAATAGTAAAAGCAGTTTCTTTTTGAATAGTGTCAGAGAGTTTAGCTAAATGTTTTTTTAATAAATTTTCTTCAACCGCTCTTAATTCAATAATTGATCTAATTTTGATTTTGAAAGAATCATCTTCTGCAATCTTTTTTCTTTTTTGAAGTTCATTAATAATATCTTGACGCAAACGGTACCTAGTAGGATAACCCTCTTTTAGAACTAAACCAAGTTTAAGCATTTCTTTTAATTCAACACTAAGTTTGTCATAAGGAATATTTAGTTGCTTGTGTAAATCCTCTTCAGTCTTTGTTTCAGATAAAAGCAGTAAAGCTATCTTTTTTTGTTCATCGCTAAATCCAGGCACAACTTCCACCAAATAATAAATAAGCACGTACTTTTGTCTTTAAAAAAGTAATTAGTGGACGAAAATTAACAAAAAAGGGTTTTTTGATAAAAGCGGGCTAAAAAAGCAGTTTTTTTAATAAAAAAAAACCACAAGCAGTTGTTTTTTAATAAAAAAAAACTACAAGCAGTTTTTTAAAGAATGAAAAACAAGTATAATTATGAATCCAATACTACTTGAAGGTTTTAACGATTTTGCTAGCGGAATTAATTTCCAAGTTCCAACCGAAAGCGTAACCACCCAAGCAATAAATTTTGTAAGCAACCCAACTGTACTTGTAGCAGCAGTAATCCTAATAGTAGTTACAATATTTTTACTATTCTTTTTAAAAAAAATAATGATTAATAGTATTTTAGGAGGACTAATTTGGGGGGCGAGCATATTTTTCTTCCACGTAGAATTACCCTTAATTCCAAGCTTTGTAATTTCAATAATGTTTGGCCCCGCAGGAATTGGAGCAATGCTACTTCTCAAATTCTTTGGATTACTCGCGTAGAAATTAATAGGAACAAAAATTAGTTTAAAAGAAATTTAATTTATTAAAAGATTCTCAAGCGCACTTTTTCTTAACAAGAGCTCACTACCAAAAGAACCATAACTGTTCCACTTACCATTACTATACAAAAACAAATCATTATTTGTAATCAAAATATTAATGTAAGAATTAGTTGCGCTTGGACTAGTAATTAAAAAAATACCCGATTCATTTCCAACGTACCCCAAATATTTTCCACTTTGAGGTTCAATTAGTTCAGCGCTTTCTAAAGAAGAAATATCACTTGAGGAAAGGATTTCTTTCTCAGAGAAAGCAATCACGCAGTGACCATTAATTTTTCCTGACATTAAATCAAGCATTGAACCACAAACCACAGTTGGAAAAATATTATTCACGTCAAAATACTTTTTTGTCGCATCATCCATATACCAAGTGTTTGAATAATTTGCCCAAAACCTACTCCCTTTCTTTTCTACCCAAGCAAATAATTTTACTGGTTTACTTGCACAAGAGCGAACCAAGGAATTAAATTCTGCTTTAAAGAATAAAGAAAAATCCTCACAATCCCCACCTTTGTTTTTCATAAAATCTTCTAGAGATTGAAGTTTATCTTCAGAATTAGAGGTAGTAATATCTGTTTTGTAAGAATACTTAACAAATTCTTTGTTTACTAAAAAAAAGCAACCCAAATTTATTTCACAAGAAGAAGATTTTTCTAAACAACTTGATTTTAGGTTAAGCAAAACATTTTTTTGAAAACTCGAAAAAACTGAATTTGTTTGAAACCAAGCAAGTGAAGATTTTATGCTAGATTCATAATCCATTATTTTTGAAATTGTTCCTTGAGCCTCTTGTTTTAATTCTAAATAAGATTTATCTAGCGCCGCATTGGAACTTGAAAGAGAGGAATACTTTGATTGTAACTCAATTAATTTTGAATTTAAATCAAAACTTTGTAAAGTTAGTTTTGAAACCTCATTATTTAGTAAATAAATTTCTTTCTCACTTTGAGCAACAAAATCAAGATGCTTTTTTTCAAGCGAATTGTACTCTTCACTCATTAAAAAAACTAAAACCAAAAGAAACAAACAACCCAATACAAAAAACGCAAGCAAACCAGTAACAATTTTTCTTGAGAAAAAAGAATTTATTTTATCAAACAAAAAAGGAGCTGATTTATTTAAAGTTAAATTACTGGGAGTGGTTTTAGAAGAAATTAATTTAGTAGAATTTGATTTAGTAACAGAAAAATGCTTTTGCTTCATGCAAAAAGTAGGGCAAAACCCTTTTTTAATAGTTAGGAGGCAAAAATAGTCTATGGATTTAAACGAAAGTAAAAAACTAGCAACTGTTAGAGAAGAACTACTTGCACATGCAAGAAAACACGCACTTTACAACACAGTTGTTGCTACTAAAGGAAACATTGTTTTTGGAAGAGGAGATGATTTTTCAAAAATTCTTTTTATTGGAGAAGCCCCAGGCTTTACTGAAAACGAAATTGGAAAACCTTTTGTCGGAAGAAGTGGCAAACTCCTTGAAGAATGGGTTAAGGAACTTGGACTAACTACAAACGAATACGCAATAATGAATGTAGTGCCAATGATTCCACTTGATAAAGAACAAAAAATTAGACCGCCTACTCCTGAAGAAATAAATTATTTTTTACCCTACACTATGAAAATGGTCGGAGAAATTGATCCAAAAGTAATTGTGCTACTTGGAAAAAGCGCTGCAAGAGCATTTGGAAAAGAACTAATGAAAGTAGGGGGAACTGTGGAATATGATGGCAAAAAAAAGTTTTTCATTTACCACCCAGCTTATTACTTAAGAAACCGAAGAAAAGGACGTGAAGATTTAAAGAACTTGAAAAAAATACTAACTGAAAAAGAGAATAATATAAAACAAACAAAACTAATTTAAAAAATAAAATTAGAAACTTTCTAAATAAAAAAATAAAACTAAAAAGATTAAATAATTCTCTTAAAAAATTACTTAAAGTAACTCAAAAGAATTATCGCACGTAACTAAGACTACCTATTAGTTTCTCTTCTTCCATTTGTGGTTCTAAGTGAGTAGTTAGTTCTTTGAAAGCTTTTTCAATTTGCTTTGATTCTTTTTCAATTGACTTCATTTTAATTTTGAAACCAAATCGCTTTGAAATAACTTCAATTACTTGCTTAGCACTACCGTGGTCTCCGTAAACTAATTGAGGATTAGTTTCACCCATTAAACAAGCTCCTTTAATTGAGTGTAATCTTCCAATACCAACAAATAATCCAGCAGCTCCAGAAATTAATCCTTCTTTTTTATCTTCCTTAGCACCGTGCTTCTTCCACAAAGCTAATATTTCATCATCGGTTCCCGCAACAATTACTTCTGGTTTTTTGTTAATTCTATTATCCCCAACATTTATTCCTGCAAGAGTAACTATTTCACTTACTCCAATACTTTTGAAGTAACTAACAAGAGTCTCTGCAAATTCGTAATGCTCATGAGAAGAACCCACTTTGAAATCAAGAGTAGGTTGAACTGGCCCAACTAAGAAAAGAAAATCTTTTCCTTTAAAATTAAAATAAAAAATTTCGTCCTTAATTAAAAAAATCTTTGATTCTTTAGTGTGAACACTTGGAGGAAAAGAATCTGATAATACTTCACCCACTTTTTCAGCTTTAAATTGTTTTAGTAAATAATCAACACTAATTTTTCCAACTAAACCAATTCCGGGTAACCCAACAATAAGCGCTGCATCTTTTAGCACAGGTTTTTTTAGAACCAAAATCTTTGTAGGCATAATGGAGTACTTGAAAGAAAAGGAATAAAAACCAACTGGAAAAGCTGGGGAAAAAATAAAAGCAATAATTAGTTTTTTCAAAGTAAGAATTAGTTTTTCTCACTAAGAACTATTTTTTCTCTTCTCTTTTGAATTCGAAAGAAACTCCCAGTTTCTTTGCTTTCTTTTCAGTATTAGCTATAACCAAGGAAAGAATTTTGTCAGCGTCTTTGAAAGTTAATCCATTACAAGCAACTTTGTAAGAGCCTCCGCCAGTGTAAGAAATTTCACAACCCTTAACTGATTCAGCTTCAGCGAGTACTTGCTTTACATCTTCAAGTCCATTTGAAGCAAGAGAGGTTAATTTTAATTGACCCCCAAGTTCTTTTTTTGAAACAACAATATTTTTTTCTACTAATTCTTTTACTGGAGCAACCCATTCTTTTGGTAGAACAGCAGAAGGATCATAACCTAAAGCAATTTTTTCAAAAGCTTCGTACAAAGAACCGTGTTCTTGATTTAGTGGTTCAGCTACTGCTGCCCAAACATCATCAAAAGGTTTGTTAGTCATTTTTGCTAAAATCTCAATTAATTTTTCTTCTCTGTTAATTTGTTTGAATTGAGTAAGAACTTGTCTTTCTCTCATTGGATTAACTCCAGCGAAAGATAAATCGATTTGGTTTTTTACTGGATCAACGTTAAGTACTTTAGCAACTCTAACTTGATTCATTTTTACAAAAATTCTAATATTTTTTACCCAAGAAGAAGAAACATTACTAATGTGAACAAACCCTCTAATGTTCTTGTATTCTAAAAGCTCAACAAAAGCTCCATAATCAAGAATCTGAGTAACTTTAACAACTGCAAAGTCATCTCGATTTGGTAAATCCATAGTCATCAACAAAAAAGAAGTCTTCAAAAGCCCTTAAAAAAGTACCCTTGGGAGAAAAAAAGTTTATTTTTCCTTGAAAAAATAGTTCATTTTTCTCTAGAGAAGAACTACTTCTCTTCAGCTATTTTTCCCTGGAAAAAATAGCGAGCAATTTTTACCTAACAAATTAGAAAGCTACTTTTCCTCAGCTATTTTTCGAGTAACAAAAAGTCTAGCAATTTTTGCAGGAAGATCCACCATTTGACCATCTACAAAAGGACCATATTCCTTCATGTCAGTTCCAACAAAAGTAGGAACATCTTTTAGAATTTTAACACTAACAAGTTCAGTTTCTCTTTTTTCTTTCTCTCCAAAAAGAGATTCGTAAGAAGAGAAGTGCTCTTCAAGTACTTTTAATAATTTCTTGAAAGTCTCTTTCTCTTGACTATCCATTTTTTCCCCATCAATCTCTTTTGTATGAGAAGAAATTAAGGCTTTATTTAAAATCTTTTTTTCTCGCATTATAAAAATTTCTTCAACCACTCTTTTTAGATTAGTAAATTCGCGTGCATCAGAAGCAGAAAAATTCTTTAAAGAAGCAAGGTATTTTTTCTTTTCCTCTTCAACAAAAGCACGAAGAGAATCAATAAAATTATCTTCCACTTCAACTAACTTAGAAGTGTTCTTTTCAAGTCGGTGAATTCTCCTTAGTTCGTCGTAATCAATTCTCATTCATCCCAACCCAAAAAATAAAGCAAACAAACTACTTAAAAACTTGGCTTTGAGCCAAGCAATTTGAAAAAATTATTACTTTAGAACTGCAGCACCCTTTCCAATCAAATAAACTGCCGCAAACAAAGGTAATTCCTCAATTGAATTCTCAAAAGGGCCAAAAGATTCACCAAGCAAAGAAAACTTAGGGGCTTTTTCTATCAAAACACTCACCTTTTCTGTTCCAAATTCTTTTGAAAATTTGTTATCAAAAACAACCGAGTCCTTGTAAGGATTAAAATTCTTTAATTCATCCACTGAAAGTACTTTTGCAACAAACCCCGTATCTCCATGCAGAGTGCTTGGCACTCTAATAATTTTATTCAAATCAATACTAGTTTGTCTGTCAATTGGAACTCTTTCTTGCTTTGAAACAGTATCCAAAATTATTTTCCAAAAATCCTTACTCTTTCTCCCATCAAGCTGCATCAAAACCCCTTTGTCAAGAGAATTTATTACTGCTTGTTTATTTTGTAATACTGAAGAAATTTTTCTAGGCGCAAACCCTGTTATTTTTGAAATCTCTTTAGGGGCTTTTTCAAAAAACTTTTTTACCCCAAAAGTTAATCTCTTTTGCCATAGTCCTTTTACTTTAGGGCAAGTCAAATTATCTAAATTAAATCCTAAATTTGTATAATCCATATTTTGCGCGGTTAAATAATCAACGAGTTCTATTCTTGCTCTTTTTGTTAAATCTAAAATTTCTTTTCCTCTTAAGTGAACGTGAAAACCAGCTTTACCTGAAAAATTAATTGCCATTCCACTATCAGAGAAACCAAAATCCTCGTGCAAAAAATCAAATAATCTATACACTTGTTTTTTTGCTTCCTCTAAATGAATTATGTCAAACCATTGAATCCCATTTATCTCTGGAACTTCTAAACCTAATTCATCTGCATCAAATTCGTAAATTATATCAGCTTTAAATAATTCTTTTGATTGCATAGGAGTTTTTGCAGGGAACTTATAGTAAGCATTTGAGTAAGAAAAAAACATTGGCTTGTAATTTCTTAAAAAATAATTAATTTCATCAGCAGAAATTAAGGAAATATTTCTATTTGCGATTTTTTTCTTAAACACCCCATAACCAAATTCTCTAAACTGAGGATCAATTACTGAGTTAATGTAATTCTTTTCATAATAAGCACTAAACACTTTTTTTAAGAATTCTGCTTCCTGTGAAGAATTTTCTGCATACATAAAAATCACAAATCAAATCTAAATTTTAATTCATTCATTTTCAATTATTTACTTACCAATTATTTATTTTTCAATTACTCTAGCTTCTCCTTTATTATTTTTGTTTTGAATTCTATTCCTCACTCTTAATTTCGCAGTATAATATTGAACTGGGTGCTTGTACTTGCATTCTTTCTCGCAAGCAGAAACCTTCAACCCATATTCAAACATTTTTTTGCAACCCGGAGCGGAGAGCTCTTTATCAAAAATTCTATTAACATGGTACTCTGCAATTGCTTTCTTAAAATCCGCGCTCTTTGAAAGAAGAATCATTAATTCAGTTTTTGACATCCCTAATTGATACAAAAATGAAGCTAGCGAAAGTCTTGCAAGATAAGGAAGTTTTTTTCCTGCTAATTGATCAGCATACAATCCTTGCATACAAGGAGGAAACAAAGTTGGATCTATTTTTCCAGCAAGTTTTAAATCAAAAGTTTTTTTCTCCATTACAATTAATTGAGAATCAATACTCTTTGAAATAGAATGCAAATCTTTTGGAATTTGCTTTGAGTCAATTGGAAGAGAATCAAAAACTTTTGCATAAGCTTTCTCTGAAAGAAAACGAGCAAAATCATTCATTGTTAAAAGAACTTTTCCCCCCGAAACATTTTTGTTAACTAATTTTGATTCAGGATCAATAAAATAACTTTCCAAGTACTGAGAAAGATTTACTATTGCAAAAATACTTTTGTCTTCAGAGAACTCATATTTTATTTTAAAATCATCAGCAAGAGCTAAACACAATTCTTTCGGATTAGAGGAATCCACTAAATTTGAAAAAGTACTTTTTTGAACCATTAAAGAAAACTTTTCTCTCATATTTGGAGCCCTCATTATTGAAACAAACATTTTAGCAATTGGAAAAGCGGTTAATTCTGTTTCAAGTAATTCCTTTGAAGGATTTTGTGAATCAAGAACATAATTAGAACTAGCAAAAGCCCTTGAAACCATTAAAGCGGCTTTCTTTATTGAAGCTTCAGGGAGTTTATCCATCCCAATGTTTAGTTCTTTTAAATAATTACGAGCAATTTCTGAAAAAGGGAATTTATGTGAAAAAGTCAGTTGCTCCATAAGAACTTAGTTATTAGAAAACATTAAATAATTAGGTAAAGTACACTATCGGCGAAAAAACGAGGGATTTTGAAGATTAGAGGGGTTTAGAAGAAATTGATTAAGAAATAAACTAACTTACAAAATCATGTGAGCTAAGTAGAAAACAATTCTACTTGGGCCAATTGAGTAAGAAACTCTCATAGCAGAATCGCTTTTGAGTTCAATTGTAACTAGTTTATCATTATCTGCTTGTTTTACTAAGTTGTGGAAAAAATTTAAAGAGAATTTAGCAGTAACCTCTTTTTTTGAAGAAACGTGAGAAACTTTAGTTGCCTCTGCTTCCATTACTCCTTGAGAACCTTTCGCTTCTACAAAGAATTTTCCTTCAATTACTTTTAGAACAATACTTGAACCAAACAAAGAAGCATCTTTTAGAACCTCTTTAAGAGAAGAAGCACTAATTTCTATTTTAACATCATACTCTGTTTGAGGACTCTTTGGTTCATCACCTGAAACATCAATTAAAGGAAGACGAAAATTTCTTTTCAAATCAGATTCGAATCTAATTTTTAATTCAGCATCAGAAACATCAAGAACTAATTTATCATCAGGAAGAGCCCTTTGAAGAATTTTATTTAATTCAATTACATCTACTCCGACAAAATTTGGTTCAACTAAATATTTGTCAAAGCACTTCTTATCAACAAAATAATCTACTAAAACTACTTGCGAAGGATCAACTGCTTTAAAGAAAATTCCTTTATCAGTAAATCTAAAATTCCCTTCGGGGATAAAAGAAGAAATAGAATCCACCGCTGAGCGGAAAAAATCAATTTGCTTTAACTCAATCACAAAACCACATAAATAGAAGAGAGGAATTAGTATTTAATAATTAACTTTGGGGGTAAAAGCCCTAAAGCAAATTTAATTTCTTTAATTACTGAGACTCTATTCTTGGAGCTAAGAAATAACTAATATTTGCTTCCCCAATTGGGTAAGAAACTCTTATTGGAGCATTACTCTTAATGAACAAATTTACTTTAGTATCAGAAGACGCAACTTTTAACATATCTTGTAAGTAATCTAAAGGGAACATACTTTTGCATTCTCTTTTTACTCTCAGTTCTGGTAATGTGTCTTTGTTTTGTTTTACTTCTTCGTTCAAATTTCCTTTAGAAGAAGTTGCTTTAACAAAAAACTTTTCTTCATTACAACCCAAAACAACGTGAGAGCTAATTAGAGCAGCATCTTTAAATGCGCTTTGTAAAAATCCGGCAGTTATTACTAATTCAGAATCAAATTCAATTCTAGGATTAGGAACATCTGAAGAAGAAATATCAATTAAAGGAACTTGGAAAGATCTTTCTGCAGAGCCTCTAAAAGTAACAGTCAAAAAAGCTTTTTTCTCATCAAGACCTAATACTAATTCATCAGCGCTTTGTGCTCTTGATAATACTTGGTTCAAATAATCTAAATCAAGTCCAAGTCTAGTGTCAATTGCTTCAAATTTTGTAAAAGCTTTTTTTGGCAGAGAAAAATCAACCATTGAAATTTGAGAAGGATCAGTTGCTTTAAGTTCCAAACCATTTTGTGAAACTACTAACTCAGCTTCATCAATCAAAACAGAAATAGCTTCCATACTTTTTTTGAAAACATCTGCGTTCTTTAAAACTAGCTCCATTCAAACCAACCCTTGTAATATTAACAAAGAACTTCATTAGATTTAAAAACCAGTCGAAGGGGGAAAGAAAAAATATTAAGCAATAGGATAAAAACGTGAATTAGATTATTAAATTACTAATTCTTTTTTACTTTTTTGTAATCAATTATCTTTCCAGAAGAATCAAGAGTCAAAAGCAATTTTACCCCTGAAATTTCTATTAAAACCAAAAAATTCTCTTCCTTCGCATTAAAATCTAACACATTTACCTTAGTACTCAATTGAGATTCTATTTTTGGTTTGAACTTTTTAATCAACATTGATTTGAGAGAGTGCTCCTCTTTTTTTATAGCAAGAACTGGTTCTGATTTTGCTTCTTTGTTTAGAGTTTTACCCTCTTTTAGAGCTTGAAGAGAATCCAAAATCTTTTGAGCATGTTGTTCTTCCACGGTTTTTCTTTTATTAAGAATTAAAAAAGCGGAAACCAAAATAACTATTACTGAGAGCGAAATTAGTACTAAAGAAATTTGAACTAATAACTCAGTTGTTAAAACAAAATCCATACTTAAATTAAGGAATTCTAGAATAAAAACTTTGCTTATTGAAAACAAAAAACCAAGGTTTAGCAAATTCCTTTGAAATCCCTTGGAACCCAACCTGTTGAAATTAATGAGAATAAATCATCCATTAACCAAAGCTTTACACATCCTACTAAAGGAATTTTGAAAAAAGATTTTCCTTGGAGCTCGCTAACTGGAATAGGGTATAAAGTAATACAAGGTTTTTGGGTAGCATTCAGTTCAGGAACTACTTTCCCACAATCCTGATCAAAAGTTGGGTTTGTCAAAGAGTTATCTCCTTTTGTTAAAATAAAATTTCCATCTTTTGCTTGAATTTGAACAATTGCCCGGTGAATAATTGGTAAACCTGAAGGAAAAGCAGAGTAAACAACTACATTTCCATTAGTATTGGGAGTTATTTCTTTTGTACAATTAACTCCGCAATTAAAAGTTAGGGACTTTAGTTTAGAATCTTTATAAGTTATATTTGAAATAAATTCGCTTACTGGAACGTTTTTTATTTCTCTATTCAAGGTAACCACTTGAGCTAAATCGTTTGAAGAACGAGCAAAGGAAAGCGCCATTACATCCCCTCTAAAAAAAGTGTTCTCCATTGAAGAAGAATAAACTATTACAAGCGGAGTTGATGAGCCAAAAATTAATCCTAAAAGAGTGTAAATAATCCAAGCAAATAATAGTGCAAAGAAAATATTTACTAAAAATTCCACTGTGGAATTAGTAGTAACTTTTTTTACTAAGGGCATTACAAACAAATCCACATAAGTAAAAGGGTCAAGCCACTTAAGGAAAGAAAACTTTTCTGAAATACTAGTGAAAAAAGAAGTTGTCGAGTTTTTAACATTTGAAATTAATTTAGAAGAATTATTCAAAAAAGGATTTTTGCTTTTAGAATGCTTTTTCGTTTTGAACTTTGCCATGAATAACTAAAAGGAAAAACAATTTATAAACCAAATTAAAAGGGCGAGAAATTTAATTTTAATTTCCAAGAGGATTTTTTACAGGAAATCTGCCTTGTCCATAAATAACAACTGCAAAAATTATTACAATTAGATACAAGAAACCTAAGACAAAGTAAAGTTCAGTTAGTTTTAGTATTCCTACTGCTTCAGTTATTGCCCCATAAGCAACTGAAAATAAAGCAAGAGCGGAAAGGAAAAGAACATCTTTAATTATTACTGAGGATTCATGAGTAAAAAATTCGCCTCTCGCAACCATCGCTGAAAGAATTGCTCCTGCAAGTGCACCAAAAACATATCCTAGAAGTTCAGGTGGACCATGACCTATTAACATACTTTGAAACATTCCAAGTCCCTTAATATGGGCCCCCGAAAGAAAAGTTTCTCCAAAAAACACCCCCAGAATTGAAGCATTCCAAGCAATAATAAAAATTGCTCCTACTCCATACAAAAGAGAAAGAACTATAGTGAAAATCAAAACCCCTGCATTGTTTTCAAAAATAAACCAAGTACAAGAAGAAATAGTACTATCAGTGGACATACAAGAATCAAAACCAAAAGCACTCATTCTACCCGCAACTGAAAAAGGAGTCCCATTAGTACAATCCCCTGAAATTGCGCAAAAAGATTTTATTTGTTCATCAAAAAGGCTTATGCGTTCTGGACCAGGCAGGAACACATAGTAAAAAGCAAAAGCAACTATAATTCCCACAAAAATCCAAACATAAATCATTATCAAATCAAAGTGACGAACAAAAAAAGTGGAGGTAGAAGTATTTCTTGAGACACGCTCCTCTGCCTCCTCATAAGACAAAACATTGTGAACGAGCGGAACTAAACCAATTGTAATGAAAGCAACTGCTAAAACAGAAGCATGAGCAGGGAAAAGTAAGTTAGCAAAGAAAATTCCTCCTGCACAAATTAAGAGAGTAAGAAAAAATACAAAAATTGGGTGTCGGCGAATAGTTTTTTCTCCAACCAGCGACTCGAGAACCATAAAACCACTTTATTTATAAGTCTTATTATTGACTTAATCAATACTGGACAAGTAATGGATTTTTTTATATAAAATACTATCTTTAGGGGATGAATACAATGGCAGAAAAACAAAAAATAGTAATGCCTGGTGAAATTATTACCACAGAAGAAGAATATGTTCCTAAAAGAAACACTTTTGCACAAAACGGAATTGTAAAAGCAAAAGTAATGGGAAAAGTTGAATTTGATGACGCTAACAAAGAAGTTAGAGTAGCTGGAAAAAGTATAAAAGAATTAAGAGCTGGTGACATAGTAGTTGGAAAAATAACTCTTGTAAAAGAATCAACCGCAGTAATTGAATTAGTTAGTGCTGAAGGTGGAAAAAAAATAACTGGAATGAAAACAGCTCAATTACCAGTAAGAAATATTTCAACTGAATATATTTCGGATATTAAAAAAATAATGAAAATTGGAGATATTATAAGAGCAAGAATAATGATGGCTTCAAGACTAGCAATAGATCTTGCAACAAACGAAAAAGGATTAGGAGTAACTAAAGCTTATTGCTCAAAATGCAGACAGGAAATGAAATATTCTAATGAAAAACTTATGTGCCTTAATTGTGGAAACGTTGAGGAACGAAAATGGTTCGAAGCAGAACAAAAACCAAGAGAGTTTGCTCCAAGAGGAGACTTTGGAGACAGAAATAGAGGGCCAAGAAGAGAAGGCGGATTTGGCGGAGGATTTAGGCCAAGAGGAGACTTTGGAGGAAACAGAGAAAGAACTCCAAGAAGAGAAGGCCCTAGTTTTGGCGGGCACCACAATACAAGCGGAGTGGCTAATAGAGAGGATAAATTTAGTGGAAATGCTGAAAGAGGAAATCATGCTGGAAGAGATTCTAGAAAGCAAGGCCAAGGATTTAGTGGACATCAAAACAGACCACAACAAAGATGGTAACTGGAAGAAAATGGGCTAGAATTTTGGTTTTTTTACCAAAATGGAAAGTTTTTAATTGTAAGCTAAAAGGACATTTGTAAGGTGATGTGAAATGAAACTAGATATTGTATCAAACGAAAAAAACCAATTAGAATTCTACATTGAAGGAGAAAGACACACATTGCCAAACTACTTGAAAGAAAAAATTGTTGCAATGGAAGGAATAGAATTCTGCGCATACAAATTAGATCACCCTCTTGATAAGAGAGCAAAATTCATTGTTAAAACTGATGGAAAATCCCCTAAAAAAATTGTTGAAGAAGCAATAAAAGAATCAAAAGAAGAATTAGCTGAATTCAAAAAAGAATTTGATAAATTAAAGTAAATATCAAATTAATTAGCTAATAAAAAAATAGTTTTAATAAACTAAAAAAAAACTTTTTAATTAAAAAAAATAGGTTGAAGAAAAACTAATTAGTTTTTCTTTTATTTTTTCTTCTTCTTGCCTTTAGAATCTTTTTTAGAGTCCTTGGACTCCTTTGAGTCTTTATCATCAACTTCTTTTTCAGCTTTCTTAGCTTTCTTTACTGCACCATTAACATAATTCTTTAACAAATCCTTATAGTACTCTGCCCCTTTAGCATCTTTCTTTGATCCTCCTTGGGTAGAGTTAGTAAAAGATTCTGCTAATTTTGAGAATTCTGAAGGGAAAAATACTTTACTACCCTTACTATTAGACATATTCTCAATTGCTTTAATGTAATAATAAGCAAGAGCTTTATCATCAAGTTTTGAAGCAGCTTCTTGAACAGCATCAATCTCTGCTTTGTGAGCAAGCGCTCTTTCCATTCTAGCAAGCTTTTGTTGAACAGCTGCTTTTTCTTTGTGCATTGCGTTAAGAACAATTTCAGGGATTTCTACATCCTTAATTTCAATTGATTCAACATTAATACCCCAATTCTTTGACATCTGCATTAAATTTTCTTTTATTCTCGCATTAATAATTTCAATATTAGAAATAACTTCCCCAAGAATCATTGATCCCACTACATCACGTAAAGAAGAAATAATAAATAATTTAGAAGCTTCACGATAATCCTGAACTTCAATAATTGAATTTACTACACTTTGGTTATCTTTTTTAACTTTCATGTAAACAATAGCATCAACTGTAATTTCTACTCCGTCCTTTGTAACAACGTGTTGCTTTGGAACATCAATTGTCATTACACGAAGGTCTACTAAAGCAAATTTTTCAATAACAGGCCAAACCCAAGTCCAACCAGGGCCCCCTACCCTATTAACTTTACCAAATCTGTAAATCACCGCTCTTTGGTAATCTACTAATTGTAAAATAAAATCATACTTGTAAACAACCCAAGCGAAAATTGCTAGAATTGCTATCCAAATAATATTAGTTATTACAAAATCTTGGTAAACAAATAGAGTATAAACACTAATCACTATTGCAGCCAAGAGAACAAAAAAAACCATGTACTTGAAATTATTTGCAGCCATAAAAATACACTATCAAAAAATCTATTCTAAACACTCTTCTATTCAATTACTTATCCATTTAATTCCAACTTAATTAATCATTCTCTTTAATATCTTAAAGCACTATTTATATATAAGATTAATCACTTAGGATATTTATAGCTTTGCAAAGGCGATTAACCAAAATGAAGAAAAAAATATTTGTAGTATGCGTGGACCGCGATAATGATCTTGGAAGAAAGACTAAAGTTAATGGGCCTGTAATAGGGAAAGAGAAGAATCTAGAAGCTGCTCAAAAACTAATCCTTGCCGATCCAAGTGAAAGCGATGCTAATACTATGTTTGCAGCAGTAGCTAAACTAGAAGAAGCTGCTAAACTCTACAAGAATGTGGAAGTAGTTACTCTTACTGGAGAAGGAAAAATTGGACTTGCTGCTGACAAAGAGATAAGCAAGCAACTTGACAAATTACAAAAAGATTACTTAATTGATGGATGGATTCTTGTAACTGATGGAGCGGAAGATGGACAAGTAATGCCTCTACTTCAATCTAGAGCAAAAATAATTTCTACTCACAGAGTAATAATTAAACAAGCAGAAGCGGTTGAATCTACTTTTTACACTATAAAAGAAGCACTAAAAGATCCAGGGGTTTCAAGATTGTTCCTTGGAGTACCCGGAATAATACTACTTACTTACTTTATTTTAGGAACTTACTCTTTCCAAGTAATGGCTCTAATCGCAGGGGCATATTTAATGCTAAAAGGATTTGGAATAGAAGACAAGTTAGTTGAATTTGTTAGAATAGTTACTCACAGTTTGTCAGAACAAAGAATAAGCTTTGTAATGTACATAGCAGCAACACTCCTACCCCTTGTTGGACTTTGGATTGTTTACTTACAACTAATGTCCTCTGAATTCATTGATGTTACAATTGATATTGCAAGCGCACTAAGAACTGCTTACCCATTTTTAGTATTTGCAATACTACTAGTAATAGCTGGAAGAGGAACTGATGCAGTTTATACTAAAAGAGCTTACAAAGTTGGAAACTATATTATTCAAGCAGTTTCAATTCTCTGCGTTTGGGCAATAGTTGATGCTGGAACTTTGGTATTTCTTAGACAAGCAGAACTCTCTTGGTTACCTGCAAATATTATGATTAGTTTTGTAATACTAATACTCTCAATGAGAATAGCAAAAGTGTTTGATATACGGGAAAGAATTACAAAAATCTTTATTGGACTTAATGTACTTGATGAAGCAGGAAACTACTTAGGAAAAGTAGTAGATATTAGTAAATCAAAACAAATAATCACTATACAAGAAAACAAACCAAAACAAAAAGCAGGAAAGAGAATAGAAAAGAAGAGAGATCAATTCACTATCTCGCAAGGAAGAATAATTGTTACTGCTTAAATTAGCGAGTTGCTTTTTGGTTAAGTTCTTTTTTAATTAAATTCTTTTTTTATCAAGTTCTTTTTTTCTTTTAGAAATAGTTCTTTCTTTAATTAGTTCAAACACTCTTGGAACTGATTCATTCTTCCAAAGCAAACACATTTTGTTATTAGTTTCTTTGGAAATCTCTTTTTCTAAAAAATTAATTTTGAAAAAATTTACCTTTGCAACTTCTTCTTTTTGAAGAACTACTTTTTCAGCTTTCCCATCATACTTGTAAAGATACACAGGACAAAACTCATTATTTATCATATTGTCATTAGCGTTCATGCAATCTAAAAAATTAAAAGCAAATTCTAAATCAGTTGGTTTTATTTTTAATCCAAGTTCTTCTTCCATCTCACGCACTGCACAAACTAATGGCTTCTCTCCAGCTCCAATGTGCCCTGCACAAGAAATATCCCACAAATCAGGAAACAATTTCTTTTGCTTTGCTCTTAACTGAAGAAGCACCTCTCCGCTTGAATTGTAAATCCAAATATGCACTGCTAAATGAAAAATTCCTTTATGATGAGCTACACTCTTCATTATTTTTTCCCCGGTTGGAACACCAGTAGAAGGATCAACTACATCAATTAACTCATCAGCCATAAGCAAAATAACGCAGAGGTAAAAGAACTACTTTGTTTTAACTAAAATTGGTTTTGGCAAAAACTTTTTTGGAAGAATTAAAGAAATTTTATCTGTGTAAACCGCTTTAGTTAAATCTTTTAAAAATTGAGTTTTTTGTGGAGAATCAACTAGTGCTACTTGAAGTACTTCTACTAGAGTTGAAACTGGAATTATTTTTACCTTAGCAAGTTCTTCCTTACTAACAACAATATCTCCAACGTTACTCTTTGGAACAATTATTTCTTTAAAACCAGCTTTAATTGCTGCACTTATCTTTGAAGAAACTCCTCCAACAGGAAGCACTCCTCCACGAACACTAAGAGAACCAGTCATTGCAACATCTTGACGAACAGGAATATTTTCTGTAGCCGAAATAACTGCAGTTGCAATTGAAACACTAGCACTATCTCCTTCTACCCCTTCATAAGTTTGAAGGAATTGAATGTGAATATCTTTTAAGAAATCTTTTCCACTAATTTTTTTGAAAATAACGGAAACGTTTTGAACAGCTTCTTTAGCTATCTCTCCAAGTTTACCTGTTGCAATAACCTTACTCTCATTTTTACTACTTGGAGGAGTAACTGCGGCTTCAATTGGAATAATACTTCCTGCACTTCCATCTCCAAATACTGCTAGTCCATTTACTCTACCCACTATTTTTCCAACAGTTAAATAAACTTCATAATCTTTCTTTGTGTCAATCATTTTATCAACGATTTGGTTTTCAAGAGTACGAGCAGAAATCTTTGCTTCGAAAACATCTTGGCGAGAAACAAATGGATGAGATTTTTCTTTAGCAATATCTCCAGCAGCACGAACAAGTCCACCTAAATCTCTTAACTTCAAAGTTAATTTTCCTTTGTGTTCAGATCTTCTTCTTGCTTCAAAAATAATTTCTTCAACCGCTTCTTTTAGGAAATGAGAAATCTTTCCATCCTTAATAACTTCCTGAGCAACAAATTGAGCAATCTTTGCTTGGTTCTCTTCATTATCATCCATGTCAACGTTCATGTAACATTCGTAACCATAACCTCTAATTCTGCTTCTTAATGCTGGATGAACTTTTCTTAAATCCTCATAATTTCCAGCTGCAATTAAAACAAAATCACAAGGAACAGGATCGGTTCTAGTCATTGCTCCGCTTGAGTTCTCGCTCTGACCAGTAATAGAATATTTTTTTTCTTGCATTGCTGTTAGAAGTTCTTGTTGAGATTTGTGAGAAAGAGTAGCAATTTCATCAATGAATAATACTCCTCCGCTCGCTCTGTGAATCATTCCAGGTTCTACTCTTAAGTGAGGAGGGGTACCAAGACCGCCGCTTTGAAGAGGATCGTGACGAACATCTCCAAGTAAAGCACCAGCTCTACTTCCAGTTGCTTCAAAAAATGGAGCAACTTTTTTCCCTAAATTATTAACTAAAAGTTTTGGAGAGACAACAGAGTCCTTTGAACGCATCTGTCCCCCAAGAGTTACCCCAATAAGTAAAAATGCTCCCACAATTATTAGTGCAGCAAATACCACATCAGGGTACCATTTTAGTTGCCATAAAATTGTTGATAACACCATCCAACCAATTGGGAGTAATAGTGAAACAAGTCTCATTGAGTCATCAGATTTTTGAGTCTCCATTCTTGCTTCTTCTAAAATCTTTTTTCCTTCCCCTGCCCGAACCACTCTAACTCTTGGTTGATTAGCATCCTCAGGATTTGGATAAATTAAAACATCTTGTAATTGTTGAACTGGCAAAATTTCTGACATTGCTTGAGCAAGTAAAGATTTTCCGGTGCCTGGAAGTCCTACTAAAAGAACATTTCTTTTCTGAGCTGCTGCTTTTCTAATTATTTCAACACTCTTCTCTTGACCAATTACCTGCCCGATTAAATTCTTCGGAACTGGTATTTGAGAAGTGTTTTCAAAATGAGCAAAATTAAAATCTTTTACAGCGGTTTCTTCAATCTTAGGAGTAACTAAAGCAGATTTTTTTGAAACTTTTTTAGAAACAACTTTCTTTTTAAGAGCCATACCCATTTATTCAAATAAAAGGTTAAAAAAGGTATTCCACAAGAAAAAAGAAACCCCTCAAATCAAAAGCTTTATAATGAAAAGCCAAGATAGGAGTATAAATGGAACCAATAAAAATAACTTTCCTTGGAACTGCAGGAAGTATCCCTCAAAAGGATAAGAACTTTGCTTCAATAGTGCTATCTTACAGAGGAGAAAAACTTCTTTTTGATTGTCCAGAAGGAAATCAGAGACAATTAATGCAATCAGAGCACTCACTCATGGGAATAAACACTGTACTTATTTCACACATGCACGCGGATCACTTTTTAGGATTATTTGGTTGGATAGCAACAATGGCACTAAACCAAAGAAAAGAAAAACTAACAATTTATTCTCCAAAAGGCGGAAAAGAAAAAATAGTAAAAATAATGAAAGAGGTAATTTATCCTAATTTTCCAATTGAATTTAAAGAACTAAAAAAAGGAACAATAATTAAAAATGACTTATTTGAATTAAGTGCTTTTCCACTAAAACACGAAATTCCTTGCTTTGGATTTACTTATAAAGAAGCAAACAAAATTGGGGAATTTAATAGAGCAAAAGCAGAGAAACTTGGAATACCTCCTGGCCCACTTTATGCAAAACTTGTAAACGGAGAAAAAATTAAAGTGAATGGAAAAACTTTTGTTCAAAAAGATGTAATGGATTATTCTAAGAAAAGAGAGGGAAGAAAAATAGTAATTGTATCTGATACTATCCCTACAAAAGAAACTATTACTGAAAGCAAAGGAGCTTCTCTTTTAGTTCACGAAGCAACTTTTTTAGATAAGCAAAAAGATAAAGCACAAGAAGCAATGCACTCCACTGTTTTACAGGCTGCTGAGATTGCAAAAAAAGCAAATGTAAAAAAACTTGTATTATTCCACTTCAGCGCAAGAAACACCCAAAGTACTGAAATGGAAACTGAAGCAAGAAAAGTATTTGCTAACACCATAATCCCAAAAGAACTAGAAACAATACTTGTTTAGGGACAAAAAGACTTAATTAAATAAATACTAATTAAAAAAAAGCCCTAATATTTTATTTATTTTTTATTCTTCTTTAGTTTCTTTTGCAAAAGCTTTCTTTTCATCAGACCCCTTAATTACTATGTCCATTAATTCTTTTTCTTTTATAATCATCATTGATTCTTTAGCTTGAACTAATTTTTCAAAAACGGATTGCTTTATTTGGTGCTTCAAAAAACGACCCTCAAGAATAGACATTTCATTACGAAGAAGCTCTGTTTCTTTCAATATTTTTTCTATCTTTGTTTTTCTATATTTTGTAGGTTTATCAAGTTTTGCAATTACTTGATTAGCCTTGTCCCCAATCGAAAGAGAAGAAGAATTCTTTAGTCTAAAAACAATTAACTCAGCAGAAATTAATTCCTCTTCAAGTTCATCAAGAATTGCTTCAAAAACGTTCTTTTTTATTTTTCCTTGCATGAACTTTCTTTCAGCAATTTTTATTTTTTCTTGAGCAGAAATAACCTCCCTTTGAGCATTCTCAAAAACAATTCTTTCCCTATAAGAAGAGTAGAAAAAAATCCCTGAGAAAAATAGGATTACAAAAAGCACTAGAACTAATACTTCAATCATACTAACTAATAATGCAAAAGAGGATTAAATTACTTTCGTTTCAATAAATTCTAATATACAAAAATGTTTTTTGGAGGCGGAATTATGACTGAACACATATTAAAGAAAAGACCTTATACTGATGAAGAAGCAAAAAAACTTCTCGCAAATTTAATGAGCGTGGAAACCACTGATTGGCACTACAACACCCACCACAAAGGATATGTTACTAAAAGAAATGAAATTGAAAAAAAATTACTTGAAGGGGGAAAAGTACTACGCGAAAACGCTAATGCGAATTACTCTGAACTAGGAGAACTCAAAAGAAGAGAAACTTTTAATGCAAACGGAAATATTTTACACGATATTTTTTGGGAAAATATTGGGGGAAACGGAAACATCGAGGATGCGCCTGAATTAAAGAAAAAAATAATTAGTGATTTTGGAACAGTTGAAGAATGGAAAGCTGATATCAAAGCTACTGCACTAGCTGCAAAAAACTCTGGTTGGGCTGTACTTTCTGTTGATACACTTAGCGATGGAAAATTAAGAAATCTACTTGTCGATGAGCACGGAGTGGGGGCAATTTGGGGAGCAAAACCATTAATTGCGCTTGATGTATACGAACACGCTTACTATCATAAAGACGGACCAAAAAGAGCAAATTACATTGATAACTTTTTAACGAACCTAAATTGGGAAAGAATTGAAAAAAGATACAAAGAACAATAAAATAAAAAAGAATTAATAACAATAATAAAAAATTACTTAAAGTATTTTTGTAATTGTTCTTTATCTTTTTCTTTTAATTTAAAACCAAAAGAAAAAAGAGCAATAATAATTATTAAGACAATTAAAACAAACAATAATTCTTCCCACATAAAAAACACTTAGTTAAGGAAATTTAAAATTTAAATGTAGCACCCATGTCCAGTAAAATTGGTTTTGTTTTAAGAACACTTTTTTCAATTCTTCGTTTAAAATCAGGAACATCAATTTTCTTTTCTTCAAAAACATCATACTGCATAGGAACAACAAAATCAGGTTTCATTAATTTAGTTGCTCTAACCGCATCCACTACATCCATGCTCCGCGAACTTATTGGCAAAAGAGCAACATTTGTTTTCACTTGATTAAAATCATCTAAAAGAGAAGTTACTCCCGCATGGTAAATCTTTTTTCCACCCATCATTTCAAGTAAATAACCTAAAGGGTAAAAACTTTTTGGATAGTGAGCAGTTTTTGCTTTAATTTTTACCCCTCTAAGAGAAATATCAGCGTTAGAAACAATCGGAGATTTTAAATTTCTTGGCAAATTAAGTTTTTGTAAAGCAATTTCATGAGCTACTACTAGTGCATTGTGCTTTAGGGCAAGTTCTTCAACAGCTTTAGGATCAAAATGCTCATTAGTTTCGTTTGTAATTAAAATTAAAGAAACTTTTTTGAAATCACTTTGTTTAACTTTAAATTTTGCTTTCTTTTTTCCTTCACTTTTAGAGGTTTCAAAAACAGGGTCAATTAGAATGGTAGAATTACTGTCAGAAATTTTGAAAAACGAATGCCCAAAATACTGCAGCTCAGCCATAACAAAATTGTCCAACAAAGAGGATATAAATGGATAACCTAAAAAGCCAAAAAAGAGATTTTTTCCAAGGTAAATTTCTTTTAAAATACGACAACTGACTTACATGGGGAAAAAAGCCTTCTAATAGTGAGTACTAAGCCAACCGAAGAGTTAAAAAAACAAAGAAACTATAATTTAGTATGCAAAATGGACAAAAAACATTAATTTTAGTACTTATTCTTTTACTAATCGCTATTTTTTTAACAAATGTTTCTGCCGCAACTTACCCAATTTCAAATCACACTATTCAAATCCAAATAAATTCAGAAGGAACTGACAAAGTTGTTGAAAAATACTTTATTTTCTTCGTTGATGAAAAAACAAAAATCGCTTTTAGAAACAAAAGCCTTGAACTTGGAACAAATCTTGATGCTTGGAAAAACTTTGATGCCTCTTTTGTTCCAACCCTTGATCCTAATGCATTAAATAAAAAAATTGCTTACGTTGAAGGGGTAGATAGTTACTTACAAATAAGTTATGATCTTTCTGAACAATTAATGGCTAAAGGAAAAGAAGCTACAATGATGACTGAGTATAATTTGAAAGTAAATTTCTTTAATAGTTTTTACACCGCAGGACAATGGACTATTCCTGAAAACACTACAGTTAGTGTAGAACTTCCACCAGGAGCAGAGATTAGAGAGACTGTTGTCCCCCAAGCAACAATTACTACAAATGGTTCAAGAAAAATTGTTAATTGGCAAGGATACAAAAGAGGAAATGAATTAACACTAAATTATATTTTGTGGAAAAAAATTACTCCGGTAGTTGATATTAATGCAATAACTTCTTTTTTATTTAAAACACAAGAAGGACTAATATTAATTTTAATTTCAATAATAATTCTAATTGTAATTATTATGCAAAGAAAAAAAATCACTCACGCAATTGAAGAATTTGTTGAAAAGAATTCTATAATACAAGAAGAATAAAAAAAACTCGGTATTGGAAAGATTATCCAAACAGAGTAGCTTGTTTTCCGTGCAACTTTTCAAGCAATACTTTCTTTTCAACTAATTTTGATTCTTTCACTAAATCAGTTACTAATTTGTCATCAGCTTTTTTTCCTAACAAAAAAGCAACTTGGGTTTCATCAAAACCAAAAAAATAAACAAAATCTTTTGCACTAGATTCATTTTTCATTAATTCTTTTACAAAATACAAATCCTGCATTGCTTGTCTTCTTGAACAATGCATCTTCTCCCCCATTTTGGATGCTACTCCTTTTCTCATCTCTCTAATAGAAGAAGATTTTGAAAGAGAGGAAAGAATAGAAGGAAATGCCAGAGGTTGGAAAAAATTGTAATCCTTTCTCCTTGAAAGACCTACTCCCACTGTAGAAAGAAAAATTGAGTACTTCAAAAAACCCCAGTGTTGTCTATTTTGAATTCTTCCATTAAAAATATCTGCTCTTGATAATACACTAAATGCATTTGCTGCATCTATTGCATCAAATTGTTTAGGAATGTTTTCTTCTACCCAAAGTCCAAGTAAATCGTAAGAAACATCTGCAGCGTCAACTGATTCTTTTATTTCTGAAATAGTTTTTCCTTTGAAAATCTTTGAAACAACTGGGAAAATCTTTTCCTTTCTTTCTCTATAAGAAAGAGCTTTTACATTTTCAAGAGTAATTTTTGGAGAAAGGGCTTGAGTATCTAAAAGCGCACTACGCATATCCCCAGCGCAATTTCTCGCAAGCTCTTTAATCGCTTCATCATCAAACTCTATTTTTTCAATAGTACAAATTTCTCTTAAACGCTTTGCAATACTTAAGTAATTTATTTTTTTAAATTCCAAAGCCTCACAAGCGGGTCTAATACTTGTAAGTTTTTTATCATAAGCATCATTAGCAATCAAAATCACCGGATTATTTGCTTCTTTTATTATTGAAAGAATTGCACTAGACCCACCTCTGTCTTGGGATTGAAGCCCATCAATTTCATCTAAAAGAATTAAACGCTTACCCCCAAACAAAGAAGAATTAGCGGTTGCCGCTCCTGCAATTTTTTCAATACTCTCTTTATCACGTAAATCAGAAGCATTCATTTCAAACAATGACCAACCCATTTCTTTTGCAATCAAAATAGCAAGAGCGGTTTTGCCTACTCCAGAGTTACCAAAAAAGAATAATGGTTTTTGCCTTTTACTGTCTTTTTGAGAAGCATCATAATCTTTCCAATTATTTGCCCAAGCAATTGCTCTATCAACAATCTCGACATTCCCAATAAACTCTTCAAAGTTCTTTGGAAAATATCTATCAGGAAAAAGATCCGGAACCATAAAAGAAATAGATACGAAAAGATTAAAACGAAGAGCCAAAAGCTAGCTTTTAAAAAACAGCCCTAGAAAGAGTTGTTTATGCAAATAGGAATAGTTGGAAAACCATCCTCTGGAAAAAGTACTTTCTTTTCAAGTGCTACTCTAATTGATGTTGCAATTGCTAGTTATCCTTTTACTACAATTAACCCAAACAAAGGAATAGGATTTGTTAGAGTGGAAGATGCTGGAAAATTTTTTAATGTTGTAAGTAACCCTAGACACGGATTCTTGGTTAATGAGGATCCAAAAAATCCAATTAGATATGTTCCTGTAGAACTAATTGATGTTGCTGGACTTGTGCCAGGAGCAAACGAAGGAAAGGGACTGGGAAATAAATTCTTAAACGATTTAAGTCAAGCTGATGCACTAATCCATGTAGTGGATGCAAGTGGAAGCACTGATGCTGAAGGAAAAGAATGCCCTGAAGGAAGTCACGATCCAATTGAAGATGTAAAATTCCTTGAAGAAGAAATAGAATTATGGTTCTTAAAAATTATTGAAAACAATTGGCTGAAAACCTCAAGAGTACAGGAAAAAGATTTTGGAAAAAAAGTAATGCTAATTGCACAAGCACTTGCAGGAGTAAAAATACTTCCTTGGCACATAGAAAAAGCAATGAGGGAAATGAAAATAGATGAAAAACTTTTGAACACTTGGACTGAAGAAGAAAAAAGAACTTTCGCACACAAATGCAGAGTATGGTCAAAACCAATTATAATTGCAGCAAACAAATGTGATTTACCTAGTGGAGAAAAAAATGTTTTAAGAATGAAAGAAACATTTCCTAACACTCACATAATCCCTTGCTCCGCAGCAAGCGAACTATCCTTACGAAAAGCAACAAAAGCAGGAATAATGAAATACTACCCCGGATGGAACCACTTTGAAATCTTAGGAACCTTAAACGAAAAACAAAAACTAGGAATAGAAACAATACAACACAATGTACTTGAAAAATTTGGCTCAACTGGAGTACAAGAATGCCTTGATACAGCAATATTCAAATTACTAGGATATTTTCCAGTATTTCCTGGCGGAACAAAAGGACTCCAAGATAAAAATGGGGCATATATACCTGATTGTCTACTTTTACCAACAGGTTCAAAAGCAATTGATTTCGCATTTGCACTACACACTGATATGGGCAAAGGCTTCATCAGGGCTATTGATGTGAAGACTAAACAAGTAATTGGACGCGATCACCCATTAAAATATGGTGACGTAATTGAAATATTATTCAAAGACTAGGAACACGCCACTCTTCAATATTATAATTGAATTTGTATGTGTTTTCAAATCCCCTCCAAAATTGACCAGTATAACAAGAGACAATATTTGCTTTCCTTAACACCCACACATATTTGTAAAAAGTTACATGCGGAAGTTTAGTTAATTTAAGTAAATCCTGCCTCTTTATTGAACTTTTATTTTTCAACACAAAGAAAATGCGATAAATTGGACACTCATTTTTTGATGGATAATTTACAAAGTGTTTAAGACGAAGTAAGGCATCTTGCTCAGAAAGAGGAGTATCCTTAAATCCATTCACAAGTGCATCAAGCCTCTGACCTTTTTCAATATCAACCCCAAACAACGAAATCCACTTACTTGAATCCACATTATGCAACAAACCTTCGGATTTTACAAAAAATAAATTTTGCTTTTCAGATTTCTTTTTAGTTAATCTAGTTTTTAATCCATTTTCCAAAAGGATCGTGTGAATATCTTGAGCAAGTTTTTCGCTTGCACAACCTAAAGACACAACCCCATCCATCGCAACTGATCCATCAAAGCTCATAACCCCACTTGCATAATCCAAGCGATACTTTGAATTTTTCAAAATCTTTGGCTCACAAATGTCATACACTTTTACCCCATAATGAAAACCAAGATAGGTGGTAAAAAATTGTGTGATTGCTTTAGAACGAAAAACTATTTGCCAACATTGTAATTTGTTGTGCCTTTTTACAACGGGTTCATGACCAAAACATTTCATAAAAAAAAGACTGGCTTTTAGTAATGCTTTTTTATGAAAATCAGCTATTCCTATTCGCTCATAACCTGAAAAAGATTCTTTAGTAATCCAACCATCTGCAGCAATCGCTCCGCAAAGCCAAGCTAGTTCCGCAGATAATTTTTTTGGAAAAATAGTCCATTCTTTTGAAGTACCACATTTGAAATATTCTACTGATTTATTGAAAGCATTTTTATAATACTCCTGTCTTTCTTCGCTTAGTTTACTAATAATTTTTGAAGTTAAATAAATGGGAAAGTATTCTTTGGAAGAAATAAAATATTGCATTGTTGATAAATTCGAATTATAAGTCCCCGAAAGCTCTTTTGCTAAATGTTGACGTAAACAATTCTTTTTTGTACAAACTTCAGTTATAAGCTCTGTAAACAACTCTCTGCACTTAGTGCCCTTAAAATAAACCACTTTATTGATGTTCTCAAAATAAGCTAACTTGAATAAATCAAAATCCATAGAATAAATCTCTTTTGAAGATTTATAATCAATTTGGAAGTGCTTTGCCGGCGATGAATCAATCATCTTCATCACCTTCAATAGCTTGTTCAAGAACCCAAAGTTCTCTTGAATCCAAATCATCTGGATTGGATCTTGCAATTCTTTTTACTAACAATATTTCCTCTTTTGAGGGTTTACTTAAATTATTTAAAAAAATCATTTGAGCCACCTCCGCAAAAAACGAATTTTTTCATGGACGGCCCCGCTGCTTTTGGAGACATTAAACCTTTAGCCAACAGGCGACCTAAAGGGAAAAGGTTTAAGTCGAGAAAAGCAGAGTCCAACGAAAAAATTCGACAAAGCGGAGGTGGCAATAGTTTTAATTAAAAAATATCACTTACTCAAATATGGGGATGTAATAGAACTAATGTTTAACAAAAGATAATTGAAAAACTCTTTAAGAAAGTATTAAATGTTCCCATTGAATAACTAATATATGCCAACTCGATTTTCTAGATTTAAGGCTCGACCTCCTAAAGAAGAAATACCACTAAGACGCTTATCTCGAAAGGGCGGAACAAAAGGAAGCAGAGCATTTGATGATTTATGCCAACGAAATTCAAATTTACTAAAAGAAGCTGTTTTTAAGTATGGTAATCGAAAAGAAGAATTTGCAAATAATTTACACGAAGCACGTTTAGCCTTTTGGCAAACATTACACTCAGGAGTTCCTCAATCTAGATTTAAATTAAAATTTTTTGAATATTATAAAAAAAATGTAAGAAGTGAACAACTCCCTCATGGACACCCTGAAAGAGCAGCACTAAGACTTGACAATCCTCGCAGAAATTATCATGAACTAATTCCTGATAGGAAAACAAGTTTGAATTTACAATCAATGGATCCAAGAAGAACTCTTCAACCCAGAATTGCAACTGAAAATGAATTACTAAGAAGACAAGAGCGAATACAGGAAAGAAAAAAAGCTATTAGAAAAGAAAAAGCTGCTATTAGAGAGGCTAAATTGCAAAAAGAAAATGCAAAGTGGGAAGAAATAAATCAAAGAAACAATGAACGACAATTAGAAAGACAAAGAATTGAATTTAAACAATTACAAAAAATATTTACCACTGCGACAAAAAATCCTTTTTCACTTCCACTTGGAGATACATTAAAAGCACTAGCACAACAAGGACCAGAAATGCATGAACGAAGAATGGTTTATTCCCTTCCAAAAGTTAGAAAAGTTTTTAGAAAATTAATGTTTAGAATAGACCCTGCTAAAGGATATGCTGTAAAACCACTAAGAATAATAAAACTTAAACCTGAACAATATAGAGAATTTATGAGTTATCTTGAGGAAGTAAAAACTTTTTATAGAAGTCCCACCTCGGTTTATGTTCCAAAATTCTTAGAAGTACTGGAAAAGGAAACTCAAAGATCTAATGGAAAAATACCATCCACTTTCTTAACTGATATTAAAAAATTTGTTGAAGGGCACAAACTTACGCGTACATTAATAAGAAAAGCTAATGGAGACATAGAACAACTATACTCAAGTTCGGAAGAGTTCCCTGATATTCCATTTTAGAAAAAGTAGAAAATAACTCTAACGAATCTATTTCATACAATCCATTTTTCCGCGTTGAATAGAATAACCGCAAGGGGTGTTGCTTTGGGCAACTGAAAAAATGGTTCCAATTTCATCACTTGTTTCGTAATAACCATTTTTGCATCTTTCTATCACTGCGTTTGTATCATACAAAACTTCGTTTTTGCAAGAAGAATTATTCAAATCAACTATTTCTGATTTTAATAATGGACAAAATTTATTTTTGATTTCTTGAATTAAAACAGTGTTCTTGTCTTTTTCTGTAGAAATACAAACTTCCCAACCACAATCAACCCCAAGTTTAGAGCAAAGACCTTCTTTGTAATAAACACTAACTTTTTCCCCATTAACATCTAATCTTGCTTTAGTATAAGAACCTCTAATCGATTCATAAGGAAAAGCACACTCCATACATTCAGCAGTGTATTCTAACGCAGAGAAACCAAAAGTATCTCTAATTATTTTATTAAAATTATTTAAATCATTACAAGGAAGTTTTGGGCAAGGGTTTAAGGCATAATAAGATTGTTCTTCGAGTTGCTTTTGATCAGAATCAGTACAACCCAAAATAAAGAGGATAAGTAAAATCAGTACTGGAATCAAAAGCAATTTCTTCATGCAAAAAACCTGCACTAAAACAAAAATTACTTTTCTTCAATAATCTCTGAAACTGTTTTTACCTTGGGTTTTGAAGAATTTGATTCAACTGTAGTGGTAGTGGTTACTTCTTTTACTACAGGGATTGATTCAGTGGTAACAGTAGTTGTTTTTACTGATCCCGGAAATTCTTTTGAAGTAATTTCTTTTTCTTCTCTAATTATTTTTTCGGAAATACTTTTCATTGCTTTATCTTTGTTCTTTAATTGCTTTAGAGTGTAAAAATATGCGTTAACCATTTGGTCTAAATCGAGTTGTCTTTTGAAACCAGTTCTTGCGATTTCTTCAAAGTACAATCTTACTATTCTAAATGCTACTTCTTCATCATTCATATTCACACCTCTAAAAATTACTTTTACTTTTTCATTCCTGATTCTCTTACTGCATCCGCTACTTCACTCATTTCAACGTTTTGTCTTTTTACTCTTGCTAGAGCATAAAAGTAGGCGTTAATTATTTCATCAAGAGTCAATTGTCTCTTGAATCCTAATCTTGCTACTTCAATGAAATAGGTTTGAACTATTTTGAAAGCAATTTCCTCTGAATCTGGATTCATCGCTTCCCTCAAATCAGTTTTTGAAATAGAAGAACTTTGAGTAGATCTAATTATTTCTCTTAAAGAATTTACATCAAACCCTTGAGAAGAAGAAACTATTCTTCTAACAGTTCTTGCTCTCTTAACTGGTTTTGATTTAATAGTTCTAGTTTTAATAATAGTATTTGTTCTAGTTCTATACTTTATCTTCGGTTTTGAAGTAATTGTTCTTGTTCTGTATTTTATCTTTGGTTTAGAAGTAATCGTTCTAGTTCTATACTTTATAGTTGGTTTAGATTTAATTGTTCGAGTTTTGTAAACTGTGTTTGTTACTGTTCTTGTACTTCCTTTCTTTCCGAGTTTACCCGCTTTAGCTAATTTCCAAAGAGCAACTGCTTGAGTCCAAGTTTTTCCTAAACGCATTTGAGAACCAATGAATTGATTATATGCACTTGGTCTTCGTTTATCCATTAGTTGAAGTCTTTTGTATTTACTCCATTGTTTTGCTGCTTGAGTAAAAGTGAGTCCGGATTTAATTTGTTTTCTAATAAAAAAGTTATACTCTGAAACGTGGCCTGATTTAACTTTCTTTTTCTTTAACTTAGCAAGTTCATTTTTTAGCATTTCAATATCAGCATCTTGCTTAACGTTCTTTGCTTTCTCTTTCTTTACTTGTTTTTTTGCAGAAACAAGTTCTTTTCTAATTACTTTCTTAGTTTGTTTCTCTGAAACACTTATTTTTTTATCAACAGTTTTAGCTTCAACCACAAATCTCACCACTCTAATATAATTGCTCCGATGGACATATAAAAACGTTTGTTTGTTAACTGGAACGAGTGAAATCAGTTTTTAGGGTTTTTTAGCGAAATTATCCTAGAAGTCCCTTTTCCTTTAGCAACTTTAGAAGTAAGAATAACCCCTTTCTCTTCAAGCGTAGAAAGACTCATCCTAAGAGTTCTTTCAGCATACTTTTTTGACAAAGCATCGTAAATCATTCGAGAATCAATTTCCTTATTTAAATTCTTTTTTAGAAAATCAACTATTGCATTTTCTTGTTCTGAAAAGTTAGAAGTAATTTCTACTTTAATTGGTTTTTCCTGCATAAAAGAAGCACGAACATGAGTTACTAAAACTTTTTTAGAATTTGCTCGCTCTGCAAGTCTACCAGCTTTAAGGAGTAAATCAACTGCAATTCTTGCATCCCCTCCTTGTTTTGCTGCATGAGCTGCACAAAGAGGAATTACATCACTATCAAGAGCAAAATCAACAAAAGCATACTTTGAGCGATCTAAAAGAATCTCTTTAATTTCAGGAGGAGAATAAGGTTCAAATGGAATTGTTGAACATTGAAGTGAACTTCTTACTCTATCATCAATACTTGCTAAAAACAAATTATTATTTGAAATAAAAACCATTCCAAAATTAACTTTTTGCTGTTCAGGCAGGCGAGACAAATCATAAAGCAAAGATTTTACCTCTTCATTTCGGAGCAATTGCTCCGCTTCATCAAACACTACAATAGGAATTATTTTTTTTGATTTTAACACACTAACAAACTTGGAAAATAATTCTTCATAACTAATTCCTCTTTCTGCAACAGCATACCCTAAAAAATTTGTTAATTTTGAAAGAATTGCCTGCTTTGAAGAAAGTTCAAAGCAATTAATGTACAAACACTTTGTTCTATCTGAAAACTCTGTTAATTCATTTAATACAAATTTAAGTGAAACAGTTTTACCTGTGCCTGGTTTTCCAAAAACAAAAACATTAGTAGGTTTTTTCCCCTGAGTTGCGGGCTTAAGACAAAAAACAAGTTCTCCAATCTCTTCGTCTCTAAAAGGAAGTTTTTCCGGAACAAAATCAGGATACAAAAAACGCTCATCTTTGAAAAGCGAAACCTCTTTTTGGGAAGCAAAAACATTAGCCATAAAAAAAACCTAAACAATAATATTCAATTTATCTAATCAATCACTCTTGACTACAAAAGCCCTTATACTAACAAAAGAGCAAACCTAAATAAAAACAAATGCCCCTTGATAAAAAAGTCCCTCCAAAAAACTGGGTTAAAACACAATTATAAGATTAATCGCCCCTCAATAATTAGATGATAACTGAATTAATCCTGCAAGTGCTACTACAAATTATTTCAACACTTGGTTACTTAGGAGTGTTTATTTTAATGACTGCAGAAAGCACTTTTCTGCCCGTGCCCTCAGAAGGAGTACTCCCTTTTGCAGGATACTTAATCTCACAAGGCAAATTTGATTTCTTTATTACTCTTATTATTGCAACACTAGGAACTGTGTGCGGGGCTCTTTTATCTTATTATATTGGAAAATACTTAGGAAAAGGATTTATTTTAAAATATGGAGAATACTTTTTCATTTCAAAAAAAGAACTTGATCTAGCGCACGAATGGTTCTCCACTAAAGGAGAAAAAACAATTTTTGTTTGCAGATTTATCCCTGTTATAAGACACTTAATCTCTTTACCAGCAGGGGCTGCTGAAATGAAACGAAGAACATTTGTTACTTACACAATACTTGGAGGAGGAACTTGGAATGCAATACTCTTACTCTTAGGGATTTGGCTTGAGAAAAATTGGGAAACAATAATCCAATACACCCAAATCCTTGATTTATTTATTATACTTGGAATTATTTTTGGAATAATTTATTTGGTTTTTTTAAAAAAACAAAAAGAAAAATAAAAAAGAATAAGGGATTGTTAAAATGGAAAAATGTGAAATAATAATTTCAAACCCCAAGCAGTTTGAAGAAAAAAGAAAAAGAATACTTATGAGCGGAGCAAAGAACTTACATTTAGTTACTGATTTTGATAAAACTCTTTCAAAAGCATTTGACAAAAATAAAAAAATACATACAATAATTGCCCAAGTCCGAGAAGGAAAATATCTTTCAGAAGAGTATACAAAAAAAGCTTTTGAATTACATGCTAAATATTACCCTATAGAAATTAGCCATAACATTTCATTAAAAGAAAAACTACCTTTAATGGAAAAATGGTGGGGAACACACATAAATCTGCTCGCGGCAAATGGAATGAATAAAAAAATAGTAAAAGATATTGCTAAAAACAAAATAATTCTTAGAAAAGGAACATTAGAACTTATTAAAGAACTAAATAAGAAAAAAATTCCTCTATTAATTCTCTCTGCGGGGTTAGGGGATATTATTGAAGAAATTTTTAAATTTAATAACATAAAAAGCAAAAATACTAATACAATTTCAAACTTTTTTAAATTTGATAAAAAAGGAAATGTTACAGGGTATAAGGGAAAAATAATTCACTCTTTAAATAAAGAAGAATCAGAAATAAAAAACACCCCTTATTTTAAGAAAATTAAAAACAGAAAAAACATAATCCTGCTAGGAGATTCGCTTGACGACTTAAAGATGATTGAAGGAATTCATTACAATGAAATAATTAAAATTGGTTTTTTGAATGATAAAATTGAGGAAAATTTAGAACTCTACAAAAAAGCTTATGATGTAATAATACTAAATGACGGAACAATGGAATTTGCAACTAAACTAATCAAAGAAATTAATTAAGCGAGTGACTAAAGTTCAAACTCAAACAAAGCAACTGGTTTTCTTAATCCGAAAGAATCTATTACTTCTTGTTTTAATTCACCAATGAAACCTTTCTTTCCATTAACTGTAATTTCGGCTGCATTTTCATTTAGGAAAGCAAATGCTTTCTTTTTTACTTCGCAACTTACCCCAAGGTACTTGCATAATGCAACTAAGTAAGATTTTATTTCGGTGAAATTAACGTTTGAGTGAGTAAGAACAACAGAAACATTAGTGGTTTGAGTTACTCCTGTTGGGAAGGAATGATTAGGAGAAACACAAAGTCCTACTTCAAATAATTTTTGAGGAAATTCTTTATCCTTGTTCTTTGATAAAAAATCAAGTGCTTGCGGAGAAAGTCTTTTTCTCAAAATGCAATAATTAGTTGAAACTGCATTATTTATTTCAACAAGTTCTTCTTCCAAAAACAAATTCTTTGATTGAATTTCTTTAGAAGTCATATCATAAGTCATTATTTCTTGCAAACCCAAACCAACGCAAGCGTTTTTTACTGATTCTTGATAAATACTCATCTGTAATTCAGAACCAACTACACTCATCTCAATTCTTGCAGGAGAAATATTGTTGTACCCCCGAGAAATAATTATGTCTTCAACTACATCAACGGGATGCATCACGTCTACTCTGTAAGAAGAAAATTCAACATTAATTTTGCTTCCCTTAATTGAAACTTCATATCTTGCGCGTTCTAGTAAATCCTTAAGCGCTTTATCACTGAACTTTACCCCAGTTTTCTTTTCAACTAAGGATTTATCAAAAGACATTTTTCTTGTCCCAAAAGTTGGAGTATTAAGTGTTTTTGCAGGATAAGGCTTTTTGTCAGCAGGGAAATTAATTTTACAAGAAAATAATTTTCCCCCTCTATCTACAAGCGCCATGCACATTACTTCAAGCGCGGTTTCAACTATGTTCCAATTAAATCCAGTTACTTCAATAAACAAATTCTTTGTAGAAGAGGTCACTTTTCCTGTTGTTTGAGAATTAATTATAGGAGGCATTGAAGCAACTGTATTAGCTGAATCAATTACAATTGGATAAACACTAGCCCCTTCTAGTAAGTGCTTGTAAGCTTTTCCTTTTTCGTGCTGAGCAAGTATTTCACTTGGCCTCATTGATACTTTCCATTCAAGAGGAACAAATTCAATAGCATCATCCTTGAAACCCTTGTAATAAACTGGCGGCTTCATTACATCCAAATCATACAAACCAATTCCAAGTTCTTTTCTCTTTCTTCCAAAATTCTCCCCAATTTTTTCTTGAATATTTACCATTTGAATAATAAAATTTTCATCAATAGAAACCCCTTTTACAATGGCACAAGCAATTAATGGACGAACTGTTTCTAAGTTCTTGTCAATAAAAACTTCCACCCCCGATTTTTGTAATTTGTACTCTTTAATTCCTCTTTCTTTTCCAATTCTTGCTTTGAGTTCTCTTACTACCCCTTCAGGACTCCACAAATCAGGCCTATTTGTTTCTTTACATTCAATTTTTAGTAAATCTCCCTCTTGACCATCAAGTTCACACTTAGCATATTCCAAAGCGGATTCTAATTCAGGAATTGAGAACTGTTTTCCGAAAAGGGATTCTATATCTTTTTTTGATGAATCAAATTTTGGCATAAATATCACAATACTTTATCTTTTTACTAATTTTAAAACACGTTTAACATTTCTCACTGGAGATTTAGAGAACGCTGCTTTAACGGTTGCAACTCTTGCTCTTCTTTGAGCTATTTTTCCGCTCTTTCTTTCCCGCATAAGTTTTTGATATTTCTCTGCTAATTCTTTTTTTTCCTCTTGCACTTTAAAATAATGAGGAGAAGAATAATCGGTTTTTCCATTTTTTGTATAATGATTGTTAATTACCCCTGTTATTTCAAGCCAAGTATTTACAGATCCTTTTGAATCACCTTTTTTTGCTAATTCTCTCCATTCCACAAATTTTTGATCATGAACAGCTTTTTGTTTAACTAAAAGTTCTGCATTTTCTTTTCTTGCAGCAATCACGGCATTAATTGGTTTTCTATAAAGTGCAGGCATAAACATCACAAAATATATCTTTTTTTCTTTGGTTTTGAAATTCTTAAAACACGCTTAACATTAGTTATTGGATTTTTACTAATTAAAGCTCTTGTTGTTCCAACTATTACTCTTGTTTTTCCTTTAGCTCCAACTTTTCTTTGATTACCAGCGTTTATTGAATAAAACTTTTGTTTTTCATGATTTTTTTCAAAAGACTCAATAATTCCATTATGTTTTTTTTCACCCTTTAAAACTACTCTTTTAGCCCCAGCTTCGTTTCCTTCTTTTGCCAATTCTTTTGCAACTGCTATTGCTACTCCTAAGCGTTCCCTTTCAGTATTTAACCGCTTCTTAGCTAAATGCTTCTGTAAAAGAACACTATTCAATTTTTTTCTAAAAAGCGCGGGCATAAAATCAACTCTAAATTAAAACTCCTTTTGCATTTCTTAAGTAACTCAAGTTATCTGAGAATAAATATCTAATATCTTTTAATCCAAGTTTGAACATTGCTAAGCGATCTATCCCAAGTCCCCAAGCAATTGCTTCCCCTTTAATTCCTAAATTATCAAGCATCTCTGGCCGAAACATTCCTGCTCCACCAAGTTCTATCCAACCCAAATCGGGGTGCTTTGCAGAAAGCTGAACACTTGGTTCAGTGAATGGAAAATAATCTGGAATGAATTTTACTTTCTCTGCACCAGCTACTTCAATTGCGAATTCTTTAAGCATCCCAAGTAAATGTTTGAAATTAATATCTTCTCCAGCAACAAATCCTTCTGTTTGATTGAATTCAGTTAAGTGAGTAGCATCCAAAACATCTGGGCGAAAACATCTTCCAATTATAAAATATTTTCCAGGAACATTAATTCCTTTAACTAATTGTCTAGCACTTTGAGCAGTGGTGTGTGAAGGAGGCATTAATCTTGAAGCAATTTTTTCACTCCAATTAATTCCCCAACCAGTACTCCCAGAAACTCCTCCGTTCTCATGAGCAGCTTTAATTGCACTAACAATTTTTTTATCAGGAAGAGAACCATATGCAGGATTCTTTAGTTGATAAGTATCACTAACATTTCTTGCGGGATGATTTTGAGGTTGGTAGAGTACATCAAAGTTATAAAACTCAGGAACAACCATTGAGTAATCCATTTCTGAAAAACCAAGCGAAACAAGTTTCTTTCTAATTGTTTGAATGAACTCTGAATAAGGGGTTCTTCTACCAAGGAAAATATCTGGAACGGGAGCTTCTACATTGTAAGTTCTTTCTACTTCTCCACTTGATAAAACTTTTTTGGTTTTTTCTCCATTAGGAGAAATTTTCATTAAACGATCAACTACTTTTTTCTTTTCAACTAACCCTCTTTTTTGAAGATCTAAAGCAAGTTCACTTGAAATCTTTTTTGAATCAACTATATCTCTTAACGCATTTTGTTCTGAAAAGTTTTCTTGATCCTTTGCTACTCCAGTTTCTTCAATAAAACCATTCATTATTACTACAAATGCTTTTCTTTTGTTTATACCTAGAGCAGCCATGAATTCTTGCTTAGTTAAACCTGATTCGCGCTCAAGGTCAGTAAAAGAAACTTTTCCACCAAGTCTAGTAAGAGTTTCAAGTAAAACATTTTCAGGCATCCCTTTACTAAGAGCTTTTTCTCCATCTTGAGTTAAACAAAGTTTTTCTACTTCAGTTTCATGAACTATTGCAAGTCCTTTTTCTTTAAGCCAACCAGAGGCTCTTCTTACTGAATCAATTGGAACACTAGAAGAAATTGAAATAGAGTTAAAATCAACTAACTCATTAGTAAGCGCAAGAACAACTTTTCTTTCAATATCTGAAAGCTCTTTCACTTTATCATTTACTTCAAGCATGAAAAATTAGAGCTTGGTTGTTATTTTAAAGGTTTAATATGAAGAGAAAAAAAGTAAGAAAGGAGCAAAAAAGTCGGAAAAAGAGCCCAATAGGAAAATATTTAAGGGTTGAGTAAAGTGGATTATTTAGTGAACTATAAAATGGCTGATATACAAAAAACAATTGATGGTTGGTTTGGTAAACTCCAAAAAGAAGCAGGGACAAAAACCCCTCATTTTGCAGCATTCTTCTTCTTCGCACTTGCAATAGGAGCATTCATTGGAATAATGATAATGCAACAATACCCAAGTCAAGCTCTAATGGCAGTACTCTTACCTGCACTAGCAGGAGCAGTGGCTTACTATAACAGAGCATACGCAGTAGGAATATTTTTACTACTAATAGTAGTAATATTTTTACTTTAGTTTAAACGAAAAGTATATATTAAGAAAAACCTTTTTTTAAATATGCAACATAAAACACAAACATCCATTCGAGGACAGGGTGCAATTGAATACTTACTTATTTTAGCAGCATCAATTGTAGTAGTAGCTGTAGTTATATCTTACATGATTGGAATTTTGGATTTGGGTGGAGGCGCAATTAACAAACAAACTCTTGACGGATTGTGTGCCTCAAAAGAAATAGGAGGACTTGATCAAAACACTCTTCTTTGCGGATGCTACTTAAAAGATTCTACAAAAGGAGAAATAAATGAAAATGCAATAACTATAATGGCTTCTGCACAAAATTGTCCAGAAAAACTTCCTGAACGACACCAAACAAATCCTTTACTTGAATGGAATTAATTTTAACACAACAATTGACGAAAAATTAGTTAAGCTTTTTAATTAAGCAAAATGCGTTTTCTTAATGAAAGGATTTTTTGGATATGCACTTGGGTTGGCAATGCTAATTGTTCTTTTGTATTTAGGAATTTCACTTGGAAACCATCAATTTGAACTTGAGAAAGTAAAAAATGAATTAATTATTACGGAAATTTCAAACAAAGAAAAAACTCTACTTGAAAATAATACTGACAAAATTATTCGAACTAAACTTGAAGAACAAATAATTCTAAAAAATTATAATCTTATCAAAGCCCAAAATGAAATCAATTCAACTCTTTCAAATTACTTTAAAGGAAAAGCAAACGCAATGAGTATTTTTAATGAAAAACTTGGGGAAGCCACTACTTCTTTTCTAAACCAAAATTCAAGCGTAGCAATATTTGAAGCCCAAGGGATTACTTATGCTGAATACACTTTCACTTCAAATTTACTAAAAAATACTACTGTTGGAAAAAAATTAGGAAACAAAATAATAACTTATTTTCAAATCCCTATTGGATACACTACAAAAATAATTAGAATTAGTTGAATAAGAGGAATTGAGACTATGAATAGTATTGATGCAATAATTGCTTTATGTGCACTAATCGGGTGCTTCGGAATACTAATCGGAGTAGTTAATGAACAAAAACAAAATTCCCAGGAAGCAATTAATTCAATTAATTCCAAAACAAGTGCAATTTATTGCGGAAGCATAGTTGATTCAATGTTTTCAAATAGCGCAAGTGGATTTAGTGGAGGACTTAATTGTGAAGCAAGTGGAAACAAAGTCACTGCAACTGTTGCAGGAAAAGAAAAAGAATATTACACATTAACCCAAACAAAAAAAGAACCATTCTTAGAGGTGAAAATACTTGAACACTACAAGTAAAACTACTTCAAAACGCAACACTCAAAATATAGGACACCTTATACACACAAAAGGTTGCAGAGGAATGATTTTTTCCCTTGATGCAATGATTAGTTTTACAATAATGCTCACTGGAATATTACTTTTTGTATTTGCATTAAACAATTATGCAACTAACGCAGAGCAAAACATCACCCAATTCGAACTCGAAGAAAAAGCGCTTTTAATTTCTGATTCATTTGTGAAAAACTTTGATGAAACTAACACTCTGCGCGGAGCGTGTATTTATGATTCTGAAAAAAATAGAATTTTAACAAACGAACTAAGCCTTGAAAACATAAAAAAAGCAAAAGAACTACAACCAGGAAAAATATTTACTAAAAGCATTGAATACAAAACACAAACCAAAACTGGAAAAATAACTCTTTCACAAAAAGAAGGACAAAATTGTATTAGCGCAAAAAGATTTGTACTAATAGAAGGGGAGAAAGGAATAATTCAAATTTTAACTTGCAGGGAAGGGTAAAATATGTCCAGGAAATTGGGTTATGAAAAAAAGCACAAAAACAAGGGCTTCGTGTTCGCACTGGAGGCGGCAATTTCTTTGTTGCTGTTTGCATTAATGCTGTTTAGCTTGCCCATTCAAAATAATTTTTCACTAAAAGAACTAGCAATTGTTCAACAAGAAAATGATTTACTCCGCGTATGGAGTGCAAAAGAAACAAAAGAAAGCGAAATGATTAATGATACCAAGCAATTACTTGGAGAAAATGCGGAGCTATGGGTTGGGGCAAAGCAAATTTTAACAACACAAGTGAAAAAGAATTCAATTTCTTCTGAAGGAATTATTTTGAATTCAGCATTACAAGAAAATAAAATAAAAATAATTGTTTACTATGATTAATACTTGTTTTAAGCGGATTTTAGGGTTGCTTGTACATTTCCCCCAGTCTTTTTTAAAGTAATTAAAAATTTGTTCGCAAATTCTTGTTTTAGAATTAGTTGAGGAGAACGAAAATCCACTGAAAAAGATTTGTTTTTAGTTTCAATAATTAGTTCACTATTTTTCGAGTAAATTGAAATGCTTTTGAGTGGAATAAACTCAAAACTCTTCTCAGAAGAGTCTCCTAAAAATTGCATTAAATTCACTTGCTCATTTAAGGTGTTTGAAATTCTTTTTGCAAGCAAATCATCCTCCGCAGAAAGAAAATCTTGGGTCGTTTGAAACATTACGGGTAAAACTAACCCTAGACAAGCAAAAAAAGCGGCAAGCAAGAGCAAATACTCAAGAGAGGATTGAGCGCAAGTGTTCAAAAAAAACACCTTTTACTCAATCTCCCCAATTTTCTTTAACACGCTCTCAGAAGTCTCTTCTAATTTCTTAGAACCTGCTTCACTAGTTGCTTGCATTTGCGAAACCAAAATTAATACCACTGCAACAACTGCTGCTAGTACTATAATTAATTCCACGGAAATTTGCGCCCTAGTTTCCCTAAAAATTGATTTATTAAAATTCATTTGCATCACAAAAGAACTCTTCTTTGAGGGATTAAAAACCTTCACAAAAATTCGACAATTGACTTAGTGTGCAATTAGTTGATTTTTAAATTTGTTGCTCTACTAAGTCAATATGGTAAACAAAAAATCAATCCTTCATTTCTCAAAACAAGAGAAAAAAGACTTGCTAATCTCTTGGTTAACTTTGAGTTTGGCTTTTGCAGTAGTAATCAATCCTGTTTTCTTTAATGTTGGAAACTTGTTTTTCTCTCTTCCAATTGCATTACTTGCAGTAGGAACAGGATTTGTTTTCCATGAACTAGCACACAGAGAAGCTGCAAAGCACTTTGGTTTCCACTCAGAATTCAGAGCATGGTATCCAGGACTAATAATTGCACTTGGCCTTGCAATAGTAACAATGGGTCAATTCATTTTCGCTGCCCCTGGAGCAACTTACTTTTTTGGAGAAAATGTTACAAGAAAACAAAACGGATTAATTTCCCTAGCAGGACCACTAGTAAATATTATTTTTGGAATAATTTTAGTAATAATTGCAGCAATGGTTGGAGATGCTTTGTTTATTCAAATATTTGTAACCGCAGCAACAATAAATTTCTGGTTAGCTTTGTTTAATTTACTTCCAATATTCCCTCTTGACGGAGCAAAAGTAATCTCTTGGAAACCAGGAGTGTGGATATTCTTTATGGCGCTTGCAGTAGTTTTAGTATTCATGCCAACTATACTATTCTCAATGGTTGGACTAAGAATTTAGAAAAGTTTGAATTTGTCAATCTTTGTTTACTAAGGCCCTAAATATTTTCCTTGTTTATCAAAAAGTTTTAACTCCACAAATCCAAAAGGATATTTTTTAGTTTTTTTTACTTTTATAAGAACTTTTTCTTTGAAACTAGTAATATCAGGTGATCTTGTAATCGCTTCCATTGGGCCTGCACTTAAAAGAAACCCATGCGGTTTTAAACTATGCCAAATATTATCTAACGCTTTTACAAAATCTTCTTCAGCCATATATTGAGCAACATTAGCAAATCTTATTGCATCACACTGGAAAGGAAGAGGAGAGATTGTAATACGGTGCTTTAATTCTTTAATTCCATCCCGTTTAAGGTTCTCTTCACTAAGGTTACGATCTACTGCATAAACTTTAGTACCTGGATTCAAAACTTTTTTTGCATCTATTGTTGTTGGGGCCCCTCCGATATTTCCCGCTCCAATATCGGCAAACACTTTTATCTTATTTTTATAGAGATTTAAAAATCCAGTTAAGACATTATATCTTCCACTCCAAGTAAATCCTTTATTTTTTACAGCAGAACGATACACCCACATTTTACGTTCATTAGCATGTTCAAAAACAGGTATTGCTCTTTCTGAAGAACGAGCACTAGATTTAGAAAACAATTCTTCTTTTTTGAGTCGCTTTATTCTTGAAGGCCGAATTTGCATAATAACATTACAGAATTCATTGTTAATTAATTTATGCTCTGTTTGTTAAAAAAGGTTTAACTAGATTTTTATAAAAACTTTTTTACCCAACGTAACTTGGTCTAAAGTCTAAAGCTTTTTCTTTGAATTCCCCATACGCTTTTTGGGATTCTTCATCAATAGTAGGATTCATTCTCTTTAACACTGCTTCAAAGTGCTTCATTGCAATCAATCCGGGTTTCATATTATTTTCACTAAGAACTAATAGTGCTGCTTCTCTTACAAGTCCTTCAAGGTCAGCTCCACTAAATCCTTTAGTTACTTTAGCAAGCTCTTTAATTGAAACATTCTTATCAAGCTTAACATTCTTCGTATGAACTTTCAAAATTGCCTCTCTTGCTTCATCATTAGGGGCAGGAACAATAATTAATTTATCAATTCGCCCAGGACGAAGTAAAGCTGGATCAATTAAATCAGGTCTATTAGTTGCTGCAATGAATACTACATCAGTGAGTGATTCTACTCCATCAAGTTCAGTTAATAATTGGTTAACCATTCTTTCAGTAACATTGTTTCCTGAATCAGTTCCTCTTCTTGGAGCAATAGCGTCAAGTTCATCAAAGAAAACAATGCAAGGAGAAACTTGTCTTGCTTTTTTGAAAATCTTTCTCACTCCGCGTTCAGCCTCTCCCCCCCACATACTCAATAGCTCAGGTCCTTTAATTGAAATAAAATTTGCTTCAGATTCAGTAGCAATTGCTTTTGCTAGTAAAGTTTTTCCAGTACCAGGAGGACCATAAAGAAGAATTCCTTTAGGAGGAGAGATACCCATTTCTTTGAATGCGAGCGGATTTTTTATTGGCCACTCAACTGCTTGTTTGAGTTCTTGCTTTACTTCTTCAAGTGCTCCTATTTGGTTCCAGTGAATATTTGGAATTTCAATAGCAACCTCTCTTAGTGCACTTGGCTGAACATCTTTTAATCCTTCAACAAAATCTGCTTGAGTAATTTTTAAGTTTTCTAAAACTTCAGGAGGAATAGTTTCTTCTTCTAAATCAATTTTTGGTAAATACCTTCTAAGTGCTTTCATTGCAGCTTCTTTAGCAAGAGCTTGAAGATCTGCTCCAACAAAACCATGAGTAAGAGAAGCGAAATAAGCTAAATCAACTTTCTCAATTCCTTCAGCTACTAAAGGCATTCCTCTTGTATGAATATTTAGAATTTGTTCTCTTGATTTTTTATCAGGAACAGTAAATTCTATCTCTCTATCAAATCGACCTGGTCTTCTTAGTGCTTCATCAATAGAGTTAACTCTATTAGTTGCAGCCATTACTATTACTTCCCCTCTTCCTTCAAGACCGTCCATTAGTGAAAGTAATTGAGCAACTACTCTTCTTTCAACTTCACCAACTACTTCATCTCTTTTTGGAGCGATTGAATCAATTTCGTCAATAAAAATAATACTTGGAGCATTCTCTTGTGCATCCTTGAAAATATTTCTAACTCGCTCTTCAGCTTCTCCTACAAATTTACCCATTATTTCCGGAGCTGATATTGAAATGAAATGAACTTGAGCTTCATTAGCAACTGCTTTTGCTAATAAAGTTTTTCCAGTCCCAGGAGGACCATATAATAAAATTCCTTTAGGAGGAACTATTCCAAGTTTTTGAAACAACTCAGGGTGCTTCATTGGAAGTTCAACCATTTCTCTAACTTTTTTTACTTGTTCGCCAAGTCCACCAATATCTTCATAAGCAACTTTTGGAACATTACTCAAAGCATCCTTAACCGGTTTTTCTTTTAATGAAAACACAGTAGCATCAGTTACTTTTACTATTCCTCGTGGATTAGTATCTACTACCCTATAAATAAATCCCGAACCAAAAACACTTATCCAAACATTATCTCCAACAGTAAGAGGTCTACCTAAGAAACTCTTTTTTAAAATTCTATCATAACCAGAAGCAATTATTCTTACTTCTTCAATTGGAGCAAGAACTACTTTTTTTCCTTCTTGAGGAATTACTTTAGTTACTTTTACTTTTTCATTTAACCCAACGCCAGCGTTGTGTCTGATAAAAGAATCTGCCCTAATAATTTTTTTGCCCTCATCTTCAGTTCGTGCAGGCCAAACAATTGCAGCAGTTTTTTTTGTCCCTTCAATTTGAACAATATCTCCAGAAGTGATATTTAGAATAGTTTTTGTTTCCTTATCAAGTGTAACAATATTTCTACCAACGTGAGTAGGGTCAGGATCTTGAACTTGAAGAACTAGTTCCCCTTTTCTATCTTCTGGCTTTTCGTTTGAAACTGGCATACAAACACCAAATCACTATTACTTATTTGAATAATCTAAATAGGATTCTACTGAAAAAGGATTAAAAAGGTAGGGTGAAAAGTGAAAAAAAATTAAAACAAAGAAATTTAGTATTAATTCTTTGCAATAGATTCAAAACTACCATTAGGCATTATTGAAACAAAATCATCAATTGAGAATGAATAACCCTTTTTTTCAAAAAGTTCTTTTAATTGCTTAGCAATTTGTTCTTTTGAGAGAGTCCCTTGTTTTAATTCAAAAGAAAAATTACAATGCTTCTTTACTGCAGGAGTAGGTCCACTCATTAGAATTCTTTCTCGGTGAAAGAATCCAATTGCGCAAGAAAGAGGGGTTTTCTTAAACCAATTACGCTCCCCATAAATCATAAACGCTCCAGACCCAAGGGATTCTCCTGATTTAGTTGATTTTGAAACCTGTTCAGGTTTTACCGAATAAGCATCTGCTTGAGGACGAACTTCTTCCCAGGCTTTTGAGAATGTTACTGCAAAACTAGCAGCTTCTTTCATTGAATTTTCTGGTGCAATAAATTCTTGCCCCTTTAATTCTTCAGGAGCTACTATTATACAATGAGGAGCACCGAATACCTCTGCGTGAAAATAAATATCGTTTTTTTTCATTCTGTTTTTTACTATTTGTTCATTACTCTGAGCATCTCTCCCGCCAACTACTAGAAAATTATCAGTAGTAAAAAACCATCTAAATTGTTCAAACCATTTTTTCTTTCGAAGAACTTTTTGTTTACCAATTTCTTTGTCCATTTTTTTTGCGGCGGCTTTAATTTCTTTTTCTTTTTGTTTAACTGCCCCAATCTCTAGTGCCTTTTTTGCTCCAGCAATTCTTTTCTTAGCTTCTTTTGCTTTTTGAAAGTAAGTTGTAGCATTCTCTTCAATTGATTTTGATAAATCAAGTTCGATTTGCATTTTTAACACCAAAAGTTTTGAAAAAATAAAAACAGGACTAATCAAGTCCTGCTTTGTTTCTCATAATTTTAATTATTGAATCTGTTCTTGATCCTCTCTTAAAAGTTGGTTCGGCTAAGTAAAATACTTGTCTGTCTTTAACCACTTCATAATAGTTAGGAATCTTTTTCACATAATTTTCTTGCAAATTCTTGTGATAGGATTCAACATCCTCATAAAATTGCATACTCATTACATTAAAGTTTCCAGAACCCATTACTGAGTTAAGTGCAAATACGTGTGGATCATTTTTTGCTACCTCTAAATATTTTTCTACTAAATCTCTTTTAGAAAAATCTAATTGAAGTAATTCCATGCACTCTAGTTTGTAACCTAGTTTCCAAAAAGCGATTTTTGGACCATACCCTGAAAGAATTCCTTCTTTAGTTAAAAAATCAAGAGAGCTTTTTATTGTAGCTAAGTGATAACCTGATTTAGATTTGATTTTTCTCAAGTTTGGTTGAGTACAATTCTTATCCAAAAGTGTTTTTAGTATGTTTAATCTTATTTCATCATCTGCTTTCATTTTTTGAGCCACAGTTACCACCTTTTCGTCAATTGCAGTAAAAACCTGCATCAATAACAAATTCTGACACCAAAAAGTATTTAAGTGTATTTTTTATTACATTTAAGGTCAATTAATACTTATTAAGTGCAGAGCAGACTAATACTATTGTAAGAGTTTTTTTAACTAGGAGGACTGATAGAGAGAATGTGTGAAAAAAAGTTTTTTAACGAAGTAATGGGGTAGGCTCACCAGGCTTTAAATTGGATCTAATTCTTTCCAACCCCATTCACTTCAAAAAAATAATCTAATTTTTTTGTTTTTAGTAAATTTAGAACTAGTCCTTTTTTGTTTTTTGAAGTTTCAAATAAAGTAATTGATTAACCACTGCATGAACTGAATAAACAATCCCTGTTAATAGAACTAAACCCCAAAACAAAATAAATCCTGAAGTACTATCAGAAAAGAAAGCAACCCCATATTTTATTAGGGAAACTGAAAAAGGAATTAAGGAAAACAAAAAGACTTTCTTTTTATTTGAAAAGGAAGAAGAAAAAGTTTCTTTAAAATTATTGAGAACTCCTTGCTTTTTAGAAACAATAATTGGAAACAAAAAATAGAAAACAAAAACAAATGCAAAAGTAACTAACATGGAAATAGCAAATCCAAGGGTTGATAAATTAAAAAATAAAATAACCCCTGTTTCAAGTACTGAAAAAATAGTTATTAATAACCATAAAATAATCCCCGCAACAAACACTTGAACTAATTTTGGTTTTGATTCATTTATTGATTTTAAAAAACTAATTTTTCCTTTTAATGCATGATTAACAAAAATTGGATAAAGAGCAGAGAAAAACAAATCAACAAAATAAGATATTATTGTGAGCAAAAGTAAACCAATTGCTAAGAAAAACCAATTTTGTAAATCAGAAAAAGCTATTTGTTCTTTTGGAAGAGTATAAAGCGAAAGCATTTGTTTCATTAACTCTGTACTTAATAAAATTCCAAATCCATAAAGAACTGCAATTAAAATTTTTGGTAAAAACAAAGCAGGGTGCTTGAGTAACAATGAAAAAGCTTCTTGGAGAATAGAAATGCTTCTTGGAGAATTAGCAGTAATCACTTTTTCACCTCAACATTAGATTTACTAATTGCAGAAGGGCTAATTGTTGAAGAACTAATTGTGGAAGAAGTCGTTTTGGTTTTTGTTGATTTTCTTATTACTGGTTTTTTACTAGCAGAAGATTTTATTTCAGAAGATTTAGTTTCAGCGGGTTTATTCACACCCATTTTATCCTCTTTTTTTGTCCAATCTTTTTTTGTTACACAAGTCATAGTTAAACACATTTTGTAATTAAATCTTCCATTTTTTACTTGAATAATTGGGGCTTTGCATTCAGGACAATATTCATCCAGAGGAGTAATACTTCCTTTTTGAGGAAGAGGGAAAGTAACTGTACAATTAGGGTAACTAGAGCAACCAACAAACCTTTTCCCCGTTTTTCCTTTTCTTTCAATTAAATTTGCTCCGCAAGTACACTTACCCATTACAGAACTAAATTTTAGAGCCATTCTAAGCCCAATAGCAACGCTTTCCTTATTCTTGAACAAAATTTCCATTACCTCTTTTAAATTAGAACAAGATTTTGTAACTACTTCAATTTGCTTTTTTTGCCCAGCAGCAATTTCATCCATCTCTTTTTCAAGCTCAGCCGTCATTTGAGGTTTAGTCACAGACCCGCAATGCTTTTCCAAAGTATCAATTACGGAGAAAGCAACTTTGCTTGGTTCAATACTTTTGTTTCCTGAAATATAATGCCGAGAATATAATTTTTGAATAATTGCGGGACGAGTAGATTTTGTCCCTAAATTATTTTCTTCCATTAATTTGATTAAAGAACCCTGACTGTATCTTCCAGGTGGTTGAGTTTCTTTTGCATTCATTTCGATTTTATTTATTATTACTTCATCCCCTTCAGAAAGTTTTGGCAAAAAAGTTTCATTAAGTTCACTATAAGGATAAATTGCTTTCCAACCAGCATGAAGAATAATTTGGCCCTTTGCAATAAACGGCTCTCCCTCTGCATCCAAAAGCGCACTAGTATTCTCTGTTTTAGCGTCCTCTGCTAATGTTGCTAAAAATCTTCTGCAAATAAGTTCGTAAATTCTCCACTCATCCTGACTCAACATTTCTTTTTGAACCGCAATAACGGGATAAATTGGGGGGTGATCTTTTGTTTCTTTTCCAGCAGAAGGAGTAATTTCTTTTTGAGCCAAAACAATTGCCACATCATCCATTAGAGCTTTAACAGAAACTAATTTATTTAAAATTTCTTTTAAATTCAAACTTGGAGGATAAGTGCTGTTATCAGTTCTTGGATAAGAGGTATATCCTTTTTGATATAAGTGCTCCGCAATATCCATTGCTTTGCCCGCAGCAAAACCAAGTCCTGTTGCTGCTCTTAAAAATTCAGTGGTATTAAACGGAACTGGTTTTTTTAATACTCTAACTTTTTTATCCACTTTTTTTACAATTGCTTTTTTTGGTTGTTTATTAAAAACGGCTAAAGCTCGTTCTTTATCCCAAAACTTTTCTTCCTGATGCATTGCTTCAAAAGCCATCTTATCTTTTTCACAAAAAGCAATTATTTCCCAATAAGGCTTTGACTCAAAAGCAAGTCTCTCTTTTTCTCTATCCACTAAAAGTGCTAAAGTTGGTGTTTGAACTCTTCCCACACTCAAAAAATCTTTTCCAATTTGACCCGAAACAATTGAAAGAAATCTAGTTAACACAGCTCCCCAAATTAAATCAAGTTCTCTTCTCGCATTTGCGGAGTAAGCAAAATTATAATCAAATTTTTCAAGAGAATTAAATGATTTATCCATATCCTCTTTTGCAATCGCTGAAAAATAAGCTCTTTGAATTTTTATTCCAGAATTAGTGGACTTTGCGTAAGTAACTGCCTCAAGTCCAATTGATTCTCCCTCTCTATCCGCATCAGTTGCAATAATTAAATTTTCTGCATTTGGAGCAAGTTCTTTAATTGCATTAATAATTTGAAATTCTTTTTCAGAGTAAATAATTATTTCAGGATTAATTAATTCTCTAACATCTACTCCTCTCCAATTAGCATATTTTTTTGGATACTCCACATCACTAATGTGACCCCTAAGTGGAACTAGTAAAATTTCTTTTCCTTTCCAACTAAACTCGAAAACTTTTGCCCCTGAAACATACTTTGTTTTTACTCCACTATCAGCTAATAGTTGAGCAATATTCTCTCCAGCAATAGCTTTCTCTGAAACAATTAGGTCCATTCAATAGAGATTGCAGAGAAAAAAGTTAAAAAGAGGACGCAAAGAATTCGACAAAAAACGAAAGGGGTAAATTAAATCAAATTAAATCTTATTTTGAAGAGTTGAAGAAGGAAGAGTTTTTGTTTTCTTTAATTCTGATAACACAACCATTGTTTTTAGATCAATTACCCCATCAATTAATCCAAGTTGATTAATGAATCTCTCAGCACTCTCAAGATTAGGGACAATTAATTTAACATGTAAATTGTATTCTCCAAGAACTTGGTAAAGTTCAAGAACAAAATCCATTCCTTGTAATTTTTTTATAATATCTTTTTGCTTAGAAACTTCACAGCGCATTTGAACATAAATTGGGTTCTCATAACCTAGTACTTTGTAATTAAGATCAACTGAAATCCCACTAATTATCCCTCTTCTCTTTAGAGACTCTACTCTTTTCTTTATTGCCACATCAGTAAGGCCACTATCTCTTGCTATAGCTGAAAAAGAGGCTCTGCCATCAAGTAAAAGCGCTTGAAGAATTAAGTGATCAACTTTGTCAAGAGAAACCATATACTAAAAACCCTCATTTAGTTAGGAAAACAAATCATCCTATTAGGAAACTAAACCAAAAAAGGATTATAAAGTTAGCTTTTAGCATGAATTTGGTTTGTAGCTTTGGAATAAACCCAATTAGCAGGCAAAAATTAAGTTTAATTAACTAACCTACGAGAAATACATTGGTTTGTACACATGGAACTAATTGAAGAGAAGATTCAAGTAATTGCAAAAGAGATTCTTGAAGCAGGCGCAAACCAATGGACTATTACAAAAATAATCAAAACTCTAACCGAAATGAATACTACAAGTGACAAAAAACTTAGAGAAAGAGCACTAGAACTACTAAAAGAACTTGATACCACTGCAGCAGATATTTATGAACGATTTAGTAAAATGAAAGTATATACCTCTCAAGAAACAATTAAAGGATTTAATAGAGGAAACATTATCACCTCTCTTTTGAAAGAAACTACTCTCTCAAGAAGTGTAGCTGAAAAAATAACTCTTGAAGTAGAGAACCAAATAAAAGACTCAAAAATATTTTTCCTCACCCCGAGTTTAATTAGAGAACTAGTAAATACAAAACTTTTAACTTACGGATTTGAAGAAGCGAGAGACAATTATGCAAGAGTAGGCGAAGCAGTTTATGATGTAAAAAATAAACTCCAAGTTCAACCCTACACTGGAGAAAGTGTAAGGGAGTACAACATTCTTTTAGAACTTCCTCACAATGCACGCGAACTCCACTTTGATGGAACCATACACATTGAAGATATTGAAGGGTTCTCGCACAGACCCTATGCTTATTCATTCATAGCTGAAAAAAAAGAAACTTTAAACAAAACACTTTCTTCTGCGTTAAAACAAATCTCACAAAACAAAAAATATTTTTATTTGATGCCTAGTATTTATGGACTGACTTTTGCTTGTGCCTCTTTTGTTAAAACTGAAAAACAAGCAAAAGAAACTGCTCAATTAATTTTGGATTTAACGAATATTTTTGATGAAAAAATAACCCTCTCACTCGAATTATTTACTCCAACGCATTTAGAAAATCTTTCCCAAAACAGAATTAATGCAGCAAAAATTTCTAATTATTTGCTTGGAGAAAACACGGTTGTAGGAGTAGATTCAAAGTATTGTTTAAAATTAATTGAACCAAATGGAAAACAATTTATGATACTCAATAACACAATCGAAGAATATTACCCCCTAAGTAAAACTCTTTTTTCACCCACAAGAGGAATTGATTTGTTTGTAAATATTAATCTTGAAAAAATTGCTCAAGGAAATGATGAGAAACAATTCTTTGAAAAACTTGCCCAAGTAGCTGGCGAGATTCATAAATTAAAACAAAAAAAGAAAGAATTACTTTTGAAGAAAACTTATTTAAAAGAATTTAAAGTAGAAGAGATGAAAACTGGAATTGGTTTAACAAATTTTTATAAATTAAGCGAGAACTTTCCAGGAACAAAACCAATTGAATTCGCTAACAAAACTCTAAAAGAAATTTCAAAACTCTTTGAAGAAGATCTACTATTTGGACTAGCAAGCGTGAAAGTAAAAGAAAGATTTACTACTGAAAATGGGAAAGAGGTGTTTTCTCAAGAAACCCTTGACTTTGATGAATGCTTAACTTCAAAAAAATGCTGCTTTACTGGAAAAGCTGCGAGCCTAAAAGAAGTAAACGAACTAATTGATAAAAAAGTAAAACAAGTAGAGTACATTGGACTCTAAAAAAATAGAACTAAAATTAAATTAGAAAAAACTCTAAAATAATTTAAAGTTTTGAACCGTGTTTTGGTCTTTCTCTTAGCCTTGTACCTAAAAGTGGTTTTGGTTTTTCTATGTGTGGAGCTCTAGCGTGAGTAACTTCATTACTCTTAAGCAAAGCTACTTTTAGTAAATAAGCATAGGATTTTGTTTGTTCAATAAAAGGAACTAAAAATACGAGTACCAAAAAGAAAGAAACTATTACTCCGGGAAGTCCTACTAAATCAAGTAATAATTCAATAAAAAGAATTACAAATAAAAGAACTGAAGCTATCATAAAAATAGCAATACTGATTAATGGACTTTCAAACCAAAACTCAACACTCTTACCAATTGCTTCTCCAATAGTAGATTCATCAAGAACAATACTCTGAGGAGCATACATTACAACAAGAGCAATAATTAAATTCAAAATTAAAGCTAAGTAAACTAACCCAGTCATGAAACCAAGTGCGCTTACTAAATAAAATACAATTGCGCAAACTAAGTATAAGAAAAATACTTTTAACGCAGCGTCCTTAAACAAAGTATTCCAGTAAGTATCTAAATTCAATGTTTGTACATCTCTATGAACTGCATAAACAGTAAGAGAAACAAAGAAAGAAAAAATGTAAAGGAAAATTAGGGCTAATACTAATCCTATTGCTCCTAAAACAAGATCTGCGTTTAGTGATAGGTAAACTGTTCCTGAATTCAAAAAGAATTGAGAGAACATTAAAAATAAAGGCAAAAAGAGGAACAATGCTCCAAAGCTAAGCATTACTTTGAAATTAGAAATGTATTCTTCAATAGCTCTCTTCAAAACAACATCAATCATCAAATCACTCAAAGTTAGTACTCTATGCTGATTAAAAAAGTTTAAAAAAACACCTAAAAGACCAAAAAACCTAATTTAGTTGCTTTCTTTATACTTCATATAAACTTCTCTTCCAAATAAAGGAATCCAAGCAGCTATTGCCCCAAGGATAAATAACAAATACATACTTTTTCTTAACTCAGCCCAATAATTAATCGGAATAAGTTGATTCACAGTTTGAGCATTATTTGCTTGAGCTTGTGAAATATATTCTTGATTCAATCTTGAAACTGTAGTATTACAAGTAGTGGAATCAGTTTCAGTTATGCAAAAATAAAGAGAATACTTTGCCTGTCCTCTTGAATTAAGAGTAGCTGCTTCACCCATATAGAAAGACAAATTAATATAATAACCAACAAATAGAGCGAACAAAATAAGCACTAAGAAAAGTAATCCACTAGCTTCTTTTGTTTCAAAATAAGAATTCCACCAATTAATTACAAGGAAAGCTAAAATAAATCCGCAAATAGGAGCAAAGAAGTACATTAGAGAACTCCACATATTAAAAGGAAGTAATAAACCAATTAAAGGAACTCCACTTAGGGATTTTAAAGTATTGGGGGCTAGACAACTTGAGCCATCCATTATACCAATGCAAGCTCCACCCATAAACCACATTACTAAAAATGAAAAAACAAACCAACCAAGTACAATAAGTAAGAACTGATTTTGATTAGAATTATTGTGAGTCAAAATAACACCTTTCTCTTCTACAATCAAATAGCCAGTGATGAGTTTTTAACCTTTATTGAGCCCTTATCTTTTTAGAAGAAGAGTAGTTGATTTTATGAGCGAAATGGAACTCCCATGGGTAGAAAAATACAGACCACACGGATTAAGTGACGTTGTTGGGCACGATGAAATTACTCACCGATTAAAGAGTTACGTTGAGAAAAGAAATTTACCTAATATGTTATTTTCTGGACCTGCAGGAGTAGGAAAAACTTCTTCAAGTATTGCACTTGCAAGAGAACTATTCGGGGCAAATTTTGAACAAAATTTTTTAGAATTAAACGCAAGTGATGATAGAGGAATTGATGTAGTTAGAAATACAATTAAGGATTTTGCCCGAACTTTAGCATTTGATTCTGGATTTAAAATAATTTTTTTAGATGAATGTGATGCACTAACTCAAGATGCTCAACAAGCACTAAGAAGAACAATGGAAAAATATACAAAAACATGTAGATTTATTCTTTCTTGTAACTATTCTTCAAAAATACTTGAACCAATTCAATCAAGATGCGTAATTTACAGATTCAAACCACTAAATGCAAAAGATATTGAAAAACAAATTGATCACATTGCACAAAAAGAAAAACTACACGTTGATGAAAAAGCAAAAGTTGCAATAAATTATGTTTCGCAAGGAGACTTAAGAAAAGCAACAAATATTTTACAAGCTGCTGCTTCACTCGATAAAAAAATTACTGAAGAAGTAGTGTATAATGTTTCAAGTCGAGCTAGACCTGAACAAGTACAAGAAATGATTATACTTGCACTAAAAGGAAAATTTGTTGATGCTAGAAAAAAGCTTGAAGAACTAATGTACGAACAAGGAATGAGCGGAGAAGATGTACTAATCCAAGTTTATAGAGAAACAATGAACCTTGATGAGAAAGAACTCGCTGAGAAAGACAAAATTGCACTCGTTGACACTATAGGAGAATACGATTTTAGAATAGTAGAAGGAGCAAACGAAAGAATCCAACTAGAAGCACTACTAGCACAATTCATGAAATACAAAAAGTGAATTAAAGATGCCAACCCAACTCACAGCAAGAATGAGAACAAGAAAAACAACAGCTTTACATTCAAAAAATTCTAATTTAAGAAAAGCTCTTTGGGAATCAAAAAAACAAACAGGAAATAAATCACTAAAAATAGTCCCTGCCTCAAGCTTACTTGCACAAAAAGTTTTTGAACACGCAAAAGTTTCAAGAAGAATCACTCGCTTAAGCACAGTAAGAGCACTAGATATACAAAAAATTTATGACAAAAAAACAAGAGCAATAGCACAAAAAGGATTTCAAGAAGTTTCTAACGCAATTAATCCACAGGAAAAAATGATGGCGCTTGCAAAAATGCAAAAAGAATTAGTTGGAGAAAAACTAATAACTCAAAAAGACTTTGCAGGATTAATGGGATTAGTAATTACTATTGAAATGAATAACATACAAAAAGCGAGGAGATTATAAATGAAAATAATTTGCTTTGATCTTGAAGGAGTACTTGTTCCTGAGTTTTGGGAAGAATTTTCAAAAGAAACAAAAATCCCCGAATTAATGCTAACCACTCGGGATGAACCAGATTATGATAAATTAATGAAAATGAGAATAAGAGTACTAAAAGAACACAAGTTCACAATGAAAGAAGTACACCAAATTGTTTCAAAAATGAAACCCTTAAATGGTGCGCGCGAATTTATGGATTGGGTAAAAACAAGAGCACAACCATGCATTCTAACAGGAAGCTACTATGAATACATTACTCCACTAGTTGCACAACTCGGTTACCCATTTATGTTTGCTAATTCACTTGTAATAGATGCTAATGGAAACATTACTGATTACAAGCTCCGCGAAAAAGATGGAAAAGTAGAACAAATAAAAAGATTTCAAAACGCAGGGTATGAAGTACTTGCAGTAGGAGATTCTTTTAATGATGTAAAAATGCTAAAAGAAGCAAATATAGGAATTTTGTTTAAAGCATGCGATGCATTAAAAAAACAAGAAACAAAATTACTGCAGGCAGAAAATTATAATGAATTAAAAAAAATACTTGAAAAGATATTGTAAAAAAAATAATCTTATTGCAAAAAATAACTCTATTTTTAATTAACGCTTTTTCAATTAATTAATTATCTCAAAACCACTGACTCAACCTTGATTGAGATTTAAAATGAGTTATCAAAAAAGATTTCTTTTTGTATTGATCAATTGGAACTGAAAGTTTTTTTGATAAAAAATCAAGAGCCAAATCCATATTAGAAAAATCAAGTGGAACTTCTTTAAGAGCGGCTCTTACATTTTCACGAATCTGCCAAACCCCCAATGGAACTGCATAATCTTTTCCAACCTCTCTAAAAACAATTGCGGCTGAATTAATTTTGTTTTCAACTAAATACTCTGTCACAGCTAAACGCGCAGCAAAGTACGCCCCTTCAGTTTCCTCAGGATACCCCTTAAACCCATTATTTAGTTCGTGATCTGAAAGAATATTATACTGCGTTGCTCCTTGAGTCCAAATTCCTCCCGGAAGCCAGCACTCGATTTGTTCAAAGCTCCAAGGATAAGGAAGCAACATTACCCAAAAATCATTATCTAAATATTTTGAGTGAAACAATTTGAAAGAATCAATTATTTTATTTTGAGGAAGTTTTTCTTCTATAAAATATTTTGATAAATTAGAATCAACTGCAGTAATACTCCATCTTGTTGGAACAATTTTTCTATTCTTCTTTACCCCAAGCGCTCCGCTTGAAAGAACTTTTGCAAGAGTAGAAACAGGAAAACCTTTTTCAAACAAATCAATCAAAGCAGTATTAGATTTTACTGCAGTATCAGAAACATAATAATCAAGTTCTTTAGGAATTTTTGGATTCTCTATAATTGAAATTTTATCAAGTTTAGCAGAAGGGCCTAATGGAGCATTAAATGAATCAAAACTAGTTTCACTCCTTGGTTTTTCAGATAACTTTACTTCAAGTTCAAATAAATCAGAAGCCATTGCAATTTCTTGGAACTCAAGCAAATCGTAACTCGGGTCAGCTGCTAGTGAAACAGGCATTGTTTTGTAAGAACGTAAAAGTGATTCTCTAAAAGAAATTATTTTTTCCTGACTCAACCCATACCATTTCTCCGGAGAATCACTCATTTCATTTACTTCGCTAGGAAGAGCAGAGAGAGGAGCTACTGCAACTTTGGGATAATTCTGCCAAGAAACAAAAAAACCAGGAGGAGAAGAACCAATAAAATTTGTCCCAACCATTGAAGAAACAATTTTTGTTTGATTAGATTGTTTCTCAAGAATTGGACACCTTGAAAGACCACAAAGCAATTTTCCTTTACAACGAATACAAAGTTCTGGCGAAATCATAAACACACCACTATACAACAAAATCTATTTCTAATTCAAAATACTAACACACCCCAAATTAATAAAATTGTGTTTTAAACTACAAATTGATTTAATTAGACAAAGTGCTATACTCTTTCATTAAAGAGGTTAATTTTTCAAGTTTTTTTTCGCTATCAAAAGCTTTATATTTCAGTGCGCTATTCAATAGTTGCAGGTAGTACAAATGGGATTTAGCGACTTTGCAAGAGATGCACGAAAAAATACTCCAAAACCAAATGTTCCGAAGGTTGAATCGAACGATATGGCTGACGCTATAATGGAAGATCCTAAGCCAGCAATAAAAAAGCAAGATATTTCTTACAAAGACTCAGAAATTTCTGGATTTGTTCCACAACAAAGAAGTGTTGGCGCTAGACAAAGCATGGACTCAAGACACGGAAGCATTGTTAGAGGAATTGCTAATGCTTCAAGCATGAGCTCACAAAGAGGCGGAAACGCTACTTGGGAAAACTGCAAACACAGAAAGACAAACAGCGGAAGAGACTTTTGTGCAGAATACCATTCACTATGTGCTAAAGAAAGATGCAGAAAAGCGGTTCAATAAAATTAAAATTTAAAAAAAAACAAATAAAATTCGTTGAAAATAATTAAGTTTGCCAATAAAAATTATTAAAATTAAATTTGTAAAATAAAATAACGGTGAAACAAAAATGGCTTTCCAATCAATCGTAGAAGACTCAAGAAGAATGAACGCAAAAATGATTGCGATGGGACAAAGTGTAGATATTCAAAAAATGCCCAGACCAAAAGTTGGTACACAAATGGCTCAAAAACAAGCAATGTACACTCCAAGCGGAAGCGACGTAGAAAAAATGCTTTATCCTAAAAATTTTAAAGCAAGAACTTTCGAACCAGAACCACAACCAGTTCAAACACAGCAACAAAAAGTTACTCAACAAATTGTAGAAGAAATACAAGCACAAGAAAGACCCGCTCCTGCAAAAATAATTGGGGACGACGCAATAGTTGAACAACCAAGAAGAGAACCACAATCTGATGCTAATACAGTAATAAGCGGTCCAAGATGGGCAAGATGCAAACACTACAAAGCCCAAGGGGAAAGAGCATTTTGCAAAGAATACCTTGGATTTTGTGCAAAAGACAAATGCGCAAGACCAAACTACTAATTACACTTCTTTTTAGATTTGTAAACACTATACAAAAAATTACATCTACTTCTAAAAATTATTTAAATACTATAAAGCCAGCTATAATTGTATGAAATCATTTGTCACTAGTCAGCAAATTTAATCCCTATCTAGTTAACTCTTTTTCAAACCTAATTTTAAATAACCAACTAAAAATCCTAGAATTCAACCCCAAAAAGCATTTTAAAAAGCTTAGTGAGGAAAACTTTCATTAAAGGGGGCTGTAAAAATGGATAACACTGAAAAAGACTATTATAACAAATTCTGGCACACAACAGCACACGTATTTGCCTCTGCTTTAGTAGAAGTATTTCCAAAAGCAAAAATAGCTATAGGACCTGCAATAGAATCAGGGTTCCACTATGACTTTGAACTTGAAAACAACATTGATGCAAAAGACCTTGAGAAAATTGAAGAAAAAATGAAAGAAATTTTGAAAAGAAAAGACAAAATGATAAGAAAAGAACTTCCGATTAGTGAAGCACTTGAATTATTCAAAAACAATTCTTACAAAGTAGAAATGATTAACGATTTAGCAAAAGAAGGAGAAAGCAAAATCTCTACTTATTCAAATGGAAACTTCACTGACATGTGCAAAGGCCCACACTTAGATTCAACAGAAGAAATAGGCGCAGTAAAATTACTAAAAATCTCTGCAGCTTACTGGAAAGGAAACGAAAAAAACAAGCAATTACAAAGAGTGTACGGAATTTCTTTTAAAACACAAAAAGAATTAGATGATTGGATTGAACTAAGAAAAAAAGCTGAAGAAAATTCTAATATAAAACTAGGAAAAGAACTTGATCTTTATATGATAAGTGATGCGGTTGGAAGAGGACTCCCAATTTGGTGTCCAAATGGAACAATGCTAAGAATGCAACTACAAGAGTTACTAGTTAAAGAACAAATCAAAAGAGGATACTCATTTGTTATTACTCCACACATTGGAAGACTAGATTTATTCAAAACAAGTGGACACTATGACAATTACAGAGAAATGATGTACACCCCAATAAAAATTGACGAAGAAGAATACTTACTAAAACCAATGAACTGTCCATTTCACATTCAATATTATATGAAAGGACAACACAGTTACAGAGACTTACCAATGAGACTAAGCGAAATGGGAACCGTGTATAGATACGAAAAGAGTGGGGAACTAAGTGGACTTTTAAGAGTAAGAGGATTCACTCAAGATGATGCACACATCTTCTGTACAGAAGAACAGGTAAAATCAGAATTCAACGGAGTATTTGATTTAGTACTAAAAATAATGGGTGTATTAAAACTTACAAACTTTAGAGTAAGAGTAGGATCAAGAGACCCTGCAGGAACAAAATACATTGGAGCACCAGAAATATGGGAAAAAGCTACTCAAGAAATAATTGAAGTACTAAAAGAAAAAGGAATTAACTTTGAAGTAAATGTAGGAGACGCCGCATTCTACGGACCAAAAGCAGATATTGTTGTTAAAGATGCACTAGGAAGAGAATGGCAAACAGGAACAATTCAATTAGATTACAATTTACCACAAAGATTCAACCTTGAATATGTTGGAGCAGACGGAGCAAAACACCAACCAGTAATGATACATAGAGCGCCATTTGGTTCGTTTGAAAGATTCACAGGAATTGTAATAGAACACTTCGGAGGAGCATTCCCTCTTTGGTTATCTCCTGAACAGGTAAAAATAATTCCACTATCAGAAAAGTTCATGCCTTATGCTAAAGAAGTACACGAAAAATTAATTGATAATGAAATAAGAGCAAAAATAGATGAGAGAAACGAAACACTAGGATACAGAATTAGAGAAGCACAAAAAGAAAAAGTTCCATACATTATTGTAGTCGGAGCAAAAGAAGCTGAAGCTAAAGCAGTTGCTGTAAGACCAAGGGTAGGAAACCAAGAAGTAATGCCCTTAGATATTTTTGTTGAAAAAGCATTAAAAGAAATCAAAGAAAAAGCATAACAAAAATCATAAATAAAATAATTCTCAAGCAAAATACTTTTCGAATACTATAACTAATTTCTCTGCATAAGCAAACCTTAAATAACACAAAAAACCTACTTTTAGCATGAGCACAGATTACCTTGAGGACATTATTGGCAGTGCAAAAGCCACCACTCAAGCAGAAGAATTAGCCCCAGTAGAACCAACAAAACCCGAGGACAAAGAAGAAAAAATTGCTCAAGAAGTGAAACATAAAGATATGCAAGAATTCAAAAAAGAAAGTTCTGCAACAATTGAACCCACTTCTGCAGAAAAAACTGCAATAGAAAAAGAGTTAGAAGAAAATAAAAAAATTGAAGTTGATTCTTATGGAAAAGTAAAAATATATAGAATACCAGGAAAACCGCTAGCATATTATTTTATTCCAACAATAAGACCAACTTCAGCTGATAGAAAAATAATTAATACTCTAAAAGAAGCAACTACAAGATTAATTTCAATTGCCCCCTACAAAATTAGAAATCCTGAAGAACGAAGAATTGTTTACAAACAAAAAATAATTGAAATAATGAAAAGCAATCCCAACATGCGAATACCTGAACAAAGAATACCCTTCTATGCAGATGCAGTGGTTAGAGAGATGGTTGGATATGGATTAATTGATGATTTAATTAAAGATGATCAATTAGAAGAAATAATGATTGTTGGCCCAAAAAAACCTGTTTATGTTTTTCACAGAAAATACGAAATGATGACAACAAATATTGAATTTTTTCAGAACAAGAAATAGAAGATCTCGTAAATAAAATCGCAAGAGAAATTGGAAGAAGAGTGGACGTGTCCTCACCATTACTTGATGCAAGATTATCTGATGGTTCACGTGTAAATGCAACTATCCCGCCAGCATCAATCTCAGGAGGAACATTAACTATAAGAAAATTTAGAGCAGATCCTTATTCGATAATTGATTTAATTAGAATGGGAACAGTAACTAGCGAAGCTGCCGCATTTCTTTGGATGGCTATTGATGGACTTGGAACAAAACCTGCAAACATATTAATTTCAGGAGGAACAGGATCTGGAAAAACCACTCTACTAAATGTGCTTGCTTCATTTGTAAATGAAAGAGAAAGAGTAATAACAATTGAAGACACGGCTGAATTAAATTTACCAATAAAACATTGTATAAGATTAGAATCAAGACCGCCCGGACTAGAAGGAGCAGGAGAACTAAAAATGGATATATTAACAAAAAATTCTTTAAGAATGAGACCTGACAGAATAATTGTAGGAGAAATTAGACATGAAGAAGCATTTACTTTATTCACTGCAATGAATACTGGTCACGATGGTTGTTTAGGAACTGTGCACGCGAATAGTCCGGAAGAAACAATAATTAGATTAACAAGTCCCCCAATGAATGTACCAAGTATTATGATGTCAGGACTTGATATCATAATTGTAGAACACAGATATTATGATAGAAAAAAAGGAACTATAAGAAGAATAAGTGAAATAGCTGAAGTTTACGGGGCACTTGAAGGTAATCCAAAAACCCAAACAGTTTTCCAAAGAGATCCAGCAAGAGACGAACTAGAAAAGACCCTTATTGATAGTAAGTACCTAAAAACCCTTCAAAACTTCACCGGAACTCCAAAAGATCGCATAGAGGCAGAATTAAATTCAAGAAAAACATTCTTAGATTCATTAGTTAATCAAAACATTAGGAGTTTAAGCGAAGTTTCATTACTAGCAAACAAATTTATTGGGGAAAAAAAGAATTTTGGTGAAAATAATGCCTGAGGAAAAAGGATACGCTGACCAAGTAGAAGTTGACAAAATCGTTGAAACAATGAAACGAAAATATAGAGAAGAAGGAATGCAATTTGATGAAGTAAGCAGTTCACTAAAAGAATTAAGAGGGATAATTGCCGAAGATACTTACTCAAAAGCAGAACTTGAAAACAAAGAAGATATTGAAGGATTTGATTCAAAACTCGCTCAACAAGTAGGAGCTTTTTATTTAAAACTAATTGGAATAATGAAACCCCTAAAAGAAATGCTAAAAGTTCCTTTTAGTGCAGAAGTTGGGTTTTACCTTTACTCAGCAAACATGCCTTATTCGGCAAACCAATACTTAGCATTAACAAGTGCTGCAGGAATAATTGCAACCTTATTTTCATTTATAGTAGGATTATTTGTTGGAGCAATGATTGCTGCTGCAACAAAAAACATTGTTTATGCCTCAATAACTCCTTTTTTATTTGCTTTAATCGGTGGAATTGTAGCAATACTAATAGTTGTTAATATTCCAAGACAACAAGCAATCGCAAGAGGAAATGCTTGCTCAGTAGAATTACCATTTGCACTAAGACACATGGCAACTGAATTAAGAGCAGGAATTGGATTATACAAAACAATTCAAGCAATAACAGCAACAAACTATGGGATGCTTAGTGAAGAATTTGCACGAACTATTTCTGAAATAGAAGAAGGGACTGATACAGTAGCTGCACTAAAACACATGGCACTAAGAACACAAAGTAAACCACTAAGAACTACTCTAACTCACATAGTAAGAGCAATGAGACTAGGAGGAAATCTCTCCGATATAATGAATGAAATCGCAGAAGATGTGTCCGCAGATATGAAAGATAGAATAAACTCTTTCTCACAAAAAATGAATTTCTTTGCAGTAATATTTATTTTCCTCTGCATTGTAATGCCAGTGGCAATAATGATTCTTGGAGCAATAAGAAACTCCCCAATTGCTGCAACTGGGCAAGATTTATTTAAAGCGGTACCACTTACTCCGCCAATATTATTAATCATTTATTTGGTATTCATGCCAATGGTTTTCGTTGGAATGAACGTATTAGTATATTTAACACAACCAAAGATGTGAACATATGGATTTCCAAGATATAATTGACAAATACACTAATTGGATAGAATTCTCTAAAATGAAATACTCTCTAACTACTTGGATTTGTATAGTAATAGGAGCAACTTTCTTAACAGGATTACTAAGTTATGTTATTACTACTCTCCTAATAAGAGAATTTACACTAATCCCAATAGCATTTTCTCTTGCAACATTTGTACTACTATTAGGTTACCCATACATGAAGAACGAAGCAATAATTGATTCTATTGAAAAGAACTTTAGTGATTCGCTAAAACAAATGGCTGATACTCTAAAAGCAGGAGACACTTATGAGAGTGCACTAAGAGAGGTTGTGGAAGCCGATTATGGAAGATTATCTGAAGAAATGAGTTTTGCCCTAAGAAGACTTGAGGATGGAGAAAATATTGAAACTGCATTAACCGGATTTGCAAACAGAATTGATTCAAGACTAGTAAAAAGAACGGTAACTATAATACTTGATTCAATAAAATCAGGAGCAAGCCTTGCAGAAATACTTGATGAAATAGCTGAAGATGTTAGAGACTTCCAAAGATTAAAAGAAGAAAGAAAATCAAACACCACAATGCAATTCATGTTCATGATTGCTTCAGCTGGGTTTGTTGCCCCTTTAATATTTGGGGAAATCAACGCAGTTGTCGGCGCATTCTCTACAATAAGTGCAGGCTCATTAACCCCTGAACAAATTATTGCAACTGATCAAACAAATAATTTCATCATACTTTTAATTCAAATTTACCTAATAATTGAGGTAACAGGCTCAGGAACAATGATGTCACTAATTAGAGAGGGCAAACTTAACAAAAGCATTATATACATCCCTTTATTACTATTAGCAGCATTCATAATGTATTACATAGCATCATTCGTAGTAAAAGGAATGATTTCAGGGGCGGTTTAAATGGAAGAAAAAGCGCAAGTAAATCTTGAATACTTATTAATTATTACAGGAGCAATAGCAATTGTTACTGTTGTTTCTCTTTACATAAAAAGTACTGCAAATACAATAAATCAAACAACAACTGAACAATCAAAACAAACCCCTTGATTTGTACTTCGCCTTCCTAAAAGGTAATGTTTAAAAACACCAGAAGCGTTACTAGTTTATAATTTTTAAACTTGAAAAGGAGGTATGACCCATGGAACAAAAAGCACAAGGAGCAATCGAATACCTGTTAATCATAGGAGCAGCAATCCTAGTTGTTGCAATCGTAATAATCGCAATAACAAGCGTTGTTGGATCAGGAAAAGGACAAGTAGACGCTAATACAGCGGCTGATGAACTGGATGACTTAAACGCGTTAAGATCATAAAAAAATTTAATTAAAGAAAGGCGTTCTTTCGCCTTTCTTTTTCTATTTTTTAAAAGCTAATCTTTAAATAGTTAAAAACATGTTTAACTTACTAAAAGGTGATCAAAATGGAACAAAAAGCACAAGTCCATTGTCAACTCAGAAAATGCGAAAGAGGACAGGGGGCAATTGAATACCTACTAATCATAGGAGCAGCAATCCTAGTAATAGCAATCGTAATAATCGCAATAACAAGCGTAGTAGGAACAGGAAAAACAAGTACTACTGAAGCAGCAGCTGATATTAATTCACAAAACAACCAACTAAAATGTATGAAAGATGTAAACACTTTGGGCGGATGCACAAGCACATACACTAATTGTACGTGTTGTACAAATTTTACAAAAACAGTAAACTCAAAATGCCCACAAAACTAATTAACTCAGAAAGACTTTCTTTATGAAAGTCTTTCTTTTTCTTTTTAAAAAATCAATATTCTTTGTTAGAAGTTAATAATTAAGTTTAAATACTTCTTTTCCTCTCTATTTGTCGTGATAAACATGAATGGAAAAAATCTATTACGAGGACAGGCACTCTCTCGTGCGCAGGGAGCAATTGAATACTTATTATTACTCGCAGCAGCAATTGTAGTTGTAGCAGTAGTAATCTCATTTATGGTTAGTACTATTGGACCAGTACAAGATACTGGAAGTATACAAACTTATGATTATATGTGTAAAACTTTGGATAGTAATAGTTTAATTTGCGGATGTTACTTGTGTGATAAAAGTCTTATGGGTGTAGGAGTTGGCGGAAGTATACAATCACCTAGCATAGCAAGTTGTACTGCTCTTTCAGAAAGTAAAAATGATCCGCTTTTAGCAGCAGAAAGATGCACAAATCTAACTTAAAGGTAATTAATATGGAAGAAACCGCTCAAGTTTCATTCGAGTACTTACTTACCACTGTTTTTGCAATAATGCTTGCAATAAGCGCAGCAATAATAGTTGAAACACTAAGAACACTTGCACTACAAGCACAAGCAGAAATACTTTCAACAAGATCAAGAGTAATTGAAAATATTTTAACAAACTAATTAATTAGGCTAAATTGCCTCGCTAGCAATCCCAAATAAGCTTTATAAATACGAAGAACCTAATTCTAGAAATGATAACAATATTCTTTTACACTACCATTCTAGTTTCAATAATAGGATTAATCACTGCAACTTACACTGATCTTAAAGCAAGAATAGTCCCTAACACTTTAAACTACGGACTAACAATAACAGGGTTATTAATATTCGCAATCCAATCTTACTTTGAATCAAGCCCGTTACCATTTTTATATTCGCTATTCGGAATGTGCTTTGGATTTTTTTTTGGGTGGATACTTTGGAAAATGGGAGTATTTGCTGGAGGGGATGTTAAATTGTTTATGGGATTAGGCGCACTAAATCCCTTCACACCCGCGCTACTAAAAATAGGATTGCTTTCGAGCGCAAACATTCCTTTTTTCCCAATAACTTTATTCATTTACTCCTTAATTGCTTTTCTCCCATACGGATTATTTGTAATTACTATGAAAATAGCTAACAATAAAAAATTTCAAAAAGAACTTTACGAGGAAATGAAACCAAAAATCTTGGCGGCAATACATGCTTCAATTTTTGCTTCAGCTGCATTTGTGCTCTTAAATTTTTTAGGAATTAACCCACTCTTAACCATCCTTATAGTAATTATTTGGGGAATTCTAAAAAACAAAAAGAAATACATTACAATTATTTCCCTAATAATTGCACTAATTTTGAATTTGAATTTACTTATTCAAGCACTATCAGCGACAGTGTTTTTGAGTGTAATAGTTTATACTATAATAAAATTGCTTTTTTCAACAAAAAGAGTTCTTTCAAGTGAAATTAAGGTAAAAAAACTTGAAGAAGGGATGATTCCTTCAACAAGTCTGTATTTCAAAGGAAAAAAGGTCTTAGAAGAAAAAAACTTGGATTTTGCATTAATTATGAAATGTGTCAAAGAAAAGAATTCAAAACCTCTTTTTGATTTGCTTGCTCCTAAAAAAGAAATAATTTCAGCAAGAAAAGCAAGAGGATTAACTGAGGAAGAGTTAAAAGAAATAAAGAAACTTGCTCAAAAAGGATTAATTCCTAAAAAAATAAGGATAAAAGAAAGCATGCCTTTTGTCCCAACGATGCTCTTAGGATACATTTTATGTTTAATACTTGGTGATTTCACACTAATGATTTTTATGGGGTTGATTTGAATGCAAAAAGGACAGGCAGCAATTGAATTTATTTTCATAATACTAATAGTAGTTGTGTATATAGTAACTGTTACAATGCCGCTAGTAAAAGAAGGGCAAAATGCTTTAAGTGATGTTGAAAATATTTCGAGAATAAATAACGAAACTCAAAAGATTGCAAACACAATAAGTGATCTTTCAACACAAGGAATTAATTCAAAACAAACCTTAATTGTTTTTTTACCAGAACAATCAAAAATTGATTGTAACACAACAGGCCTTAATTATGATTTAAATCTAAAACAACAACCCTATCCAGCACAATGCCCAATCGGAATTTGCTCAAAAGATTTTAATACCCCAAGCAATTTAACGCTAGCTTGCGGAGTTGAAACAATTAAGGGCCCTTCAAAATTAAAAATAATAGTTGAAAAAATAGCAACAAACACAATTAGAATTAATCGAGGAAGTTGAAAACATGAAGGGGCAAGCAGCTTTCGAAAGTTTATTTTTGCTTCTAATAATACTAACGGCAGCAATAGCAATAACCTCTCTTTATCTCCAAATCCATGATGATACAATGGCAATGAGTGTTGCAAAAGTAGAGACATTAAACCAGTTAGGGTTGAAAAAAGAACTTATTGTTATTGATTATATAAAAATAGAAAAAAGTATAGTTGATACAAATTTAATAATAAAACTAACCCCATTGACTGCACTTGATATTAATTCAATAAAAAATAAAGTCCTTGCTTCCACAAAATACAAAAGCATCAATATTCTCATAAAATAAGTCGACATTTGACGAAAACAACCTTTTTCTTTTTATTAAATCTATTCAAAATTAGTTAATGAATGACAAAACTATTTCAAAAATTTGCTTAGCGATTACCTTAATTGGAATGTTAATCTTAATAGTAATGTACAAACCTGAATTTGAAGAAAGCACAATTAATCATCTTTTAAACAATGAAGAAAGCAAAGGAATAATTTTTGCAAGAATAGAGACAGTAATTCAAAGATACCCAGTTACTTTATTTGTAGCAACTGATGGAAACAAAGCTCTCTTTTTTTCTCCAAGTGCTCTCAAAATAGAAAAAAACGATTTTGTAATAATTTATGCTGAACACCAAATTGGGCAATATGGAGAAGAAAGTGACCCTATAAGCACCACTCTTTTTGCACACAAGGTGGTGAAAGAATAATTCTTATTTGGTGTTTCATTGGCGCAATTGCAGGAATAATTGCAGGATTAATTCCAGGACTTCACTCAAACAATATTGCGATTCTTACTGCAACAAGTCCTTTTTTTGGAATGGAAATAACTTCCTTTATGTTAAGTATGTGCACTACTCAAATATTTATTGAATTTATTCCCGCTGTTTTTATTGGTGCCCCTAGCGAAAATACTTTTGAAAGTATTTTACCAGCGCATAGAATGCTTCTTGAAGGAAAAGCAATTGAAGCAATATGCCTAAGCACCACAGGAGCGCTTATCGCAATTATTGTAGGCTCTCTACTAACCCCTCTTTTTTTTCTTTTTATCAAACAAAATTCAAAAGAAATAATTTTAGTTACTCCACTAGTACTTATTTTTGCGTTAATTGTTTTTGTTATAAGTGAAAAAACACCTAAAAGAATGCTACTTGTTTTTTTTGTAATTATTGCCGCCTCCTCACAAGGAATATTATTCGAAAATCAAATATTTCCACTTATTACAGGATATTTTGGGGTGGCAGGAATTCTTTATTCTTTAAAAGAAAAAGAAATTTTAGTAAAACAACAAGAAAATGTAACAATTAGTTTTTCCGTAATAAAAGAATCTTTAATAGGGGTGATTGGCGGCTCAATTGTTTCAATTATGCCCGGTATTGGAAGCAACACTGCTGCAGGAATAATTAATACTTTTAGAAACAAAAAAAGCACTAATGAATATTTAGCAATGCTGGGGGCAATAAATGCATCAAATTTTTTCTTTTCATATTCCACTTTGTTTGCTTTATCAAAAGCAAGAAATGGAGGAATGCTTGCTCTTCAAAACAAAATATTCTTTACTCAAGAAACTTTTTTTATTGGAACAATCATTATGATATTTGCAGCAGGAATTGGAGGACTAGTTGCAATAATTCTTTCAAAAAAAGCAATTAAAATATTCACACAGAGTTTTACTCAAAAAATATCCATTTGGGCTTTGGTTTTTGTAATTTTGCTTGTATTTGCATTAAATGGATTTATAGGATTAAGCGCACTATTATTTTCAACCGCATTAGGTTTATTTGTTCTGACAAATAACTTAAGAAGAAGCATTTGCATTTCTTCTTTAATTGTCCCAGTTCTCTTTTTCTACTTATTTATCCTAATTTAAGTATGTGGAAAATAAAGAAAAGCGTTTTAATTAATGCAATAAGTGCTTCAAATAATTTTATGCCTGATGAATTTATGTGTTTTCTTGGAGGAAATAAGAAAGAGGAACTTATTCATGAAATTGTTTTCTTACCCACTCACAATAATGAAACTTCGGCTAGCATAAATGAGTATACTATCCCATTTGACGATTCTATTGTTGGAACCCTGCATTCCCACCCTAATGGTAGTTCTAGCCCAAGCACGACTGATAAAAAGTTCTTTAGAAAATACTCCTTAAATGCAATTTTAGGATATCCTTTTTTTATAGAAAATATTTCTTTTTATAATGAAAAGGGAGAAAACACCCAAATTTCACTTATTGAAGACTAAACCTCAAAATTAAAAGGGAGAAAAATCATAAGTTTAGCATGAAAAAAGGCCAAATAAGCTTAGATTTAATGATTACTTTAATAGTAGTCTTAATTGTAATTTCTTCACTAAGTTTACTCATTTTTAATTTTAAATCCTCTCAAGAAAAAACTTTAATAGAACAGCAACTTAGCGAGTCCTCTCAAAAAACAGCTTCATTTATTACCACTCTTCAAACAATGTCTGATACAAATTTTTATGCTGAATTAAAAATAAATAAAATACAATACGAAGATGAAAAAGGAAATTTGAAAAAAGTTTATCCAATCATAACTGTTTTTGATGCAAACAAAATCCAGTTCTTAGTCACTGTTACAACAAAAACAGGTGGATTTTACACTGTTGATTCAAATTCTTATTTTAGTAAAAATACTGATATGAATATTGTCCTTACTGATGTACCCCACACAGGGATTTTGGTGATTAAAAATGCATAAAGGCCAAATTTTTTCTACTGATTTTCTTTTTGCAATGGCCCTCATAATAATGGGCTTCGGAGTACTGGCTAGCGTAGGGGAATTTAACTTGTATAACACAAAACAAAAAACTGAATTTTCTTTATTAAAAGAAAGAGCTGAGACTGGAATAATTACATTTGCAAATTCACCTAAAACTAGTTGTGATTTTAATGGCACTTCATTAGCTTACTCAATAAATACAGCAAAAATAGCAGGAATAACTTCAGCGGATAGAAAAAAATTAATTGCGCTCCAAGACGGTAATGTTACTTTGAGCTTAACTACTACGAGCACTACCCAATATTTAACTGATTCAGTTAATTATGAAAACTTGATTTCTTTTGATGTTAACGTACTTGTGTGTGACAAAAATATTAATTATTATGACCTAAATCTTTGCATGACAACCGCTAGTTGCCCAAATCTTCAAAGAGGAACGCTTAACTTGAAGGTGGGAAAATGAAAGGATTTATTTTTTCTACCGAAGCTTTACTTACTTTAATAATAATAATTCTTGCAACATCAGTATTTTGGTACACTAGTTCTTTTCAAGTACAATCCACAAATAACATCCAAATACAAGCCCAAAGTGACAGAGCAATGACTCTTTATTTTGATCAAAATGAAAGCCTACCAAACATACTTGCAACTACTCAATATTGTTCAAAAGTAATTTATTATAGGGTTCAAAGTAAACAACTCTTAGAAAAATTTTCTTGTAGGTGGATAGAATGAATAACAAAGGATTTGGAGGACTTTTAGTAGTACTTGCTGTATTTTTAGTTGGAGCACTTCTTTTTAGTATGAATATTGAAACAAAAAACCAAGTGTCAATAAAAGAACTTCCAATTGAAGCAAAACTTTTTACTAACAACTTTGAACTTAATCTTACCAGAATAGCTAGTGATTGTAATTGGAGCAAAACTGTTGCTGAAATAACTTCTTGCGTTGATTCAAATGCTATTTCAATTTTAAATAGATTAAATTCTGTTCACCAAACAAACTGCTCCAAATTAACAACAACTACTCTCACAGTCACTCCAAAACAATTTTCTTTCACTCTTGATTGTAATTTAGTAAAACAAAGCAACGAAGAAAATTTGGTTAAATTAATTTTCAAAAGAAAAGTAAAAATTAATGTAAACTAACCCCCTCCAAAACAAAGTTGGATTTAAGCAAAAACTAGAGGAATAACTGAAGTTTTTATTCTTTTCTAATGAGTACTTTTTTATGGATGCAAAAAAAAGAGTGGCTGTAATTGATTACGAAACATGCAACTTTGATAACTGCGGAAACTACTTATGCGAAAAAGTCTGCCCAGTGAATAGAACCGGAAAGAAATGCATAGTTCACGAACCACTAAAAAAACCAGTTATTGCTGAAGAAATTTGCATTGGCTGCGAAATATGCCAAAACAGATGCCCATTCAAAGCAATAAGCATCGTTAATCTTTCTTTTAACTTAAATGAACCTATTCACTCCTTTGGAAAAAACATGTTTAGATTACATGGATTACCCATTCCAAAGCAAAACTCAGTAATTGGACTTGTTGGAAGAAATGGAATAGGAAAAACTACTATTGTAAAAATACTTTCAGGAAACATTATCCCTAATTTTGGAGAAAAAGCACAAAGCAAAGACAAAGTAATTGATTATTACCGGGGAAAAGAAGCACAAGATTTTTTCAAAAAACTCTACTCTGAAGGAGTAAATGTTGCAGTAAAACCACAAAGTATTGAACTAATAAAAGCAGAAGGGACTGTAAAAGACTTATTAAAAAAAGTGGATAGCAGAGGTTTACTTGAAAGTGTTGTAAAAGAAATGAACATAGAGAACATACTTGACAGAAAAGCAAGTGAGCTTTCTGGAGGAGAATTTCAAAAAGTTGCAATCGCGGCAACTGGATTAAAAAAAGCAGATCTTTATTTCTTTGATGAACCAAGTTCTTTTTTGGATATAAAGGAGAGACTAAGGGCAGCAAAATTTATTAGAAGCTTAACAAAAGAAGCTGCTGTAATGATGGTAGAACATGACCTTATTTTACTTGATTACCTTTCTGATTATGTAAACCTAATGTATGGAAAACCAAGAGTATATGGATTTGTTTCTCAATTAAAAACAAACAGAGAAGGAATAAACATTTACCTTGATGGTTACTCTAAAGATGAAAATTACAGATTTAGAGATTATCCAATTGATTTCTTTTCACACCAACGAAAAGAAAAAAAAGATAGAAAAGAAAAAATAATAGAATGGCCACAAATGACTAAAAAACTTGGAACTTTTGAATTAAATGTTGAACAAAACCAAGTAAAGAAAAATGAAATAATTGGAATAGTTGGGCCAAATGGAATTGGAAAAACTACTTTCATGAAAATACTTGCAGGAGAAATAACTCCTGATAACACTAAGTTAGATTCTTATGTAAAAATTTCTTACAAACCCCAACAAATAACTTACACTGGGGAAAAAACAGTTAGCGAACTACTTGACCCGACTGTTATTCCTGAAATTAGACAAAGTATTTTACGCCCACTTGAGTTAGAAGAATTACTTGAAAAGAAAGCAAAGAATCTTTCAGGTGGAGAACTTCAAAGAGTATCAATCGCACTTGCTTTAAGTAAAAAAGCGGATCTTTACTTGCTTGATGAACCAAGTGCACACCTTGATGTAGAACAAAGACTTGCAGTCGGAAAAGCAATAAAGAATCATATTGATATTACTGATTGCTCAGCACTAGTAATCGACCACGATTTGACTTTTGTAGATTACCTTAGTGACAAAATAATGGTGTTTAGTGGAGAGCCTGCAATAAAAGGAAAAGCAGAAGGACCATTTAATGTCGATGTAGGATTAAACAAACTCTTACAATACTTAGAAATTACAGTTAGACAGGATAAAGACTCAAAAAGACCAAGAATAAACAAAAGTGATTCAGTTCTTGATAGAGAACAAAAAAAAGAAGGAAAATATTATTGCTAAAACTAATTAGTTCAATTTACTTAAACAATTTAAAATTAAATTAAGTAATATCAAGATAAAATAATTAATTACTCAAATAAAGCTTTTTTTGAAATAGGGGCAAGAATTTTTTCAATAGATTTTGAGGCTTTGACAAATTTGTACTTTGAGTGATCCTTGCTTAGAACAATTTTTCCTTTTAATTTACAAGAAAAAGTATTTAGTTCTACAGTGGTTCTTCTTCCCCTAAATATTTCTGAAAAAATTACTTTCTTTAATAACTTTAAAGAGAAACACTTACACCCAGTTTCTTCAAAAATCTCCCTAGTTATGGCTTGCCTTGCATTTTCTCCTACCTCAGCCTTTCCACCAGGAAATTGCCATTTACCAATATAAATAGAATTTGCTCTACTCCTCTTAAGAAGAAGAACTTTGCCTTTAGAATCCTTAACAATTGCTTCAGAAATAACCACGCGCTTATTAGATTTAGGGGCCTTTACTTTGCCTTTTTTGCGCGTAATTTGACTCATGCAATTTAATACAAGCATAAAGTGAATTTAAAACTATTTCTTGACAAAAAGACTTTATGAAAGTGCTAAAAATAGACAAAAAACTGAAGGAAATAAGCTGTATTCCAGAAAGCCTTGATGATCTCTGGCACCTAGAGAAAATACTCGACAAAGAAGATATTGTATTTGGTTCAACTGACAGAAAAATAAAACCAAAAAAAGAAGGAGAAAAAGCTGAGCGAATAAAAATTTTTGTAGAACTACAAGTAGAAGAAGCGCACTTCCAAGAGTATGGGGAAAACTTAAGAATAAACGGAATTATTTTAGGTGGAAAACCTGAAGAATTTATTGAACTAAAAAGCCACCAAACCATTGAAATTGGACTTGGAGAAAAACTCAAAATTCAAAAAAAAGAATTAAGAGGGTGGCAAATTGATAGAATAAAAAAAGCAGAGAGTGCAAGCGCTGCTTCAAAACTATTAATTGTTCTTCTTGATGATGAAGAAGCAGAACTTGCTTTTGTTAATCAGTTTTCAATAGTAAGAAAAGCAAACATAAAAGAAAAAAGCAAAGGAAAAAGATTTGCTACTGAAAAAAGCACTTACTTTGAAGAAATACTTGAAAAAATTGTTTCACTTGAGCCAAAGAAAATATTACTTGCTGGCCCAGGATTTACAAAAGAAAATTTTGCTAAATATATAAATGATAAGAAAATCAAAGGACTTCCAACTGTTTTAACGGAAGTTACTAATTCTGTTGGAGAAACTGGTTTTAATGAACTCACTTCGCAAGGAAAATTAGAAAAAGTAGAACGAGAACTCCAACTCTCAAAAGAATCAAAAACAATTGAAGATTTTTTAGCAAAAATTGCTAAAGGAAAAGCAGAGTATGGAAAAGAAAAAGTAAAAGAAGCAATTTCACTAGGTGCTTGCGAAAAAGTAATTCTAGCAGAAACCTACTTAATGCAAAATAGAAACGAAGCTGAGGAACTATTAGATCTTGCTGAAAAGAATGGAACAGAAACTGAAATAATTTCTTCGAGAAACCCACAAGAAAAACAAATAATGGGATTTGGAGGAATAGTTACCACACTAAGATACAAGTTGGAGTAGACAAAACAACTTGAACTATTCATTAATTTACCCAAATTTATTAAATTATTCCACTCTCAATTCAAACCACTCAATCTTTTTATCTTTAACTAATTCTTTTACTCTTTTTTGATTTTCGTTTAATTGAGATTTGTTTGTTTTGAATTCAACAAAAACAATTTTATCATCCTCAAAACTAACCCCATCAATTGGTTTACCAATGAAACGAAAATTCTGTGAATCAAAAGGAAAATTCTTACTAAAAGGAATCCATTGCTCAGTTAGTTGACCATACTTTACACTTTGAGATTGCTTTGAAAACAGTAATTCCTTATATTTACTTTGAAGATCAATAAAAGATTTTATTAAAAAAATTAAAATAATTATTAGAATAACTACTGCCATAGCTAAAATTAGTTCAAACACAAAACCACAACAAGTTAGGTGTTTTTCTAGGATTTAAATCTTTTTAGAAACAAAAGCCCCTTCTTTTTTATAATTAAAGTTTTTTCTATAATACTCTTTAACACCCAAACCAGAGATAACTACCATTTTGTTTGCTCCAAATCTTTCCTTAGCTACTCTTTGGGCCTCAAGCATTAATTCTTTTCCAATTCCTTTATGCTGAGAACTGCCTTTGTTTTTTTCTCCAACAGGAATTGATTTACCATAAACATGAAGCTCTCTAATTAACGCAGTGCTTTTTGAAATCTCTTTCAAAAATGGTTCAGCAGGCTTTCTTAATCTAACAAAACCAAATAAAGCGTCTTTTGATTCAAAAGAAATGAAAGCTTCTTCCCCTTTACTTGCTTCATAAAAAGTGGTTTCTAATTTTGCTTTAGAAACATCTACTTCACTCTCTCTTGACATTAAACCAGCTTCTCTACACCTAATACAATTACACTTTCGACCGCTATCATGCAACTCTTTTTCTACTAATTGACGCAAATTAGTCTTTTTTACCCCTGCGGAAATTACTGTACTAGGAATATCTCTATTAACTCTCATTATTCTAACCCACTTAGGAACTTCGGATTTAATTTCTGCTAAAAGTTTTGCAGCACTTTCTTCTTCAAGTGGATCAAAATTTCCTTTAACCCATTCATCATAAAGTTTAGTTCCTTTAATTACAAGACAGGGATAAAATTTTACCATATCTGGTTTGAAATCAGGATTTGTAAAAATACTTTTAAAATTCTTTAAATCTTTTTTATAATTACTCCCTGGAAGTCCTGGCATTAAGTGATAAAGAACTTTGAATGAAGAATCTTTTAATTTTTGAGTAGAAGTTATTACATCTTGCACAGTATGCCCTCTATTTACTGCACGATAAATTTCATCATCAGGATTTTGAACCCCTAGTTCAAGTCGAGTTCCGCCTAAATTAAGCATTTCTTTAATTTCTTTTTCTCCACAAATATCAGGCCTTGTTTCAAAAGTAATTCCAACCACTCTTCGCTTTGATTTTTCGGCTAAAAGTTTTGCTTCTTTAAGGTTTTTTGTTTTCTTTTCAATTATTGCATCAAGACTCTTTTTTACTATTTGTTCCTGCTTTAATTTTGGAAGAGTAGTAAAAGAACTTCCTTGAAAAATTAACTCAATTTTCTGCGCACTGTTTCCTGTAGCATCTAATTGTTTTATTCTGTTTGAAACAATTTTGAAAGGATCATAATCTAATCTTTGAGCCCTAAGAGCGCTAGGTTCAAAACCAGTATATGATTTTGGAGAAGCTTTATCTTCAAGAGAGGAAGGACAATAAATACACTTGCCAGGGCAAGGAAAAGGGGGAAGCATTACTGCAATAACTTGAACCCCTGAAAGACTCCTTGTTGGTTTAATTGAAAGCAATTGCTTCATTTTTTTAGTGGGTTTTTTACAATTAGAAATAGTAAAAGTAAAATTGGGCATCTCTGTTAACTTTAGGGTTTTACTCCAAAAAAATCTTCTTTCCTCAAGTTCCTTTTCAGTGTTAATTACCCCACTAGAAATTTCATTAAGAATTTTTTTTGCAAATAAATGCTCAGCTTTTGAAAAATCTTTTCTCATAAATAACCCTTAAGGTAATATTTAGTTAATAAAAAAAGAATGATTAGTTAACGTAAAAAGAAAACAAACCATTAACAAAATAACTTGGAAGTAAAGAGAACGAATAGAAAGGCAATCCGTAAATTACTGATTCAAGTTTACTCTTTAGAGTTGGTTTCCCGATTAAATTAAATGAGAAGTCATTTGAAGAATCTTCATAGGCAACATTAACACTAACTGATCTTTTTCCTTGAAGTCTAGGATAAACTGTTACTGAATAATTAATTTTACTTCTCTTTTCAACAACTACTTTGTCAACGGAAGGAGAATTATCTAAAGCACTCTCATTGTTCCAATTATTTGGAAGATTATTAGTTAAAGTAAAAACTGCTTGCGAATCACTATTATTTACAAAAAAGAAATCATATTTTGCCGGAGAAGAAACATTAGCACTAATTTCCGAAATATTAGATGGAGAAATTGCTAAAACGTTTGTTACTACACTAAAATACAAAGGAACCTTATCATTTCTATTATTTCCAGAAAGTTGAATAGTTAAAGGATAATCCCCAACTGGAGCATTTTTTGGAATACTAATGAAAAGTTTTACTGCTTCAATTTCATTTTTTACTTCATAATCAAAGCCAACAGGAAGAGGGGTAACTACATCAAGGCCCTCATATTTGTCCACAAGTTCTTTTGAAAAAATTAGTTCAATAGTGTTACTCTTAGTAACATTACCAACATAATTACTCTCTGTTGTTGAAAGTTCCTTTGAAATAGGGTCAATTAGTCTAACTGAGAAAACGGTAGTTGCAAGTAATAAAAATAATACCAAAATCAATGCTTTTTTAAACATACTAAATCAAACTAATTACTAAGAGAATAGAATAAAAAGGTTATTCTTATGCAAAAAAAACCACTAAAGAAAGAGGCTCACAAAAGAGGGGCTCCTTGTGACTCTAATAAAGAGGCTACTGAAAAGAAAAGACTACTTGAAGAACAATCAAGGTTCCTTATGACAAAACAACACCACAAAAAAACTTACGAAGAAGCAAAACAAATGGGCAGAATGGATGAAGATTTTATCCCTCTTTGTGATTTTGTAGCAAAAACAAAAAACTATTTTACTTCAAGTTCTTGCGCAGGAAGAATTGCTTTAATTGGACTAGGGGAAGATGAAACAAAACAAGAGAGTGCGTTTTATAGAAAATGGCACAGAACTGTTAAAGAAAAAGAAGTTCTTGAAGCGGTTAAAGATTTTACTGGAAAAATTCTTTGGTTCAAACAAGAAGCAATTATTCTCCACATAGGAGCAAATAATTTGGAGAATGCTAAAAATTTACTTATTCTTTGTGAAAAAGTTGGAATTAAACGAGCTGGAATAAAAGTTGCTAAAGATGGAAAATTTATTGTAGAAATACTTGGAACACAAAACATTAATGCCCCAATAAAAGAAGAGGATATGTGCGTGAGTGAAGATTATTTGAAATATTTAGTTAAAAAAGGAAATGAAAAATTTAAGAAAAACCAAGAACTAATAACAAAACTTACAGAACAAGCAAAAAAAGACCTTAAGTAAAAGCAATTAGATTAACGAACTTAATTCAAAAAATTAGATTTATATTAAAACTAATTTAATTATAGTAATCCTGAAATTGTAGATAATACTTTTTCTGGATTATAATAATAACTTTCAATTACTTCTAAAACTTCAAGTGGCTTTCTTATATTTTCTTTTAACATCCAATCCAAAATGTGCTTTCTTACTTCTAACTCCTTTTTCAAATCGTTTTTTACAAGAGAACTTTTTTCTGCCATTTCTTCAATAACTCTACTTTGAATCTCAGTTCTTCTTAATGTATCACTTTTATCATCGTATTCAAACAAAACCCCTGATAATACTTTGTCATCCATTCTTGACAATTCCACTATTTGAATAATTCTTCTTTGCATCCCTTTGTCTTTGGAATATCTTCTTTGCATTATTACAATAAAATCAAGCAAAGGAAGCATTGATTGAGGAACACTAAGCGGACGCTCTTGAAGTTTAACTAAAGTTTCACGAGAATTATTTGCGTGAATTGTCCCCAAACACCCTTGGTGCCCTGTATCCATTGCAGTGAACAAAGTAAGTGCTTCGCTCCCTCTAACTTCTCCTACAATTATTCTATCGGGTCTCATCCTCATAGAATTTTTTAACAAAGAATCCATTGTAACTTCAGAACCAACTGAAGTTCTTCCTTCAAGCGCAACCCAATTCTCTCTACCAAGAAGAGAAAGCTCAATAGTATCCTCAATTGAAACCACTCTCTCATTTAATTTAATAAAATTTGATAAAATATTTAGCAGAGTTGTTTTTCCACTAGCAGTTCCGCCCGCAACAAGAATGTTTTGTGGATCTACCCCAAGTCCATCCACCATTAACCACAAAAAAGCAGCTGCTTCAGAAGTAATTGTGTTACTCTGGATTAAATCAAGAATAGTTAGTGGGACTACAGAAAATTTTCTTATAGTTAAAGTTGCTCCAGTTGGAGAAACATCTCCAAGAGTGGCATTAACTCTACTCCCATCAGGAAGACGAGCATCAAGAAGAGCATTCTTTGAATCAAAAACTCTGTTAATCGTAATAGCAATTCTTTGAATAACATCGGATAACTCTTTTTCTTTAATTACAACATTAGTTTTGCACATCCCATACTTTTTGTGAAAAACAAAAATACTTTCAGGACCATTAATCATTAATTCTTCTAACTCATCATCAAGTGAAAAAAAAGCCAATTGCTTAAGCCCAACTGCGTTATGCAATACATAAGCTGAAAAAAGAGTTTTGTTAGAAACAAATTTTACTTTTGAAACTAATGCTTCCATAGCTTCAAGCAAAGTTGCAAAAAGTTGTCTTGTAGGTAATTTTTCATTTAATTCATTAAGCTGAACAATTGAAACAACATTGTCTACAAACTCATCATTAAAATTGTCACCCACCCCATCAAATTCTTTTCTTAAAATTCCACCTTTGTGAATTTCTTTAACTAAAAAATCTGCAAAAGCTTTTTCCTTTGTAGAAAGAGGAAGAGGTTTTACATCATAAAAATTATTGGAAAGCCCTTGGAAAATGTCAGCCAAAGGAGTAGATTCTATATTCTTTAGCTTCATTTCAGTGAACTGCATCAAACCACTTGTAAACGCAAATATATAAAGAAAAGTAGTATAATAACTTAAGCAACAAGTTAAAAGAAAAGCAAATAATGTGGTTAAATGAATTCTTTATACAAAAAAGTATTAAAAAAAATAACCCCCTCAAAACAAGAAGAAAACGCTGAAAAAGCACTTGTTAATGAAATAAAACTAAAACTCTCAAAACTTGAGGGGAAACACTCTCACTTAGAGTGGTGCGGAAGCTCAGCAAGAGGAACCCACTTGAAGGGAGATAGAGACCTTGATTTGTTTATAATGTTTGATAAAAAACTTTCAAGCGAAGAATTAGAAGAAGAAGGATTAAGACTTGCAAAATCGATTTTTCGAGGAAATCCTTGGGAAAAAGCGTATTCTCAGCACCCCTATATTAGAGGAGAGATAAAAGGATTTGAAGTAGAAATTGTCCCATCTTATATTGTTGCAAGTGGAGCTGAAAAACAAAGTGCGGTAGATAGAACCCCTTTTCATAATAAATATTTACTTAAAAAATTAAATGCAACTCAAAAACAAGAAGCTAGATTACTAAAACAATTCTTAAAAGGAATAAATGCTTATGGAGCAGATTTGAAAAACCAAGCACTACCTGGTTATGGAGTGGAACTCTTAATAGTAAATTATGGTTCATTTGATAAAGCAATAAAAGCAATTAGCAAATGGGGAGAAAAAGAAATAATAGTTTTTGAGAAAATAACTCGGGACCCAAATAACGAATTTTCAACCCCTTTAGTTATAATTGACCCAGTGGATGAAAACCGAAATGTTGCAAGCGCTCTCTCAGTTGAACAATATAACAAAATGAAACTTGCCGCAAAACAATTCCTAAAAAAACCAAGTGAAAAATTCTTCTTTGGAACAGAAATTGATATTTGGCCAAAAACCAAAATTGTTACTGAATTAAAAAAACGTGAATTTTTAGCAATCCAAGCAGATTTTCCAAAACAAATATTATCAGATCTTGTCTGGGGACAACTACGCAGATACTTACGAAAAGCAACAAAACAAATTGAGGAAGAAGATTTTATGGTAAAAAAAACTAATCTTTGGAGCGATGAAAACAAAGTATTTTTCCTCTACGAATTAAACACGCTAAATCTCCCTAAAATAAAAAAATTAATCGGACCGCCAATAACTGATGTTGAGAATGTTAAACTATTTATTGAAAAGAAAAGAAAATTAGTTTCAGGACCAAAAGAAGAAAATGGAAGAATTACAATAGAAATTGAACGAACAGAAACAAGTGCAAAAAAAATCTTGCAAGAATATGTTAACGCTTGCAAAACAACTGAAACTGATGGAATGAAAATATGCCTCAGAAATGCAAAAGTTTTAACTGAAAAAGAAATACTTGCCCACTACAAAGGAAATTTTGCAAAACACTTAACAAAATACTTAGAAGGAAAAGAAGAATTTGAATAAAATAGTGATTTTATGGGATTTATTAAAAAAATAATTCAAGATATTAAAGTTGTTAAACAAAATGATCCTGCTGCAAAAAGTTATTTAGAAATACTTCTTTGTCACACCCCTCTTTGGACAATAATCACTTACAGGTTTATGCATCCATTAGCAAAAATAGGAGTACCTGTTTTTCCCAGATTTGTAATGACTTTATCAAAAACAGTTACAGGAATAGAAATACACCCTTTAGCAGAAATAGGAGAAAGATTTTTTATTGATCACGGAGTGGGAGTAGTTATTGGAGAAACTACAATAATTGGAAATGATTGTACTCTCTTTCAAAATGTTACTCTAGGAGGAACAGGAAAACACAAAGGAAAAAGACACCCAACTTTAGGAAACAATGTTTTAGTTGGAGTTGCAGCAACCCTCCTTGGACCAATTACTGTTGGAAACAATGTCAAAATTGGAGCTGAAACTTTTATCATTATGAACAATGTTCCATCAAATTGCACCGTAGTTGGAGTACCTGGGAAAATTGTAAAACTAAACGGAAAGAAAATTAACAAAAATTTGTTGAAAACGAGAGCTCCTTAAAACAGATTAAAAATAAAATAAACGGCTCTGGAGGGAATCGAACCCCCATCCCAAGATTTCTTCTTTTCACAACCGAAGTCTTGTCGCGTATCCATTGGCACACAGAGCCACTAATGTAATTAAAGCCACATTTAGTTTTTAATGTTTAGGTGTCACTCACCTCAATCATTTTTCGTAACAATTGCTTGTTTCTCGCTATTACAGATTCTTCTCGCTCATGATAAAACTCTCCGTCTTTGTAAAAAATATTTGGATCAATTTTACCTGACAAAATTTCCAACTGGTGGTTAAGTGTTAGCTTGGGCGGGTTAAAGCCAAATTTATCCCAAATTAAAATTCGATTATGTTTCACATTGTTTTTGAAACCTATGTTATGCACCCATAATAACAAGTTTTTATCGCCAGCTATACATAGTTTATATTTCTTTTTTCTATTTCCTTTTGCTCTTTGGGATGAAATATTAAACCTAAACACGCCTGTTTTTAGTAACAACTCACCTAAGCCAAAACATAAATCTTTAGAGCATACATCCAATAAAATCCGAGGATATGTATGTCTATTAGCGTTTTCGCTTTTACCCCTAAGTCTTTTTCTTCGTCTAAAACAAACTGTACCGTCTGTATCAAATACACCTCTAATAAACCTATAAATTACTCCCAAATCATTCGACTGTAAAATTACTTCAGGTACTTTCACAGAAACTGTTTTTTTACCATAAGGAAAACCAAGGGAATGGATGAGACCACAAACTTTTCTATTACTAACTGAAAATCCATAAGTGTGTCTGCTGGGAAAAAATCTTGGTTTAACTTTTATACCAAATGTTCTTTCAAACAACGGAACAACATGAGTATCATAGTATTCTTTTTCATCAACACTACCATCTAAACAAAGCAGACGTCTTACATTGTCTCGTTTTCTTAAATGCCCATCTCCTGCATGGATGCCACAGATTTCTGCTAGATCAGGAGTCATTTCTTTTGAAAAAAAAGGTTCCATTATAGAACCCTCTTTTGAAGATTTATAATCTATTTGGAAGTGCCATGCCGGCGATGATTCAATCATCTTCATCACCTTCCAAAGTTTGTTCAAGAACCCAAAGTTCTCTTGAATCTAAATCTTCAGGATTGTTTTTAGCAATCCATTTTACCAATTTTATTTCTTCCTGATTTGGTTTTGGGAAATCAATATCTAAAGAAAAATCCATTAAAGCCACCTCCGCAAAAAAGAATTTTTTCATGGACGGCTCCGCTGCTTTTGGGGGCATTAAATCCTTTAGCCAACAGGCGACCCTTGAGCCTTGGGCTCAGGGGAAAGGTTTAAGCCGAGAAAGGCAGAGTCCAAAGAAAAAATTCAATAAAAGCGGGGGTGGCGAGGATTTTCTTGAGATTTCTAACCAAAGAATAAAAGCTTTGGTGAAAACAAAATTTGGGCTTTTGGGGAACGTTTAAAAAGGTTCTACAAGAGAAATAATTTAATTGGTGAGACTAATGAAGACATGTACATCCTGCAACAAAACTGTTACAAACAACCACGTTGAATTTAAATGCCCTAATTGCGGCAAAAGCACTATTGTTAGATGCGAACACTGCAAACAAGTATCAAAAGAATACACTTGCAAAGAATGCGGATTCGTTGGACCCTAAAACTAATTTTCTAGGTGAATAAAAAATGGGAAAAGTAATGGTAATATTCAAAGTATTCACTGACCCAGAAAACTTAGATGCTGTAGAAAAATCACTACGCGCAATAACAGTAGGCGACTTTAAAGACCTAAAAAGAGAACCAATTGGTTTTGGAATAGAAGTAATTAGAGTAGGCTTTGTTATCCCTGACAAAACAGACGGGGCAATGTCAAACCTTGAAGCAGCAGTAAACGCAGTACCACTAATTAATCAAGCAGAAGTAGAAATGGCAACCCTAATCAGTTAAATGAAAAAATAATTAGGACAGGCCCTAATAAGCTAAACGAAAAAATAGTTAGGCAGGCTCTAATTAGCTAAAAATTTAAACTAATAATTCTTCTTTAATTAAGTACAGCTATTTTTTATTAGTTATCTAACACAATCTATTCATGATAAACTCTCTTACTCTAAGAAACTGGAGAACTCACAAAGAAACTACACTCGAGTTTGGAAAAGGGACTAATGTAATTGTTGGAGTAATGGGGGCGGGAAAGAGTTCTATTGTAAACGCAATTTCTTATTCGCTATTTGGAACTTTTCCATCACTAAAAAACAGAAGTGTTTCACTTGCTGAAATAATAATGAACAAACCTAATCAAGAAAACAAAGCTGAAACAATAATTACTTTTGACCAAAATGAAAAAAATTACAAAGTAGAACGAATAATAAAACTTGACGGAACAAACGAAGCAAAAATGTACGAATCAGACACCCTTAATGCGGGTGCGGGCCGATTAATTGCTGGGCCAAAACAAAAAGATGTTAATGAAAAAGTAGAACAAATCCTTGGATTAAATTATGAACTATTTAGTAGAGCGGTTTACTCTGAACAAAACGAATTAGATTTTTTCTTAAAACTCTCTCCTGCTGAAAGAAAAAGAAAATTCGATGAACTACTTGAAATCGAGAAATACGAAACTGCAAGAAAAAATGCAGTAGTAGTACAAAACGAACTAGTGAAGGCGAATAAGCAAAGAAATGATTTTATTAATCAACAAAAAGAAACTCTCAAAAGCCATGAAGAAGAAAAATTACACAAACAAATAGTTGAAGAAGAAAATCAAATAAAAAAACTGGAAATAGAAATTGAAGAAACAACAAAATCATTAGCAGGTGTTGAGAAAGAATACTTAGAGCTTAATGAAAAAGAAAAACAAAATAAAACACTTGAAGAGTTAGTTGTAAAAGTTAATTCAAGAATTGAAGGATTAAAAGAGGATATTTCTAAAAGTGACAAAATTTCATTAAAAGAAGTTCTATTAGAAATTGAAAAAGGAAAAAAAGAAGTTGAAACGCTAAAAGAAAAACTTGCGAACGCAGAGAAGGAATATAAAACAATTGATCTTGAACTCAAGAAAAATAGTGAAGAACTCAGAGTAATTGAATATGAGAAACAAAAAATTGCTCAGGAAGAAAAAGGAATTTCCTCTCTAAAAGGAACTTGCCCTACTTGCAAACAAATACTTGATGAAAATCACAAAAATCATTTAACAAAAGAACTAACTGAAAAACTAGAAAAACTTAACGCGCAATATGTTGCTTTTGATAAAAGTAAAAAAGAACTAAAGCAAAAAATAGAACTTGTTGAAAAAGAAAAAGAAAACTTTAAAAAAGAAAGTGATAATAAAAGTAGAGAACTGTTTAAATTTGAAGCAATGCAAAAAGAAGCAATTTTAAGTGAAGAAAAGAAAAAACAACTTGCTTCTTTTGTTGAAGAATTACCAAAAATTAAAAAACAATTAACTGAAAATGGGTTTGATAAGAAAAAACTTGAAACTATTCGTGACGAACTTTATAAGAAAAAATCTATTGTAAGCGTAGCTCAAGTAAAAATCAAATCTAGTTTAGATTTAAAGAAAAGTTATGAAATTACATTACAAAAAATTGTCCAAATAAAGAAAAATATTATTGAAATTGAAAAAGAAACTCTTCGTTCTGAAGAAGCTGCTAAAAAAATGGGAATATTAGGAAATTGCTTAATTGCAACCCAAGTAGAACTCCGAGAATCAATGCTTCAAACAATAAATCAAGCAATGAGCCAAATTTGGGGACAACTATATCCTTACAAAGATTTTACTGATGCGCGTTTATGTATTGTGGATGAAGGGTATGATTTACAAGTACTAGCACGAACTAATGGATGGGTAAGAGTAGAAGGAGTACTATCAGGAGGAGAAAGAAGTGCAGCTGCACTTTGCATAAGAATTGCTTTCTCACTAGTTTTGACTAAGAAACTTTCAATGCTGATTTTAGATGAACCAACTCACAATCTTGATTCAAACTCTGTTGCAAAACTAAGTGAAATACTTAGAGAAGAACTACCAAAACTAGTGGAACAAATATTTGTAATAACTCATGACAAGCAACTTGAGATGGCTGCTTCAAGTAATTTATATTTACTAACAAGAGACAAAGATGTAGATGAATCAACGCGCGCAGAAAGCATTCAAACATATTAAAGTATTAGTGATTTTATGACTGGAGAAAAGAATTTTGCAGTAGTATTTGCTTACAATGAAGAAAAAACTGTGGGAAAAGTTTTACAAGATTTAATTAAAGCCAAAAATATGGGTTTGATTCACAAAATTATTTTAATTGATGACGGAAGCACTGATAATACTCCAAAAATTGCAAAAGAACTAAAGATAGATTCATTAAAGGCCAAAGAAAACGTTGGAAAAGGACAAGCATTTATTGAAGCCACTAATTTTTGTGCAAAAAATGGAGCAACTAACTTATTGATGTTTGATGCGGATTTATTAGAAATCAAACCCGCTCAAATTCAAAAATTACTTAGACCTCTAAAAAACCCAACAGTAAAAATGACTATTGGAACAGTACAACAAGATGGTACTGCTCTTTCAGGAGAAAGAGCAATTCGAATAAGCGCGCTACGCCCATTATTTTTAGCAAAAAATAAAAACTGGATAAGACACATGCAAAGATTCGGGCTTGAAGCAACTCTAAACCACTATTTAGGAATAAAATCAATTCTTTTGCCAAAAATATTTGTTAAATTTGGAGGGGATTTGTATAACGGCACTCACCCTTTCTTAAAAAAAGTAAAAATAGCTAATACAAAATTTAAATCACTCCCCGCAAATCGAAGAGGGCAATGGGTAACTGATCAAGCATGGAAAAAAAGATGCGAACTAATGGCAAGAGAAGTTAAAGCACATGAATTAAAAAAATCAAGAGCAAAAGAACAAAAGCAAAAAATGATTAAACGAACTAAATTCTTGAAACGCTAATAAAAAAACTAATTTATTAAAAAAATAAAAAAAAAACAAATAACTATTCTTAACTTAAGAATTAAAATAAAAAAAACTAAAAAAGAAGCTTAATTAAATTAGTTTAGTAGCTTCTTTTCTTTTTGCAAGTCTAACAATGTAACCTGCCAAAATATTTCTAGTTGACTTTGATAAATGCAAATCCTTTATTTCATCAAGAGATCTCTTGTTTTTAACAAAATCCTTACTGAACTTTGCTGGAAATTCTTCAAGCAAAACTTCTCCCTTGTACTTTAATCCTTTTGCAACTGATTTTCCCATTTTTAAATCACCAAACTAATTTAATCGAATAATTCAATTCTCTTCAAATTCCCATTAGGGTACTTTCTTAGAACTGATAAAGGTAAAACTTTTTGATCAAACTCTTTCTCTGCTACTTGAAGCATACTTAATTCGCTAGTTCTCTTTACTAAAGGAGGAGCTCCTAAAGATAATTGAAGGCTTCTTGCCGATAAAACTCTTGTTAATTCAAATCTAGTTAATCTAGCCATAATCCCACTCACCAGTAATAACTAATTCTCGTAAAGCAACCTTTAAAAAAGTAGGGTTTAACCCCCAAAAAATGAGGGCTAGAGCCAGTTTTGAGCGAGTCGAGTACAACTTTTTAACTCTAATGCAATGAAAATTCTTTATGGCTAAAGTAATGACACTTGCATTTATTAGAGAAGGAGACAAAATCCTACTAGGAATGAAGAAAAGAGGATTTGGAGCAGGAAGATGGAACGGATTTGGTGGAAAAGTACACCCAGAAGAAACTATTGAAGCCGCAGTTGCTAGAGAATTTGAAGAAGAATGCGGTGTTAAAGTAACTCAAACTGAACAATTTGGTTTAATTAATTTTGAATTCAGAGGAAAGCCTGAAATCCTTGAAGTACACTTTTTTAAAGTTCTAAAATACACTGGCGAGGCGACAGAAAGCGAAGAAATGAAACCACAATGGTTTGATATTACAAAAATTCCTTTCGAGTCAATGTGGAAAGATGATCCCTACTGGATGCCCCTATTTTTGAAAGGAAAAAAATTCAAAGGACACATACTATTTGATGAAGCGGATAATGTACTAAAAGTAACTCTAAACGAAGTTGAAAAAATATAAAAAATAAAGAACTAAACAAAAATTAATTCTGTTTTTTTAGAATAATCTTTTCGCAGTTCTTCTAGTAAAAGAAACTATTTCTGGTTGAGGAAGTTTTGTTTGTTCTGAAAAATCTTTTGCAAGTTTTAGAGAAGAAAATCCTTTTATTGAAGCAAAATTCTTTCCAGCGTGAAGAAGGCGATAACCTTTTTTTTCTGAAAACTCTTTGAACTTTGAAATAGTGGCTTCTTGAACAGAAATAATACTTTTTGCTAAAGAAGTTGAAAAGAATTTTGAATTAGTGTTCGTTAATTGAGTAGGAAGCTCACAAAGAGTGGACATTAAAACAGAGTAAAGTGCTTTTGAATAAAAATAATCAAAACTCTTTTTTGAAAGCAATTTTTCTTCATAAAAATCTATTTTCTTTCTTAATTCAAACAATTGTTGATTTGCTAACCTAACTTCTTTTGAGAAAAAACTTTCTTTATTCAAACAAAACCAATTAAGTTCATGAGAATCAAAACCAACCCCAACACTTCCATTATTAATTTTGTTTTGAGTAGAATTTGTTTCTTCAAAATTATTATTTACTCTTGGAAGACGAACTTTTTCCTCACTAATCAAACGCTTAGCATCCATTACTGGAATTTGTGCAAAATCTCCTTTGAAAAAAGGACCAACTGGAAAAGAATTTAAGAAAAATTCTTTTTTCTTTGAAGCCCTCTCTTCCTTAAACGGCATAGAATTATGGTACTCGAAAGAAAAATTATCTGAAGAAGATTCAAAGAAAACATTATCCCCCAAGAATTGTACTCTAATTAGTGAAGAAGGAAGTAAGTTCTTTGCATCAAGAACAAGAGGAGTACAACAAGAACAATTCTTTGTTTCAGGACCAATGTTAAAAAACGTGTTTGAAAATAATTCAGTCCAAACAAGCGAAAAATCTATTTTAGAAGTAGCATCTCTTGAAAGAGGATCATAATCTTTTTGAAAAAAAAGTTTTGAAGATGATTCAAAAGAAAGCATCTCTCCGTGCTTAAAGAAAATATTTTCTAAAAACAATTCAGTACGCTCTTCCTTTGAATTTGGTACTTTTTCAATTGGTATTGAAAGTAATTCACTCCAAGCAGCTCTTTCTACTAAAAACAACGCATCCCCTTCATTTAATTTTAAAGCGTGAGAAAAAGGAATTTCTTTAGTTAAAACAAAACCTAAATCTTTTTCATTTTGATTAGTTGAAGAATTTGACAAAAATAATTCCTCCCCTACTTTTTCAAAAGAAGAAAACAAACTCCAACCCTTTTCTATTAGAAAAGCTCTTTCAAGTTCTAATATAAGTGGTTTTTTGTTAATGTGAATAGCAAGAGAGTTACTGATTTTTTTTAACTCTGAAAAAGAAGAAGCGGAGAGGTAAATCAAATTATTCTTTTCTTGAATACTAAACCCTCTAAAACCTAAAGAAAGAACAAGATCAGAGATTTTTTGCTTTTCAAGCGAAGGAGAGAGCAGAATAAATGGATAGAACTTGTGTCTCTTTACAATTCGCTCTTTGTTATTTGAGAACTCTACAAGCATCTCGCTCTTTAATTCATTATAAGAAATCTTTGTTAAATACAAAAACTCTTTTGGTTTTTGCTCATGGCTTTCGCTAACTTCCTTGTTTTTAGGAGAAAATAATACTTGTTGGGTCATGACAGAGGAGCTGATTTTTTTATTTATAAAGGCTTTGGGAGTGTCATGCCGGCCATCCTAAAAAATGCGAAAAATAAGAAAATTGTTTTAAAGTTTACAAAAAAAAGTATTTGCACTTTATAAGAAAGTGTTAGTTTCGTCACTCTTTTTTTCAACTTCTGCTGAGAAAGCACGAGCAGAATCTTCTAAAGTTGATTCGTGTCTGCTTGGTTGAGATTTTCGTAAGCGAACTTTAAAGAAAGTTGGAGCACCAACAGCTTCCCCTACTACAAGAGCTTCTCCTACTCTTAGTGAAGAAATAATTCCAATACTCGATTTATCAAGTCCTTCAGAAGACTGAGCAATGTGATCAAGATCATAAGGATTAGTTATACGCAAAATAATACTAGTATTACAATTTGCTAGCGTAGTAGTATCAAGTCTCTTTGGTCTTTGAGAAATAACTACAAGCGAAGCTCCAAATTTTCTACCCTCTCTTGCAATAGTACGCAAATACGAACGAGCCACCGCGTGTTCACTTGCAGTTCCTTCAGGAATAAAATTATGAGCCTCTTCAACAAAAAGAGCAAACGGAGGAATTTTTTTTGAAGAACTTCTTCTCTCATTAAACAATTTATTTGAAAGGTAAGCAACTAAAACTTGTTTCTTTTTTTCAGAAACAACCGAGTTAAGATCAATTACAACCATAGCACCCGGTTTAACAAAATCAACTATACTTGGTTCATCTATTTTTCCAAACAAACCAATTTCTTCAAGATCAGAAACTACTCCAAATAGTGATGCCTGTGTTTTTTCATTATCAATTGCTGCAACTTCAGCTCTTACTGCACTTAAGTCATAAGGACCTGCTCCTGATTTCATTTCATCATTTAATTTAGAAAGAATTCTAGCTAACGCTCTTTTTTGATTAGGAGAAAGTTCTACTATTGCAGAAATCATGTGAATACTCATCTTCGAACAAGCAATTCTGATTTTTGATCCTTCAATTATTTTTGTTTTGGAAGAAAAATCAGTGAACTGATTTGCGCTTGATTGCTTAACTGGTTCACCAAAGCAAGTATATTCTCCGTGAGTATCAATTACTACTACTCCAATTTGTCCTTGTTCTTTTTTTCTGCTCAAAAGTTCTTCTAAGAGAACTGAAACAAAATAAGATTTACCTGCTCCGCTCGTTGCAACAATAGCTAAGTGTTTTTGTAAAAGTTTTGAAAGATTTACTTTCAATCCAACATCATGGAATTGAAGTGCCCCTAAGTTAAGTCCATTTTCTTCTAATCCTAAAAACTTTCTTATCTTTTCGTTATCAGCGTTAAAAACTTTGGTCCCTGGAGAAGGGGGAAAAGTTGCTCTTTGAATATTTTTTTCAGTAAATACTCCTAACGGACGAGCTTTTGCAATTAAGAACTCCCAGTCACTCGCAGGAAAATTCTTTTCAAGTTCCTCCCCAATTACTTTAACCGAATCAGGTCTCTCAAAATATCTATTAGTTTTAATTACATCTTCAACTAAAAGCATCATTGTTCCTTCGGAATAATCAAGCTCTGCAAACATTCCTTTATGCGCTTTACCATTATTTATTACAAAAGAAATAGTACTCGGAGAAGGACCCTCCATTGTGGAAACAATTGTTCCTAGTTGTTCTCTAACATTAGTCATAATATTCACAATCAATAAATAAGAATAATTCAGTTGTTTTTAAATGAATTGCTAGTACTTTGCCACCCAAAGGACAAACCACCCCCATTCAACGTTTTATCCTCAATTTTTTTACAAATTTAATTGTCTTTCCTCGCTTAATTTTCTCATCAAGTGCTCTCTTTAGGGCAAGTGCACTAACTAATAATTTCTTTGAACGAGATCTTAGCACGGAAGCACTTCTATTTGCTGATTCCATTTCATTAATTTTTGGCATTTAACACACCCAACACTCTTGAAAGTTCATTCAATGATTTTATTTCAAAATCAGGAGTAGCATTCGCACTATCTAAAACTTTTCCAATTCTATTAATCAGGCAATTATGCATCCCTACTCCCTTAGAACCAATAATGTCACTCCTTAAAGAATCTCCAACCATTAGCGCTTGATTGGAAGGGATTTTCATTTTCTTTAAAACAAAATCAAATACTTTAGGATCTGGTTTAATTGCCCCTGTCTCATAACTCATCACCACTAAATCAAAATACTTTTTTAATTCAAGTTTCTTTTCAATTGTTGGTGAAAGCAAACTCTCAGTATTACTAAGTAAAGCTAATTTGTAACCCTCTTTTTTTAATTTCTCAAGGGCAGAAACTACTTCAGGATAAAAGTGAACATGATCAATTCTGTTAAAATAAATCTCGTAAAGTTCTTGTTCTAAAATTTTGTTATCATACTCTTTGAATTCTTCAAAAAAATCTTTTCTTAATTCTTCAAAGTTCTTGTATTTTTTTAACTGAATGGCTCTTTCATACCTTGAAATAAATTCATGAAGATCTAGCTTTTCTTTCTTTAACAAAGAAGCTAAGTGAACAAAATCAATTGTGGCTGGAATTAGGGTTTGCCACAAATCAAAAACAATTAATTTAATCATTTTTTCACCCAAAAGGTCTGTTGCTTCTTCTCATTCTTATTTTTCCACCGAGTTCATCAACTAAGCGATCGTATACTACTGAGATCTCTTGTTCACTTAAACCTGCTCTAAGGTCAGCTTCGATTAAAACACTTGGAAAAGAATACTCTCTGTGAAGAGAAGAAAGAGAAAAAACTATTTTAGAAATATCTTTAGCCAGAGTAGCTAAATTACTTTTATCTTTGCAAATAAATTCTACCCTTAATGGTTTATCAAATTTAGAAGCTTTAATATAAAAAACAAAAATACTCTTTGCCCACTCGAGTGAATAATCTTTCAAAATCGCGTGACTATCAATTTTGTTTGTATAAGGGAAAGCAAAAGTTCTTTCTCCTTCTTGTAAATAATAATCTAAAAGAGAAGCATCAAAAGCACTATTCAATAAATTTGAATCAATTTTTGAATTATTTAGGGGAAGAATTTCTTCTTGCAAAATTTGTCTAAATCTTGTTCCTCTCGAATCCTCTACACAAGCAACTAAAGTAGTTGCCTGCTCTTCTGCAACTTTGTATAGTTTTTGAAACAACTTTACAATTGATTCATAATCATCATTTACTTCAGATTCTTTTCTTGGCTTATCTTGGTACTGGGGAACAATACTCCCATCAATAAACAAAAAGTTTGGCTTAAACTTTTTTATAATTTCAATACTACAACTAACCTCTTGTTCTAATCTTAAGAGAGAAACACTTTGAGCTTCTTCATCTTTTTCAAGACCTGAACGCAAAAGCAAAGGCAAGGGAAAAGAGAAAGGGGCTGGATAATATTCTGATTTAATTAATTGACCCTCTTTGTAAGAAAAAATTACTCCTGTTGTTTTAATTAAAACAAGATCTAAAAAAGAGAGTTTCTTTGAAACAAACCCAGAATCCACTCCCGCAACTGTACCTGAAACTGGGTTTTTTTCCACTTTAAGAGCAATAGTTTCAAACCCATTAGGAGAAAGTTTAGTCTTTAAGTGAGAAAAAGTGCCAGAGATTTTTTCATTAAAATTATGCCTAGCATTAACCGCTGCTACAGCTTGCTTATAGAACTCATTAAACATCTAAAATCTAAATAAACAAGGCAAGCGCGTATATAAAGCTTATTTAAGCAAAATGCCGGCCAAAATAGTTTTGGAAGAAAAAAAGCAAGATTTATAAGGAAAACAAGCATCTAATTGTGCGGAAAAGGGGTCACTAAAAAATGGCCTTTAGATAAGCAACTAATCTCCTTGCAGGTGTTAAATATGAAAGCAAAATTTGAAGTACGAACAATAAAGAGCTCATGGAAGCCACCATTCAAAAAAGACATTACTGATGAAGTTTTTGAAGTGGAAGAAGGAATAGAATTTGATCAAGTAAAAGGAAATGGAAATAATGAAACTGTTTACCAATTACTAAAAATCTCTGGAGACAGAGCGGTAGTTAAATACTCAAGACTATTTACACTAAAAGTTCCTAACCCAGGCGACAAACAAATAGTAATGGAAAAAGACAAACCCGTTGAAATGACCTACATGTGGGGAGAAGACGGAACAACAAAAAAAATAACCTATAAAGGCGTAAGTCAGTAAAAGCAAACCTTTGCAAGCAAAGGCTAAAAGCCAGTAAATTTAACGAACGGTATTCTAATTAGAATACCTAACTTTTTTACCCCTCTTAAGATAAGATTAAAAACCCTCATATGAATAAGAGTTCATATGAAAGAAGAGCACTATCCATACAAATGCATGGAAATTTTGGGGAACAAACTACGAAACCAAATAATTTGCCTACTTCAAGAAAAACCAAAAACTGTCCAAGAACTATGTAAAGAATTGGGCAGAGAACAAAGTTTAATCAGCCACGCCTTAAAACAATTACGCGAATGCAGTTTTGTTGATTATCGCAAAGAAGGAAAAACAAGTATCTATTACTTAAAATCAGATATTTTTTCAAAAAGCAAAAACAAACCATTATTTGAAATATTTGAAGAGCACGCAGCAAAATACTGCAAACACAAGCCTGGGCATAAATAAAAAAATTGGTGAAAAAATGAAAGAAATTTATTTGGATTATTCTTCAACTACTCCAACAAGAAAAGAAGCACTAAAAGAAGCTCTTCCTTTTTTTAACTCAAAATTTGGAAACCCCTCCTCTTTTCACTCAACTGGACTAATTGCAAAAAATGCAGTAAAAAAAGCTAGAGAAAATATTTCAAAAATACTTAACTCAAAATCTGAAGAAATAATTTTTACTGGAAGCGGAACAGAGAGTATTAACCTTGCATTAAAAGGAATTGCATTTCGTGCAATACTTGAAAACAAACGAGGAGTATTTGTTACCCAAAGAACAGAACACCACGCAGTAATAGAAACCCTTCACTGGTTAGAGAAAATGGGTTTTAGTGTAATTTATACAAAAGTAGATGAGACAGGAACTGTTGATATTTTAGATTTAGAAAAAATACTTTTAGAAAACAAAGGAAAAGTACTTTTAGTTACAATAATGTATGCAAATAATGAAATTGGAACAATTCAACCAATAAAACAAATCTCAGAAATAGTTCACAAAAATGGAACATTAATACACACTGATGCTTGCCAAGGAGCAGAATATTTAGATATCAATGTTGAAAACTTGGGCGTGGATATGATGACTCTAAATGGAAGCAAAGTATATGCATTCAAAGGAACAGGATTACTTTACAAAAAAACAGGAGTAAAAATAGAGCCCTTAATTCACGGCGGATCTCACGAAAACTCAATGAGAGCAGGAACAGAAAATGTAGCAGGAATTGTTGCACTAACAAAAGCACTAGAACTAGCACAAATTGAAAAGAAAAAAGAAAGTGCAAGACTTGTGAAATTAAGAGATTATTTTATTAAAAAAGTTTTTAGTGAAATACCAAAAACAATTCTAAACGGACACAAAAAAAATAGATTACCAAATAATGTAAACATTTCTTTTGATGGGGTGGAAGGAGAAAGTATTTTGCTTAGATTAAATGAAAAAGGAATAAGAGTAAGCACGGGAAGTGCTTGTTCCTCTCAATCACTAGATCCAAGCCACGTACTAATAGGAATAGGAAGAAACCATGCACTTGCACATGGAAGCATAAGATTTTCATTTGGAAAAGAAACTACAAAAAAACAATTAGATTATACTATAAAAGAACTCAAAAAAACAATTTCATTTTTAAGACAATTATCCCCTGTTTGGGAAAAAGAAGAATGGAAAAGAGAAATGAAGGTGAAAAAATGAAAGTAGAAGGAAATGATTGGTTTTACACTACTCAAGTTAAACAGAACTTTATGAATCCAAAAAACTTTTTGAAAAAAGAAAGTGAAATAAAAGGGTTTGATGGATACGGAAAAGTTGGAAACATTAAGTGCGGAGACTTAATGGAAATGTGGATAAAAGTTAAAGCTGACAAAATTAAGGATGTAAAATGGAGAACATTTGGATGCGCCTCGGCAATTGCTTCTACTTCAATGCTCTCAGTAATGTTAAAAGAAAAAGGTGGAATGAAATTAGCGAGTGCCCTAAAACTAACTGGAAAAGATATTATGGATAGATTAGGTGGACTACCTGCAATCAAAATTCATTGCTCCGTACTTGGAGACCAAGCACTACGCGCAGCTATTTATGATTACAAAGAAAAAAACAATCGAAAAGATTTGAGTGTTGAAAAACCAAAAGAAGAAGAACACGCACACTAACAAAAATATTAATAACTCCAAAATTAACAACTATTTATGAAAAAAGGACCAATAGGGCTTAGATATAATGGAAAATTCGCCCCACAAAGAACAAGATTCATCGCCGATAGAATGAATGATTCCCTTAAAAAAACTGCAAGAAGAGGAGCTCCTATTGAGGCTCAATTAAAATTATTAGCAAAATTAAAAAAGCAACAACAGACTTGGGAAAAAATTTGGAAACTACTTATAAGACAAGCAAAAAATAATAAAAATAAAGGAAACATAAGAGAAATTCGAAGGGCTGCAAAAGAAGCTGAAGAACATTTCAACAAATCTGAAGAGTTAATTTCTCTTCAAAAAGAAGTACTATTAAATGAATTAAGGAAAAAAGTTTAGAAAACTGATTCTACCATAAGATTATACAAAATTCCCTTAATCCCAAAATTTAAAACCCCAAACAACTAATAATAGTAATATGGAACTAGTACAATACATTATAGTGAATAATTCACTTGGGATGAATAAGGGTAAGATTGCCGCGCAATGCGCACATGCCTCTGTTCTAGTACTTGATAAAGTAGAAGACGATGTTGTTCGCGAGTGGAAGAGCGTTGGAATGAAAAAAATTGTGTTAAAAGTTGCTACTACTGAAGAACTAGTTGGACTATTTGAAAAAGTAAAAAAACATTTACCTTGCGCACTAATTACTGATGCAGGACACACCCAAATTGCACCTGGATCAAAAACTTGCTTTGGATGCGGACCAGTAGAAGAAAACGAAGGACAAAAATACTTTAAAGATTTAAAACTTTTATAAAAAAACTTTTGGTGAAAAAATGCCTATAAAACAAACAAAGCCACGCACAGGATCAAAACCAATGACTTACTTTAAAGGAACACAACAAGAATTAAAAAAAATTACTGCTGCACAAGCACTTGAAACATTTTCTAAATCAGAGATAAAGTTTTATGGACGAGAACATGCCACAAAAGAAACTGAGATATTCAGAACAAATATTAGTTCACTTGCAAAAAAACTTGACAAAGGACAAACTGCACTAACAACATTAATTACTGAACACGGAGTAATAGTTATGCGTGTACAAAAAACAAAAAGTGGTAAGATATTATTACACCAACAACCACAAACCCACGGGTTAATGTCAACAGGAGGCGCACGAGACAGATATGAAATTTTGGAGAGAATACTCAAAAAAGGATTTATTGGAAAAAGCGCCCCAAATACAGTTATTAGAAAACAACGAACCAGAGTTGGGTGGATAGCTGCTCAAGATGCAAGAAAAAATCCAATCACAAAAGGAGATGGATATTCAGTAGAATTCATGACCCCTGTTGGAAATAGTGCTAAGAAACACACAAGTGGTTCTCGAGAAACCGTTGATGCTGGAACATACTTTGCAAGAAGAAGTAATCCTAATCAAATATTATCAGTAAACATTACAACAGATCCCCTTATCTCAAAAGAAGTAATGAAACAAAAAATTGATTTTTACAAAGAACACATACAAAGAAAATATGGTGTGCCTGTAAAGTTTTTGGAGTGAAAAAAATGCGTTCAGGTTTCTTAGGACATATAGACTCGCTAATACGGCAATCGGATTTAATTATTGAAATACTTGACGCACGTCACCCACAGAAGACTAGAAACCCTGCACTGGAAAACATGGTTAAAACTCAGAAGAAAAAACTTTTACTAGTAATAAACAAATCAGATATTGTTACAAAAGAAGAACTAGAAACAGCAAAAGCTGATATTTCAAAAGAATCAGGAATCAAAACAATATTTATTTCAGCATTAAAAAAAGACGGAATAAATATGATTAGAAGAGAGATCAGCATTAACTCTAAGGGTGCTGAAAAATATACTATTGGAATAATTGGTTACCCTAATGTTGGAAAAAGTACGCTCATTAATGCTCTCGCTGGAAAAGGAAGAGGAAGAGTAGCAACTTCAAGAAAAGCAGGACTCACAAGAGGAATATCAAGAGTAAAAATAACTGATGGAGTTTACTTAATTGATTCACCAGGAATAATCCCATTCAAAGAAGAAGAATTCAATTTATTTTTAGTAGAATCAAAAAACCCTAATCAGTTAAAAGATGTAGAAACTGCAGCAGTGAGATTAATTGAACTCCTTGGGAAAGAAAAAATTGGAAAATTCTATGGACTTAATTTGGATTTAATTAAAGACAAAGATGAAGAAGAAATACTAAACGAAATCGCTTACAAAAAAGGGTTCTTGGAAAAAGGAGGAACCCCTGCAATGGGAAAAGCAGCACGAGATTTACTTGAACGATACCAAAAACACGAGTTTTGAGAATATGGGCACAGCATTTCACGCAACAACAAAAAAAAGAGCACCAGGAATACTACAAAAGGGACTTAGGGAACAACCTTTTTGGAAAAATATGGAACCAATAAGAAGACCCTTGGGATTTAAACTAAAATATTCTCCTTATGCAAATGTAATAAGCGGGAAAACTAGAGTCGAAATAGCTGATGCGGTTTATGACTCATTAAGAAATGCAACTATTCACCTATCAAAAACTTCACGAAAAAAATTTGATTTAAGAAAAATGAGTTTCTTTTTTGCAGACATAAAAAAGTCAAAAATAGAAAACACAAAAGAAAGAATTTTTCTTTCAACAACAATGCAATCTGAAGCAGGCACCAAATTTAAAGGGAAATTAGAAGAACTTCAACTCACAAGCCCCCCTTCTGCTTTAACCGAATTTGTTTTAACCCAAAAAGAAATAGAAGAACTAGAGAAAAAAACACAAAACCTTGATTGGTTAGAAGCAAACAAACTAATTGCAAGAGAACTGGCAATAAAAATTATTAATTACCCAAGAAGGTGAAAAACGTGGCTAGAAAATATTTAATTGATATTCAAAAAAAGTTCAAACGCTTACCAGCTAAAGGAATATTTACAAGACCTAAAGTTATTCTTGCAAGCAAATCAAAAAAATCTAGATTAGTTGGAAAAGTACTAAAACAGTACTCAGGACTTTTCAGCACAAATGATGCTGTAAGAATAAGAGAACGTGTAAAAAATTATTTAGCCACACTAAATCTTGCAGGTATAGCTACCCACGAAACAAAAATAGTTCTAAACCCCACAAGAAACGGAAAATACCAATTATGTATGATTCAGCCTGAAATTGCACAACAAAACATTCTTTCAAATTATCTGAAAACTTGTTCAGCAGAAGAAGCAATTAGTGTATTTAATCAAATGATAGACAATGCAAGAAAAGTAACTCAATTTAACAAAGCAAATTCTATAAAAATAGGACTTGATCCAAAACCAGCAAATTATGCAATGGTTGGAGGAAAAGTAGTGCAAATAGATTTTTACCCACCTCAAATAAATGGAGTTGGAAAAAAAGATTCAACAATGATAACTAAACACTTTAGGTCAAGACCACTAAAGATAATTTCAAAGATTTTAAAGAAACCAACCCAAATGATAACTAAAGATTTTATAAATAAAAGATATAACGGAGAGTATCTTGCAATAAATATTAGAAGACACTTTATGAAAGCAAGACCTGAACTCAAAAGAAATTGGGTAAATTAGAAAAACTAAATTAAAAAGCCAGAATTCGTTTTTTGATTTTAAAGTTCTTTAACTAATTCAATTAGTTGTTTTATTGCAACTTTTTGTTTAATTGATTTTTCTTTTTCTAAGCGTAACTTAAGCTCGTGAACTATATCATCATTTGTTAGTCTCATACACAATTCCTTCAAAAAAAGTTGTTTAAAGGTTACTGTTGGACTTACAAAGTTACTTGCGAGCCAATTAGTACTTCAAGTGAAATAGAAGCTTTTTTTGCTTCTTCAAGCGAAATCATGAAATTCTTTCCAGCGTTATGAAAATGCTCAAATTTGAAAAAAAGCCAGCCCTCTCTTGGAATCTTCCACGCAACAAAAAACTCAGCTCCAGCAGTTTTAGCCCAATTTACTTCATCATTCATAGTAACAATAGGAATTGCTAAGTGAGCTCCTTTCCAAGCCTTACACTCAATTGCTAAAATTCTTCCGTTCTTTAGTGCCACCACATCAGGGCTAGGAAGAGGGGAAACCCCAGAACCTGCTACACGAAGAACTGCAAATCCTTTATCTGAAAGAGTGTGAATTAATTCACGCTCAGCATTAGCCCCTTTATTATAATGTGCCAAAAAAATCAATCCCTTTTATTTTCTTTATTTTTTTATACTTTCTATAATAAAAAGAACTAAAGTTGCTTTTATTAGTATTGGAATGGAAGAAAAAACTAATTAAACGAAATCGATTAAATATATCTTCCTCTTCCTGATTTATTGTCTTTCTTTGAGAGATCAATTAACTGATCTTTATCCAAATTACGTTTACTTGCTTTGTTAGCTTCATTATTTAGAGTGGAAGAAGAGTTGCGTAAATTAAGAGCAATACGCCTAGCCTTCCTAGCCTCATTAAAGGGATTTTTTTGTTCCATAAAAAACACTAAAATTTATTTTAGAGCTCTTCCAACATGATGAATTGAACTCTCTTCGTCTTTCTTGTTTCTCTTCAAAGAAACTTTGAAATTATACCATGCCCTCTTTATTCGCTTACCTAAAGGAAGCTTTGACCCGTCCCCAGGATTACTTTCTCCACCAAAACTGAATTTACCCATTTTTAATCACCTAACAAATTTCATTGAATAAGGTTAAGTTTAAATGCCCTTCACTCAACAAGTCTTTTTGTAATAAAGACCTTAAAAGGGTTATAGAGGACGCAAAGTAAAACTAGCGTTTTTATTTAGTGCCAAAAAAGCACGAAATTTGAATAGTTTGTGTTAACAAATGGAAACAACACTTACAGCAAAAGTTTTGACTGGGAAAAAAGAGTTCAGAACAATTTTTGACAAAGAAAAAAATATGTTAATTGTTCAAACAACGCAAAAACCACAAGACAACAAAGCGAATAAAGAAATCTTAAAAGAATTGAAAAAATTCTTCAAAAGCGAGATAAAAATTGTTTCCGGATTAACGAGCAAAGAAAAGAAAATAAAAATTTATTTGCCAGAAAGCCAAGTTTTTGAAAAACTTGCGAACACAAACTAATTCTAAAAAAACCTTTTAAGTGATACGCCAAAAAATTAAGGAGAAGTGAATTACAATGGCTAAGACATATTTGAGCGCAGTAAAATACGAAATACTCGCTAATTACGAAGTACAAGGAGTAGTTGAAAAACCCGACATTGTTGGAGCAATCTTTGGACAATGCGAAGGACTATTAGGCGAAGACATGGACCTAAAAGAACTACAACAATCAGGAAAAATCGGTAGAATAGAAATAACTGTTAAGAAAGGAAAAGGAACAACAAGCGGAGAAGTAGTTATCCCAAGTTCTCTTGACCAAGTAAAAACAAGTATACTTGCAGCAACAGTGGAAACCGTTGAAAAAGTAGGACCATTTGAAGCAAAAGTAAAAGTAATGAAAATACAAGATACTAGAAAAGAAAAAAGAGAAACAATTACTGATCGAGCAAAAGAATTACTAAAACACATGCAACAAAATGAAGGGGCAATGGAAAGCGGAGAACTAGCTGATACAATTAAATCAGAAGTTCGATCTGAAAAAATTGTTAACTTTAGAAACTTGCCTGCTGGACCAGAAGTAGAAACTTCACCAGAAATAATTGTAGTAGAAGGAAGAGCAGATGTTCTAAAACTCTTAAGCTACGGAATAAACAACGCAGTAGCTATGAACGGCGGAAACATTGATACTCCCCTAATACAACTATGCAAAGAAAAAGAAGTAACTGTTCTAATTGACGGAGATAGAGGAGGAGAACTAAATGCAAAAAAACTTGCTTCATTAACAAAAGTAGATTTTATTGCAAGAGCTCCTGATGGAAAAGAAGTTGAAGAACTAATGCAAAAAGAAATACTACAAGCACTAAAGAAAAAAGTAGTATTGGCAGAAGCATTCAACCAACCAAGTGCTCCACAGTCTTTCGCACCAAGTTACGATCAAAGACCAAGATTCGAACCAAGAAATAACTTCGGCGGAGACAGAGGATATAGACCAAACAACTTTGGAAACGACAGACCAAATTTCGGGGACAGAAGACCATCATTCGGAAACGATCGAAGACCACAATTTGGAAATGATAGAGGTTTCAGACCAAACAACTTTGGAAACGACAGACCAAATTTCTCTGATCGAAGACCACAATTCGGAGACAGAAGACCATCTTTCGGAAACGACAGACCTTTCCAACCAAGAAGAGAGTTCAATAACTTTAGAGGACCCCCTACTAGCGAAATGGGAAATTCTCCACAACCATTTAATCCGGTTCAAAGAGAAGAATCAGTTCCTAAAGAAATTCTTGATATGAAAAAAGAGTTTGATAAACTCAAAGGAAAGTCAAAAGCAAGAATGTTAGATGAAAAGAACAAAAAAATCAAGGACGTAGAAGTAAAAGACCTACTAGATTCTTTGACAAAGCAGAAGAAAAAAGTTCACGCAATAATGTTTGATGGAATAATCACAAACAGACTTGTGGAAGCTGCTGAAGCAAAAGGAGTAGGAGTAATAATTGGAGTAAAAAAAGGACAAATAGCTCCACAAAAAGTAAAAGCATACACTTTGTAAAAAAAACAAAGTTAAACTATATATTAAATTTGAGGGGAAAAATCCCCTCAAAAACTTTTTTTAATTTTATAAATTTGATTCTAACAAATACTATTTTAAATAAAAAAAATACTTTTGTTAAGAGGAGTAAATAAAATTAGAAGTGAAGGAAAACCCCTCACTTACTTTTTTTAAAAAAACTTAGTTCTAGTACTTTTATTTTCTTTTATGGAAAGGTCTTGAAACTGTTTCAACTTCCTCTATAGGAATAACCACTGTTTTGTTGAACAACAAGAACAATGAGAACATGAACAAAACTGCCCAAGCAAAGAAACTAGCTATAGGACTAACTAGAGCTGTTGCCGCTTGTCTTGAAGACATAGCTAATTGAGAACCAGGAACTTGAGCCCCAGTTATTTGAAATAAAGAATCCTTACAATCCATATACCTCATTTGTGCTAACAATTGCTCAGCACTACTCAAATTAGAAAGTTCTTTTACTCCAGAGAACTCAACGCACTTGTTAAAGTCTCTAACTGATTGCCAAGAATCAAACATTACTGCTGCCGATTCAATTAACATTAATACCGTAATTATTGCTAAAAAAATTCCAAGGACTTGAGTCCATTGAAAATCTTTGCTCCCTAGTCTAAAAAGAATTGTTTTCTGCAAAACCATCACCTTAGACTAGATAAGCGAAAAACCACTATATAAGCTTTTTTCCAAAGAAGAAAACAAACAAATCTTACAAACACACTAAAAGTCGATTCAATTTAGTTCAATTTTTCAATGAAAAGCCAACGTTTAAAAAAACACTGCAAGACTTCTTTCTTACAAAGTTGGGCCGGTGGTCTAGCGGTTATGACATCACCCTTACAAGGTGAGAGTCGCCGGTTCGAATCCGGTTCGGCCCACTTTATTTTTTTTAAGCTAATTTTCTTAAGTTTTTTAAGAAAAAGGATAAACCCTTTGCGAAAAGGGTAAACAAGAACTTTTTTAATAAGTAAAAACCTCTCTAATGTTATGCAAAAACATTTTTACCTAATATTATTACTATTATTATTACTAACCACATCTTTGGCCGCAGAAAGTTTTTACCCAACCACAATAGGAAAACTATCAGCACAAGTTAAACTATATGGAAACGGATCTATTTCTGAACTTCAAGCTGGAGAAGAAGTAAAATTCCAAACCCTAACTTTCCAAGAAAGTCAATTCCAAAAAGTAAATGTAATAAACGAAGCTTTGTATATAAACGGAAAAACAATTTACCCAAAATATGTTCTTGATGAATTCAACAACAAATACGTTTCATTCATTATAACTGAAAATGGAGATTTTAATTATGAACTAATTGCAGATATTGAAATTTCTTCGTTAATTTATGAAATGAGTGATTATAACGTTTCAAAACCAATTGAATCCGTTGAAATTTATACTCAGCCAAGTGAAAAAGTAGAAAGCGGGTCAACCGAAATAATTACTCTTTCGAAAAACAAATTACTTACAAATAGTTTTCTTGATTCAGTAAACAAAACAGTGCTATGGGTAAATGATTACGTTGAATATGCATCAGGGGACGATTTTCAAAAATATTATTTGCTTCAACGCTCCGCTGTTGAAACACTAATAAGCAAAAAAGGGGTTTGTGATGAATTTGCAAATCTTGGTGCGGGAATGCTTAGAGCAAAAGGGATCCCTACTAGACTAGCAATAGGAATAACTTTTGATGGAAAAGAATGGGGAAACCACGCTTGGATTGGAGTATACCACGAAAAATTTGGTTGGATTCCTTCAGATCCAACTTTTAGAGAATCAGGTTTTGTTGATGCAACCCACATAAAACTAGGTTCATTTACAGATGTAACTCTTTCACTTGCAAAAGCCTTTTTCCCTTCTACTGCAAATGTTTCTTTTTACACTCAAACAATCCCTGAAGTAAATATTACCAGTAAAGAATACTTTGACGCAGTAGAACTTGATTCAAACACTAGCCAACTAAAAGCACAAAACTGGAACAATATTTACTTAACAATTAAAAATAAAACAAATAGTACAATTACAGCGCCAGTAAACATAAAAGAATCCTATAGTGAACTAATAATCCAAGACAAGAAAAAATCAGTAATGCTTGCTCCAGGCGAAACAAAAACTCTTCAATTCAAAATCTACCCTAATATAGAACTTTCAAAAAATCAAATCGCAAAAGGAACAATTACTTTTAATAGTCTATCTGCCCCCTATGAAAAAGAATTTACAATAAATCCTGGACAAAAAACTAATGTTGGAGAAGTTATTATTAAAGATATTACTCCGATTGCGCATGAAGGAAAACTACAAATTCAAATAATTACAAATAATTTTTATGCAGATGAAAAAACAATTGATGTTAACATAAGAAATAACGGAACCCAACTAAATTCAACTGAGGTATTACCTGGGTTTAGTAGTAAAACAACTACTAAAGACTTTGATTTACATGCAGATAATGCATACTATGTTTCAATAACAACCCCTACAACTGTTTTTACTCAAACAATTGTTCCTGAAAAACAAAAAATAGTAATTGCGACTGACCCAAAAATAGAACAAACAGCAGTAGAACAAAAAATAGAGGACACTACTGAAGTAACCCTAACAGATACTATTACTCAAAACCCAATACTCTTTGTTGGAGGACTCTTAATGATCTTCTCAATAATATTACTAGGGCTATTCCTAGTGAACAAAAGATACGTTTAACAAAAAGCAAATCAAAAAGCACTCCTTAAAAATAATCTTTGCGAGCAAGAGATACGTTTAGAAAACACCAAAAGCAGGTTTTTAAACAATACTAAAAACGAGATAAATAATTGCGATCGTTGTCTAGTGGCTATGATTCGTCCTTGCCAAGGACGGGGCCCGGGTTCAATTCCCGGCGGTCGCACTTATCTTTAAAAAAAGTGAAAAACATGAATTGCAAATTGTGTGAAGTTCTAATCAAAAATTATAGTCCTGATTTTAATCACTTAAATTGATCAAACACACGAAATAGATGTTTGTGAAGATTGTGTTGAAAAAATTGCTAAATGGAGACAAGAAATAATTGCTAAGCTCTTCCCTACAAAAACAATGAAAAAAATAGCGCAAAAAAGAAATTAGTTTAAGAAAAGTTTTGAATTAAAAAGTACTTGAAGTTATTTTCTTTTCTTTGAAACTTTCTTCTTAGCAAACTTTCTTACAGGTTCTTTTGATTTAGTTAATTTTCCTTTTCTTAGCACTTTGTGAGCAAGTATTCTCTTTACTCTTGAACCTAGTTCTTTCTTCGAAGAAAGTTGCAAGAATAATTCAACGAAAGCACAATGATAAACTATTAGAGCTGGGCCTAAAGCGAAAGCTGTTGCTAACTTGAAACCAAAACTCATTGCAACTGAATCAATAAAAAAGTGACTTAAAATTAAACTTGCCAAAGTCCCAAAAGCAATTACTACAAAAGAAGCGAAAATGAATGAAAGAACAACTAATAGAGCTAATGAACTAAACACCTCATAAAATCTGTGTTCTGTTAATGCCCAAGATTCCTTAACTGCTTCTTTGATTTCAACCTCTTTGTGACAAAAAATAGTAGTTGAAAAAATTACTCTTACTGAGTTATAAATTACAATAATAAAGTAAGCTGATAAGCAAAGCCAAGCAAGAGTCAAAGTAGCTTCGTTAACAATAACTGTAGAATAATAAAACACTAAAGCAGTTGCTATTAACAAAAGAGCTTGTATTAATCTAAAAGAAGAGTTAAGATTCCAAATAAGTACATAAAAAATTTCTACAAACACTAAGAAAACTAAATCAAATAATTTTTTAATCGTCATTTTGCTAATGGTTGAATCTCTTTGTTCTAAGAAAAATTGAATTAAAACAACTAAACCGAGTATTACTGAAATGTAAAGTATATCATAAAGAACAATTGCTAATGGCATTGTAATTGAAGAATAAACTCCTTGTTCAAAAGCCATTGGAACTAATAACAAAACAGGAACTGAAATACAAAAAAACAATAAATACCAAATAGCTTTATCTAAAGAAATCCAAGAATAGGCCGAGTTAACTAGTTTTTTGTAATTCATCAAAACACTACTAGAACAAGGTTTTTCTTATTTAAAAAGATTACTACTCTTCAAAAAAGAACCTTATCTAACTGAGGTTTGATTTGAGCAAAAACCTCTTCAATTGGTTTATTTGCATCAATTATCTTAATATTTTCTTTAGGAAGAATGGAGGGAAGTTGCAAAAAGTGCTTTCTTAAGCTAGAAACAAAATCAAGTTGTCTAAAATTATCAGTTTGTTTTCTTTTCTCCCCGTCCACTTTATCAGAAGTAATTCTTCTCACCGCTTCATTAGCTTCAACATCAAGAATTAATGCTAAATCAGGGGAAAGAAAATCTTTATGTGCATTAAAAACTTTGTTGAAATCAGTTCCTTGAACGGTTTGATAAGCAATTGAAGAATACTTATATCTATCACAAATAATTACAAAATTTTTATCCAAACAAGGCTGAATTATATTTTCAATATGCCATTTTCTATCATCAACAAAAGCTTGAAAAATCTCGTCTACTAAATCAAGAGGATCTTTTTGCTTTTTGAATAACTCTCTTAACTTTTGCCCATAAGGACCATTAGTGGGTTCATCAGTAACCAAAATATTATCATACTTCTTACTCTTACCATAAACATAGTCAAAAGTTTTTCTAATCATAGTCCCTTTTCCTGAACCGGGGCCACCATCAAATGCAATAAAAGTTCCACTCATAAAAAAACCTCTTTAAGAAAATAAAAATTCGCTTCTCCTTAAAAATCAAACGCCTAAACGAACCATAAACAAATCCTTATTTTATTGTTTTTTTAGCCCAATGCTTAGTTTTAAAAAAGAAACTAAGGAGGATTAAATTAGAGAGCAAAGCTCAAAGAGAGAAAAGCACAAGTGCTGCGCCCGTGATGTAATGGTAGCATAAAAGCCTTCCAAGCTTTTTGTCGGGGTTCAAATCCCCGCGGACGCACTCCAATAAAAAACATTTACTCTAATTCTTGTTTATGAATAAAACAAAAAAAGCTGAATCTAATCCTGAAAAGGAGTCTAGGGCTACTCAAAAAAAGTTAAATGGAAAATCCAAACTTGCTTTAGAAAGAATTTACAGATTATTTGAACTTGCGATAGGAAACGAAAAATACTCTAAACGATATTTACAACTCGCAAAAAGAATTGGGGAAAAATGTAGAGTGAGCGTTCCAAAAGAAATAAAACGAAAATACTGCAAAAAATGCTACTCTTTGAAAATTATTACTACTGAAGAAAAGCCTTTTTTAATTACAAAATGCACTGAATGCGGGTTTGAAAAAAAATACTCTTTAAAAGAAAAGTAAATAAACTCTAAAACTCTAATACTTTAATGCAAAACAAAGCGCAAGGTGCAATTGAATACTTACTAATTATAGGCACAGCCATCCTAGTAGTTGCAATAGTAATAATCACAATGACCACAATAACATCAACAGGAAAAACTACGGTAGGAACTGAAATCAAAGATCAAAATTCAGCAATTAATGTTTTACAACAAATGGCTAATGAAGGAAAACCACTTCCTCCTATTGATGATATTACTCCTCCCGTAATAACTCTAAATGGACCCAACCCACAGACAATTGAAATTTATAATGGATATAATGAATATGGTGTAACTGTAACAGATAATGATGGCCAAACCTACCCTGCAACTATTGATTCAACTTCTGTAGACCCTTCTTCAGTAGGAACTTATAATGTAATTTACTCAGCAACAGATTCGCAAGGAAATACAACAACAATAACAAGAACTATTCTTGTTAGAGATACTGAACCTCCACAAATATACTTAGATGGATCAAACCCAATGACAGTACCAATTTATGGAACTTATCCAGAACCAGGTGCTTGGGCTGATGACTATTATGAGGGAAGTCTAAACGCAACATCCTCAGGAACGGTAAACACTTCAGTGATTGGAACTTACACAATTACTTATAATGCTACAGATAGCTCAGGAAATTCTGCCACCCCAATTACAAGAATAGTAAATGTAATAGCTGATACTACCCCTCCCACAGTTTCACTAACTAGCCCTAATGGAATTACTTATTCAAATCCAATTAATGCAATAGTTCATTTTAGCTTTACTCCAAATGATAATTCTACTATTAGAGATTGTAACTTAAAAATAAATGGACTTGACAAAAATACAATTACAAACGTGACTAGCGGAGTAAATAACACAATAGATTACAATGTGCAAAAATTAACCAACAATCTTCTCTATAATTGGAATATTTCTTGTACAGATAGGTCAAACAATACAACAACTACAACTGCAAATTATACTTTCAGTACTGCAATTCAAAATTCTTATTATGTAAATATGGCTTCTAATAGTTGGACCACTCTTAATTGGAACTTGGGAAAAATACACACAATTAGTTTCTGGACAAAAGATTTGCCAAGTGGTGCTGTTTTGCCAGTTTTTACTAGTACAACCTCGCTAAATACAACAACCCCTAGTGGAGGATTGGATTTTGCAACAGGGGGAGGAAATTATATTTACTATCGTTTAAACACAGGAACTTACAATTGGGAAATTAGTCCAATAACAGGGTGGCACAATTTTGTAATTGTTAGAAATGAAACTTCATTAACACTATACAAAGACGGTATAAACAAAGGATCAAAAACAACTGTTAACGAAGACTATGCCCCAAAAGCTGCATTTGTACAATACTATAATAATTCTGGATTTAAATTTTTTGGAGGGTTAGATGAATTTGTAATTTACACTACTGCAAAAGATCAAGCGTGGGCAACTGCCCAATACAATAACGGGCTAGGGATATACAACGCAGATACAACAAATGCATTTGCAATCTACCACAACAACACAGGAAGTGGAACTACTTTAACAGATAGTTCAGGAACTGGAAAAAATCTTATTCTGTTTAACATTACTTGGCCACAAAGCCAAATATCATAAAAAAAAAAATTTTATTAATTAGTTCTTAACTCAAAATCAAACAATAATAAATCTAAAAGTACTAATACTCTAGTGCAAAAAATAGTTCATTTTGTAATAATATAAACGCTAATGTTAACCGCCAAATCACTAATATGTTAGTTACTAATACTTTTAATAATTCTAAAGTAAATAAAATCGGAACGAGTGTCATTAGTGAAACTACCAAAAGTCGCTAGTAAAAATCGCCCCCAAACCAAGCTTTTTAAAGGTTTTGAAGAGGTCTTTCTGTATTAAGTCTACTAGCTCTCCTTTTTAGGATTGAGCAAATTGACTGAAAAGTTAAGGTGATAAATAATGGGAATACATGATGTACCGGCAGAGTACTTAATCGAAGAAACTGCAGCTAAACTAACTGGGGAAGCAGAAAAACCAGCTTGGGCAGATTATATTAAAACTGGGGTTCACAACGAACGAGCACCACAAAGAACAGATTGGTTCTACATAAGAATGGCTAGTATATTATACCGAACTGCTAAATGGGGAAGTATAGGAACTGAAGCTCTTAGATCTTACTATGGTGGAAGAAGAAACAAAGGAGTAAAGAGAGAACACCATTACAAAGCAAGTGGAAAAGTAATTAGAACTTGCGTACAAACACTAGAAAAACTTGGTTACTTAGAAAAAGCACAACCAAAAGGAAGAAAACTAAGTGTAAAAGGATTCAGATTACTAAATGAAATGTCAAAGATAGCTGAGAAGAACATGAAAGACAATAAATATGCTGTTAAAGTTAAAGAAAAGAAAGCCTTCGATGAAAAGAAGAGAAAAGAAGTACAAGACACATTGAAGATGCAAGATAGAGGACACAGCAAGAGTGCAGTTGATGCAAAGAAAACTCAGAAATCAACAAAGAAAAAAGAAGGAAGTGAGGAATAATGGCTAGACACAAAACAGAAGAATTCAAAGATTTCATGATAAGTGAAAGAAAGAAAACTGGGTCAGGTCTAACCAATGCTCCGGTTTGGATAATGCAAAAAGCAGGAAAAAGAATTTGGAATACCAAACAAAAAAGAACTTGGAAAAATATTGATATGAAAATGAAGTTTTTGGCAGCAGCACACAAACAAGTACCAAAAACAAAGAAGAGCGGGGACCACAAAAAGCATTCAAAACCGGTAACTGCTAAGGTTGAATAGGTGATACACGATGGCTAAAGATTTCAAAGAAAAAATAATAACAATAAATTTAAAGAGAGCATTCGAGAAGCCTGTTACAAAAAGAGCTATTGGGGCAAAATTCGCTTTAAAAGCAGGTGTAGAAAAAGAAACAAGACTACACAAACAATTAATCAGTAACAAGTTAAACGAATTTCTTTGGGCAAGAGGAAAATACAATGCTCCAAGGAAAATAACTGTTAAGGTTGTAAAAGACAAGGACACAGCAAGAATAATGTTGCCTGAAGAAAAATACGAACCTAAAGCAGAAAAGAAAAAAGAAACTAAGGGTAATGCTAAAGAAGAAATAAAAGCTTCTGAAAAGAAAGCAGAACCTCAAAAAGAGCAAGCACCAAAAGCAGTGCAGGCAGAAGAAAAGAAAACTGCTAAAAAAGAATAAAAAAAACTTAAACCCCAAGGGTCAGAAAAGCGAAAAGCTGATTAAGATCCTTGGACTTTTATTTAAAAGATGATCAAATGAATATTTCACGAATAAGAGTAATGGGTTCTAACTACGTAGGGTTATTTACAATAACTAACGATTCTCTTTGCTTCGTACCCTCTTCAATTGAAGAAAGAGCACAAAAAGAAATTGAAAAAATACTAGAAGTAAAAACAGTGAAAGCAACTATTTATGGAAGCTCACTCTTAGCTGTATTTGCTAAAATGAATAACAAACACGTTTTCTTACCCGCATTTGCTAAATCAACTGAAATAGAAGCAATTGAAAAAGAAATTAAAGTAAAACTAATCCCAACAGAAAACGCACTAGGAAACATGATGGAAGTAAATGATAATGGAGCAATTGTTTCAAAAACAATTCAAAGAAATGCAATAGATGAAATTAGAAAAACAGGATTAAAACTTACCCAAGTAAATATCGCACAAACTGATGTAGTTGGTTCTTGCGTTGTAGCAACAAGCAGAGGCTTTTTAGCAAACCCCAACATTACTCCTGAAGATGCTAAAGACTTAGAAGAAACACTAGGAGTAAAAGGTGGATCAAGTACTGCTAATACTGGAGATATGTTTGTTAGAAACTCAGTACTTGCAAACAAAACAGGAATAATTCTAGGAGAAAGCACTACTCCTTACGAAATTAATAGAATAGAAGAAGCACTTGAAGGACAAAACTAAGCAATTAGATAGGTATTTATTTTTTTGTAAAAAAGAAATAATTAAAACGGGGCGGATAATATGAAGACATATGAAATAAAAGGAACATTCAAAAAGAAAGGAGAAACACACAAATTCTCAACAAAAGTAAAAACAGAAAACGAAAAAATGGCTACTGAAAAAATATTAGCACAAATGGGGAGTAAACAAAACTTAACAAGAGTAAATATCTTAGTTGAATCTGTAAAGGAGGCTAAGTAAAATGGCTACTGAAAATAATAAGCAACAAGCACACCAACAAGTTTCTGAGCAACAATTAATGCAAATGGCTCAACAAGAAGAAAATACTTTAATGAACAAACAAGTAATGCTTGAAAAACTAACTACTGTACTAAGAGAAACACTCGTTGCTAAAGAAGCTCTAAAAGAATTACAAAAATCAAATGGAAAACTAATGGTTAACCTCGGAGCAACCGTAATGATAGAAGTAGAAGCTAAAAATTTAAAGAATTGCAAAAGAGGAATGAGCGAAAATGCTTACAAAGAAGAAACTGTTACTGAAACTGAAAAATGGTTAACTACAAGAGAAGAAAAATTACAAGCACAAATAAAAAAACTAAGCGAAGAATACACTCAAAACGAACAAAGACTGAACAATATTGTTGGAATATTAAAACAAATTGATGCTGAGAAAAGAAAAATGAAAGCACAAGCAAAAGTGCCAACAATCTCAAAATAAATTCAAAGGCAATTTATACTTACCATCTAAAATGAGATGACTGCCTATGTTTGGATTCTTAAAACAAAAAATCGCTGATTTTGGGTCCAAATTAAAACAAACTATTTCTAAAGAAGAGGAAAAAGAAATCAAAGAAGAAAAAGTTGTTGACAAGAAGGAAACACCACAGGCACCAAAAGTTCAAGCTAAAAAAGAAGAAACAAGCAAACCAAAAGAAGAAAAAAAAATTCTTGAAAAAGAAACTATTTCTGAAATTAAAACTAAGAAAGTAAAAGAAATTAAAACTAAAGAAGAACCTAAAGTTGAAGCAGTGCAAGCACCACAAGCAAAAAAAGAAATCAAAGTAGAAGAAAAAGTTGTAACTGTTAAACAAGAAACACCAAAAGAAGCTCCTCCCCAACCAAAAAAAGAAGGATTACTTACTAAATTATTTGGAATAGGGAAAAAAGAAACTAAGACTGAAGAAAAACCAAAACAAGAAGTGCCAAAGGTACAAACAAAGAAAAAAACTAGAGAAGAAGAAGCTGAAGAACTCGAAGCAAAAATGTTTGCTGAGATAGAACAAGAAGTAAAGAAAGAAGAAAGTAAAGCACCAGAAATAAAGGTACAAGAAGTACAAACTCCAAAGGAGCAAGCAAAAAAAGAAACTGCTAAAGTTGTTGAACCTGAATCTTTCAAAGAAATAAAACAAGAAGAATTAACCTCCGAGGAAGAACTCGAAGAAGAGATAGAAGAAGTTTTGGAAGAACCAAAAGCAATTGATAGAGAAGAAAAAGCAAGAAATATTCACATTACTACTCTTGAAGAAGACAAACGCGAACTAAAAGCAAACGTAGGGGTAGCGGGTGGACTAAAAGGACTCTTATTTGGAGGAATAGAAATTAATGAAAAACAAATAACTGATTTACTTTGGGACCTTGAATTAAGTTTAATTGAAAGCGATGTAGAAGCAGATGCTGCAAACGAAATAGTTAAACAAATAAAACAAAGATTAATTGGAAAAAAAGTTTCTGCAAAAAAGATTGATGAATACTTGCAAGAACAAATAAAAGAAATACTAGCAGAAATGATGAACACTGAAAAAATTAATTTACTGGAAGAAACAAAAACACACAAACCCCTAAAAATACTAATAATTGGACCAAACGGAGCAGGAAAAACAACCTCAATTGCAAAACTAGTAAATTACTTTCACAAACACAAAAAAACTTGTATAGTTGCAGCTGCTGACACTTTTAGAGCAGGAGCAATTGACCAACTAGAAATACACGCAAACAAATTAGGCGTACGCGTAATAAAACAACAATATGGAGCAGACCCTGCTGCTGTTGCATTTGATGCAGTAAAAGCGGCTGAAGCAGGAAAAATAGATGTAGTACTAATTGATTCAGCAGGAAGACAAGAAACAAACAAAAACTTGATGGAAGAACTAAGAAAAATAGAAAGAGTAGCTAAACCTGATTTGAAAATATATGTAGGAGAAGCTTACGTAGGACAAACACTACTAGACCAAGTAGAAGAATTCAAAACAATAGTAGGAATAGATGGATTTATTTTAACAAAAATTGATACAGATGCAAAAGGAGGAACTGCAATTTCATTACTTTACAAAATGAAAAAACCAATCCTCTTTGTCGGAACAGGACAAGGATATGATGATTTCAAAGAATTTACTCCAGAATTTATACTTGGAAGAATAATTTAGTGATTAAATGAAACTAACTTCTATCGCAAAGAAAAATCTAACAAAGGATAAACGCGTACTAGGAAAAGCGTGGGTAAAAACCTATGGCGGATTCTTTGGAAACAAAAAACACATGCAAGAATTTGCAAGAGTAGTTATTCCTTTTATTCCAAAAAAAGAAACACTAAAAATTCTTTACGTAGCCTCTGCTTCTGGCGGACTTGGAGAAGTACTTTGCGAGGAATTAAGAAAAAAAGGAACCCGTGTTGAACTTACTTTAACTGATATGTCTCAAAAACACTTAAATGAAAATAAAAACAAAAATACGAAAAAGATTTGTGGAGATTTGTTAAAACTAAAAATGTCTGAAGAATATGATGTAATAATTATGAGAAGCAGTTTGGATTATTTTCATACAAAAAAACTACAAATAAGAGCACTAAAGCGAATAAGCAAATGGCTTTCAAAAGAAGGAATATTAATTAACCAAGCGTGCTCAATTGAAAACAAACTTGATAGAGATACTGCTGACAAAATATATTCTTCAACTAGCAAAATAGGAAAAAGACACTTCCAATGTGAAACTGATATTGGAGAAATATATAAAAAAGCAAACTTGAGTTTGAAAAAAATAAACAAAGGACCAACTTTAATTCTTAGTGAAAAAGATCATGTTGAAAGATATGCTATTACTAAAGAAGAGATTAAAAAAATACAAAAAATAATCTCAAAAGCACAAATACAATTAGAAGATGCAAAAAAAGTTAAAATAACAAAAACTGGATATGAATTAGAATTTGTTTTTCCAATTTATCTTTCTTCAAGAATTTAGCCTAAAAAGACTAAACTAATTCAAATTAGTTAAAACACTAAAAATTATCATAAAAACATAAACTGCTACTGCGTAATATAACCAAAATTCACTCCCTCTGAAAAAGACAAAAAAATTAAACAAAGTTACAACAAAAACCACAAATAGCAAAGAAAAAATTATCCCCCCTACAAATAAAAAATATTTATACAAAGCTTCTTTAGAAATGTTTTGTGAATTAAACTTTTTTTCTGAAATAGAAGTAACTTTTTTTACTTCATTTCTCCAAAAAAAGAAATTACTCCAAGCAGGAAATAATCTAAAAAGAACTAATGAAATTAAATCCATAACAACTAAACCTAAAGAAAAGGACACTATATTGATTTTTGAAAAATCATAATTTCCAAAAAACAGAGGGGATGCAAAAATAAAAAGACAAATTAAAAGCGAACTAATAATGCAATCTGAAGCCACGGACATTAAAAATGAAAAAGACTTCCACTTCTTGTATAAATTATCCATAAATTTAATACTTCATCCCTTTCAAAAGAGCAATTCTTTCTTCTATAGGCGGATGTGTCATGAACATTCCTTTTAGCCACATTCCTTTTGTGTTCTTTAGTGGATCAGAAATATACATGTGGGCCGTTGCTTTGTTTGCGGCTTCAAGTGGTTCTGTATCTTTACTAATCTTTTCAAGTGCACTTGCTAGAGCATTAGGGTTTCTTGTTAATTCTGCACTCCCTGCATCAGCCATATACTCTCTTTTTCTTGAAACTGCAAGTTTGATTAAATTAGCAATTAAAGGAGTTAATGCTGCTAAAATTAGAGCTAAAATCAAAATGGGGATAAATAATTTATTATCCCTTGAATCAGAATTTCCTTTACTTAAAAAAACAAATCTTAAAAGTAAATCAGAAAGCAAAACTGCTACCCCAACTAAAACTGTAGCAATAGTCATTGTTCTAATATCATAATTCTTTACGTGAGATAACTCGTGAGCTACTACTCCTTGAACTTCATCCCTGGTTAATCTTGAAAGGCAACCAGTAGTTAGGCAAATAACTGCGTGCTCTGGATCTCTTCCTGTAGCAAAAGCATTAATTGCGGTGTCATCTATTACAAAAACTTTAGGTTGAGGGAGACCACTTGCTATTCTCATTTCATCAACTATGTTGTAAAGTTGCTTATATGCAACTGGATCCGCTTCTTTTGCTCCGCTAGCAAAAACAACTATTGAATCACAAAAATAATAAGAAACAACTGCAAAAACTATTATCAGAATTCCAAAAATTGCAAAATAAGTTAAACCGTAAAGATTTAATCCACCAAACAAAAAAGAAATACAAAAAGAAAGAGTTCCAATTAATAGAAAAAAAGCCAAGAACAATAAGTAAGTCATTCTCTTATTATCAGCAATTTGTTTGTAAAAATCCATTACCAAGATTATCACCAAAAAAAACTAAAAAAGCAAAAGCACTAAAGAAAATGCTTTTGCCTGCTTTGCCAAAGTTAAACTAATTTACATTCCTGAGAAGTCAACTTTAACTGCTTTTCTTTCTTCTTCGTTAGCAGTGAAGAATTCTCTATCCTTATTCATTCCAAACATTCCTGCAAAAATATTGTTTGGGAAAGTTAGAATCATTGTATTCCACTTCATTACCATATCATTGTAGAATTGTCTAGCGAAAGCAACTTTGTTTTCAGTGCTTGATAATTCTTCTTGAAGAGCTTTGAAATTCTCATTAGCTTTTAATGTAGGATATGCTTCTGCAACTGCAAAAACACTCTTTAGTGCGCCAGTTAACATATTATCTGCTTTAGCAGAATCCTTTGGCCCTTTAGCAGTCATTAATGCTGATCGTGCTTGAGTTACTCCCTCAAGAACTCCTTTCTCAAACTTAGCATAACCCTTAACAGTTTCAACTAAATTAGGAATCAAGTCAGCTCTTCTCTTAAGTTGAACATCAATTTGAGCCCAAGCATTATCTACTTGCTTCATAGTAGTTACTAGCGAATTGTAAATACCAATTGCTATTATTCCAGCTACTACAACAAACCCTATTATTGCTAAAAAAATCAATATAGTTGCTTCAACAATCAAAATAATCACCTTTTACACACACTAGCATGCTGAATTATTGTAGTGTTAAATTCTTTAAAATACTATGTATCAAGATTTTAATTAACGTGATTAGATGGGACTAGGCGAAACACTACGAAAAGCAATGGATAAACTCCAAGGAGCCTCCTCTGTTGATAGAGAAGTGGTAAAAGAAGTAATAAAAGAAATCCAAAGAGCACTAATTGCTTCAAACGTGGATACTAACACAGTATTTGCTATTTCTAAGAAAATTGAAGAAAACGCTTTTAATGAAATAAAAGGAACTCTATCTAGAAGAGAACATATTACAAAAATTACTTACGATGCACTAGTGGAAATGCTTGGAGGAAAAGAAGCCCCTGAATTCCCAAAACGAATACTTCTTTGTGGATTATTTGGTTCAGGAAAAACTACTGCAGCAGGAAAACTTGCTCACTATTATAAAAAAAGAGGAAAAAAAGTAGGAGTAATTTGTGCGGATACATTTAGACCCGCTGCATATGAGCAACTACAAACAAACGCAAAAGTTGCAGGAGCAGAATTCTTTGGAATCAAAGGAGAAACTAATGCTGGAAAAGTAGTAAAACAAGGACTCAAAGAATTACTTTCAAAAGAATGCGAAATAATTATTTGTGATTCGGCAGGAAGAAGCGGACTTGATAGTGAACTTGTTACTGAAATAAAAGAAATTGATAAAGAATTTAAAGGAGAAGAAAAATGGCTCATATTAGGAGCAGATATTGGGAACCTTGCAAAAAAACAAGCACAAGCATTTCATAATGCAGTAGGAATTAATGGAGTAATAATTACTAGAATGGATGGATCCTCAAAAGGAGGAGGAGCACTAGTTGCATGTGGCGAAACTGGGGCCAGTGTTTACTTTATTTCAGTAGGAGAAAGAGTAAATGAATTTGAAGCATTTGATGCTAATAGATACTTATCCAGAATAATGGGTTATGGAGACTTACAAGGACTACTTGAAAAAGCAAAAGAAGCTGAAATTGATAACCTTGATCCGGAAGAACTAATGAAAGGAAATTTTAATCTAAGAATGTTTTATGAACAATTAAAAGCAACTAAAAAAATGGGCCCACTAAACAAAGTAGCTGAAATGATTGGACTAAGCGTAAAACTACCAAAAGAAATGCTTGAGAGCGGGCAAGACAAAATGGATTCTTTTAAAATAATAATAGACTCCATGACAGAACAAGAAAGACTTGACCCTGAAATAATAAACAGAGACCGAATAGAAAGAGTGGCAAAAGGAGCTGGGGTTAAAGTTGAAGAAGTAAGAGAACTAATAAAGCAATTTAAAAAAATGAAGAAAATGTTTAAGCAATTCAAAAACATTCAAAGCGAAAAAGCAATGAAAAACTTTGGAGAAAAAGGAATTGGAGACATGCTAAGACAAATGCAAGGAAGAAAAGCAGGAAAGAGATTAAGATTAAAGTAAAACTTCTAAACTAAAAAATGGTTCTTATGAAAAATGAGTTCGTTAAATATTTAGAAAGAAAAAACTCACTATTTGTTTTTAGTGTATCTCAATACGCACACACTAGTGCTTTTCAAACCGCTACTGGGTTTGGGTTTGAAAAATTGCTGTTTACTTACTCTAACGATACGGGCACATTTTACTATCCTCAATTTGAAGAAAAAAAAGCACTACTCTATTTTTCAAAAATGATAAAACGAAAAGATCCTAAATTGAAAAAATTGTTAGCAAACGCTTTTTTGCACAATGAAAAAGCTCAAAAATTAATTGAAAAACATTCAAAACTAAGTTTTGAAGAAACAACTAAAGAAAATTATTCTAAATTGCTTAAGGAATTCATAAATATTTTTCTTTATACCACAGTTATCCCCTACTGGATTTTGACTAGCATTGAAAAACTCTCTGAAAAAGAAAAGAACACTCCCAATTGTAAAAATTTAACAGAACAATTTTCAATAATAAGAGGAAAAACAACCTACCCTTTATTTGTTTCAACAATTTTATCAAAATTTATTAAAAAAGCTTCAATAATTCTTGGTGTTGATGAAACTCAGGCCTATTTTTGTACTGCTTGGGAACTAAAAGAAATTCTTGAGGGAAAAAACAAACTTCCAAAAGAAGAATTTTTAAAACGCCAAACATTTTGTGTAGTAAAAGGAAATTATACTAAATCAAAATTAGAAATATCTTATGAAAAAGAAAATTATAACAAGCAAAACGAATTATGTTCTGAACAAGAGACAAACTTAACTGGAATAATTGCTCAAAAAGGAATTGCTACTGGAAAAGTGAAAATTGTTAATACCTTAAACGACATGAAGGGATTTGAAAAAGGAGAGGTAATAGTTTCAATAAATACTAACCCTGCTTTGATGCCTGCGCTAATTCTTTGTTCAGCAATTGTAACTGATGAGGGAGGAACTCTAAGTCACGCCGCAATTATTGCAAGAGAATTAAAGAAACCCTGCATAGTTGGAACAAAAAATGCAACAAAAATACTCCAAAATGGTTTCCTTGTAGAAATTGATGCAAATAAAGGAAAAATAACTATATTAAAAAAATAGACAAAAAAGGAAAATATATAAGCAAGAAAACCCTGTTTCTAAAATGCTGCAACTAATTCAACAAGGAGCACTAATACTAGGAACTACCCTTGGCGCAATTACTGATGCTAAAACAGGGTATATCTTTGATTGGATTACTTACCCAATGATACTAATTGGTTTTGTGTTAGCAATAATGCAACAACAATACAATAACCTCTTTGGGGCAGGAATTATTTTTGCTTTACTTTATATTACTTACAAATTTGGAAAACTTGGAGGGGGAGATGTAAAACTCTTTGTAGGAATTGCTCTATTAAATCCCTACAATGATTATTTGTTCTTTGCAAGCGCAATGCTCAGTGCTGCAGTAAGTGCAATGATATTCTACTCAATTTTTTACACAATAAAATATGCAAAAATGGGAATTAGGTTTGAAGAAAATTCTAAAGGAATACAAAAAGCACTTCTTTATGGAGTAATTTTACTAGGATACTTTAGTTTACTTATTATAATGCAACTAATTAGTTACACAAGCGCAACAATTATCCTAATACCAATGCTAACTGGTTTATTGTTTATTGCGTTTCAAAAAGGAATTACTAAAAACTTCTTTGAGAAAAAAATATTATTAAAAGAAATAGAAGAAGAGGAAGTAATTGCTGAAGAAGGCAATTCGGAGAAGATACTAAAATTACTTTCTGGAAAAAAACTCATTGGAGAAACTGAGAAAACCCTTTTGTTAAAAAACAAAATCAAAAGCATAAATGTACTACGAGGATTACCTCCATTCGGGCCATTTATTTTAGTAGGAATACTAGTTGCAATAGCTCAACCCCAATTATTTATGTTCCTATTTATTTAAACTTGAAAAACCCAAAATGTTAAGTTTAAGAAAATGAATAAACACAAGATATTTAGTTGAAAACGAAAAACAAGTGATGAAAATGAAAGTACTACTAACTGGATCGGGCGGATTCCTTGGAAAAGAAGTAGCGAAAGCACTAAAGGCAAAACACCACTCGGTAGTAGAATATGATATTACAAATGGAAAAAACATTCTAAACGAAGAACAACTCTTAACTGAAATGAAAAAAGCTAACGCAGTTGTTCATTTAGCAGGAATTGTTGAAAATGATAATCCCTCTCTTTGGAAAATAAATATAGAAGGAACTCAAAAAGTAGCTAGCGCTGCAAAAAAAGCAAAAATAAAAAAACTAATTTTTATGAGCTCCACTGGAGTATATGGATTTACTAAAGGAGAAGTGAACGAAAAGACGCTTGTTCACCCTGAAAACAATTACGAGAAAAGCAAAGCAGAAGGGGAAAAAATAGTTCTAAGCGTAATGGATTCTGTTAGTGTTTGTATAATTAGAAGTGCAATGATATTTGGGGCAAATGAATATTGGAGAAAAATGTTCTCTATGCTAGAAAAAAACTATCCTCTTCCTTGTGATGGAAATAATGCTTTTCAAATAATTTATTCAAAAGAACTCGCACGAGGAGTTGTAAATATTCTTGAAAAAGGAGAAAATGGAGAAATATACCTAATTTCTGGAAAAGAAAAGAAAACTTTAAACGAATTTTGTGAAATGGTTCAAGCTGAACTAAAATTAAAAAAAGGAGTAAAACACATTCCAACTTTCTTAGGGGTAATAATTGGAAAAATCTTGGGAATGAAAGTACTTACACTTGAAAACATTAGACACCTAAGCAAAGAAAGAAATTATGATACTAAAAAAATTGCTGGAATTGGATACAGGCAAAAAATTAGTTTGAAAAGTGCGATAAAAGAAGTTGCGAACGAACTTAATAAAAATAAGAAAAAATAAATTTAAAAAATGAAAAATTGAATAATACTTATGAAAAGAAAATTAATTCCTAGAATTGTTACTGCAAAAAGCTTCTTACCAATAGAACAACAAACCTCACTAAATTTAGGAAGAACAAAACAAATATTTAGAACAATAGTAAAAAGAAATGCAGGAACTGGAGTAGTCGACGAAAGAAAACTAAGAGCAATCGCAAAAATAGCAGCACAAAGAGCAATAGAAGAAAAAAGCAAAACTAACCATATCCCAAACTGGATTATAAACATTAAGGCAAAATTTTCTAAACAAACTTTGCTTGAATCCCACGCAGAAACTCTTTTTAAAAAAGTTCAAAGGCAAAAAACAATTACTTTTAGGAATGGATCACGAGCACAAGCAAAACTAATTTTAGGTAGACCAATTTACAATTTTTTCTCATTTGGAGACGCTATGCGAATAGTAATAACACCCAAAAAAACACTTAAACCAACAAATTCACTTTTGAATAAACGAGCGCCAGGAGATTATATTCGGGATTTAGAAGGAAGTATAGGATATCTTGGTCTAACTATTAATGAATTATCAGAATCACGTGACCCAAAAATGTTTATCCATAATGTACAACAAAGAAATTTAGGGTCTGCATGGACATCATTAAAAGAATACAAAAATTGGAGAATAGAAGCAATAAGAACTGCTGAAGAAACCGCAAGAAAAATAGGAATCAAAAGTGTAATGATAATCTCAAGTGAGACTATAAGCAAATTTTATAAAAGAAAGCATATTGTTAAAGAGTATGAAAATTTAGAGCAAGAACTAAAAAAAATGGGTTACACTGAAAAAATAACAATAACTATACCCTCCGGTGGTCCAAAAAGCTTAACTTATTTAGTAAAAACTCTCTAATAAAATTTTAAGCAAAAGCTTTTTTGTACAAGTTCCAAACCACTGTTTCTGTTGTTGCGGATCGCTTAAGCTTTTTTAACAAATCTTTGTCATCGCCCTTATAGTCGCACCAAAGATCAGTTTCTTGAGCGGAAAGAAATCTGTAACCTAATTTGGAGTGAACTCTTATTGAAATAGAATTATTTTGAGGAACCTCAGTAAAAGAAACCCCATATCCTTTCTCTGAAAGATTTCCAAAAACACTCTCTTTTATTTGTTCAAAAAATTCCTCTAAATTAATTTTAGGTTCAACAAAAGCCTCTACTGCATAAACTGAATCAGGAGCTGGGGCAACATGGTACTTGTGCAAAAAATCGTTAAAAGAAATTCCAAAAGCTTTTTGATACACTTTTGGAGAACAAAACAAAAAATAACCTTTCAGTTCACCATCAATTACAATTACTTTTGATAATCCTTCTGAAATTATGTCTGATAAAATTTTTTTAGAAAGAATTACTCCAGTAAAACCATCCCTAATTGCGTTTAATTCATTTGAGTGATTTAGAAAATGGTGTTTAAATGACAAGTCTTGAATTGCTTCGACATGAGTAGACACTGCAGGAGTAATTTCCATAGAAAGACCGTAAATAAAAAAATTTATTACTTGCAAAAGTTACTGCCTGCAATCTGCACCCATCAGGGTGTTATTGCTTTGCTTTTGCGCCTTTCTTAACACTATCAACCATTTTCTCAAGTTTGCTTTTTATTTCAGCATCGAGTTTAGTTTTTTCAACCGCAGAACCAACATGAACTATATCTGCTCCGCTTGAAATACAATCAAATGCAAATTCAGGAGTTCTTACTCCACCAGCAATAATTAAGGGAACTTCAAGTGAAGCTTTTGTTTGAGCAATCATTTCCTTAGGAACTGGTTCGGTTGCTCCTCCACCAGATTCTAAAATAACCATTTTAGCACCCATGTACTGGCCAGCAAGTGCACTAGCTGCTGCTAAGTAACCTAAGTTTCTTGGAATGAGTTGAGCTCTACCCATAAAACCAACTGCTCTACCTGGTTCAACTATAATGTAAGAAGTAGGAATTACTTCTAAACCCATTTTTTTAATTGGGAAAGCTGCTGCTGTCTGTGCTCCTGAAATATAATAAGGATCATTACTATTAAGCATTGATAAAAAGTAAGTCGCGTCAGCCAAATTAGAGAGCGTTGCAATATTACCTGGAAAAAGAATAGTAGGAAGCTTTGATTTCTCTTTAATTGCAACTAAAGTATCATCTAAAATTTTTCCTTGAGCTCCTAGTGAACCCCCAACAGCAATAGCGCTAACACCAGCTTTCTCTGCAATTGCAGCAACTTTGCCTGCTTGCTCTGGAGACTGGTTAGGTGGGTCAATTACAAGAAACAACATTCCTGCAGATTCCTTTAATTGAGCAAGTAATTTTGAGTAAACTTTACCATCCTTCATAACTAAATCTAGGAAAAAAGGAGTATAAAAAGGAATCTTTCCGTTAAAAATAAAAGAAGAAAAACCGCTAAAATAGGTATGAGAAGGAAACTAATTCCTAGAATTACTACTGTAAAAGGCTTCTTACCCACCGAACAACAAACAGCACTAAATTCAGGAAGAGCAAAACAAATATTTAGAACAATAGTAAAAAGAAACGCAGGAACAGGCCCAGTTGATGAAAGAAAACTAAGAGCAATCGCAAAAATAGCAGCACAAAGAGCAATACAAAAAGAAAGCAAAACTAAACTCAGGTCTAAGTTGAAAGTGAAACTTAATGCTAAACCTATTGAATATTACTTACTTACTTCCCTCACTGAAATATTTGTAAAAAAAGTTCAAAAGCAAAAAACAATTACTTTCAAGAATGGGGCACGAGCACAAATAAAACTAATTTTTGGGGAGCCTATTTATGGGTTTAGATCCCTTGGGGACGCTATAAGACTAGTAATAATTCCTGCAAAAGCTTCTAAAGAAATGCGCAACTTTTTGAATAAACCTAGCCCTGGGGATTACATACCTGATCTTGAAGGATCAATAGGATACTTAGGAATAACAATTAACCAAAGAGGTTCATTTGGAGAACAAAGCATGCTCATCAATAACATACAACAAAGAAATCTTGGAAAAGTAAGGAATTTATTAAAAGAATACAAAAATTGGAAAATGGAAGCAATAAGAACTGCTGAAGAAACAGCGAGAAAAATGGGATTAAAAAACGTGATGATAATTTCAAGTGAATCAATAAATATGATGCACTTTGATGGGAAAATAGTTAAGGATTATAAAAATTTAGAACAAAAACTCATGGAAATGGGCTACACTGGAAAGAAAGTAATAACTGAAAAACATGGAAGACCCCCAACCCGAACATATTTAGTAAAAACACTTTAACTTAAAAATTAATTAAAAATTTGAAATGAATTTTTTTCGCTTAGTTAAAAGTTTTTCAAGTTCTAAAAGTGAGTTAAAATAAAAAACATTAGAGATTTGCTCTTCAAAACTCTTAGGTAAACGCGCATCTATACAACGCTCATCAATAAACAAATGAATGTTTTTGAGTTTTGGATTAAGTTTAGAACCAAAACTTTGATGGTATTTAATGTAGGCCTCTTCAATCAACACTCCTGGGGAAAACCCAATAGAAATTACGCACAATGCTTTCTTTGTAAGCTCTGCATTTAATTTATACCAATCCCCCTCAATTGGACGCAAATCAAATTTAGGAAAATTCTTTTCAATATGCTTAATTCCATAAATTTTGTCATTATCAGGGTAAAACGCAATTGGCTTTTTTCCTTTTAATTTCCCAAATTCAAGCGCAATTTCGGAATAAACCCCTTCATCAGGAGTAACAATTACATTATCAAAGTGAAGAGCCAAAAACTTTGCATAATCCTTTACAAAAAAAGAATATTCTTTTTCTTTTAGTTTCCCAAATCTCCACAAAAGAGACTTATCAGAAACCCCTATCAAAACACAATCCATACTACCAAAAATGCTCAACCTCAATAAAATAGTTCCTATGCCCGGCAAACTACTCTCGAAAGATTATAAAAGCGTTGCAAGGAAAGAATTAGTAATCAAAGAAGAAAAAAAGTAATAAGTGAATTAAAAATGGCTGATAAAACTCTTTCTGAAATTGTTTCTGAAACTGCTACTAAAACTGGGCGAAGCGAAGAAGAGATAACTGATTTAATTAGAGCAAAAGTAGAGAAATTCTCAGGATTACTAACTGAACAAGGCGCTGCTTACATGGTTGGAAAAGAACTAGGGATGAAACAAGAATCCTTGGAACAAATACAAATAGATAAACTTGAAGAAGGAATGAAAGGAATAGAAGTCAAAGGAACTGTTGATGCTATTTTTCCTGTAAAAGAATTTGATAAATCTGGAAAAAAAGGAAAATTAAAATCATTTATACTAAACGACACTACTGGGGAAGTAAGAGTAACTCTTTGGAATGATCAAGTAGATAAATACGATTTGACAAAAGGAAGCGAAGTAGTGCTAAGTAATATTCTTGTAAGTAAATACAATGAAAAAAAACAAGTTACTTTAGGATTCAATGGGACAATGCAAATACTAAATAGAAAAGAAGAAACATTTGAAAAAATCGCTGAATTAAAATCAGGATTAAATGGAGTAAATGTATTTGGAAGAATTGTTAGAAAGTTCCCTTGCAAAGATTTTGATTCAGGGGACAGAAAAGGAAAATTGTGCTCATTTCAATTCGGAGATGAAACTGCATTATTACGAGCAACTGCTTGGAATGACAAAGCAGATGAACTTGAAAAATTTAATGAAGGAGACACTGTAGAAATAAAAAACGCTTATACTAAAGAAGGAAGATTTGGAGTAGAATTACACTTAGGATACACTGCACAACTATCTGAAAGCAAAAAAGAAATGCCAAGCATCTCACAAATACTAAAAGAAAACATAATTGAGAAAAAAATTAACCAACTAACTGATGGAGAAAGTGCTAAAATTAATGGAAAAATAATGAGTGTGGAAAAAGGAAACTTTTTCTTTGAAGTTTGCTCAAAATGTGGAAAGAAAATCCAGAAAAATGAAAATGGAGTACTTTGCGAGAATTGCGGAGAAACTACTCCTAAAAAAAATGCAGTTATCTCTTTACTAATTGAAGATGATACTGCTGGAATCAAAGCAACTGCATTTGGAAAAAATGCACTAGCTGCCATTGGAATGAGTCAAGAAGAACTTGAGAATAAATTAAATGAAAAAAGCACTGATGTTTTACTTGCAGAACTCAATGGAAAACTAATGGAAAAAGAAATCAAACTCTACGGATACCAAAAAACAAATTCATTTAGCGGAGCTAATGAATTTATGATAAGAGAAATAGTAGAGTAACTTTTTAATAAAATGAATTCAACAAAAAATTAAATTTATTTCTTTTTAGAAATCTTTTTCAAAAATAATTCAATCTCTTTTTCTAAATCTTCTAAACTACCATTATTATCCAATCTATACTCAGTCATTGAAATACATTTTAGGAGTTGTTGTTTTGTTGGATCCTTACTTATTAGTTCCTTATCTTCTTTTGATTTAAAATCATTAAAATTAATTACATCTCCGTGCTCTTTAGGATTATTTTTTACTCTATCTACTGTTCTTTTGTAACGAGTATTAATGCTAGCAAATACTTCAACAATAACTCCTTTTTTTGATTTTAGCAACTCTACTTCAGAAGGATTTCTGATGGAAGAAATAACTAAATTTTTAGCAGAAGGGTGCTTTTTTAGTAAACGCTTTACCCAATAATCTGCCCCAAACTCTGCACGCATTTTGTTTGCAAGAGAAGTCATTTCGTTTCTATCTAAATAATTTTTACCTAATTTTTTTAATTCAACTCTAATCTCTTCCCCACAATCTTCCCAGTCAAATCCTTTATTTTTTGCTAAATAAGAAGCAACAGTATCTTTACCAGAACCATTTAACCCTACTACTCCAATTAACATAAAAACAACCCAACAAAAGAGAAACTAAGTTTTTATAAAACCAAGTAAAAGAAGAATTACTAAAAATAAAAAAGAAATTAGAGAACTTAAAAAGAAATTATTCTCTTAGAGAAACTTTTACTTCGTTTTTTACTTCACTAATAAATTCTTTTATTTCACTTAATTTTAGAGCTTTTTGTTTTCTTATTTTAGGATCAAGTGATTGAGCGGGTTGGAACTGTTGTAACAACCACTTTTCCTTAGGAATTAAGTGAGAAATCTCAAGCAAATCTGATTTAGTTAATTTGGGGTACAACGTTGTTCTAAATTCGTGAGCTACTCCTGAAGCACGAATTAAATCAATTGATTCAAGTAAAACTTCAGGGGCTATTTTTGATTGAGTAATTTCTTGGTATTTACTAAAAGGAGCTTTAACGTCCATTGCAACGTAATCTAAAAGATTTTCACTAAAAAGTTTTTTCAAAATCTGTGGATTAGTTCCATTAGTGTCTAATTTTACTGCAAATCCTTTTGACTTAATTTTCTTAATGAAATTATGTAAACCTGGAGTTACTGTTGGTTCTCCTCCTGTTATTACTACTCCGTCAAGCATCTTCTTTTTTGATTCTAAATAATCAAAAAAATAATTTTCTTCCACAAGTTCTCTTTTACTTTTTTTAAAAAACTTATGAGAGGTTAATTCTTTATTGTAACAAAATTTGCATTTGAAATTACAATTTACTAAAAAAACTATACAAGCAACTTTGCCTGGAAAATCGGTAAGAGTAGTTTTTTGCAAAGCCCCAATAAACACTAACAATCACCAAAAAAATAATAAAAAGCAATTCAAAAAGAATTGCTCTCTTTAAAAAAATTAAAAGAATGAAATTACCAATAACAACAATAATCTTAAACAATTATTGGCAATTGCATCCTTTTTCTACAGCAGAATCAAATTTCTTTCTATCTGTAAACTCAGCTTGTTTAGAGTCGTTCCAATTACTAACTGGTCTAATGTACCCTACAACTCTACTATAAACTTCGCACTTTGTTTTAGTCATCCTTTCACCTCCAATTATATTCACTAACCATAATTTAATTATTCCTGTTCGCAAATCGGACAGTATTCATGCTCTCCTTTTATGTACCCATGAATTGGGCAAACACTGAATGAAGGAGTTAATGAAAAATAAGGCATTCTATAATTACTTGCAATTTTCTTCACCAAATTCTTTGTTGCTTCTTTAGAAGGTAACTTTTCTCCTAAAAATACGTGGAACACTGTTCCTCCTGTGTATAATGTTTGCAATGGATCTTGCAAATCAAGAGCATCAAATAACTCAAGTGAAAGATTTACTGGGAGTTGAGTTGAATTTGTATAATATGGTGCAACATTGTGCTCTTTGAATTGTTTTTCGTTTGCAACAATAATATCAGGGAAGTTTTTCTTATCTGCCCAAGCAAATCTTCTTGAAGTTCCTTCACCAGGAGTAGCTTCTAAATTAAAAATATCCCCCGTTTCATTTTGGTATTCTTGCAAACGATCTCTCATAAAGTTAAGAACTTTAATTGAAAGTTCGTTTCCTTCTTTAGTTGCAATGTTTTTTCCCATAAAATTAATTAGGGCTTCGTTCATTCCAAGTAAACCAATTGTTGAGAAGTGATTAGTCCAATAACCGCCAGTTTGTTCTTTTATTCCTCTTAAATAAAATTTAGAGTAAGGATACAATCCTTGATCAGAAAGTCTTTCAATTGTTTTTCTTTTAATTATCAAAGCTTCTTTTGAAAGGTCCATTAATCTTCCAAGATTTTTGAAAAACTCTTCTTCAGTTTTTGAAACATAGCCTAAACGAGCCATATTAATTGTTACAACCCCAATTGACCCAGTCAATGGATTTGCTCCAAATAATCCTCCCCCTCTTTTGTTTAGCATTCTATTATCAAGTCTTAATCTGCAACACATACTTCTTGCATCTTCTGCTTTCATATCAGAGTTAACAAAATTAGCAAAATAAGGAATACCATATTTTGCTGTCATTTCCCAAATACTATCATACTTTGGAGAATCCCAATCGAAGTCAGGAGTAATGTTGTAAGTTGGAATTGGGAAAGTAAATATTCTTCCACTAGCATCCCCCTCAGTCATTACTTCACAAAAAACATCATTGAGTAAATCCATTTCTTCTTGGAAATCAGCATAAGTTAATTCCATTGCTTTACCCCCAATAATTACGGGATCATGTGCAATGTGAGAAGGAACTTTCAAATCCATTGTTATATTTGTAAACGGAGTTTGAAAACCTACTCTAGTTGGAACTGCGGTGTTGAAAATAAATTCTTGAATAGCTTGCTTCACCGCTTTTCTATCCAAATTATCATATCTAATAAATGGAGCTAAGTAAGTGTCAAAGTTTGAAAAAGCTTGAGCACCTGCTGCTTCTCCTTGAAGAGTATAAAAGAAATTTACTATTTGACCAAGAGCGGTTCTCAAGTGCTTAGCTGGTTTTGAAGCAACTTTTCCTCTTACCCCCGTAAAACCTTCAATTAATAATTGCTTTAAGTCCCAACCAACACAATAAGCTGCTAAGCAATCCAAATCGTGGATGTGAAGTTCTGCTGATTTGTGAGCAGAAGCAATTTCTTTTGGATAAACTCTACTCAACCAATAATTAGAAACAACTCTTCCAGCAATATTAAAATTCATTCCCTGAAGAGAATAAGCCATATTAGAATTTTCTCTAACTCTCCAATCCTCTTGGGAAATATATTGATTAATTATTTCAAAATTATTTACCATGTCTTCTGTTCTTCTCAAAAGCTCTCTTTGGTGACGATACAAAATAAATGCTTTAGCTGTTTTATCGTGCCCATCCTTAATTAAAGTAGTTTCAACTAAATCTTGAATTTCTTCAACATTAGGGGAAAAATCTTGAGCATATTTTTCGTTAATTAAGTCAACAACTTTTTTTGCAATAGCGTCAGATCTAACTTTGTCAGCTCCGCCAACAGCAGAAACCGCTTTCCAAATAACTGTAGCAATTTTTGATTCATCAAAAGTCGCTTTAGATCCATCTCTCTTTATAACAAACTTAGGCACAGGCAATTCCCCCAAAATACTTATCACGATTTCTTAATAAATTCCTAAACTAAATAGAAATTTTCCAACCGAGAATAGAAAGAGTTAGGGACTATAAAAAGCTTACCATTCAAAACCCCCATGAACAAAAAACTAACCAACATTACTCACCAAAAGTTGGCAAAACCAAAAAATTGTCCAACAAAAGAGAATAATGGTGCGAAAATCGAACAAAAAAACAATAAAAAGTTTGGAAAAAGGTTACGTTTATCGTAAATAAAAGAATTATTTTTTAATAAAAATAAAAAACTTAATAAAAAAAATAAAAAATAATTAAAAAAACTAAAATTTATTCAAAAAAACAGAAAAAAATACTAAAAAGATAATAATTTACTAAAACTTATTTATTTATAAAAATTATTTGTAAAATAAAAAGTTTTTACAAAATTCTTTTACATTTTCTTTTATTTTAGCTAACTTTACATCATCTGTTCGAGAAGTAAGTGCTTCATGAATAAAATCAGCAACAACAAGCATATCTTTTTCCTTCATCCCTCTTGTGGTTAAAACGGGAGTTCCTATTCTAATTCCACTAGGATCCCAAGGAGAACCAGTTTCGTAAGGAATAGTGTTCTTGTTGCAATACATTCCTGCTTTTTCTAAAGCTTTCTCAGCATCAATTCCTGAGATACCACTTTTTCTTACATCAACTAAAATTAAGTGATTATCTGTTCCACCAGAAACTAATCTATAACCGTGACTTTGTAACCTTTCGGCTAATTTTTTTGAATTCTTTACAATTTGCTCTGCATAAGTTTTGAATTCAGGTTGAAGAGCTTCTTTGAATGCAACTGCTTTAGCTGCAATTACATGCTCATGCGGTCCTCCTTGAAGACCGGGAAAAATTGCTTTATCAATTTTTTCAGCAAATTCTTTTTTACACATAATAGCCGCACTTCTTGGCCCTCTAAGAGTTTTGTGAGTAGTAGTAGTTACTACATCAAAATAAGGAACTGGATTTTCATGAACCCCAGTTGCACATAATCCACCAATGTGAGAAATATCTCCCACGCAAAAACAACCAGCTTCATCACAAATACTCCTAAATTCTTTAAAATCAATTAATCTCGGGTACGCTGTGTAACCTGAAAGAACTAGCTTTGGTTTTTCTTCCAAAATTTGTTTTCTAATTTTATCATAATCAAGCATTTCTGTTTCTTTATCTACTCCATATTGAACAAAGTTATACATTTTTCCAGAAAAATTTACTTTGTGCCCGTGAGTTAAGTGGCCACCCTCAGTGAGCTTTAAGCCCATTGCTTTGTCTCCTGGTTGCATTAGAGCAGAATACATAGCCATATTTGCAGGAGAACCAGAATTAGGTTGAACATTAGCATGCTCTGCATTAAATAATTGCTTCAAACGATCAATTGCTAGTTGTTCAATTTTATCAATAACTTCATTTCCACCATAATATCTGTGGCCAGGATAACCTTCAGCGTATTTATTAGTTGGAAAAGAACCAAGAGCCTCAAGAACAGCCATTGAAACTAAATTTTCAGAAGGAATTAATTCAATTCCTTCCATTTGGCGTTCTTTCTCTGCTAAAATATAATTGTAAATTTCAGGATCAAACTTTTTTATATTCTCAAACAAAATAACACCAACAAAAATAAATCAAAACTACTTAACTAATCTTTAATTCTAATTAAATAATTAATCAATTTTATTTTAATTAATTACTTACTTCAATTAATTCTTTTTATCCCACTTACTTCTATCTTTTTCATCAAATCCGCCCACTACTGTTATTTCTCCTTTTAGTGGAGGGTGAGGATCGTAACCTTCTATTTCAAAATCTTCAAACTTTATTTGATCAAGACTATCTAAACTATTTATTCTTGGATTTATTTTTAATGTAGGAAATGCTTTTGGTTCGCGAGAAAGTTGTTCCTTAACTTGTTCATAGTGATTTCCATAAATGTGCACATCTCCATAAATGTGAACAAAGTCTCCTGGTTGGTTACCAGTTATTTGAGCAGCAACCATTGTAAGTGCAGCGTAAGAAGCAATGTTGAAAGGAACTCCTAAAAAAGAATCACAACTTCTTTGAAAAAGTGCTAAACTTAATTTGCCATTGTTTACATTGAATTGGAAAAAAGCGTGGCAAGGAGGAATCGCCATTGTTTTTACATCCTCATTAGCCATTTCATAAATAAGTTCTGGATTCCATGCACTAACACAAGCATGTTTTCTATCAGGATATTCTTTTGTTTTCCAAAGAGCCCAACGCAATTGATCAATTTCTCTTCCATCAGAAGCTGGCCACTTACGCCATTGACGACCATACACTGGGCCTAACTCTCCCCACTTTTTAATAAATTCACTACCAACTTCCTCACTTTTAATTTTTTTAATAAATTCTTCTTGAGTTAAAACAGGAGCTTTTCCTTCACTCATTGCTTTTTTGTAAACCTTATACGGCCAATCATCCCAAATGTGAACATCATTATCTACAAGATATTTTATGTTAGTGTCTCCTCTTAGAAACCAAACAAGCTCATGCAAAATTCCTCTGTAAAAAACTTTTTTTGTAGTCAAAAGAGGAAAACCTTTTGATAAATCATAACGAGACATTCTTCCAAAAACACTTTTTAATTTAGTTCCTGTTGCATAATCAGTTTTCTCTGAACCGTTCTCCATAATATCTTGTAAAAGATTAAGGTACTGATACTCTGGATGATTATTTGCCATTTTAAAAACCTTGAATAAGTATTTTTAACCACATACAGACTTAAAAAGTTATAGTGAAAAAATGAAAATCAATATTATTGTAGCAATGACAAAAAATGGGGTTATTGGAAACAATGGCCTGCTCCCTTGGAAAATCAAGGAAGATATGCAACTCTTTAAAGAAAAAACCATTTCGAATACTGTGATTATGGGAAAAAACACTTGGGAATCAATTCCTCAAAAATACAGACCATTAACTGAAAGAAATAATATTATTGTAAGTACAACACTAGGAAAACAAGCAGGCGCAATTGTTTGCAAAAGCGTGGAAGAAGCTATTACTGAGGGAAAAAAATTCAAAAAAGAAATTTATTCTATTGGTGGGGCAGGAATCTATTTTGCAATGCTCCCACTTGCTGATGTTTTACATATTTCTTGGGTAAAAGAAAACTACCCAGGAAACATTTTGTTCCCTAAAATAAATTTTGAAGAATGGAAAGAAACTGAAAGCAAAGAATACGCTGAATTTATTTACAAAAAATATGAAAGAAAATAAAATAAGAAAAATTACCTAAAAAAAAGTTAATTAAACAAAAAAAAGCTTTTAATTATTAAAATATTACTCTTTAGTAGATTTCATTACCCCTTCAATTAATTTTAGGGCCTTCTCAAAATCTATTTCAAGTTTTCTAAACTTTATTTTAGAAAAAGAAAAAATCTCTTCAGCTTTAGCTACTTGTTCGCGATAATTCTTTAGGTAAACTACTTCCTTAATTCCCGCAGAAGCGATTAACTTTGCACACTCATTACAAGGAGAGTGCAGACAATACATTGTAGCTCCGTGCAAATCAGTTCCATGAAATTGAACAATAGCATTAGCTTCAGCGTGAGTAGCTAGACAATGACCTGAACCTTTAGAAGACCAATCTACTCCTGCTTGTTCTTTTCTACAGTAACCCAACTCAAAACCTGAAGGAACTCCAGGAGCTGGGCCATTATAACCAGAAGCAACTATTCTCTTATCTTTAACAATAACTGCACCAGATTTGAATTTAGTGCACGAAGCTCTAGTAGCAGCCATTACTGCTGAAAGCATAAAATACTCATCCCAATCAGGACGCATTAAACCATTCTTTTCCTGCATAAAAAAAGAATAAACAAAAACGTATTTAACACTAACTATTCAAGAGCAAAACCAAAACTAAACAACTAACTACAAAGAATTTGGGCCCAACCCATTTTGTTTAAATAAAGTCATAAACACTAACTTAGTATGGCTGAATTTGTTTTCCTCTCAATTGGAACTCCTCCTTTAGGACAGGAAATATTAAGACAAAAACTAAACCAAGAGGGAATAAACACAAGATTGTTTTCAATGAATAATATTTTTAAAAGAGTAATTGACGGCGGAGACGATGCCCGTTCAAGAAAAAAAGCCAAACAATTCCAAAAAGAAGCTGAAGAATACTTACAAGAATTAAAACAAAAAATATCTGCACCTGCATTTATCGGAATGACTTTTTTTGATAGTGAACTTGAAAAAAATACAAGTTTTTTTGTGGCAAGGAATATCAAAAGATTTTTTCCAGGGGCAAAATTAATTGCAGGAGGCCCCGCATTTAACTCAAATCCAGTAGGTTTTTTTAGAGAAACAAAAGCTGATTATGCAATAGCAGGTGAAGCAGAGAATGCACTTCCAAAATTAATAAAAATACTAACAAAAAGAAGCCAAGGAACTTTGGAAGAAGTAGAAGGAATAGTTTTTAGAAAAAATAGAAGAATTATTAGAAATCCTCCAGCAAGAATTACTCGTGAGGAAATACAAAACGCATCATTTGTTTCCATCACTAGGGGAAAGTTTGCTTCAACTTACAGCGAAAGAGGGTGCCCTAACGCATGCGTGTTTTGCACAGTCCCAAGAAAGGGAAACCCTGCACAACTAAAAGAAGAAACAATAATTGAAGGAATAAAAGCACTTGCGAGAAACAAAGAAATTAAAGTAGTAAGTTTAATTGATGACCAATTCTTTGCAGACAAAGCACGAGCAAACAGAATAATGGATAGAATAATCGCACTAGGGTTAAATAAAAGATTTGAATTTGATTATGGAGCAACAATTGAATCACTGCTTAAAAATGGAAAACCTGACATTGCATTAATCAGAAAAATTAAACAATCAGGAACAGTACTTTTACAAATAGGAACTGAAGCACTGAACAACAATATGCTAAAAGAACTCAAAGGAGGAAGATACACAAAAGAACAGGCAATTGCAGTACTAAAAGCACTTCGAGAAAACAAAATACACACCGCAAGTTTTATGCTTGCTGGGGGAATTGAAACAAGGGCAAGAGATTTTTTAGAATCATATTACAATGCAAAAAGTCTTTCTGTTAAAAGAAAAATTTATTTCCATGAAATGGCTACTATTGCAGCAATAAAAGGAACGCCTATCCAAAGAATAGCAGAAAAAGAAAAACTATTATTTACTATTGCAGGAAGAGAGGCAACTATGCCCAAAAGAAATGGAACTGGGCAAAGATTTGTTCTCCCTAGAGACCCCCACTTAAGAAAACTTTTAATAGAAAAACTAAAAAAAGATAGAAGTAGATCTATTGGGGTCAAAGATGAAGCAAAAGTACTCAAAATGGCTAACGAAAGTCAAGATCCTGTTGCACTAAAGTACGCTAGAAAAATTCAAAAACTCTCAGGGCAAGCAGAAGCTAGAATTAAGTTAACTGATAAATTTAGAAATGGTTTTTTAGCAAAAAGAATAGAAAATGAATTAACTAAGCAAGGAATCGCTTTAACCCCTCAAAATGCAAATAAGTTTTTAACAACCCCAAATGGAAAAAGGTTAACTGAACAATCGGAAAAATTAGTCGGGCATTATGCACAAAGCTGGATAAAAGCCTATGAACAAGAAGGAATAGAACGACTTAGAACTATACAAAAAATGAGAAAAAAACATGGGGTAGGGATGACTACCCGCGGAAAGAGATTAAGGTTTTAATTATTAAAAAATTCCATTCTCATCAAAATCTTTTTTTATTAAAAACAATTTATGTTCATTTGCTAAATGAATTATTGAAAATATTAGTACTGGAATGAAAAGCACATAATAAATTGCGCTTACTACCCAAGCGAGCAAAAAAAGCACACTACAAGAGAAAGCACATAAAAAAATACTTTCTCTTTTAACTGCTTCAAACAAATTCAATAGGATGTTTTCAAACGAAAAATACATGCTTTTGAAATAATCTGTAAAAATGTTTTCGTTACTTGTTCTTTGTATTGAAATAAACTTAACTTCCATTTCTTTTTTTCTTTTAACCATTTTTTCACCTTTAATTAACACTTACTTTTTGTTTTACTACTATTCTTTTTTGAACACTAACTTTAGCGGTTTCATTATCCAACCAATCAATTAATTCTTCAAATTCATGCATAAATTCACCCCAAAAATACCTTTACTAAAGACAAGACAAAAATAAAAGAAAGAAGAACAAACCCCACTCCAAAATTATTTTTCTTAATCCAAGAATTTATTTTCAAAATTGATTCTATTTGCGAAGAAAAATTAATCCCTTTCAACAAAAAACTAAATTCATTTTGATTGTTTGAATTACTTACTATGTAGCTAAACTTCACACCCTTTTTCATTTTCATCACCAAGATTTTACTTAAAAAATCGACAAATTTTTTTTACTCACAAGTGGATATTGAATAGATTAATAAAGCTAACTTGAAAATTTTAGTAAAAAAATCGTTCCACAAAAATATTTCAATAACTTTATAAAGGAAACATTATAACGCACTATTTCTAGGACAAAGCAAAACATTAGTTTTGTTAGTCAGGAAAAGCACAGCTTTTCTAGGACATATTTTAAAATAAATTAAAAATAAAAAAGAAAAATAACTAAAAGAAACTTTTTTTCTTACTAACCTCCTGGCCGGCAAGACACTTCAGAAGCATTTAAAAAGAACGCAAAAGAAGGTCTATTGTTCAATCGCAACGGGCTTACTTGATTTGCCAAAATCAAAGCTCAAAAAGCAATGAACAGGTGAAAAAATGGCTAAAAAATACGAGAAAATAGAGGACCTTCCAGGAGTTGGAGAGGGCGCTGCAAAAAAATTAAATGAAGCAGGATATAAAACACTAGAACAAATAGCAGTATCAAGCGCAATAGAACTAAAAGAAATTGCGGGGCTTGGAGAAGGAACTGCAGAAAAAGCAATCAAAGCAGCAAGAGACTCACTAGATATGGGCTTTGAATCAGCGGATATACTCGCTGAAAAAAGAAAACTAGTAGGAAGACTAACTACTGGATCAAAAGAACTTGATAATTTAATTGGAGGAGGAATAGAAACCCAATCCATTACAGAAGTATACGGAAAAATGGCGAGCGGAAAATCCCAATGGTGCTTCCAAACAGCAGTAACCGTACAACTACCAAAAGAACAAGGAGGACTAGAAGGAGCTTGCTTGTATATTGATTCTGAAAATTCTTTTAGACCGGAAAGAGTAATACAAGTTGCTAAAAAATTTGGACTTGATGTTGACTCAGCACTAAAAAATATTTATGTTGCAAGGGCATACAATGCAGAACACCAAATGATACTCGCTGATAAGGCAGCCGAAATGGTGGAAGAAAAAAATATTAAACTAGTAATAATAGATTCACTAACTGCACAATTTCGATCAGAATTTGTTGGAAGAGGAACACTAGCAGAAAGACAACAAAAATTAAACAAACACATGAGAACCCTACAAAAACTAGCTGAAATGAGTAATGTTGCGGTACTTGTAACAAACCAAGTAATGTCAAGACCGGATATATTATTTGGAGACCCAACAGAACCAATTGGAGGAAATGTTGTAGGACACGCAAGCAAAACAAGACTATACTTGCGAAAAAGTAAAGAAGATAAGAGAGTGGCAAAATTAGTTGATTCACCATCATTACCTGACGGAGAAGCAATTTACAGAATCACAGAAAATGGAATAGAAGATTTAGACGAATAAAATCTGAATCAAAAAAATAATTAAAAATAAAACTGATTTTGTGAGTGAAAGAAATTTCACTCACTTTTCTTTTTATAATTCAACTCAAACTCATCTCTGAACTTTTCAAATCGTCCTTCGTTAATAGAAGTGCGAATATTTTTCATTAATTCAATTATAAAAAAAGTATTATGATAACTTAGGAGCATTAATCCATTTTGTTCGTGAGTTTTAAACAAATGATGCAAATATGCACGAGAATATTTTTTACAAACCATACAATTACATTCTTTATCTATTGGAGAAAAATCTGTTTTGTTTCTTACTTGATCAATTTCTATTGAACCCTTATGAGTAAATATTTTTCCATGACGAGCCATTCTTGTTGGATAAGCTGAATCAAACATATCGGCTCCATTAGAAACTGCGTTTAATAATTCAAGCGGAGAACCAATCCCCATTACATAAACTGGTTTAGTTTTTGGAATAACTTTTTTTGAAGCAGAAATAATTTTGTACATATCCACTTGCGCTTCTCCAATACCAAACCCACCAAGCGCAATACCATCAAAACCAATTTCGTTCATTGCATAAGCTCCTTTCACTCTCAAGTCAACATGAGTTCCCCCTTGAGTAATTCCAAAAATTAATTGATGCTTGTTTATTTTATTTTCATTAGAATCATGGGCCCTCTTACATTCCTCTGCCCATTCTATTGTTCTAATTAATGAATCAATATAATTTGCTCGCAATTTTCCAAAAATTGGTTGATGATCAAGACACATTGCAACATCACTACCTAAAGTGTTTTGAATATGAATTGCTTTAGTGGGAGTAACAAGTTCTAAACTTTTATCAAAAGGATTTCTAAAAGTAACTCCTTTATTTGAAATTTTGTGGACAAAGTGATCCAAAATCAATTGAAAGCCGCCTGAATCTGTGAACAACCCTTTATCCCAGGACATAAATTTATGCAAACCTCCCGCTTGCTCAATCAAAGGAAGACCTGGTTTTAAATAATTAATAAAAGCATTAGAAATTAAACACTCAACTTTCATTTCTTCTAGTTGTTCGTGAGAAACAAGTTTTACTGCACCCTTAGTTGCAACAGGCATAAAAAAAGGAGTACTAATTTTTCCGTGCGAAGTTTGTAAAAAACCTGTGCGCGCAAGAGAAGATTTTGATTCCACTTCAATTTCAAAACAAGACATACAAAAGCTCTACTTGAAAGGTTATTTAATTCTTGTTAAAACAACTAAACTCAAAAAAATAAAAAACAAAGAAGAAAAAGGCTAAACACAAACATTTAAGCATTTTGTAATAGAATTACTTTGGACTAGGCTGGGCCGCTAGCGGTGGCTTGTAACCAAAAATCCGCTTTACGTTGGAGCCGAAGCCGGATAAGAGGTTTTGATGCTTATGTAAGCACCATTTTGGTGGCGTCGAAGCTCTGTCCTTACAGGTATCTTTCAAAAACGAACCCCGCCAGGGCAGGAATGCAGCAACGGTAATTTTTCTTGGGTACGCTGAAGGGAAACGGAGTGGAGTCATTAAAGTGAAATGCTTGCACAAGATAGGAATCCATTATCTGGCGCGTCCATGAACAAAAAACCATAAAAAAATTCAAAAAAAGCTCTTTTTTACTCGTCTTTATTCTACATAAAACCTAATTAGAATCTGGCCAAACGGCAATTTGAAGGAGTTTAATAAGTTAAGTAGCTAAATTTTCCTTTAGGGGAAATGCTTATATAGGAAAAAAGCATAGTTCTAGCATAAATTGGTGGCCAAAATGGTTTTTGAAAAAAAAATGTCAGTAAAAGATCTAATCGAGCAAATGCGAGACGAGCTAAGAAAAGAACAAGAAGAAGATGGCGTAATGACTAAGCCAACAAAGAAGAAAACAGCCCTAAAAAAGGCAGTAAAAAAGGCAAAACCAAAAACAAAGCCAAAACAAGCAAAAAAAGGAAAAAAGAAAAAGTAATTACTTTTTACCAGTTTCCTTTAAAACTTCCTTTTCAAGCTTCTTTAAAGTATGCTGAATAGTTTCAAGCAACTGCCAATCAGTGTGATCTGCAAAAAAACTTTTTCCTAATACACTAACTTTTGCTTTAATCTCATGCTGAGCCCTTAACCCGCCTTTTTTATATTCTTTAATTGAAAGTTGAAGCTTAGCATCTCCCCCAACTTTTCTAAAAAAATGTTCAAGTGCTTTAGCTATGTGGCCCTCATCAACTTCATCAAGAACAGGGAATTTAACAAAACTTACATTAGGATACTCCATAAAACCACCACCAAAAAATGTTTGATACACAATATACCCCCAACTAGTTTAAAAAAAGGAGTGGGACAAACATAAGTCCGTCAAAAAACGAAATAATTGAAAAAATCAAACTAAATAAAATAATACTTTCAAAGTCAACTGATTTAAAAAATGTTCAAGGAGTAGTTAATTATGGTAAATGAACCAACTAGTAAAGAAAAAAGCAAAGAAATACTAATTGCTTTAAATTACACTATTAAAAAAACTAATAAAAACAATTTTGAAAGAAACAAAAGAGTGGCTTATGGATTACTTGAAAAAGATCTTCCGCTTTCTACAATTTTGCCAATAATATTAAAAGAGATTTCATTAAATTTAATTGATGAAAAAGAAATAAAAGAAAATTTTGGAGAAGAAGTTTTATTGAATACAAAAACAATAAAACAAATTGAAGATATTGTTGAAAGAAATTATGGAAAAATTCCTACTGAAACACTTAGCTCAATAATTCTTTCGCTTTCCACAACTTTCCAGCCAATAATTGCAAAAATTGCTGAAATTGCGGATGCTTTATACAAAAAAGAAAAATTCATTTTTGAAAACAATTATGCAAAAAAAGCAGAAGATATTTACTACCCTCTTGCAACAAAATTGGGTTTGAGTGATTCTGCTTGGAAAATACAAGATTTTAGTTTTAGAGTAATTAATCCACAAGGCTTTGAGAAAATAAAAAAACTTGTTAACAAAGAAAGAGAACAAAGAGAAGCTTTTGTGGAAGAGGTAAGAAAAGAAATAGAACAACTCTTGCAAGGAAAAATAAATGTACAAGTTAGTGGAAGACCAAAAAACTTCAAAGCAATATTTGAAAAACTAAAAAAAGTAACTTTCCAAAAAATGCATGATATTTATGGAATTAGAATAGTTTGCCAAAAAGAAAAAGATTGTTACGAGGCATTAGGATATATTCACTCAAAATACGAAATTATCCCAGAAGCATTTGATGATTATATTTCAAAACCAAAATCAAGTGGATACAAAAGCATACATACTGCAGTAAAAAGAAAAAATGATGTAATTGAAGTGCAAATAAGAACTTGGGAACAGCACTTAAGAATTGAGGGGGAAAGTTATTGGGAGTATAAAAAAATAAGAAAAGATAAAGAGTTTGAAAAAGAACTTGCTTGGGAAAGACAATTACTCGAGTGGCAAAAAAGCCTTGGAAAGGATGGGCTTAATAAAAAAACCACAGGAAAAAGACTATTTGTTTTTACTCCAAAAAATGATGCAATCTCTCTCCCTATGGGGGCGAGCGTTATTGATTTTGCTTACGCAGTACATACAGATATTGGGAAAAGAATGGAGAAAGCAAAAGTAAATGGAAATTTTGTTCCACTTGAAACAAAACTAAACAATTTAGATTCAGTAGAAATATTTATTACTGAAAAACCTCAACTAAAAAAAACTTGGTTAATTTCTGTTGTTACTGATAAAGCTAAACAAAAAATCAGACACTTCTTTGGATTAACCCAGATGATTAAGAAAAAGGTCCCTCAATTGCAACTCACTGATCTTAAAAAAATAAAAATGGCTGAGTGCTGCCACCCCCTACCAGGAGAGGACGTAATTGGAGTAAAAACTACCAAACGAAAAATTATTGTCCACAAAAAAGATTGTGTAAATATTAAAAAAATTACAAAGGACAGATTAATTCATATTGATTTTGAAAGAGAGAGAGGAAAGACCCAAATAAGAGTAAAAGCAATTGATAGGCCTGGGCTTATTACTGAAATACTTTCTGAAATAAAACAATCAAATGTAACCCTAACTAATACAAATTTTAAAATCAAAAAAAATGGTTATGCTGAAGCAATATTTGAATTTGAAATAAGTAGTGTTGCAAAATTAGAAAAATTAATGGAAAAAATTGAAAATATCCCTTCTGTTCAAGGCGTTGAGCGAATTTAGTCAAACCAAAAGCCCCCAAAAAAACCTATTTAAATGCTTCTTAGAGAAAAATGTACAGGACGTGGTTCGAATGAAATTAACTCTAAAAGGAATTATATTATTAGCAATACTAATGTTTACGATGACTGTACTTGCAGCAACACCAGAAATAACTCAAGTAACTTATACTCCAAATCCTGCATTACCAGGATCAATAATAACTGTACTTGTTCAAGTAGAAAACTTGGATTCAACTGCACAAAAAGGAGTAACTCTACAAATAGAAAACCAATATCCATTTACTGTAAAAACTGATGATGCAATGCCTAATCCAGTAACAATTGGAAATATTGGAGCTTATGGAAAAGCATTAACTCAATTCAATGTTTATGTAGATCCAACTGCAGAAAACAAAACTTATTATTTGCCAATAACTAGTTCAACTTCAGATAACTTAACTGGAAAGAAAACAAACTTCGCAATAGTTGTTAATGGAAAAGAACCAATCCTAAAAGTAGTAATGACTTCAAGCGATAAATTACTTCCAGGACAGGAAAAAGAAATTGAATATACTATACAAAATGTTGGAACAAGCCCTGCTTATGATGTAATACTTGAAATGAAAGAAGATAGAACTGTTACAGCAACAGGGGCGGTTGTTGAAAGAGATATTACCCCACTTGGAGCTGCTACTGCATACGTTGCAACAATTAATCCAATGGAACAAAAAATAGCTACACTAAAAGTAAGTGTAACAAATACTGCAACAATAAAAAATTATACTCTGCCAATACAAGTTTCTTATAGAAATGCTTCAGGAACTAGAACCACTGATATTTCTTATGTAGGACTAAAAGTATTTGGAACAGCAGAACTTGATGCAACTCTAAAAGAAGTAACAGGGATAGTTGCAGCAGGGCAAAAACCAGAAATTACAATCGAAATATTCAACAAAGGACTTGGAAAAGCTGAGTTCACTGTAGTTGAATTAAAAACTGAAGGGACAATTCAAAAACCAAAGCAATTCATCGGAGCGCTTGGCCCAAATGATGTTGATACCGTAAAAACACCAATTGTGTTCAACACTTCCGGAGACCAAGTAGTAGAAGTAACAATCAGTTACCAAGATTCGGATTCAATAATGAAAACAAAAACAATTTCAATCCCAATTAAAGCAACAGAGGCTACTGCTGAAGGACCAAACATGCTACTAATATTAGTTGTAATAGCAGTAGTTGGACTCGTTGTATGGAACTTCTTTTTGAAAGGAAAAGGAAAGAAGTAAATAAAATTTAAGAGCGTGAAAGGCAGAAAAACTCTTTGCCTTTCACCCTAATCTTTTTTTAAAAAAGTACAATTTCTTTAAACTTACAAACTTGTTTTAAAGAAATTACAAGTTGTAATCGTCTTCAACCTTATGAACAACAATCCCATTATCAGTTATTTGAAGAGGATGCAAGTCTTCACTGTGCTTAGTTGCACGCATCTTTCTAATGTGAAGAGTTCTATTAGATTGAGTACCAATACCCATGTAGTGAAGAACAATTACTCCATCAGCCACAAATTCTTCTACTCCATATTTACCTAACTGCTTAGAATCCTCATTAATTTCTGTAGTGAAAACTGTAGTAACCCCCGCTCTTGAAAGCAAGTAAACAATTTTTAAAACAGCTTTTCTAATTTCGTGCTCATTATCAAAATTCAATCCCAACGCAGGAATTGAATCTATTACTACTCTCTTTGCTTTGATTTTCTTAATTGCTCTCATTAATTCAAGCAATAACTTATCTAAATCAAATCCTGTAGCTGGAAGAGAAAATTCTTCATCACTTGGGATACCAAGTTTAGCCATGGTTCCATCCACTACTTTAATCAAATTATCATCTTCAAATTTTCTTAAGTTCCAATTAAAGCGCAACATATCCTCTCTAATTAATTCGGGTCTCTCATCAAGCGTTAAATAAACACCGGGTTCACCCATCTTAGCCCCATTAATTAAAAATTGAGTAGCAAAAATAGTTTTACCAGTACCAGTACCACCAGAAACTAAAAAACTTCTTCCTTCAGGCAAACCGCCTTCCACTAACTGATCAAATCCTGTAATCCCTGTTTTGATTCGATTCATAAAAAAAACACCTAACAACTAATAGTAAGCTTAGGGGGCTTATAAATCTTTTCTCGCAAAAGAAGGAGGGTAAAACATGCCCTAGAAACAGGGTGTTAAAAAGATAAATTAGAAATGGAGGCAGCGAGATTTGAACTCGCGACACCAACGTCTTCAGCGTTGTGCTCTCCCAGGCTGAGCTATGCCTCCTGGCAAATAAAGATGCGTTAGAAAAGCTTTTTAATAGTCGCCAAAAAGCCTTTCGGCTTTAGATTGTTTTACCTTATCAACAAACCCAACCAACCTAACATATTTTCCTAAAGAATTTTTTCTTCTAATACAAATTCGAACCGCTTGAGTAAGCCCTTTCTTTGTTTTATTTTGCCACTTAATAATATAAGGCCCCCCACAATAAACCCCAAAATGTTTTTTTAACCCAAAAATTATTTGAGACATAAACTTTTTCCCAGAGGAAAGATTTTCTTTAAGTTTCCATTGCTCAAGCATAATTTTGCCATAAGAATCTACAACTGCTTCTGAAGAAAAATAAGCCCTTACAAACGCTCGGAAAAAAAGTTTATTTTCTAAAATCCAATTAGGAACCAAAAACTTTTCTTTAACTTTAGCCCCTGTTGGAACTCCACAAAGAAAAAGAGTTCTAGCTAAAGGCTTACAATTAACCCCTAAATTACAAGTGTTGTATTTGTTAGTGGTGCACTTTCTTACTTTCCCACTGACTTCAAACAAATCAAAAAATAAAGAATTAACATAACCCAATGTGACTTTATTATTAGAAGTAAAATCAATTCGCCAACGCGGAGATGGTTGGATGTGCCCGTCACCAATTAAAAAACCACAAAGTTCAGCTAATTTTTCCGAAGGAAACAAAGGAAACCAGTTTTTGAAATCTTTAACTGGTGCTTGAGAAGGAGATTTGTAAAAAGAAAGCAACTCATTTAATTTCAAAATTGGCTTCATTAATATTGACTTTTTCCTAATATTAAGAACTTTGCGGAAGTGTTATGCCGACCAAACTACCCCTTAACAATTACAATCACATTCCCTAAAAGAATTAAACTCCCTCCAATAATAACCGAAAAGGTTAGCGGTTGAGCTAAAAAAACAACTGCAAGAAGAATTGCCACAGGGGGTTCAAATAACATCAGTATTCCTGAATCTACTGTTGAAATTCTCTTTGAACCAGCATAATAAATTAAATGATTAAACGTAAGAGAAAAAAGATTGTACAAAATCAACCCTCCAAAAATCCACAAAGGAAAATCTAATGAAAAAGTAATTACTTTTGGATCAGAAGATAACAGCAGCCAACCAGGGTAGGAAAGAAAAATAAGAACTAAACTAAGAGAGGTTTCATAAAATTTTAATAAAAATGGATCCACTCCTTTTTTACTTAATCTGCTCCCAAGAATAATCCAAATAGATAAAAATATCCCTCCTATTAAAGCAACTAAAACCCCTAACCAACTTTTTGAAGCAAACAAATTGGATGGGTCAACTGTAAAAAACACTCCAATCAAAACTAAAGTACAAGCAATATACTGCCAGCTATTAATTTTTTCTTTTAAGAAAAATTTACTAATTAATACCGTCCAAAGGGGTTGTGCATAAAGAAGCAAAACAACAACGGCTACTGAGACCCCAAAGATAAGTCCTCCAAATTGACTAAAAATTGCCCCCGCGGCAGCGAAACCATAAATAAAAACCAATGGAAAAAGTTCCTTTTTAGGAAAAAACTTTTTCTTAATTATAAACGGAAATAAAAAAAATAAAGAAAAAATGAAAGGAAGAGTAGAAAGTTCAAAAAGAGAAAGGCCTAAATTAGAAAAAATTTGTCCCCCAAAAATAATTGTCCCTGAAAGTGCTCCCGAAAGAGCAACAAGCAAAAAGCCTTTTGTTTTCTCATTCATAAATAAAAATAGATTTGGAAGAATAAATATGTTTGGATTAAAATCAAGCGAGCCCGTAGGGAATCGAACCCTAGACACCCAGATTAAGAGTCTGGTGCTCTACCGACTGAGCTACGGGCCCAACTATAAACGGGCATTACTGTAATTACTAATTTTTCAGTAATTACTAAATACTATTTTCTTTTTTTTAAAAAAAAAGAAAATCTATAAGCGAGCCCGTAGGGAATCGAACCCTAGACACCTGGATTAAAAGTCCAGTGCTCTACCGACTGAGCTACGGGCCCCGCTTAATACACATAGTAAACTAGGATAAATAAATCACCAGACTACTAGGTATGTATAGAGAAAATAGCCACCAAAAGCATTTTTAAAGATTGCTAATGCACATAAAAAAACAAGCATTGGAACCTAACGAGAAAAAGAGGATTTTAAAAAAAAGAGGTTTTATAATTAAAACCAACTAGAAAGTATATTGAGTTACATGGCTCAAAAAGATATTGTGGTAATAAGGTACGGACACCGAGAGGTAAGAGACTACCGTGTCACAGGACACTGCGGGTTAGTGTCAAGAGCATTTGGAGCAAAAAAAATGGTTGTCTGCGGAGAGCGAGACGAAAGCATTCTTAACACGATTAAAGGAGTAAACGAAACTTGGGGCGGGAAATACAAAGTAGAATTTATTGATTCATGGAGAGAAGCAATTACAAATCTAAAAAATGAAGGATATGTTATAGTCCACTTAACTATGTATGGATTACCTACTCAAGAAGTAGAAGAAAAAATTTCAAAAAACAAAAAAATTGCAATACTTATTGGATCACAAAAAGTAGAAAGACCAGTTTATGAAGCAGTGGATTTTAATGTTGCAGTGACTGCTCAACCGCATAGCGAAATAGCGGCCTTAGCAGTATTCATGGACAGAATACAAAAAGGAGAAGAACTTTCAAAAGAATTCGCTGGGGCAAAGTGCAGTATTATCCCTCAAGAAAAAGGAAAGAAAGTAGTGAATTTTAGTGTTAAAAATCAAAAAAAGTAATTAATTTAAAAACACTTGGTAAAGTGAATACTTCATGCCTCAAAAATCAATTACCACCCTGGTGCTAGTCAAGGATTTGCTTGATACCATCGGAGGAATTGACGCAATTAACTTAGTTAAGATTTGCGAGAAAAAGAAGAAAATGGCTACAGATGAAGAAATCTCAAAAAAGATGAAAAAGAAGGTAACTGAAGTAAGAGCCATTTTGAACAAATTGCATTTTAGAGGAATAGCTTGCTACCAGAAGAGCAGAAACCAAAAGACAGGCTGGTATAATTACACTTGGGAAATTAAGAAAGACAGGATAGCAGAGTTAATCAACGAACAACAAGTGGAACACTTGGAAAAGTTAACCCAAAAGAAGAACTTAGAAGCGGATTACAGCTTCTTTGACTGCGACAAGTGCAATCACCGAGAGGTATTTGAAATTGCTGCAGAATACAACTTCCTTTGCCCAACTTGCGGAGGAAGCATGGCTTCCGCTAATGACCCAAATAGACAGAAAGAAATAGGGGACAGGATAAGGAAGATAGAGAAAGAGATAGAAACCTTAAACAAAATGGTTAAATAACTCAAAAACCTGGACATATTTTAGAGTGAACATTTAAAGTTATAAGAAGCCAAAATGGCTTTTATTAGTAAAAAAAAGAACTGTAATTGAATAAAAATAGAAATTAGCTTCGAATGATGCTTTTTTTGTTTTAAAAAGTTCAATTATTACTCTTTTCTAGCGGGGTAGAGCAGCCTGGAGTGCTCGTCGGGCTCATAACCCGAAGGTCGAAGGTTCAAATCCTTTCCCCGCTATAGTGAGTTTTAACCTGTTTTTTAATCAAATTAACCCCCTGTAGTTCCTCTATTAAAGGCTAACAATAAAATCTTGAAAATACGACAAACAACGAATTTTTAGAATTGTTTTAGTTCTCACGAAAATCTAGTTTTGACTGCTTCTTAAAAACACTGAAAAAGCCCTATTTTTGAGCTACTCACCAAGTAGTAAATATAGTAATTACGGCAAAAACTAACAACCCCCTGCTCAAACATACCCCTCACTTGACCAAAAAAGTCGCAGTTTTGAACAAAAACTTCAAAAACCAATAAAAAGTTCAGCTCAATGAGCCAGTCAAACTTGAGCAAAGTAATTACTTGTAATTACTTGTAATGAACTTAATGAGCTTTCATTACCGTAAAGCTTTTAAATCATTACGGTCATTATATTAATGACAGAAAAAAAGTTGGTAATGATGGGAATACTTGATTTTATTAAACAGGTGCTTGGATTGAAGGCTAAAATTCAAGATAAAGTGGTTGAAGCGGCCTTAGTGAGTGAGGGGCGAAAGAGCACAGAAATAAGATCTATCTGGGACTTCCTTCAATTCAACGAACACACCCAAGCCTTCCACTTAGCGAGTGTTATTAGATTTGATGAATGGGCTACTATGGACGAGATTAGAAGGAGAATATTTGAACTCTTCCAAATAGACTATGAGAACGAACGCTCACTCTACCCCTACCTTAAGACCATGGTAGATATAGGGATTATTGAGACTAACAATATAGGTGGAAAACGCAAGTGGCGCAAGAAAGATCTCTTAATTAAGATTGATAAAGAGGAAAAAGAAGCTGAAATTAAGCAGAGTTCGACTGAAACAGTTCAAACACAAGCCCAAACAGCTTAAATAAAGCTAATTTTACTTATTTTTTATTATTTTGCCTCAGTAGAAGGTACCATTTAACTCTATTTCTTGGACATATTTTGAAATGAACAAACAAAGTTAAATTGTTTATTTAACGCATTTTAGAAGGGTTTGAGCCAAAAAGAGGCTAAAAAAAATCAGAAAATTAAAGGAAAAACAAGCATTAATTTTTCAAAAAATTAGAAAAATAAACTAAATTTTCTTAAAAAAATATTTTTTTCACTCACTTTAAGCTTTTGGGGAGTTTTGTTGGTTTGGTTGAGAACTTACTCCTGCTTTCAAAGTTTTAAAAAGATTATAAAATTCTAACAGAGAGGGCGCTTGTTGGTAAGTTGCTTTGAACCATTCAAGATCCACTATTGCTTGTGCTTCTTTAACTAGCATTGCTTTGTAATTAGCTTCCACTTCTTTTTCAGTGGCTCTTTTTAGTTCGCTTGACAACTTAATTGGCCCTTCAGAACTATCTACAAACTTTCTTGAAAGAAGATTTTCTAAAGCCAAAATAACTTCTTTTTCATCAATATCTTTTTCATTCAAAAAATAAGTACACTTCCATTCCCCTTTCTCAGTCCAATTATGCGTTGGGTTTCTCCCGGTTTTAAAAAACTCTTGTAAAGTTTGAAAAGCCGCTTGAGGAATAATTACACAATTTTTACCCGGTCTAACATAAGGATAATTTGAAAGAATTCCTGCTCTGTGGTAATGATAGGTTTTTCCAGAGGCTTTGTAAACCGCTTGAGTATAACCATAAATTCCCCTAAAGAGCTTTTGATAGGTGTAAGAAGAGTGTTTAATTGTTTCAGGAAGGATGAATCGATACTGAATGAAATAGCTTCTAACAGTCATTTTCAAAACCTTCTACAGACACCCAGCACTTCCACTAATACCTTATATAATAAAATAAAAAATCATTTATGTATATATTATATATATACTTTTTTAAATAAGATTAATTTTTTTAAAATTGAAATTTTTTTAAAAAATTGGGTTTTTTTAAATTTTTGATTAATTTTGAAATATGTTCAGGAATTTAGGTCAATTTCTTAAATCTTTAAAAGAAGAGAGAAAATTAAAAAAAGAAAGAAAGTAAGGGGAGGCCTTACCTTCTAGAATATTTATATCTTAAACCAGCTGCTGCTGTAGGTGCTTCTTCTTTAGTTTCTTCAACGTAAGGAACATCTCTACTTGAAACAATTATAATATCTTTAACAGATTTAACGTTTCTGTATGGAATGCTCTTTTCGCTTAGAATTTTTTTAGCATCTGACTTAGTTTTTACTTTTAGAGGTTCTGTAGTAATTGTTTCCAATTTACCTTTTTCTAGGTTTATGATTATATCATATACCTTACCTTTGTATCCTGCCTCTATATCGTAAAGGTCCATGCCGAAAAGTTTTGACAATCTCATGCTCATGCTTATTCCTCCCTTTTTCTTACACAGGAAACGACAATGAAGTATATAAATCTATTCTCAAAATTCAAAAATCTTCAAACAGTTTGGAAAGCAAACAAACCCTCTAAAAAACATAAATCTACATAACACTAAAACTTTTTTGAATTTCTTTCTTTTAATTAATTTTATTTTCTTTTTTAATTTTTGATTTATTTTAAAATATGTCCTAGAAATGATGTGAATTTGAGTGTTTTTGAGATTTTCTACTTTCAATTAAAGTAAGGGAAGTGTGGGGTGTGGGTGAAATTGTTAGCTTCCACTAGTTCTACAATCAGGAATAATATATATTACAAGTATTAATAAAATTGCTTCTTCTTCAGTTAATTTTTGTTTGTCAAAAAGAATTTTTTCTCTAAAAAAGTTTGAATTTATCTTTAATATTGGATTGGTTGAGTTCGGCGCAAATACAACCTCATTTCCATTTCCCCTAATACTAGCAGTAACAAAACTTTTATCATAAACTTTTAGTTTAATATGGCCTTTTGTCCAGGACCAAAATCCCCAAGCTTTTGGATCTTTATCAATTACTCGTTCACCAAAAGCTACAAGCTTGTTTTTATCATTAAAAATACTTAGAGTTTCTTTCCCTAACGTCGTATTATTTATGAACAAAGTAAACTTGTTTTTATTGAAATCACAAGTTCCTGAATTCCAAATAGTTCCTATTTTTTCCCCATTTTTTAATATTTTTGTTGAAAAAAAAAGATTTCTCTTAAGTACAATTTCAGAGTCAAGCATTAAATTACCTCATAATTTATCAAGTGGACTAACCACTTTCTTCAATTGATCATTAGCAACACTAGTATAGATTTGGGTAGTATTTAAATTACTGTGGCCAAGTAAACTCTGAATATATCTAATATTTGTTCCAGCTTCAAGTAAGTGAGTAGCATAAGAGTGACGTAAACAGTGGGGGGTAACATGTTTGTTTATCCCTGCTTTTTCTGCAGATTTTCTAACAATTCTTTGCACAGTATCAGTAGTAAGATTTTTTCCATTTTTCTTAGAAAAAACAAATTCGCTTTGAATTCTTTTTTTAGCCAAATATTTTTTTAAATCTCTAATCCAATCTTTTGAAAGAATAATTAATCGGTCTTTGTTTCCTTTTCCAGCTCTAATAGTAGCAGTTCGCTCTTTTAGATTCATATCATTTACTTTTAGTTTTACTACTTCAGAAACACGGCAGCCCGAACCATACATGAACTGAAGCATGAGTCTATTTCTCCCAAATTTGGTATTTTGAAATAAAGCTCTAATTTCATCTTTTGATAAAACTTTTGGGAGAGTTTTTGCTTTTTTTGGAATTTTTATTTCTTCCAAAATATGCATTTTCAAATATTTTTTGAACATATATTCCATTGAAGCGTGAACTAGTGCGAGAGTAGCATTTTCACACCCACTCTCTCTTTTCCTCGCCAAAAAACCAACTACATCTTTTTTCTCAATTGTTGCAACTGGTTTATTTATTCCATAAAGAACTTCGCGGGCATAAATTAAATACATTTTCAAAGTTTTAGCAGAATATCCTTCCACAATCATTTCTTGTTTTAGTTCTAACAACAAATTTTCAAATTCTTTATTATCATAAGTTGGTTTAATTTCAGCAGAAGAAGTTTCTTTAGAAGGAGTTTCTGGTTTAGGGTTTTCTTTTGGTTGAATTGTAACTTGAGAAATATTAATGGAAGTGCTCTCCGTGGGGGTTTGTGTTTGTGTTGATGGTGGTTGGGGAGTAGTTTCTTTAGAAGATTCTAAATTATCCTGCATTTCATCCATGTTACACTTATGGGTTTCTTTAACTTATATTAATTTCGCTCTCGTTCCAGCAAGGTTTTTAAGCGCGAGTGCAATTATTTGTGTGTATGATGCGCAAACCAGTAAAGCCTCCAGAAGGTGCGAAAATGAAAGAAACCGCCGACATGGTTGCTTGGAAAAAAGAGTTTTCAAAGATGAAGACAGAAGATCACTTAAGTAAACTCAAAGAACTTGGTCTTGATGACGAGGATCTTGATGAATTCAAGGCCCTTGAAAAAGGAGAAAAGACTCTTGAGGACGAATTAGGTGCTGGGGAAACAGAAGCTGTTGCTCCTAAAAAAAAGGCAAAGAAATGAAGTCTTTTTTAGTTCTGTCAAAAAGGTTAGAGATTAGAGCGCAAAAAATCCAATCTTTTTTAATAGGCTAATTTTTTTAAATATTTTTTTAACTTTGTTTTTTATTAATTAGTTTAAAAAAAAGTTTACTAATTTTTGTGTTTTATTTTTTCTTCTTCTCTTGATTCAAAATTTTTACAGCCCTAACCCCCGAAGCTAGCGGAACAAAAGCACACTCGCTAAAACCAGCTTTTTCTAAATTCTTTATAATAGTCAAGTGGAATTCAGTTCCTTTTGTTTTACCAGGATTAGGGCAATAATGGTAAAGAACTCCATTAGGTTTGAGTACTCTTAAGAGTTCTTTATAAAATTCAGGAAAATAAAGTTCTTTTGCAAAAGAAACCGTAGGAGGATCATGAAGAATTCTATCAAAAGAATTCTCCTTTAATTTTTTTATTCCTTCAAAAACACTTTCTTGAATTAGTTTAATTTTAGGGTTGTTAAAAAGTTCTCTTGAGTAAGGGTTATACTCCGCGATTCGTAAAACATTGCCATCCTTCTCAAAAACAGTTACTTCGTCGGCAGTTTTTGATGAGATAATAGCAGTGTACCCTAGTCCACAGCAGGTATCAAGGACTTTTCCTTCGATTGGAGAAATCTCTTTGGCCATCAAATTAGCACTTGTTTTGGGGCTAATTGTTTTGAACCGATGCATGGGGACAGAAGAAAGCATTACTGTGGGCCAATCATGAGTGGGTTTTAGTTTGTAATAAAGATTAGTATCTCCCCCGAAAAAATCAATTGACAAAAGTTTTTCTCCTTCAACTACATAAAAAGTTTCTTCCTTTAATCTTTCAAATTCTTTAGTAGGAATTAGAACCCCTCTAATTTCAAATCCGTTTTTTTTAATTAAAACTTTTTCTTTAGTTAAATCTAAGTCAAAACTTGTTAAAAAAAAAGAATGTCCCAGTTTTTGGGCATTTAGAAGCAGATTTGCCTCTTTTTTTGTCAAAATAGCCTTATTCATGGTTAAACCATCTAATTTAGGCTTAAAAAGGTTTATATACTACTTCCAACCCAATGTGTAGTGGAGCTATTTTTTTAGAGTGTTCCAAACAAATTGGATGGTGAGCTTAATGAGTCACGTATTGTTAAATATGGGTGTAGATGAAGACTTGAGAATTGAGCTCTTGGCGCAAGAACAAAAAATGAGATCAAAACAGCCAGAAGCTTGGACTAAAACCAAGTTCAGAAAATACGCAAATTTCGGTAGAAATAGGAAAAAAACTGCTGAAGAAATATTAGGGATAGAACCTAAAGTAGAAAAAACTGTTTCTAAAACAGTAAAAAGAAAATAAATTAGTAAAAAAATTGGTTTAATTAGCATTGGTGCCTTTTGCACCCATGCCTTCAAAACCATTTTTTTTTCTTTTTTTTTAAATATTTTATTTAGAAAGAACTTCTATTTTGCCCTGTCTTCCAGCGCTGATTTGTAGTTTTCCTTTGTATTCATTTACCCATCCGTTAGTAATCTTTATTTTATCTCCATCATTAATAAGTTTGTATTCATCATTCCAAAGAGTAAGAGAAATTTCTTCCCCAGTTTCATCTTTCACAGCAGCATTACAAACAGTTCCCTGTCCTTGTGCAGTGGCAAAAGCTCTTGGTTCTCCTTTTGTAACTACTTCTAAAGTTAATTCTTCAAAAGGGGTTCTTGGTTTTAGATCTTTAATCATCATCAGTATCACTCAAAATAAATTAAACCCAAAATGATTAAAAAAGAGTTCTTTTTTCTTAAATTTAACAATTTTTAATGAGCCCTTTAATTTCAGGTAGGCTTAAAGAATTTTTGTTGTGTTTTGTAAGGAAAATACTTGTGTTAGTTCTTTTAATTGAAAAATCAGTTTTTCCAATAAGTCTTTGTTCTGTTGCAAGCGCGGCACTATTTTCAGTTCTAAAAATAATAACTATCTCGTTTGAAAGAGTGGTAAAAATGTCTTGGATCCATTTTCTTTTTATAAGCATTTTAATTATTTTTTCCTCTCGCCCAGGAACAGGTTTTATTACAGTAAAAGCTTTCAAACCCATTTTTAATTCATCATAACCCTTTTGGGTAAGATCAGGAAGCTCTTTAACAACAATTCCTTCTTTCCACAAATTGTCCCATCTTTTTGAAACAGTATTTCTATGGAATTTATGTTTTTGTGAAATTTCAATAAGGCTAATCTTTGGGTTGGCCATTTTTTCGTGCATTATTGCGCAATCAACTTTGTTTATTTTATAAAGTTCTTTTTTAGGAGTTGGTAAATAATGTCTTTTATATTCAGCATTTGCAAAATAAACATGAACCTCAGTTATAATTCCTTCAAAACTTTTTTCCACCATTAAAATAAATGCACTAATATTTGTTATGCTTGACCCAAATATTTTTAGTGCTAAATCGCTTTTTCCAGTAATTTCAGCAATAGTAACTACTTGAGTTAAGGATAATAATTTTTTTAGTAAATCTTCTTCAGCTATCTTTTCCCAATTAACACTTACAAGAACCCAAGCAAAATTACCAATTCCAAGTTTGTTTAGATCAATTTCATATTTAGTTCTAGAAAAATAATTTTCGTCAAGTAATTTTTGCAAAGTGTAATCAACAGTTGCTTTTTTCAAGTTAAGCCGTTCATGTAATAAACCAGTTTTATTTTGGATTCCGTTTACATAAGCTTCTTCTAAAACTTTTTCCCTTAAGCTCTTTGTTTCATCCATAATAAAATTAGGTTAATTGTGTGTAAAAAGGTATTGATTAATCACCACATTAAATTAACTTTAATTAGTGAATATTCCTAATATTAGATATATTTTTAGTGACTTAGCACATTTTTTTTTTAAAATAATGTGCATTGTATTAGGTTAGTTAATTAACTTGAGTGGCAGTAATACTATTAGAGGCAAAGGGAGGAGATTAGAATGGAACAAACCTTAACTATCAAAGGAATTGCGTTGTTTGCAACACTAACTGGAATATACCAGTGGGTGGGAAATGGTACAAGTTTCTATGATATAATGGTAATTTTGTTCGCTACTGCTCTTGTAATAAGCCTTGATTCTGAGAAAAAGCAGCGAGAAATTATCAAAACTCCAGTAGAAATCGGGGATAATCCGGCTGAACAAACAACAAAGGATCATGCAAAAGTTTTTTTTTGCGAAAAGAAACTTCCCTTAAGTAAATTTTCTTTGGTTACTCTTCAATAAGTAGTTTTGGCCAAAAATGGGGGTTTGCAACATTTATATTCATTTTCTAGCTTATTCTCTTTGATTAAAATGGGGTTTTTGTTTTTAGATATAGAATCAATGGTGGATCCAGAAGATAATATGTCTGGGTTAAATCCACATCATTCAAAAAGCAAAGTAATTGTAATAGCCTATAATTATTACCATTTATCACATGCTCCAAAAGCCGAGCAGATAAAAGAACCTTCTTTTTTATTTGAATGGGAAATTGGTTCTGAAAAAAAACTTTTGGAAGAATTTTACAAACTTCTTAAAGAAATAGAAAAAAAGGAATTTAATAGCGGAGAAACTTTTTTGAAAATAGTTGGATTTAATCACTTAGCTTATGATTTGAATTATTTAATGGCTCGAATGACTCACCACGAAATCGCTTCTAAAAAAGAATTGTTTAATTTGTTATTTACCCAACCCCGCCACATTGATTTGGCCCAATTGGGGATGGCTGTTTCAAAAGCAACAAAAAGAGATGAGGATTTTAGAACAATTTCTCAAAAAGCAATTAACTCTTATTTTGAAATTCCGATTAAAGAAGCCAGTGGGAAAGATGTTTCGACTTTTTATCTAAAACAAGACTATATAAAAATAAAAAAATATTGCACTGAAGAGTTTACTTTTGAACTTTTGTACCAAAGTTTACTTCAAAACTTTTTACACTAATTTTAAAATAAAATATTTTTTATTTCAGGCAAATAAAACTTTTGTCCAAGTTTTTGATTGCACTAGTAAGGTTTTTATATGTCTTAATTTCTATTAAGACTGGATGAGTTATATGCCACAGTTCGAAGAATTTTCTTGCCAAGAAAAAGAAGTGTTTTTGTATAAGGCGTTATGCTCAAAAGGAAAATGCCTTGAAAATGAGCAGGCAGCTTTTACAAAAAATTTTAAATAAAAATTCACTTCTTTATTTCTACTCAATTTAGTTCAAGTTTCGCCCTATTTATACTTTTTTAACCCTTTTTGACAAAGTATATTTGTATGAAACTAATAGTAACAGGCACACCTGGGTGTGGAAAAACCACTCTTGCAAAAGCTTTGGGTAAAAAACTTAATTTACAAGTAATTAACGAAAAAGATTTTGCTCTACAACAAGGAATTGGTAAATTTAATGATGAAAATGAACTCGAAATACCTATTAAAGAATTTGGAAAAAAAGTAAACAAATTTTTAATAAAAAACAAAAATATTATTTTAGAAGGACACGTAGTTTGTGAAACAAAATTAAAAGTGGACAAAGTAATTTTGCTTAAAGTAGATCCTGAAGAGCTTCAAATGCGTCTTGAACAAAGAAATTATTCTGAACAAAAAATAATGGACAACGTTTTTTGCGAAGGAATAGATTACTGTAAAAAGCAAATTGAAAAAAATTATTCTAAAAAGAAAATAATTTTAATTCAATCAAAATCTTCTGAAAAAATGACTTTGGCATTAGCCCAAAAAGCGCTAAATGTTTGAGATTTGGGCAAAAAACCAAGATTTTTGCCTGCCCTGAACGTTTTAAAACTTATTTTTGCACTAATGCATTTAGTATAAGTGATAAAAATGGCTAAACTAAGAATTTTTGGAATTTTATTTATTTTTTTCTTTTTAACAAGTGTATTTGCTTACCAAGCCCCTCTTTCAGATTATGGTTTTTCAGGGATTTCCTTAGACAAAGCTTCTACTAAAGAATGTAAAGAATTAACAATTTCTATTCCAAACTCAGCAAAAGCAGAGGTTGGGGCAGGAATTCTTTCTATTGATTCAATTTTTACTGATTACCAAAATGATAGTTCTTACATAACCGTTTCAATTAATGGGGGAGCTGAAGAGGTTCTTTGGCCAGAAAGTTTTTCTTGTACTCAAAATTGTTGGGCAAGAGTATTTGTTCCAAGCATAAAGAATGAAACAAAAATAAATTTATGCACAGTCCTTGGAGGATTGACAAAGAAAGTGGAAATTACTTCTAATTCTTTTATAAGTTTAATTGATACCCCTGTTTTGAGTATAACTAATAATGCTCCTGGCAAGATTTTTTTAGGAGAAAGAGCAAAAATGAGTATTATTGTTTCAAATAAAGGGACAAAATCAGCAAGTGTTTATGTTCAATTTGTTCATCCGGATACAAGAGCAAAAGTTGTAATTACTAGTTTTGATATTGTTGAAGGCGAATCTAGTGCGACAACAACAATAGGGCCTAATGAAACAAAACAATTTGATTATTACATAAAACCTTCAGTAATCAGTTCTTACAATTTACCTTTAGCAGCATTATTTTTTACTAACATTTTTGGGGAAAAACAAGTTATGCTTAGCTCACACCCTCAAATGAGTGTACTAAACCCTAATCAAATAGAAATTTCTTTAGTTGCTCTTAACGAACAAGCTCCTTACAACTTCAAAGCGATTATAAAAAATAACTGGGCAGAAACATTTAATGGAACCATAATAGTTTCTCCCCAAACAGCATTACAAGCTTCAACTCAACAAATTACAATTTTGGGTAAAAGCGAGAAAGAAATAACTTTTGATTCAACCCAGCTTTCTGGTGGTAACTACACTTTCTTCGCAACAGTTACTGATACAAATAATATTTATTCTTCAAACAAAATAGAATTAGAAGTAAAACAAAACAGTATTCCTTTTGAAGTATTATTTGCTATTATTGGGATATTCGTTGGTGCAGCAATATTTGCGTGGATATACTTTGCAAAAGAAAGTAATTAATTGCTTTATAAGTGATTAACTTAATCTTTCCATTCTTCTAAAATTAAATTCTTTTTAGTATTTTCTTCTTTTTCTTTTTTTCCAAAAGCTTGTTTAATTACAAATGCGAGAAGTATTATTATAATAATTGGGATAAATGAAGCAAAAGGCACATTGCCAAACATTAAACTTTTGGGTTGGTTTTTTGAAGAAAGAAGAAGCAAAGCATCAACATATTTATTTTCGTCTATGAATGCTTTTCCTTTGTACAAAACATCTTTCTCTAAACCAGAATCAATTCCTGCATTGTAAGCAGCAATAGCTTGTTTTTCAAGCACTTCATTAGCCCTTGTTAGTTCGTTGTATATATCTTCAATTTCAGAAAGTTTTTGTTCTAGGGGTTTAGTGGAGTTATTTATCTCATCAAGCAAAAGATTCAATTTTTTTAATCTGCTTTGAGTTATTGGTGCCAAAATTTTGCTTTGGATTAAAGTGTTTTCGTTTGAAAAAAGATTTTGTTCAAGTTCTAAAGTAAGTTCTTTTGATACTAAGTATATTTTTTCAACTTCTTTTTTTAATTTATTTGAATAATCTTGTGAATTTTTATCAAGTTGAGATTTAAGCAAAAGAATTTCCTCATATTTTTTGTTTAAATTCAAAAAATCTTTTTTTGCTAGAGCTGGATCAAAAGAAATTGTTTCGAAAATACTCTGTTTTAATTTTAAAAAAGAATCCTTTAAAGTATTAAATTCAAAATTATTTTCATAACCTTTAATTAAGTCTAATTTTATTGTAAGGTCTTCAACCCCTTTTTTGATTCCTTCATCGGTACTAAAGATTGCAGTTGAAAGCAAATCAAAGGCTTTTGCTATATTGTTTTCATTAGTTAGATCAAGCGAAAGTACTTTGTTGACTAAGCTTTCACACTCTATCGCTTGTTTTTCAAGTCCTAAAAGGGCAAGTTCACTTGTGCTTTTTCTTAATTCTTCTATTTTTTTGAGTATTTTTTGTTTCATAAATTCGATTGATTCATCTTTTTGTTTATTAGTTTCTAATTGAATTATTTTTATTAAATTTTCTTCAACTAATTTTCTAAGTTGGCTAATAGTGTTTTTTTCTCCAGCTAAAATAGTTTGATTAAGATTATTAGCCAAGGTAGTTTCTCCTAAAAGCAAGAATTTATCTTTTTGGTTTTTTAGTTCTTCAAGGTAATATTCTAGTTCTGAATTTGTATAAATAAGCACTTTATATGTTTTGTTTTCTTTTGCTAAAAAAGCCTGGTTTTTTAGAATTATTTTGTCATTAAAAAGTTCATGTTTTTTTGTGGTGTAAGTGTTATCAAGAATTTCTATTTTTTCAACAAACTTATTGGATGGTAAATTAATAGATAGATCTGCAGTCAAATCTTTTGTTAAATTATTTTGTGCTTTGAAAGAATATTCAATTAAATTGCTGTTTGATGAAACATAAGTGATTGTGGTGTTAATAATATTTTTAACATATAAATAAACAAATATATTTGTTTTATTTGAAGCTTCTTCAAGCAAAAAAGATACATTTTGTTTCTCATCAAAGTAACTTTGTAGTTCTTGATCATTCACAATAACAATCGAGTTAGTTGTTTGGGGTAGAGAAGGGGTTTTTATTAAAATTTTTTGCAAAGTGAGGCTATTACTAAGTAGGATATTTTTTTTAATCAAACTTTCTTCATTTGAAATATAAATAAATTCCTCTTTTTCAGAAGTTGTTATTTTTTCTTCAGTTAAAAAAGTTGCTAAATTGGATCCGTGTTTTAAACAATTAAAATTAATTTTTAATGAATTAGAATCTATTTGATTTATTTCTGAAAAACAAGGGCTTTTGTTAATAATTTCTTTGAGTTTTAAATTAAAATCCAAACTAAACTGTTTTGTAATTTCAAAAAAAGGATTTGGGATGACTAGGTTTGTGTTGCATAAATAGGTTTTATCTATTTCGACAATTTGATTAGTTATACAATTTAACTGAGCATTTCTTTTAGCATATTCAATAATCTTTTCCATTAATAGGGTGTTTGCTTTTTCTATTGAAGTAGTTAATGCTTCGAGAAGAACTTTTTCAACAGGAAGAGCTTCAGAAAAATTAATTGATCCGTTTTGGAAGTATTTTTCATAACTAATTAATTTATTTTGTAATTCAACAATAGTTTTGTCTAATTCTCCATCCTTAAAATAAACTTGTTCTTTTTTTAGATTTTCTATTAAGAATTGCAAGTTTTTATATTTTTCAAGAAGCTCTTTTGCATTTTTTTCGCTATTTAGTTCATTATCTACTTGTTCTTTTATACTCAAGCAATTTTGTTCAAAAAGAATTAGATTTTCTTTTGTAATTTCCTGTTTTTTTAAGTTCTCAAACATTAATTTAAGTTCATTCAGGGTTGTTTGGGGAAAAACACTTTCTAGATAAAATACACAATCTAATGAAGAATCTTTTTGTTTTGCTTCAAGTTCCAAATATTCGTTTAGTCCTTCTTGAAGTAATTTGTATTTTTCTGTCATTTCAAAACAATAATCAAGTTTCTTTTCGTTAGAATCTTGGATTTTTGTGGCATAGTAGACGGTTTCTTCTATTAAGAGTTGTAAATTTGGATTTGTTGAACTTAATTGTTCTTTTCTTATTCCGATTGCTTTTTCTTCACATGCGCTTTTTAATTTTTGGTTAATTTCGTTGTTTTCCCACTCAAATTGTTTTTTTATTTGAATAAAGTTGTTTAGGGCCTCTTTGAGTTGTAATAATTTTTCACCAAGTTTTAGCTTCCCTTTGGCATAGTTTTCTTTTATTGTTAAATAGTCTTTTGTTTGACTTATTAATAAGGTTTTTGCATCTTCCGTGCTAGTTATACTTGGTAAAGTAAGTTCTTGGGCAAGGGTTTCATACTTTTTATTATCCTTTGCTTTTTGAGCAAGTTCTTCACATAAAGAAAGTTCTTTTTCAATTTGGGTGGTTAAATCTTCTGCTGTTTTTTGGGCAGTTTTTTTGTTTATGCTAACCCTATTCATTAAATCAGCAAATCGCTTCAAAGAGGAATTACTATTGCCCCCTAAATTAGAGTATAATAGTATAAATCCCGAAAGAGGAAAATTTTGTAATTCTCTTAATCCTTGGGTGGTGTAAAATCTAGCCTCCATGTAATCCATTGCTTTTACTAATCCATAACTTAGGAAAGGAAAAGCTAGTTCTGTACTTAATCCAAGTTCTTTCAAGATTGTTCCATCTAAATAAGCATAGTTTTGTATCCAAAAAGGAATTTCTTCAACAAGTGGGTCGGGAAGTTTTTTTGCATTCGAATTATTAAATTCAGCTACTTTTTTCTTATAATAAGCAACGTAGCTATCAGAATTAGTCTCTCCGCTAGAAAGTTCAGAAAGGATTTGTCTTAGTTCTATTAATGATTCATAAATTGCTTCTTCTTTTACCAAATCAATTTTGTCTTCAGAAAGACTTTTTTCTTCATACGAAATTATTTCAAAGCTTTTTTCTAAAGCCGCATCTAATTCCAAAAAAGAGGTGTCAATATTGGCTTTTGTTTGATTAATCGCCCCTGCTAGTTCGAGATAATCTCCTCTTTGGCAAATTTTTGAAATATTTTTTGCTTCGATTAGTGATTTATTATAAAAAAACCAACTTCTGGCCACATTATTTTTTAGTTCATAAAAGTTACTTTCTTGTTGATAACCCAAATCAGTTTTAAACAAAAGATTTACTTTTTCAAAACAACTATTTTCTGTTTCACAAACAGGAATGTAACTATAGCTTTTGCTGGAAAGCGAATAACAAAGATTTTTTTCAGCTCTTGACATTTCAGTGCAGCCAAGTAAGAAGATTAATTGCAAAAGGAAGATGGCGGTTAACAAAATCTTTATTTGCTTTTTGTTTTCTTTTAGGAAAGTAAATTTAGCTCTAAGTGAAGGTTTCATGAAAAAGCTTTTCCTAAGGAGTATTAAAAGCTTTTAGGAAAATTCGACAATTGTCTTCAAAAATTATTAAGCAGCTTCTTCATTATAGTCTTTTGGAATTATTAATGATTTTTCAATTAGTGCTTGGCTTGCGCATTGTTCGCTTGCAGTTCGAGGATCTGGAACTAGAATTGAAAGGCATTCTATTTGTTTGTTTAGTAGTTGCTTTGAATTCAAACAATCTTCTGCAGTTCCTGTTTGGAATTGACTTACTAGGGGATTAATGTAAAAGAATTGAAGCATTACTCCAATGATTATTCCTATTATTAAAAGAATTAAATAAACTTTGTATTTGTTAAATTTTTTTGAGAAAAAATTGTTTCCTTCGGGAACCAATTCATCATATTCATCATCAGGATTTTTTAGTGACATGAAAAACAAACACTTTTGTAGAATAAAAAACTACTTGTTTTTTTGAAAAATTTAATTTTTTTGGGTTTTCGTTAAATTTAAGGTTTGTCCAAGAAAAACAGTAAATATACATAAGCTAGTTTTGTTTAGTGTGATTTTTCCTTGCTAAATTTTTTATTTTATGAAAAATAATTCTGTCTACATAATTTGTTTTTAGTTTGTTTTTCGTTGGGGAAACCTTTATAAATAAGATAGACTTTCTATCTGTTAAAGATTTTTGTAGGTGTGTAAAATGTACAAATATACTATAGCAAGACAATTAGCATCAAAGAGAGTAATAACTAACAGAGGGGACGAAGTTGGCAAATTAATTGACATAATCGTTGCCGAAGTTGGCGGAGACATAGAGTACTTGGTAGTAGAAGTAGACAGAAACTCAAGACTATTGTCAAAACTAGGAAAAGTAGATAAATTAATTGAAGTACCATATGCTTCAGTTACAGCAGTGAGTGACGTATTCATTGTTGACGAAAGAGAAATCCTAGAAGACATGAACAAGAAGGAATAAATTTCTGCTTAAATGCCAAGCGCTAGCGCGGATAAAACTGCGTTTGTGGTTGGCAATTTTATGCCCAACACTTTTTGCCAAATAAGCCTGTTATTATTTAGTCCTTGAGTAATCAAGGCATCTTTTTTTACTTGAGAAGAGACTTGAGTTTTTTAAAGTACTCTAAAGTTCCAGTACCACTTTATTTTTCTTAAAATCAAGTTCTTTTATTAGTGGTTTAATTGAATTGATTTTTGCAATAATCTCTTTTTCCGGAAGTTTCTTTGCTTTTCCTTTCTCTATTGCAGAAAAGATTTCCTTTATTTCTTGGTATTTAACATAAACAAGTTCTCCTTTTTCCAAAGACTCTTTTTCTTGAATAGTTAACCCCTCTATTTGAGTGAGTTTTGATTGAATATCTTTCTCATATTTGAGTTTCTTTTTGTTCTCATCCTTAGAAGGGCCCTCGTTAACAATAATTTCTTTTTTTACTTCTTCATTGAGTTGCAAAGTATTAAGCGCAGCTTGAATAGAATCAAACTCTTTTTCCTTAACCTTATTTGTTTCACAAGAATAAAGGACATTTTCAGAGAGATATACTTTTCCTTCCTTTGAAGAGTAAGTTTCTTTTATTTTCTTGAATATTTCTTTAATTTCCTTTGAACTAGCCTCTTTCGCTTCTTTTTTCTTATCAAGTTTTAGTTCATCAAACAAGTATTCAAGTATTGCAGGAGAAGCATTAAGGATATCCACAGTTGCTCCAAAGAAACTTTTGCTATTCTCTTTAATTTTTTTCTCAAACTCTTTTTCAGTTTCTTCAATAGGGTTAGTTCCTTTTGAACTAGGGAATTTGTATTCCTCTTCAGCACCCACTTTTCTATCCTTCCACTCTTCTTTTCTCATAGCTCTAATTATTTTCATATTTCTGTCACAGAGGATAATATTTCCTTTAGCAAATAGTTCAATTATCATAAGTAACTCAGCAAATTCAAAAACAATAATTCTATCCACTCCATATTGTTTGAGTGAGAAAATTCTTTGATTATTTAAGTATTTTTTTAAAAGAGCAGAGAACCCCCCAGGATTTTGTTTTGCTGATAAAGATGAATTTGAAACAAATAATGCGTTGGGGGTGAGTATGAGCTGTTTGTCCCCAAATTCTTTTGTATGAATTTTTATTTTCATCCAATTGTTTTCAAGCGTTTGAACGTTATTTACAAATCCGTTTTCAAGAAAGTTGAGTTCCCCAACCAAGTGTTTTAGTGTAAGGTTGCTTAGTGATAGATCCATATAGTACTCTTAGTAAGGATAGAATAAAAATATTAGTTTCTAGTAAAAAGAGAGTTTATTATAAAAATAAAAGACCCACCCGCACTGCGGGTGAGATCTAAAAGAGTTTTTACATTAATCCGAACATTCCTGTTATTCCACTACCAGCAAGGGCAGTAAGAATTGCTGCACCGAATATTACAGCGGCTATTACAAGTAATATTACTGCAATTACTAATAATATTGCCATTGGAATAATTATAGATAATGCTGCATTAAGCATACTGAATTTTTGAACTGCAGCTATTCCTTTGATTGTTAAATACAATTCAACAATACTAGCAATAAATTGTGCTAAACCAATTGGTATTGTAATCATTGCAACAACAAAAGCTATTGGGCCTATTGCGAATATTCCTAATAACCCGCTTATGATTGCAAGAACTAGCATATAAGTCATTGCGATTGATGCGTTAATTACACCTATTGTTCCAATCATTGAGGAATAACTTCCTTTTCCGCCAAGTAATTTAGCGAATAAGTGTACAATTCCCGCTCCGATTGCAAGTACAATTACTGCTGCGATTGGTGCCATAATTATTGATGCAACAAACATTATTATTGCTCCAACAATTCCTGCTCCAGCTCCAATTAATCCGCTATCAAAAGCTCCACTAACAATTAGTGCAATTCCACTAAGAATTGAAGTAATAACTGCTGTTATTAGTGCTGCAATTACAACATTAATGAACCCATCTTTCATAGTTGCTTCTTTTGCTACTTGTTCAGGAGTTTTCTTGAACAAAGCTACATCTATCCATTCTCTTATCATTAAATCACCTTTAGTTTTTGCCCGTAGGCATATTTTTGAATAAAATAAAGGCTAAACAGTATTTATACTTAGGTTTAGTAAAAATAAGGGAAGAAAATTAAACTCTTGGGTACGCAAGAGCATAAAAGAATTAGCTTTTATTGTTAGCCAACTCTTTTTGATTTTTTAAAATTTAGAATCTTGCTTCTGAAGTTCCTTCGCTTAAGTACTTCATCATGATTTTTACAAGACCTGGTCTTTTGATGAGTTTCTTTGTGAACAAAATAGCCATTTCAGCTTTTGTTAGAGTTCCGTTTCCAATTTTTAGAGCCTCATCCATTGTTAATGATTCAGCTAAGTAATTGAAATCATCATCAGTTAATTGTTCGAGCAAGTGCCTTGCTTTTAGTCTTGTTTTTAGTTGGTTCCCCCTAAGGTCAAACCATTCTTTAGTATAAGTTCCAATGAAATCATCAGTAAATTTATTTGCTTTAATTGCCTTTAGTGCAACCTTAGCAGATAATCTTCCTCCTTCCATTGCGATTCCAATTCCTCCACCGTGAATAGGGTCAACCATGTGCCCAGCGTCTCCAGCAACAAGTAAATTGTCTCCAGTCATTTTTGTTAAAAATCCTCCGACAGGAATTCCGCCGGCGTTGACTTCAATAATTGAACCGTCTTTTAATCCAGGTTGTGATTGTATCCATCTGTCAAGATAATCTTTTGCGGTTAGTTTTGTTTCTGCAGAAACATAAGCCCCAATTCCTATTCCTACATTAGCTGTTCCGTCTCTTTTTGGGAAAATCCATGTGTATCCTCTAGGAGCAACTTGTGTTCCAAAATACAAGTGCAGACAATTTTCATCGTATCCGCTAATTCCTGTCATTTCGTATTGGTAACCTGAATCAGTGTCGTTGAGGTTATTTTTTGTATTAAGTCCCATCATTCTTGCAACAAGTGAATCAATTCCATCGCAAGCAAGAATTATTTTTCCTTTAAATTCTTTTACTTCATTATTAACTTCAACTTTTAATTTAACAATTCCGTTTTCTCTACTAGCTTCTACTACTTGGTGCTTTAGCATTATTTTTGCCCCAAGTTTTACTGCTTGAATTGCTAAGTCTTTTTCAAACATTTTTCTTTCAAGAACATAACCTAATATTTTTTTTCCTTTCATTTTTACTTCTTTTCCGTTAGGTCCGTAAAGTACTGCTCCTTTAATTTCTTGAACAGCCCAGTTAGGGGAAGGTTTTATTTTCATTATTTCAAACCATCTATTGCTCAATCCTTCAGCGCATCTTTTTGGGCAACCGATTTCTTGTTTTCTATCAAGTATGAGTACATTAGCTTTGTTTTTTGAAAGTTCTAACCCTGCAGCAAGTCCGCTAGGTCCCGCTCCAACAATGATTGCATCATAAATAATTTCTTTTTCGGCCATTTTTACCACCCAATTTAAATTTCATTTAATTTTCATTTATTTTTATAATTGCATTGCTCCAACAGGGCAAATTTTTACGCATGCTCCGCAGGAAATACATTTCTTTTCATCTATTACTATTCTTGTGTCTTTTAGAGTGATTGCGCTAACTGGGCAAACCCCAACGCATGCTCCGCAATAAAGGCACTTATTTGGATTATTTTTTACAACCATTTTGTACTCACCATTTTGTTTTCTTTGATTTAATTCTTGTTAGTATAATTTAAAAAGGCTCTTGGGGGGCAGAGGAAGAGTTAACTCTTTCACTCTAAGAATTGTTCATACTTCTCGTAGTTGAATCTGTACAAGAATCTCTTGATTTTTTGCTTTTGGAAAGAATATTTTTTAATTAACTCTACTTTAGCCCCTTTGTATTCTTCAAAAGAGTGCTCTTGAGCAGGATCAAGTATTAGTGAATCTGCTCCAATTTGAGTAAGCACAAACGCGTGAGTCTTTAAGTTATCAAGCTCAGCAATAATTACTTCAGCAGTCTTATCCCCCAAGGCCTTACAAGCAGCGCACATAAACACGGCTAAATCTTCATCATCCGCAACTTTTGCTTCAAGTATCTCTCTAGGAGTTAACCAGTAATTAATATTCAAATCCGCATCTACAAAAGAAACTTCTTTTTTTACATAATCAAAAGTTTGTTTGAGTGCTTTTTCATAATCATTCTCAAAAGAATAATCAGGGCTTCTAAAATCATCTACAAATGATTGGACAGTCAAATCGCTTCCATCAACAAGAGACTTAATCTCTCCAATTGTTCGCTTTTCGCGCTCGTTGATAATATCAGCGTATTTTTCTAGCAAGTACTTGCACAATTTAACTTCATTTTCAAGCGACATAATACCTATACATAAATTAGTCAAAAAAGCTTAAAAATAGGGCTTTTTACTAAGGGCTAAAAGGGTTTATTTTGGCGATTTAACTCACTCTATGCAAAGAAGGGGTTTTTTGAAGAGAATTTTTCCAAAGTTAAAAGTTAGTATCCTTCTTCTTCAAAGATAACTGTTTTTCCTAGTACGTTTCCAGCAAACTCTTTTACTATTGTTAAATCTTTTTCTATTTCTTTTTTCACAGACTCTTGTTCATTAGTTACTTCCTCTATTTGACTTTTGATTTCACCAAGCTCATTATCAGTTTCTTTTATTTTAGAATTATCTTTTTCTATTTCTTTTTTAGCTGCGCTTTTTTCAAGTTCTTTGTTTAGATCAATTTGCTTTTTTTGAAGTTCATTCATTTTCCAAAAAACTTTTCCAAAGAAATCAAAGTTAATTAACTCTTGAATAGCCGCAAGTCTTTTCTCCTTTTCTTTATCTTTTAATTCAACAGATCCATCTTCAATTGCTTTTCTGATTTCCAAAAGAACTTTTTTGAATAATTCTGCTTTAGGATCTTTTTTTAATGCTAAAATCGGGTTAACAATAAATTGATTTAAAATTTCCTTTTCTTCATTAGGTAATTTCCATCTACCCGAATCAACTAATTGCTTAAATCGGTTCATTGGTCTATCAATACTCAGAATAAGTCCACTGATTTCTGTTTTAAGGTCCTGTTTTTGGTTCATTAAATTAACCATTTCTTCTTCAAGCGATTTAACTGCTTGCATTTCTTTTCCAGTAGCTTTTTCAGTTAGTTTTGTTTTTTGTTCTTCTTGTTTTTCTTGTTTTACTTGTAGTTTTTCTAACAAAGTTTGTTTTTGATTTTCAAGTTCTTTATAGTGCTTTTTTTTCTTTATTATTTTTCCAGAAGTTTCTTTTATTTTTTCAAATTCAAATAATTCATTTGATTTTTTGAACTCTAAGTTCATTTCGTTAAAAATATTTAGAATTTCTTGTAGAGTTTCTCCAAGTTCCTTCATTTCTTCTTTAAGATAAAAACTCATATAAATAATATTTTTTCTAAATGAAACAATTTCGTTTGCCAAAAGAGCATAACTTTCTCCTGAGTAGTGCCTAGCATCATCTAAATTATTCCCTCTGTCCTTTGGATCAATTTTTTCAAGCAATCTCTTTAATTGGTTTTCGAGTTGTCGCTTTGAAGTAAGAGCAGCTTTATTGAATCTCTCATTTTCTTTTCCTTCAAGCTCTTTTTTTGAAATATTTCCTAAAATATTATTACTTTTACTTATTAGGTACTTGGCTTCAGACATTTTTTTTGCAGAAAAATCTTCTAAGTTAGCTTTAGTTAATTCAAAGTTTTTTTCAATTAACATAGGGAGTTGTTCAATATTTGTTTTAATTACTAAAGGGCTTTTTTTAAAAAAACCTTGGAATATTTCAATTAGTTTTGCAAAAAGCGAGAAAACCATGCTAGAATTAGGGGTAAAAAGTTTATAATCCCTACTAAATAGTTTTGTCTAAATTAGGTTAGGCTTTGTCAAATCCTTCTCGATTTTTAGGGGTGGCAAAAAGCTTAACTCACATTTTTATATCATCCCGAGCTCTAATTATTTTATGCAACACTTGGAAGCGATTGGGGAGCGAAAGGAAGAAGCTTTCTTTAATGCAATTCGCAAAATGGCTAGTGAAATAAAAAAAAGAGATGATTTTGTAGTAGTATTCCACCATGATGCAGATGGTTGTGCTTCAGGGGCAATTGCGGTGAAAGCACTAGAGCGTGAAGGAAAAAAAGTAACAAATATTTGTCTTAAACAATTATACAAAGAAAATATTCCTCAAATAAGAGAGCTTGGAAAAAATTATTTATTTGTTGATTTTGGCTCAGGGCAACTTGATTATTTAGTTGAAGAATTTAAAGAAGATTTTTTTGTACTCGATCACCACCAACCAGTAGTGGTGGATGGAAAAATAGTTGAACACAAGTGGCACATAAATCCGCTTTTATTTGGGATTAATGGAGGGACAGAGCTTTCAGGTTCGGGAGTAACTTTTCTTTTTGCTCAAGAGTTAAACAAAAATAATTTTGATTTAAGTGTGCTAGGAGTAGTTGGGGCACTAGGAGATATGCAAGATTTTAATGTAAACTCAGTGTTGGTTGGAATGAATCAAAAGATTTTAGAAGTTGGAATAAAAAATAAATTAATTGAAGTAAAAAAAGATTTGAAATTATATGGAAGAATTTCTAGGCCTCTTGTTTCTTTTTTATTATTCTCTTCAAGCCCAGTTCTTCCAGGACTAACTGCGCAAGAGGATAATTGCAAAGCATTTTTGGCACAGTTAGATTTACCCCTTAAAGACCCTTTTACAGAGAAATGGATTTCATATATTGATTTAAGTGAAGAAAATAAAAGAAAATTAACTTCAGCGCTAATAATGTTAATGGCAGAAAACAATGTAGCTGAGTGGAAAATAAAAGAATTAGTAGGGGATGTTTATACTTTCACAAAAGAAGATCCTCATAGTCCCTTGAGTGATGGAAAAGAATTTGCAACACTTCTAAATGCATGTGGGAGAAATAAGCGTTCAGATATTGCACTTACCGTTTGCATGGGGGATAGAAAAGATGGTTACTATGAAGCACTTAATTTAATGGACCAACATCGAGATAATTTACGAAGAGGGATTCAATTTATTCAAGAACACGGGATCGAAGAAAGAAAAAGTTTTTATTTTTTTGATGCAGGCGAAACAATTGATGAATCCATTGTAGGTATAATAGCAGGAATGCTTTACGGATCAATTATTCAAGAAAACAAACCAATTATTGCACTAGCAAAAAACAAAGATGGGACTCTCAAAGCAAGTGGGAGAGGAACAAGCACGCTAGTAAGAAAAGGACTAAATATTGGGGGCGCTCTAAAAGAAATTTCTTCAATAATTCCTGGTGTAGAAGGGGGAGGGCACAGAATTGCCGCTGGTGCAAAAATACCTTCTGACAAAATAAATGAATTCCTTAAGTTACTTGAAGAAAAGTTTTCAGAACAAATTAAGTTTGATTAAACTAATCTTTGAAACTTTGAAGATTAGTTTCTTAGAAGTAAGCTTTTTAATAAAGTTCTTTCTAATATTTAATAATTAATTGAGCTGAGTTAAGGGGCGACTTGTATGATTTCAACTAAAGAAACAAAAATGGAGATAAAAGAATTTCTTAAATTAAAAGTTCCTGAAGTTGAAAAAGAAATTGAAAATTATATCCCTCGAAACGCTTCCAAAAAATGGATTGAAAATACTTTAGGAAAAACTGTTTTTGAATTAGATTTAGTTGCTTACACAAAAGGGGTTAATGCTCCTATTTGGGATTTGCTTGATAGAGGGGGAAAAAGGTTTCGACCCGTAATGACTTGTATTGCTGCAGAAGCAGTTGGCGGAAAATGGAAAGATGCGGCAAAAGTTGCCCCAGTAGTAGAACTAATTCACAACGGAACCCTAATGAGTGATGATGTAGAAGATGATTCAGTTGCAAGAAGAGGAAAACCTTGTACTCACAAAATATTTGGGGTAGATACTGCAGTTAACACCGGAGCAATAATGTATTTTTGGCCAATGGCAAAAATACTAAATAACGAATTTAATTTAACTGAAAAACAAAGAACACAAATCTATGATTTGTTTACTTCAGAAATGATTAGAGTATCAAGCGGACAAGCATGGGACATAGAATGGCACCACGGAGGATATTCTCCAAGCGAAGCACAATACATGAATATGTGCTTATGTAAAACTGGGGTGTTAACAAGATTTGCTTGCCAATTAGGGGTAATAATTGGAAACGGATCAAAAAAGCAATTTGATGCGCTAGGAGAATTTGGGCAAATAGTGGGAGTAGGTTTCCAAATCCAAGATGATATTTTAGAACTAACAGAAACTGAATTTAAAGAACGAAAAGGAAGTATTGGTGGAGATATTCACGAAGGAAAAAGAACTTTAATTATTATTAGAACAATGGAGAAGGCTACTCCTGAAGATAAAAAAAGATTAACTGAAATACTTGATTCACATACTACTGATGAAAAAGTAATTCAAGAAGCGCTAAATATTATTAACAAATATGATGGAATCGCTTATGCTAAGAAAAAAGCAGAGAAACTTGTACTTGAAGGCTGGGCAAAAGCGGATAAAGTTTTGAAGAACTCGAACGCGAAAATACTTTTGAAGAAATTTGCAGAACACTTAGTAGATAGAAAAATATAATTTTTTATTGTGTTTTTCTATTTTGGTTTGTTTTTTTGTTTAAATTAATTTTCTAAAAAACGATGCTCTTTTTTTATTTTTTAAAAGGATTATACGAGCTTACTTTTCTAAGTTGTCTTAGTCTTAACACAACTTCCCCTTTTTTTCCACGAATTCGAATAAATTCTGAACTAGCTCCAAGTATTTTTCCTTTTCTAAGATTTCCCCGTTTGCTAATAGTAACAACCGTGTCGCCTATTCGGTGCCCTTCGAGCAAAGGATTAACTTTTACCAAATCAGGTCTGTTTTTATTTTTTGTATATTCTCTTAATTTGATAAGATTTGAATAAGCTTTTGGTGAAAGCAGTTTTCTTACCACTCCGAGCGGAGCGGATTTTCTTAGTTTAATTAATTTTTGAAGTTTTTCTTGAGCATTAACCTCTCTATTCATTCCTTCTCTATCAAGAAGAGAAAATCTTCCAGGAGCATATTGAGTAGTGTTAGCTTTCTTTGCTTTGCCAAATTCTGCAACAGCTCTATTTACGCTTCTTCTAAATCTAGGCATAAATAACCTTCTGCTTGGGTGGTTTATATTCTTTTAGGAGAAGGGGGGCGGGTAAGTTTTTTTGATGCTTTGGCTTAAAAATAGTACTTCTAATTATCTAGATATGGTTTCAGTAATTGAAAAAAGAAAAAGTGATCACATAAAGTTGTGTACTACTAAAGATGTTTCTTTTGAAGAAAAAACCACTCTCCTTGAATGTGTTGAACTAAATTACAAATGCTTACCCGAACTAAACATGAAAGAAATAGATTTGAGCACAAATTTTCTTGGAAAAAAGTTTTCATTTCCATTTATGGTTTCCGCAATAACAGGCGGAGCACAAGTTTCAAAAAAAATTAATTTAGACATAGCTACTGCTTGTCAAGAAGTGGGAGTAGGAATGGGGCTTGGAAGTATGAGAGCAATGCTTGGGCAACCAAGTTTAATGGATACTTACTATGTTCGCGATGTTGCTCCTGATATTTTCCTTGCAGGAAACATTGGGTGTGCTCAACTAAAACAATTTTCTCCTGAGCAAATAAACGAAGCGCTAGTCGCAATTGGGGCAGATGCAATTGCAGTTCATGTTAATGCAGCACAAGAAGCAGTGCAGCCAGAAGGAGATGCTGATTTCTCAGGACTAATTTCAAAAATTGCAGAGTTTTCAGACAAATGCTGTGTTCCAGTTTACGTAAAAGAAGTAGGGCATGGGATAAGTTACGAAGTAGCAATGGCATTAAAACAAACAAATGTAAGAGCACTTGATGTGCAAGGAGCAGGCGGAACGAGTTGGACTGCAGTAGATGCTTTGAGAGACAAAAAAGGGTTTGGATTAATTTTTAGAGATTTTGGATTACCTACCTCTGTTTCACTAATTGAAACAAAAAGTGCGTTAATTGGAACCCAAAAGAAAATAATTGCTTCGGGTGGAATAAGAAACGGAATTGATGCAGTAAAATCAATTGTACTGGGAGCAGATTTATGTGCAAGCGCAATGCCTATACTTAAAGTTCAACAAAAAACTGGGGCAAAAGGAGTTAGCGATTATTTAAAGAATTTGAAAAGAGAGATGGAAATAACTTCCTTCTTACTTGGTTGCAAAGACCTAAATGAATTACACCAAGAAAAACCAATTATTTTAGGAAAACTAAAAGAATGGATAAAACAATAAAGAAATTTCTTTAAGTTTGACAAAGATAGATAATTTGGCTATTAAATTTAATTTTTTTCAAAATTTTCTTTCCCTCGTGGAAAAACCACCCCCACTTCGTCAATTGCCGTTTTAGACTTCGTTTCTTCCAAAGGTTTTTATACTTGTTTCTTACTCTATTTTAGGTTTGGCCCTGGTGGGTATACTCCTTTTTTGGAGAAATTAGTAAGGTTATTGGTGAAAATGAAATGAAAGTGCCTTTACTTGCAATTGAAGAACGAAAAACTACTTTTAAGGAAGTCGAAACTGGGTTTACAACCGAACAAGCAGTAGGAGAAGCTAATAGATGTCTTCAATGCCAAAATCCTAAGTGCGTAGAGGGCTGCCCAGCTCATGTAAATATTCCTACTTTCGTCAAAGCCTTTAGAGAGGGAGACATAGTAAAAGCAGTTGGGATAATTAGAGAAAAAAACTTTTTTCCTAGCATTTGCGGAAGAATTTGCCAACACGAAAAACAATGTGAAGGATCTTGCATTTTAAATAAGTCAAAAGAAGGAGCAGTTTGTATTGGGGGAATTGAAAGATTCATTGGAGACAACGCAAGTTACCCAAAAAGAACAAACCTTGTTGGAAAAAAAATCGCGGTAATAGGTTCAGGCCCAAGCGGACTAGCAGTAGCTGCTTATTTATCACAAATAGGAATGCACGTAACCATCCTTGAAGGAACAAACGCTCTTGGGGGGGTAATAAAATACGGGGTACCTGAATTTAGACTTCCAAAAGAAATAGTTGGAAAAGATTTAGCAGGACTACACGAATTAGGAATTGATTTTGAACCAAATGCAAAAATAGATGAAGAAGGGCTAGACAATTTATCAAAAAAATATGATGCAATTTTTGTAGGAACAGGAGTAGGGAAAGCAAGACTACTTGATGTACCAGGATCAGGACTAAAAGGGGTAATGTCCGCAATGAAGTTTTTAATAAACTTAAACCAAAGCGATCTCCCAATGATAGTAAAAGGAGACAAAGTAATTGTAGTAGGATCAGGTTACGTAGGAATAGATGCTGCAAGAAGCGCAGTAAGACTTGGAGCAGAAAAAGTAATTTGTGTAACTTCAGAAAGCGAAAAAACTGCACGACAAAGAGTATCTTACAAAGATTATGACGAAGCAGTAGAAGAAGGAGTAGAATTTATTTTCGGAGTAAAAGTAAAAGAAGTAAAAGGAAGCGAAAAAGCGGAGAAGATTGTTTACACTAATCACGTTGATCATGAAATAGAAGCGACAAAAGTAATTTGTGCAATAGGGCAAGAACACGAAGAAGATTCACTAAAAGCTCCACTAAGAACAGAAAAAAACGGATGCATTCACGTAAACGAAAACTTTCAAACAAAACTTCCCAACATTTTTGCGGCAGGAGACTGCGTGCACGGACCAAAAACAGTAATACACGCAGTGGATACAGGAAGGAGAGCAGCACAAGCAATAATAAAATATTTAGATGGAAAAATAGCTAATGAAGAAATGGGAATAAAGAATGTTGATGAACCTGAAAAAGTCTTCCCCAAAGCAGATTCTTCAAACAAGGATATTTAAAAATAAATTACAATCAAGATTAGATTAAGCGAGGTTTTATTATGGATTCAAAAAAGTTCGAAGGATTTTATAAAAAAACAATTAAAGAAAGACAAGAAATAGTAGCACAAGAATTCAATTTAACTCCTCAAGAAAAAGAACTGCTTGCGAAAGAAGGACCTCTTCCATTTAACGTAGCAGAAAGAATGATTGAAAATGTAGTGGGGACAATGCCTCTTCCTTACGGACTTGCAACAAATTTTGTAATTGATGATAAAAAATATATTATCCCATTTGCACTTGAAGAACCAAGTGTAGTAGCGGCAGCAAGTAACGCAGCAAAACTCTCAAGCGGATTTACTACTAGTTGCGATGAACCAATAATGATTGGATTAATCCAAGTAGTGAATTGTGCAAACGCAACAGATTCACTTATAAAAATTTTATCAAAGAAAAAAGAAATTTTAGAAGAAATGACAAAAATAGATCCTATTTTAGTAAAATTTGGGGGCGGCCCAAAAGATGTTAATGGAGAAGTACTAAAAACTTCTAGAGGCGAAATGATTGCGCTGCAAATATTAGTAGACGTTAGAGACGCAATGGGAGCAAACGCAATTAACACAATGACTGAAAAAATTTCTCCACTAATAGAACAAATCTCTGGCGGAGAGGTAAGACTAAGAATAATTTCTAATTTAGCAATTCACAGAAAATCAAGAGCAAAAACCATTTGGACAAAAGAAATTCTAGAATCAAGTGCTGATGGAAAAATGAAAGGAGAAGAAATAATAGAAAGAATACTTGATGCTTACGAATTCGCAGTAGCCACTCCATTTAGAACCGCAACTCACAACAAAGGAATAATGAATGGGCTTGACGCACTAACAATTGCAACAGGAAATGATTTTAGAGGGGTAGAAGCAGGAGCACATTCATTTGCTGCATATAATCACTCTTACCAATCACTAACAAAATATTACAAAAATGAAAAAGGGGACCTTGTTGGAGAATTAGAAATGCCAATAGTGCTAGCAACAATTGGGGGAACAATGAAATCAAACCCAATGGCGCAACTTTCATTAAAAATTTTGGGGATAAAAACTTCGACAGAACTTGCAAGAGTGGGGGCAGCAGTAGGCTTAGCTCAAAACTTTGCCGCACTAAGAGCACTAGCTACAACAGGAATCCAAGCGGGGCACATGAAGCTACACGCAAAAGTACTTGCAGCACAATCAGGGGCAAATGAAAAAGAAATTGATTTAGTTGCTCAAAAAATGATTGAAGCAAAAGAAATCAATCAACTAAAAGCAGAACAAATAATAAAAGAACTAAGAAGCAATAAATAAATAGTTTAAAAAAATAATTGCTTAACTTGGTTTCTTTTAACTTTTTTAGTTAAGCTTTTTTTTATTCTATTTTATTTTGTTTTAATAAGTTCTTTTTGTTAATTAGTTTTTTCTATTTTAATTTATTCTTTTTTATTTTATCCAACTATAAGTAATAGTGCCATAACCAAAATTCCTAGTAACAAAAAGAATACTTGGATGAGTGCTTGTTTTTTAGAAAAGTGTTTGTTTAATTGAGGGAGTAAATCAGTTGCTGCAATGTACAAAAAACTTCCAGCAGCAAAAGCAATGAAAAATTGAGTAGAGCCCTCAACTAGACTGCCAAAGAACACCGCAACGAAAGCTCCAAGGAATGCAGTTAATGAAACTAAAAAATTAAACAATAAAGCTTTTTGTTTAGTAAATCCACTTTTAATTAATATTCCAAAATCCCCAATCTCTTGAGGAATTTCGTGTAAGAAAATTGCAATAGTGGTAGAAAAACCAATTACTGGTGAAGCCATAAAAGCTCCGCCCATAATTAATCCATCAATAAAGTTGTGAAGAAAATCTCCAATTAAACTCATGTACCCAAAAGACTCACAAGTCTTATTGTGATTTGAATGATGACAGTGGTGCCAGTGAACTACTTTTTCTAAAATAAAAAAAGTAACCATTCCAAGTAAAATTGTTAAAGAAATTTCAAGAGAAATTCCTTTTTCTCCAAGTTCTGGTAATAAGTGGATAAAAGCATCTCCAAGTAGCGCTCCTACAGCGAAAGCAACCATCGCTTCAAGATATTTTTCAAGAGTTTTATCTTTAAAAGTTAAAAATAATGCTCCTACAAAAGAAACTGTTGAAATTATTACTAAAGCAAGTATTAATTCAAAATACATTCAATCACTAAACTAATAGTCAATAGTTATTAATATTAACCCTTATTGTTAATAACTTTTTATAGTTTAGAGTTAATTATTAATAAGGTTTTTTTATGGCGAAAATATTGAGTTTTTCTTTGAATGATGCTTCTTATGCAGAACTTGAAGTTCTTTACAAAAACCTTGGATTTTCAGGTAAAAGCGAAACAATTCGTGCTGCACTTAGGGCACTTTCTAAAGAAAATGAATCTATTTCAAAACTCAAAGGAAATATGAGTGCGATTTTAGTTATTACCCACCAGCATGATGAAGGGATAACAAGCAGGGTTCACAAATATGATTCAGTTGTTGTAACACACATTCATCAGCATGTTCGTGACAAGTGTGTAGAAATATTTATGCTAAAGGGGTCAGCAAAAACTATTCAAGAGTTATTCAAATCGGTTTCAAAAGCTAAAAGCATTTTTGACATCAAATTAGTACCCATTTAAAAAAGTCGTCAATTGTCGGAATTAATTTCGTCTTTTACAAAGGTTTTTAAAGTTCAACGGGGGCAAGAATGTTTATTAGGAAAGTAAGTCCTAATGAGTTTATTAGAAATTGAAGTTGATTTATCATGGCAGGAATAGTTGGATGGGGAAGTTATATTCCTAAGTACAGAATAAAAGCTGAAGAAATAGCTGCTGTACAAAACGCTGATGCTAACGCAATCAAAGCGGGACTCGGCTTAACTGAAAAATCAGTTCCAGGAAAAGATGAAGACACAGTAACTATTTCAGTTCACGCAGCAAGAGACGCATTACTTAGAGCAGGAATTAATAGAAAAGAAATAGGCTCAATTTACATTGGATCAGAATCACACCCCTACGCAGTAAAACCGAGTTCATCAATAGTAGCAGAAGCACTTGATATGGGAAACAATTACATGGCTGTAGATACAGAATTTGCATGCAAAGCTGGAAGTGCAACAATTCAAATAAATGCCGGACTAGTTGATTCAAAGATGATTAAATACGGAATAAGTATTGGATCAGATACTTCACAAGCAGAACCAGGTAATGCACTTGAATACAGTGCAGCAGCAGGCGGAGCAGCTTTTATTATTGGTCAAAATAGTGAAGCAGTTGCAACTTTAGATTATACTTTGTCTTACACAAGTGACACTCCTGATTTTTGGAGAAGATCAATGCAAGCCTATCCTTCACACGCAGGAAGATTCACTGGAGAACCAGCTTACTTTAAACACGTAGCAACTGCAACAAAAAATATTTTAGAAAAAAGTGGAGCAAAAATAACTGACTTCAAATATGTAGTATTCCACATGCCGAATGGAAAATTTCCTTTAAGAGTGGCAAAACAATTTGGAGTAACTAAAGAACAAATTGAACAAGGATTAGTAGTAACAAAAATTGGTAACACTTACTCAGGAAGTTCAATGCTAGGACTTGCTAGCGTTCTTGATGTTGCAAAACCCGGAGACAAAATACTCATGACTTCTTATGGATCAGGATCAGGAAGCGATTCATTCATTTACACTTGCACTGATAGAATAACTAAAGCACAAAACAAAGCAAGAAAAGTATCAGATTACATTGCAAGAAAACAATACCTAAGTTACGCGCATTATTTGAAACACATGGAAGAGGTGCACTAAAAAATAAATTGAGATTTTATTTTTTAAAAATTAAATAAAAAATTATTTTTAAAAGTAAATTAAAAAATTGAATTATGAAAAATTGAATTAAAAAATTGGGTTTGATGATTATGAAAGTTGGAGTACTAGGAATTGGAATTACCAAATTCGGCGAAATTTGGGAACAAGGCTTGCGAGAGCTACTACTTGATGCACAATTGCGTGCGTTAAATGATTCGAAAATAAACGCTAGTCAAATAGATGCACTTTACACAGGAAACATGTGCGGAGATTCTCTATCAGGACAATTACACATAGGGGCAATGGCTGCAGAAAATTTAAATTTAAACAAACCAAGTGTAAGAGTAGAAGGAGCTTGCGCAAGCGGGTCCCTTGCACTAAGACAAGGAGTAGCGGCAATTGAAAGTGGAATGGCAGATATTGTAATGGTTAGTGGAGTAGAAAAAATGACTGATGTTTCAACTGAACAAGTAACAACAGCACTAATGGGAGCAGGAGACGAAGAGTTAGAAGGATTCAATGGATTAACTTTCCCAGGATTATACGCGCTACTTGCAAATGCTTACATGAAAGAATACGGATTAAGAAGAGAAGTATTAGCAGAAGTATCAGTAAAGAATCACTTTCACGGAGCAAGAAATCCATACGCACAATTCCAAAGCGAAATAAGCGTTGACACAGTTTTGAATTCAACAATGGTAGCAGACCCACTAACTTTATTTGACTGTTCTCCTATTACAGATGGAGCAGCTTCAATAATTCTTGCAAGCGAAAAAACTGCAAAGAAAATGGGTAGCGAAGTTTACATTACAGCAAGCGGACTTGCAAGCGACACTCTTTCACTTGCACGAAGAGAATCACTCTTAGAATTAAAAGCAGGAAGACTAGCAGCAGAGAGTGCATACAAACAAGCAGGAATAACTGCTAAAGATGTTAACTTTGCAGAAGTACACGATTGTTTTTCAATCGCAGAAATTTACGCAGTAGAAGCACTTGGCTTAGCAAAAAGAGGAATGGCTGCAGAACTATACACTTCAAAACAAACTTACTTTGATGGAAAAAAACCAGTTAACACTTCAGGCGGACTTAAAGCATGCGGACACCCAGTAGCAGCAACAGGGGTAAAACAAGCAGTAGAAGCAACAATGCAACTCCGAGGAGAAGGCGGAAAAAGACAAGTTAAAGGTGCTGAAGTCGGCGTAACTTATAATGTGGGCGGAAGCGGAGCAACTGCATGCGTACACGTATTTAAGAAAATGAAATAATTATATTTAGCAAAAGGGTGAAACAATGGGAATATTTGATAAAGTAAAAAATATTTTTGGAAAAAGAGAAGAAGAAGCTCCAAGAAGACTAGGCAGAGTACAAACTGATGAACCAGTTGAAGAAGAACGCGTACCACTCTACCAAGTTGCAAAAAAGTGGAGAGAAGATAAACAAATGCAAGAACCATTAGTAAAAAGAAGCAGTTACAAAAGAAAAATACAATAAAATAATAAAAAAATTTAATTTAGGAAAATTAAAAAATAAAGATACGATTGAAAAAAAATTGAAGTGATGAAATGTTTAGAGAAAGCCCAATAATAAGATGGAGAAATTACAAAGACCGTTACAGGTTAAATGGATACAAATGTACTTCCTGCGGAGCGACTTACTTTGAAAAAAAAGGACTTTGTACTTGCGGAAGCTTGGATTTCTCTGAAGTTACTTTTTCTGGAAAAGGAAAAATAGTTTCATTTACTCAAATAAATTCTGGCCCAGAAGTATTCGAAACCCAAGCCCCTTATTGCGTAGCAATAATTGATTTAGAAGAAGGAGCAAGACTAAGCGCTCAAGTAGTGGACTGCAAATACGAAGAACTAAAAATTGGAACAGAAGTAGAAGCAGTTTTTAGAAAATTCTATAAGAGCGGAGAAAAAGGAGTAATACACTACGGAACAAAATTCATTCCAAAATTCTAGTTCTAATAATTAATTTTAGCTTTTTTTGTTAACTCTTTTTTAATGTAAAAAAGAGCGGGTAGAAACAGTTTTTATTAACCTCTAAACTTAATATAAGTGGTAAAAAATGGCTTACTCAAAAATAAAACTTACTTTAGGGCGATGGAAATCAATGCCTAAAAAAGGGGTATTTGGAGCTAGGGAAGATGGAAAAATAGAAATAGAAGTTCTTGACCAAATAAAGCAAGCAAGGCAAGAAATAAAAAGAGCCCCAATTCTTGCTTTGAAAAAAAGATTAAAAGATTTTAAAAAAGAACCAACTATTTCACGTGCTTTTGGAATATTTTTTAGTGTAATTGGAGTAAGAGCAATAACTGATTGGCAAGCTGCGAGAAAAAATTTTAAACCACTTCTAAAAACAGCATCAAATCTACTCCTTGAAGAACTAAGAATGGATCCTAAATTTAAAGCAAATATTCAAGGGCTTGTAGATAAAGGAATAAAATGGTTGACTTTTGATAAACATGGAAATTTAATAATGACAAGTTTTAATGGAAATATAGTTAGAAAACCAAAAATGGACATAAATGATTCAACAATGATTCAAAAAAGAGAGTTTAGACTCAAAACCAGAATTGATGTTAGTGAATTATTAAAACAAGCAAAAGTAGGGTATACAGTAGCGCAAAGTGGTAAAGAAGAAATGTTTGTAATAAATGTTGGTTCAAGATTAATGACCCTAGTTAATAAAAATACAAATCAACCCCTAAGAATTAATCCGGGGGAATTAACTGGAAAAGCAATTTTTGATGTTAAAGGAAATCCAAAAGTAAAAAAGCTTGTTATAGATTATTTTGATAAGCAAAAGCAACAACAGAAAAAACTTGAACTTGTAATTGAAACTCAAAAAGCAGAACAAATGTTTAACACATTACTAGTTTAGTTCTAATTTATTTTTAAGGCGAGTGATTTTATGGGTAAAAATGCAGTTGGAAAAGGATATGCTAAAGCAATTCTCTTTGGAGAACACTTTACTGAATACAATTTATCAGGAATTGCTACTGGGCTTGACAAATTTGTGGAAGTAAAAGGAGAAATAGTAAAAGATAGTGAAGATGTTATTTTTGATGACAAAGTATTTAGTGAAAAAATTTCAATGAAAGAAACTCCAGAACACATTAAATGCAAAATGCTTAACGCGATGTTCAAAGAAGAAAAATTTGTAAAATTAGCTGGAATAAAATTAGTGATTAATTCTAATTTTTCTCCGAGCATTGGATTAGGTTACTCAGCCGCTTTAGCAGTAGCAATGGCAAGAGTGATAAGCCAACTTTTTGATTTAGATTTGAAAGATGATCAAATAAATGAAATTGCTCACAAATCAGAACAAGTAATTCATGGAAATCCATCGGGAATGGACACTGCTTGTGCAACTTATGATTCAGTAATTTGGTTTGAAAAAGGAAATCAGGGAACAGAAACCAAAGGAGCAAGCACTAAAAGTGCAGGCAATGAAAAAAAAGATTGCGCAAGAAGAATAAAGTGTGGAAAACCACTTTTGTGTTTGCTCGTAGATAGTGGGGCAAAAAAAAGTAAAGAAACTTCTGAATTAATTAAAAAACAAAAAGAAAAAGATCCAAAAGCATTTGATAAATTATGCGCTGAGTACAAAACCATTGTAGGAAAAGCAAAAACAGAAATACAATATGGGGGATTGGAAGCACTTGGCAAATTAATGAATCAAAACCAAGCTTTGCTTACTCAATTAGGGGTTTCTACAAAAGAAACTGATGAAATAATTAAAGTAGCTACTTTTGGAGGAGCACTAGGAGCAAAAATAACAGGTGAAAGCCATGGAGAAAAAATAATTGTATTATGTTACAACGAAGTTCAACAAGAAAAATTAATAGCTAGTTTTACTTCTAGAAATTATAAAGCAGTTAAAACAAAAATAAGTTAATAATTTGGTAAATAAAGTAAATATTTGAGGGGGAGAAAAATGGGTAAAGGAAAAGGGTTTGGAAAAACAATACTTTTTGGAGAACACTTTGTTGTTTATGGACTTGAAGGGGTCCCTTGCGCTTTAGGTCAAGTTACCACTGCTGAAGTAAAAAAAATCTCTGGCGAGACCCTAAAGGGCGAGAAGGGTTATGATTTAATTGATAATAGACCAGCCACTCCTGGATACAAAGAAGAAAAAAAAGGAGAATACACTGCACTAATTACTCGCGTACTTGAATATTTACAGGTAAAAGAAAGAGTGCAAATTACGCTGGCAGGAGATTTAGTTCCAGCATCTGGAATTGGGGCTAGTGCTGCTTGTGCAGTAGCAATTGCGCGTGCGATTAACGAAGAATACAAATTAAATTTAGATGATAGCGCAATAAACAAAGTAGCATTTGAAGGAGAAACAGCTGGGAGTGGCACACCTAGTGGAATAGATAACACTGCTGCGACATTTGGCGGATTCTTATTATTTAAAAAAAATCTTTCTGGCGGAGAGAACAAAATTGAAGTTTTGAAAATAAAAAAACCAATAGAAATAGTTTTAGGAAACTCTGGAAAAACAGCTCTTACAAAAGAAGTGGTAGGGGATGTAAAAAAGTTAAAAGAAGAGAGCCCCCAAGTTATGAAAAAAATATTTGAAGAATATGAAACACTTGAAAAAAAAGCAGTGAGAGCAATTAAAGAAAATAAATTACAAATCCTAGGGCAACTTATGGATGACAATCAGGATATTTTAAGAAAAATTAATGTTTCAGGTAAGGAACTTGAAGAAATAATTTCTGCTGCAAAAAAAGCAGGGGCGTTAGGGGCAAAACTAACAGGCACCGGCCGAGGGGGACTTGTAATTTGCTTAACTCCTGGAAAAGAATTACAAGAAAAAGTTTCCGCCGCAATTGAAGCAAAAGGATACAAAACAATAAAGACAGTAGTTGGATAAAGACAACTAATTCAAGACTGATGAAGAGGGAATTTTGTGAAAATAATTGTAGCTGTAACTGGAGCAAGCGGAACAAATTACGCTTTAGCACTACTTCGTGAACTAAAAAAACAAAAAATAGAAGTACACTTGATTGTAAGTGATTGGGCTAGTGAAGTTCTAAAAGAAGAAACAAACAAAAAAGTTTCTGAGTTAAAAAAACTTGCAACAAAATCCTACTCAAACAATGATTTAGCTGCAAGTATTTCCTCAAGCTCTTTTTTAGTAGACGGGATGATAATAATTCCAGCTTCAATAAAAACAGTTTCAGAAATACTCCACGCTCACACCTCAAGTTTGATTACAAGGTGCGCAGATAATATGCTAAAAACAAAAAACAAATTAGTAATAGGGGTAAGAGAGACCCCTCTTAGTGGACCAGTGCTTGAAAACCTTTGGAAACTAAGCGTTTATGGAGCAATTATATTTCCTCTGAGCCCAGCGTTTTACCACAAACCAAAGAAAATAGCTGACTTAGAAGATTTTATTGTGGGCAAAGCGTTAGACTTATTAGGAGTTTCTAATACGAAATTTGTACGCTGGAAGAGCAAATAAAGGTGATTCTATGAGTTTTAGAGAATTTGTACAAAAAACTGATTATACTATAAAAAAACCAGTTTCAAAGAATTTGGAAGTAAGCGGAATAATTTACTCTGCAGGCGATAAGAGTATAATGTTTGAGAGTATTAAAGAATCACAAAATAAAATAGCTGCAAACGTATTTGCTTCAAAAGAAAAAGTAGCAAAATATCTTGGTTGTGAAGTAAAAGATTTAGTTCCAATAATGACTAAAGCTCTAAACAATCCAACAAAACCAAAAGAAGTTACTAAAACCGATCACTCTGAAATAGAAGTTGATTTAGAAAAATTACCAATCCTGACTCACACTGAAAAAGATGGGGGCGCTTACATTTCAAGCGGGATAATAATAGTAAAAGACCCTAGTGTTGGGCAAAACGTTTGTTACCATAGAGGAATGATAATTGGAAAAAATAAAATCGCATTAAGAATACTTGAAAGAAATACAATGGAATTATTGAAAAAAAATAATGGAGAACTAAGAGCTGCTTATTGTATTGGAATAGGGGGCGAAACTGCTCTTGCTGCTGCAATGGCCCCAAAATTAGGATTAAACGAACTTGAAATAGCTAATTCAATTAAACCAATTGAAGTAATAAAAGCAAAAACATTTGATGCAATACTTCCTGCTGATGCCGAAATAATAATGGAAGGAAAGTTATCATTAAACGAAAAACACACAGAAGGACCATTTGTGGATTTAACTGGAACAAGCGACATTATTAGACAAGAACCAGTTTTCACTGTGGAAAAAGTTTATGTACGGCCAAACTATATTTACCACGCACTCTTACCAGGAGGATTTGAACACAAAATCCTAATGGGGATGCCAAGAGAACCTACTGTTTTTGATGAAGTAAAAAAAGCAGGGGTAGATGTAATTGATGTAAGTGTTAATCCTGGCGGAAGCTCATGGTTCCACGTACTAGTAAAAATAAATAAACAAAATGAAGAAGATGGAAAAAAAGCAATTGATGCAGCAATGAAAGGGCACACTTCAGGAAAGCACTTCTTTGTTGTTGATAAAGACATAAATATTTATGATCCATTAGAAGTAGAATGGGCAATGGCTACAAGATTCCAAGCCGATAAGAACCTCTACGTTTTTACAAAACAAAAAGGATCCTCTCTTGATGCAAGTGCAGATCAAATAACAAGAGAAACTGCTAAAGCAGGATTTGACTTGACAATGAGACTAGAAAAAGTTTCAAAAATGTCAAGAACAAAATTCCCCGAATTTGGTATAAAGAAATATTTGTGAAATGAAATGGTTGATGTTATGGCAAATTCAAAACCAACAAAAGCTTCAAGAGGAGTAGTTGTCCTTGATGTTGATGGGGTAATTACTGATAGTGTTGCAGAAAATTTTCCACACGCAATTAATGCTTATCAAAAACTTGGTGGAAAAATTCCAGCAACAAAAGAAATTGAAGCAAAATTCAAAGTAGCAAGACCATTAATTGGAAGTGACCCGACAAATTATTTCACTGTACTTAAATTAATTGAGCAAACAGGAGGAAAAATAGATTTTTCAAAAGTAACTCAAAGCCAATTTAATGAATCAATAAAAAGATTTTCTCAACAATCAACTGGTTTTAGAGAAGCCTACATTGGTTCAAGAAACGAAACAATCGCTCGTGATAAAAGCGCTTGGGTAAAATCAAATAAGCCAATGCCTGGGGCAATAGAAGCGGTTAGAAAAATAATGCAAAAACACGATACATTTATTTCCACAGGAAGAGACAAAAAATCTACTTTAGAAATATTGGGTGCTTATGGAATAAAAATTTCTCCAGACAGAGTATTTTCAAAAGATGATCTTGGCGGAAAAAAAACAAATCACTTAATAGAGATTTCAAAAATTACTAAAACTCCGTTAAATCGAATAATGCTTTTAGATGACGCACTTGGAGAGGTAAAAGCGGTTAGGGCGATGGGAGCTAAAGGATTATTTGCAAGAGCAGGTTATACTATGCCAATGCACCTAAAAGAAGCAAGAATGCAAAAAATACCGGGAATAATTTCATTAAAAAGAAAAAAAACTAGAAAATTATTATTAAGAAAAGTTGGAAGAGTTTTGAGGCGATAAAAATGGATTTGACTAAACAAGAACAACAAATGCTTGATGGAAAGTTTGGGAACGCTGTAAAAAAATCAATGAATATCCTTGTTGCACTCGGAGAAATTTACGGAGCAAAAAAACTAATTGATGTAACAAGTGTACAAGTTGCAGGAGTAAGTTATGATAATTTAGGAGACGCCGGACTTGATTTTCTTTCCGAACTTGCAAAAGATGGAAAAGTAAAAGTACTTACAACTTTAAACCCTGCAGGAATGGACATGGGAAATTACCAAGCACTAGGAATACCAGAAGATTTTGCAGTAAAACAAAAACTAGTAATAGAAGCATTTTCAAAAATGGGAATACTACCTACTTGTACTTGTACTCCTTATTTAATTGGAAACAATCCACACTTTGGGCAACACATTGCTTGGAGTGAAAGCAGCGCAGTAGCTTATGCTAACTCAGTTTTAGGAGCAAAAACAAACAGAGAGGGCGGGCCTAGTGCACTTGCTAGCGCTTTAACAGGAAAAACACCTGAATATGGATTACACTTAGAAGAAAACAGAATTGCTAAAGTAAAAGTAAAACTAAAAGCAAAAATAAAAGGAACAAGCGAATTTGGAGCACTAGGAAAAGTAATAGGGGAAAAAGTAAAAGCAAAACCTGTATTAATAATTGGAATAAAAGAAGCAACTATTGAAGAACTAAAATCTTTTTCAGCAAGTATTGCAACTTATGGAGGAGCAGGAATATTTCACATAAAAGGAATCACTCCAAACAAAACTCCTACTCCTAAAGAAGAATTAGTTGTAACCAAAGAAGATATTCAAAAAGCATTAAATGAAATGAATATGGACTGCGAAGTTGATTTCGTAAGTGTAGGTTGTCCTCACGCAAGTATAAATGAAATAGCAAAACTAGCAGAACTATTAAAAGGAAAAAAAGTCAAAAAAGAATTTTGGATTACTACTGCAAGACCAACAAAAAAAATAGCTGACTCGGCAGGTTACTCTAAAGTAATAGAAGAAGCTGGAGCAAAATTCGCTGCAGACACTTGCTGCGTAGTTGCACCAATTAAAGGAAGATTCAAATGCCTTGCAACAGATTCAGCAAAAGGATGCTACTATGCTTATTCAAAAAATCAATCAAAAACAAAAATTTTGCCAATAGAAAAATTGGTTGAAGAAGCATGCAAAGCTCCAATAGTAAATAAAACTAATGAGGTGAAAGAATGACTACTGAACTAGTTGGAAGAAAAATTTCTCCAGGAATAGCAAAAGGAGAAGCACTAATAACCACCCAAGGACTCTCTTTCTTTGGAGGGGTAGATACCCAAACAGGAATAGTAACTGAAAAAGGACACGAACTAGAAGGAAAAAGCATTAGCGGAAAAATATTAGTTTTTCCACAAGGAAAAGGATCCACTGTTGGAAGTTATGCACTTTACCGAATGAAAAAACAAGGAACAGCACCCTTAGCTTTAATTAATTCTGAATGCGAAACAATTGTGGCAGTAGGGGCAATTATTTCGGAAATCCCTTGCGTAGATAAAATAGAAATTTCAAAAATAAAAAACGGGGACAAAGTCAGTGTGGACGCATTAGTTGGAAAAGTTTTGATAAACTAAAATGCAAAACAAAATTTAGGTTAAGTTGCCTTGGTGAACTAGAAATGGAAGACTTAATTGTAATAAAACTCGGCGGTTCTTCAATAACCAAAAAAGCGGATAACAAATTCGAAATGAATTATGATGTCTTAAATGAATCTGCTAAAGAAATTGCTCTCGCTGTAAAAGAAAAAAAACTGAAGCTAATTGTAGTCTGCGGAGCAGGTCCGTTTGGTCACACGAATGTAATAAAGTACGATTTGAACAACGGAATAAAAACAAAAGAACAAGAAAAAGGAACAGAAATTACAATTAAGGATTGCAACTTTGTTGGAGAAGAAACAGTTAGTGCACTCGAAAAAGTTGGATTAAAAGCAAAACTAATTCCTGGATATGAGGTTTGCAAACAAGATAGTAAAAAAGTAATTTCGTTTGAAACAGAAGAATATTTACTTGCTATTAAAGAGGGATTTATTCCTGTTACAACTGGGACAATGGTTAAAGACAAATCATTCAAATGGAGTGTAATGAGCGGAGACAAAGTAATTGCTCAACTAGCTAAACAATTAAAACCAAAAAAAGTAATAATGGGGACAGATGTTGATGGAATTTATACAGCGGATCCGAAAGCTGATTCTAAAGCTGAATTAATAGAAGAAATAACAAAAGAAAATGTTCCAAAGATATTAGAAAAAGTTGGTGAATCAAAATCAGTGGATGTAACTGGTGGAATGAAAGGAAAACTAACCCAACTATCAGAACAATTAAACGGAACCCCTGCAGAAATATTTAATTTATTTACAAAAGACAATTTATACAAAACATTAGTTGGAAAAAAAATAAAGTGCACAAAGATAACTTTGTAAACACGAATAAGTTTGTGAAAAACAAAAATAATTTACAAATGGTGAAAAAATGGCTGAAACTATTGTTTGCGCATCAGGGTACTTCGACCCTTTACATAAAGGACACGTTGAGTACTTGGAACTTGCAAAAAAACTTGGAACAAAATTAATTGTAATTGTTAACAATGATAGGCAAGCTACTATAAAAAAAGGAAAAAGTTATATGAATGAAGAAGAAAGAATGATGATTGTTAAAGCACTAAGATGCGTGGACGAAGTTTTTTTGAGTATTGATGCTGATAAAACTGTTTGCAAATCACTTGAGACAATAAAACCAACTATTTTTGCAAAAGGCGGAGACAGATTCGCTGGAGAGATACCCGAATCAGCGGTTTGTAAAAAATTAGGTATAAAAATTATTGATGGACTCGGAGAAAAAGTTCAAAGCTCAAGCAGTATTCTAAAATCAATAAATGAATCAAAATAATTTTGAATAAACTTCTATTTTACTCTGTTTTTAATAAATTGGCCTTAGAAAAAAGCATAAAAACTACAAATTCCTTTACTTAGTATGCCTAAGGTAGTTGTTGCAAAAAAATTCTCAAAGCTTTCTGTTTCACTAAAACAAAAACAAAGACTTGGAGCCCCTCTTATTGAATCAGCATTGGCCCCAGCAGTAAAAGTTATTCCTTACTATGAACGACTACTTTTTGGAACCAAAGGAAAAAAATTCAAGCAAAGAACTTTCTTTATTCCTGAACAAAAACGATTAAGAATTGAAATAACTCACAAAGGGAAAGTAGTGAGTACATTAGGGGCATTTATTGATACTTATGGAAAGCACTCTGAAGCAACAATTACTTGGAAAGACACTTTTCCAACTTACGAAAGAATGGGGCTAGCAACTCAAATGCTGGGAGAAACATTAGTTGTATTAAAAAAAGCAGGAGTCAAATCGGTAAAAGCCCATGTAATAAATGGGAGAGGGATTTATCGAACACTTGGGTTTAGTGAAGTACACAAATTTGGAGAAACCTATATGTGGAAGAATCTCTAAGAATAAGTCAATTGCCGAACTCTTACGGGTCAGTTTTGGTTTTTAAAGTTATTCCAAAGGAAATCATTAATAATTGCCTTTGAGTTTAATTAGTTTATGATTATTAGCATACTTGTGATATTATGAAACAAATAATTATTTTAGGAAGAGGGGGACAGGGTGCTGTTACAAGCGCCCAAGTACTAGCCATCGCTGCATTCAAAGACGGCAAGCACTCACAAGCTTTTCCTAATTTTGGAGTAGAACGAACAGGAGCTCCAGTAAGAAGTTATGCAAGAATTGATGACAGACCAATTACACTAAGAGAACAAGTATACGAAGCAGATTACGTAATAATTCTTGATCCTACATTAGTAAAAAATTTAACTGAAAAAGTAAATGGATTAGTAATAGTTAATTCTAACAAAAAACCAGAACAACTAGGACTTAACACTAAAGCCAAAATTAAGTGTATTGATATTACCCAAACAGCAATTGCAAAAATGGGCAAACCCTTCGTAAATATTCCTGCACTGGGAGCATTTAGTGCACTTACTGGAGAAGTAACTTTAAAATCTTTAGAAGAAGCAATTACTCAACAAATGGGTTCAAAAGGAAGTTTACTTGAAAAGAATTTAGCAGCAATAAAAGAAGTATACGAAAAAGCACAAATAATCGCAAAGGAGAAATAAAAAAATAAATTTTAGAATTAAAATGTGAATTGATATTTATGGTTGAAAAGAGCAAAACTATTGCAAAAAAAGAAGTTGCTTCTAATGTTCAAAAATCAGTTAGTGGAATTCCTTTAACCTTAGGGGCAACTATTTTACAACCTGGTTCTTCAAAGAATTACAAAACAGGAGATTGGAGAAGCTTCAAACCCGAAATAGATCAAGCAAGATGTATTAAATGTGGAAAGTGCTGGTTAAATTGTCCTGATGCAGCAATATACAAAGATAAAGAAGGAAAATTCCAAGTAAATTATGATTATTGTAAAGGATGTTTGATTTGTCAAAAAGAATGCCCAGTGAAATGCATTAGTTACAAGGCTGAGGAAAAATAAAATTAATGAAAAATAAAATATTTGAATTTAAAAAATTGTGATGGACATGAGTGAAACAAAAGTTATTTCAGGAGCAGATGCAGTTGCTCATGCAGCAAAATTGTGCAGACCTACAGTTCTGCCTATGTATCCAATTACTCCTAGTACAGTTATTCCTGAAAAATTATCAGAGTTTGTTAACAATGGAGAGATGAAAGCAGAATTAATTTTAGTTGAAAGCGAACACTCAGCAGCAAGTGCACTCTATGGAGCTTATGCGGCTGGCTCAAGAAGTTTTACAGCAACCGCTTCACAAGGACTAGCACTAATGCACGAAATAATTCCAATAATTGCAGCAGCAAGAATGCCTGCAGTAATGGCTGTAGCAAATAGAGCTCTCTCGGGTCCGCTAAATATTTGGAACGATCACTCTGATGCAATGAGTGAAAAAGACCAAGGATGGATACAACTTTACTGCGAAACAGTGCAAGAAGCATTTGATACTACAATAATGGCTTACAAAATAGCTGAAAAGAAAAATATTTTACTTCCAGTAATGGTTTGCATGGATGGATTTAGTTTAACCCACGTATACGAACCAGTAATAATTGAATCACAAGAAAAAGTAGATTCATTTTTACCAGAATATAAGCCACAAAACTTTTTGGATACATCTAATCCTATAACAATTGGAGCATTTGCTCAACCAAATACTTATTTTGAATTTAAAGAAGCAGAACAAATTGCAATGAAAGAAGCATTAAAAGAAATAAAAAATGTTCATGAAGAATTTGCTCGCGAATTTGGAAGAAAATACGGCGGCGGATTAATTGAATTAATTGAAATGAAAGATGCAGAATATGCAATACTCCTCGCAGGAGCAACTTGTGGGACAGCAAGAATGGTTCTTGAAGAATTAAGAGCAAAAGGAAAAAAAGTTGGAATAATAAGAATAAAATCAGTAAGACCATTTCCAGTTGAAGAAATAATTTCTGCAACAAAGAAATTAAAAAATTTAGGAGTAATAGATAGACACGTTTCAATTGGATACGAAGGACCACTTTGCACTGATGTAAAAGCAGCACTAAAAGAAGAGGGAGTAAAAGTAACAGGATTTATTGCTGGACTTGGTGGAAGAGATATTGACAGAGAAAAAATAAGAAAAGCATTTGAAATAGTAGAAAAAGGAAAAAGTGGAGTTTGGTTAAAATAAAAAAGTAAAAGGTTTGATGATTATGAGCATACTTGGACTTGAAGAAAAAGAATTTTTTGCAAGCGGACACAGAGCTTGCGCTGGATGCGGAGAGGCATTAGCAATAAGACACATACTCAAAGCCGCCGGAGTAGACACAATGATAGTAATGGCTACAGGATGTATGGAAGTAGTTTCAACACCATACCCTGAAACAGCTTGGGAATTACCTTGGGTGCACTGTGCATTTGAAAACGCAGCAGCAGTAGCAAGCGGAGTAAAAGCTTCTTTACTTACAAAAGGAAACACTCACACAAATGTAATAGCAATTGGCGGAGACGGAGCAATGTTTGACATTGGCTTTGGAGCAATAAGCGGAGCAGTAGAACGCGGCCACAAAATTTTATACATTTCAACAGATAACGAAGCTTACCAAAACACAGGTATTCAAAGAAGCGGAGCAACTTTCCCTTACGCAGCAACAACAACCTCTCCAAACGGAAAAGTAATTCATGGAAAACAACAACCAAAAAAACCGCTTCCTTTTATTATTGCAGCCCACGGGGCAAAATACGTTGCAACAGCAAGTGTCGCAAATTTATTTGATTTAAAAAACAAAGTACAAAAAGCACTTGCTACTGATGGGCCATCATATATTTCAGTACTTGTTCCATGTATTCCTGGATGGAAAATAGATTCTTCGATGACAATAGAACTCTCAAGACTAGCCCAAGATACAAATGTTTGCCCGTTATATGAAATTGAAGACGGAGTACTAAAATTAAATTACAAACCAACTGAAAAAAAACCAGTTGAACAATACTTAATGACTCAAGGAAGATTCAAACACCTAACTCCTGATTTAGTAGGAAAAATTCAAAAATACGTTGATGATAGATGGACTTACTTATCAAACAGTGACGGCAAAAAAATGTTTGACACTTTATTCTAAATCAGATAAGTTCCAACCTTAACTTTTCTTTTAGTACAATAAAGCAAATTAATTAAAGACTTTTCAATTCAACTTATTTATGAACCCAAGTGAAATAATTCTAAACACTGAATTAATTTACAAAAAATATTCAGTTCCATTAAATGTTCAGCGCCACATGAAAGAAGTAGCTGCAGTTGCTGAAATAATTTGTGATAATTACAAAGAAGAAATTAACAAAGAAGAAGTTGTTGCTTCTTGTTTAATACACGATTTAGGGAATTTAATAAAAATAGATTTTGAAAAAAAAGAAAGTAGTGTCTTTTTGGATAAAGAAGATCAAAAAAGAATTGATTTTTTTAAAAGAAAACAAAAAGAAATGAGAAAAAAATACGGGCTTAATGCCGAAAAAGCTGATTTGATTATTGCAGAAGAAATAGGGGTGAATAAAAAAGTACTTGATTTAATTTCTCACAAAGCAATAACAATTCAAAATGAGGAATTTGAAGAAAGTACTCTTGGAGAAAAAATTGCATCCTATGCAGATTTGAGAGGTTCTCCTGTGGGGGTCGTTAGCGCAGAAAAAAGAATGGATGACTATCATAAGCGGTATAGGTTTGCAGAAAATGAAGAAAAAATAGAACATTCAAAAAAGTTTGTTAGGTTAGTTAAAGAACTTGAAAAAGAATTATTTTCAAAATTAACAATAAAACCGGAAGATATAACAAAAGAATCTATAAAAAAATATGTTGCTAAATATTAAAGATAAAATGGGGATTACTATGGTTTTGTATTTTGTAACAGCTAACGCAAACAAACTTGAGGAGTTTAATCAAATTTTAGCTCCTTCTGTAAAAGTTTACCAATCAGAAATAGAATTAACTGAAGTACAAAGCATTGATTCGCACGAAGTGATAAAGCACAAATTAATAGAAGCTTCAAAATACCAGCAAGGAGAGATGATTGTAGAAGATACCTCTCTTACACTTGAAGCCCTGAACTATAAATTACCTGGGCCTTTAATTAAATGGTTTGTAAAAGGGCTAACTAACAAAGGGCTCTTTGAACTTGCCGATAAATACAAACTCTATGGGGCAGAAGCAAAAACAATTATTGGTTACTCTAACGGAAGAGAAATACTATTTTTTGAAGGAACTGTTAAAGGGAAATTAGTAAAACCCAAAGGAGAATCAGGATTTGGATGGGATGCTATATTTGTTCCTGAAGGTCAGAATGGCAAAGGGCAAGAAAAAACTTTTGCACAAATGCCTCAAAAACAAAAAAATGAAATCAGCCACCGAAAAAAAGCCTTGGACAAATTCAAAGAGTACTATTTGAAAGTTGCAAAAGAAGAATAGAGTTTTAATTAATTTTTATTAAAAAATGTTTTTTTAATTTATGCTTTTTTTTTATTTAATTCAAAAGACTTTGAGCTCTTAGAATTGGTATTTTTGTTTTTCTGCACAGAGCCATTACTTTTTCTTTGTTTTCTTTTAGGCCTTTCCAATCAAGAACAATTTCATTCGCTTTGCTTTTTGCGATCATTTTGGAAATGAGTTCTTTGTTTAATTCCTCAAGTTGGTGCTTTGGGCAAATGTGGCCAAAAGCAAAGTTTTGACGCAGACAAAGCTTTGTAAATTCAGGAGAATAATGTCCTCCACCAAGACCAATAACTACTCTATCAGTTACTTTTTTTTGAGTCTCATTAATTATAGTTTCAGCAATTATTTTTGCAGCAAGTTCATTCTTCCAATCAATTGGGGAACTACCAATTTCAATAAACAAACAATTCTTCATCGAAAAAGGGCCATGATGAGTGGCTTCAAGAGTAACTACAAATCCTTGCTTTGCAAGACCACTTGAAATATTTTTTTCATTCATTGAACGCAAATAATTTGCCCCGATTTTTGCTAACGTTCCACAAAGTTCTCTACCCTTTCCGCCAAACTTTGCATCTCCAAAATTACCAATCATGTGAACAGTAAGACTCTTTGTTCCTGATTCGCTTTGGTGACGAGAAAGAAAAACAATATCAGTCTCTTTTATTTTTGAAAGATTAGCATAAATAATATCCTCATTTACTTCGTAAATAGTTGCCCAATCTGGCTTACCGAGTTCAGTAATCTTCTTTGCAATTAATACTCCTGCAGGATCCATAATCGAATAAACTAAAGCAACTTTTTGAGGGCCTACAGGAATAATTGGAATAGGGGCAGTAATTGGAAGTGGAGTTTGCACTGGTGAGGGGTCCTGAATTTGAGTAGTAAGTGGGTTAGGAGTAACTTCAACAGGAGCTATTTGGGCTTGCGGCGAGAGGGTATTTTTTTCACTTTCCATACTAATATTGTCGGCAAGAAGGTTTAAGTAGTTTTTTAAGTATTTCCCGGAAGGGATAGTTCAATAGGTGATTGACAATGGTTGTAGAATATGGTGAGTTCAAAGGAAACAAAATGATAATCCTAAAAAGAAACGAAACAGATACATTCCCGTTCCAATTTGGAAAAGGAAAAGCAAAACTAATCGTAGAAAACTATGATGCTATAAAAAAGTTTGTTGAAGAAGCTGGCGAGTAAGAACTATTTAGTTTAATTTCTTTGGGGCTATTTTTAGCCTCAATATATTTTAATACTCTTAAGAACTCTATTTGTCATGGCAAAAAAAGTAGTTCCTCTTGACCTTCAAAAATTACTTAACCCTAATAGCGTTGCAGTAATTGGAGCATCAAACACTCCTGGAAAAGTAGGGTATGCATTAGTAAAAAATTTAATTGAAGCTGATTTTGCTGGAGAAATTTATCCAATTAATCTTAATGACAAAGAGATACAAGGAATTGCTGCATATCCTTCTGTTTCTAAAGTTACAAAAAATATTGATGTAGCAATTGTTTGTGTGCCTGCGCAATTTGTTCCAAGTGTTTTAAAAGAATGCGCACAAAAAGGAATAAAAAATGCAGTAATAATTACAGCCGGGTTTTCAGAAACTGGAGTGGACGGAAAAAAAATAGAAGAAGAAGTAAGAGTAATAGTTGAAGAAAATAAAATGTCCGTAGTAGGACCAAATACTCTAGGGGTAATAAATACAGAAAATGGGTTCAATGGTTCCTTCTCAGCAACATTTCCTCAGCAAGGAAACATAGCAGTTGTTTCACAATCAGGGGCACTTTGCACCGCAATACTTGATTGGGCAAGACAAGAAAAAATTGGTTTCTCAAAATTCATTTCAACAGGAAACAAATCTTTTTTGAGTGAAGCAAGCTATTTTTCTTATTTAGAAAAAGATCCAGCGACAAAATCTGTTTTTGTTTACATGGAATCAGTAAAGAACGCTGAACTATTTTTACGAGAAGCGGCAAAACTTGCAAAGAAAAAACCAGTAATTTTGATTAAATCTGGAAGAAGTGCAGAAGGACAAAAAGCAGCTTCTTCACATACTGGTGCCTTAAGTGTTGATGATAATATTTTTACGGTGGCTTGCGAAAAAGCAAATATTTTGAGGATAAATTCAATTGAAGGATTTTTTGATATGGCAAAAATGCTTTCAAAAATAAAAAAAGTAAAAGGATTTCGCTTGGCTGTTGTAACTAATGCTGGCGGACCAGGGGTAATAGTTGCAGATTCTGCTTCAGTTCATAAATTTACTTTGCCCACATTTAGTCCAAAAACACTTGAAGCAGTAAAACAAATAAACCCACACGCATCAAATCCGCTTGATTTAATTGGGGATGCAAAACCAATTGATTACAGGACTGCTCTAAAAATGCTGCAAAGCGATCCAACAATAGATATTGTTTACACCCTACTTACTCCTCAGAGTATGACTAATCCTGAAAGAGTAGCTGATATTGTTGCTTCAATGAACAAACACAAACCAATAATTGCTTCCTTCTTGGGAGGGACAGCGGTTGCTCATCCTCGAAGATACTTAAAAGAACACGGCGTAGTAGAATTTGAAACTCCTGAAAGAGGAATAAAAGCACTGTCAAGACTTGAAGAGTATTACGGAAGAAAAAAACTAAAAAAAGTTTTTGAACAAAAAACAAATCCAAAAAAAGAAACAATAAAAATGTTTGATGCAAAAAAACAATTAACAATGGAAGAATCATTTGTTTTATTAAAAGAATTTGGGATAGCTACGCCTAAAACAATTTTCTTTTCAAAAAAAGAAGAAGTAGATTTTACTCAAATAAAATACCCAGTTGCACTAAAAACAGCAACAGGACTTGCTCACAAAACAGATTTTGGTTTGGTTAAAGCAAATATTCAAAACAAAGCAGAACTAGAAAGTTACATTGATTCAATGCTACTAAAATTAGTTGAATTAAAAGTAAAACCAAGACTAGCTATGCAAGAAATGATTATTGGCCAAGAATTACTAGTTTCATCTATTAGTACTGAATTTGGGAAAGTAGTTACTTACGGACTAGGAGGAATATTTGTTGAAATAATGAAAGATGTTTCACAAAAAATTGCTCCAATAAATGATTTAGATATAGAAGAAATGCTTGCTGAAGTAAAAGGAACAAAAGTACTTACTGGATATAGAACGAAAAAGGTTTACAATATTGATTCACTAAAGAAAACCCTCAAATCACTTTCAACACTAGTAATGACTTACCCTCAAATAAAAGAAATTGAATTTAATCCAGTAATAATAAATGAAACTGGGTGTTATGCAGTTGATGCGGTAGTGACAGTTAATGACAGAAATCTATAAACCTATTATAGGCGGAATTGTTCATACTGATGATGCTTTAAAATACGGAATTCAGTTTATAGATGATTTAGCAAAAAAAGGAATTAAATCAATAGGATTGGAAAGAGGTGTTTCCAAACAAGACCTTGCGTGGTTAAAGGATCGTATAATTGATCCTATAGAAAGATCCGAAATAGAGGACTTTGCAAAAGGAATATTTTTTCTACACACTCCTGTGGAGGATGATTATTGGTCAAAACTTAATAATCATGCTAAAAATAGAGGGCTGAAAGTTATTGAGATGGACTCTGGTAGAGCCCATCGAGTATCCGAATTTTTAAGATTATTTAGTACTATTATGAATATTCCTGCAAATCATGATTTATCTTTTTTTCAGAAATATGTTGAGGTGGTTTCGCGAGACAAACACATGAATAAAGTTATAATGCGAACTAAACCTCAGGCAGTACTTTGTGGTATAGGTCATGCTTTTGCAATAGCAAAAAATTCAAAACAAGGAATAAAAGATATTAATTTTATAACTGAAAATGGGATTAGCTTAAAAAATCATTCTGAGCTAGATGCAAGAAAACTTGCTGGAATTTATCGTTTTGTAACTCGTGAAAAAATACAGCTTCAAAAAGAAAGGACTGGTAAAACTAGAAAAAGAATAATTCGTTGTGGAAAAATGAGGGTTGAAGTAATATAATATCTAATTTACTTAAAATAAAATGTAATATATAATTAACTGGTTTTTATGCACAAGATTGGTTCACTCAAATTAAGTGGGGAATTATTTCTCGCTCCAATGGCTGATTATACTAACGTGGCTTTTAGAACACTGGCTAAAGAATATGGGGCTGCACTTGTTTACACAGAACTTACTTCTTCAAAAGGGCTTTTGATGAAAAGCAAACGAACTGAAGAATTACTTAATGTTAGTGAACAAGAAAAACCGGTTTTTTTACAATTATTTGGATCGAGTCCAAGCGATTTTGAAAAAGCAATTACTATTGTTGAAAAAAAATATCCTGAAAACTTTGCAGGATATGATTTGAATGCGGGTTGTTCTGTGCCAAAAGCACAAAAAGGAAAATATGGTTGCTTACTAATGGAAGACCCTCAAAATGTTGGACATATTTTAGCCGCAATGAAAAAATCCACAAATAAACCAGTTACTCTCAAAATGCGTTTAGGATTAAACACAGAAACTTTTCTTGAAGTTGCAAAAGAAGCCGAGAAAGCTAATGTTGATGCTATCACGCTTCATGCAAGATTTGGAAAAGATGGTTACTCGGGAAAAGCAAACTGGGAAAAAATATTACAATTGAGAGAAAACACTTCAGTTCCATTAATTGGAAACGGGGATATTAAAACTCCCCAAGATGTTTTAAAAATAAAAAAACAAACCGATTGCGATTTTGAAATGATTGGAAGAGCTGCGACCGGAAATGCTTTTTTCTTTAAACAAGCAAACGAATTACTTAAAAAGAAAAAAATTAGTGAAAAAACAAAAGAAGAAGTCTATAAAGAAGGAAAAAGATTTTTTGAATTAGCCACTGAGTTCTCACTCAAACCAAACGATGTTCGCCCTTACTGTATTGCTCTTGCAAAAGGATTTACTGGAGCTGGTGAATTACGCGGAAAGTTTGGGTTAAGTAAAACTATTGAAGAAATGCAATTGCATTTCTCCACTTATTTTGGATAAAAAATAGATTTCTAATTATATTTTGGTTTCATTATTAGATTCATTACATCTCAGGGGCATATACTCTTCTTTCAGTTTGCCCTTTTTTTATAAACCCTAAAGAAGATTCTTGAAATATCTTTGAACACTTTACTGAACAAAACTTTTCAGTATGTTCTTTTGCTTCAAAAATAGTTCCGCATCTAGCACACATTTTTTTCATTAAACCCACCATCCATCCACTAATTACTTAGCAAATACTTTCTAAAGTGAATAATTTAAAACCCCATTTATTTGCTTTCCTGATTCATTTTGTCTGAAAAAGGAGTTTTTTTTTAAGAGCGCAAGATTAAAAATCCCAAAACCCTAATATTCTAGATGGTTGAAGCTATTGATCCTACAAAAAAGATAGTTCACGAGGCTGAAGAGTGGGCAGCAAAGCAAAAACTACTCCAAATGTCTGAAATCAGTTTGGTTCTTGATTCTTACGATGATATTTTTTCAGACTTTGACCCAAGAACGCTTGACAAAAGAGCACTTTCTGATGACTTAATGATAGAAATAAGAAAAGCGACTAGGGAAAAAAAATCTGGGGTAATTGAAGTAAATTTTTTGATTCCACTTGAACAACAAAAAGCGGAGAAAGAAGCGGCAATTAAAAAAAGATTACGCGAACACTTTAGAAAACATTATGAACAAGTAGAAAAAGAAGTCAAAGAAGTTAGAAATATAGGGATGGTGATGGTAGTAATTGGTTTGATTCTTTCAGTAATTGCTGCAGTATTTGTTTATCCTAATGAATCAAATAATATTTGGAATAACATAATTTTAGTTTTAATTGAGCCAGCAGCATGGTTTGCGATTTGGGAAGGGGCTAATAGAGTACTTTACACTTGGAAAAGCCTTCAACCTGATTTAGAATTTTATAAGAAAATGATGAAATCAGAAATAAGTTTCACTGCTTACTAAATTAGTTATGGGGTGAAGTTAATTTTTTTTTAACTAATTTTCTTCATCTTCTTCGAATCCTATCTGTTTATCAATTTCTTCTGCTGCTTTTTTTAATTGAGAAAATATTCTTTCAACATCTTCTTCAATTTCTTCAATGGTTCGTTTCATACTCCTACTTCTTGCAGAATAAAATCTTCCATTCTTTTCAATTAGTCCCGGTCGAATTAAATTATTCAAATGGTTAAGTACTGCTCCGCGACTCATTCCAATTCTTTCAGCAATAGCTGTACTAGTGAGAGCCTCCCCTTTTTCAGTAGCAAGAACAATTTCTTTGAATACCGCTGCAGCGTTTTTGTCTTTATCAATTGGTTCAAAAAAACCAAGAGAAGAACAGATCCAAGTTAATTGGTGCTCAAAGTCATCTTTGAAAGGGCGCTCTACTTTTCTAACTACTACTTTGAATCTAGCTCTTTTAGTAGAAACGTGCTTAACAGAAGCCTTCATTATAGGCAAAGCATAATCCTCTTCAATAGAAGTTTTCTTGTTCTTTGAAGAGGGGGGCTTAGTAGTTTTCTTTTGATTTTTATTAAAAGTTTTGATTTCATTAGCAGAGTATATTAGTTCTGGCCTATAAATGTCAGGAAAACCCCTACCCTCGCGCTTCTCTTTAGCCATAAAAATGCCTTATTTTATCAATTATTCTTAATTTATTATAGGCCTGGAAAGGGTTTTTAAACCTTTTGACTAAAAAAGATTGATATTGTCTAGATAGTTTAGACGAAATGGTGATTTAATGCCTGATAATGCAAACAAAGACTCTAAAGTCCAAAACGAAGCAAAAGCAAGTGAAGCTCAAAAAGAGCAGGCAGCAAAATCAGAGCAAAACCCTACTGAAGGGCAAAAAAAGCCTTTCTTTTGGAGTAAACCAAGTGCACCACAGACAAATGAACAAAAAGCAACTGAAGTAAAAACAGAAGTGCAAGCAGACAAACCAAAAGTAATTGACTCAGAAACAAGAATAAAAGAATTAACAGAAACATTACAAAGATTACAGGCAGAATTTGAAAATTATCAAAAAAGAAGTATGAAGCAAAACGATGAATACAAAGTATTTGCAAATGCAAAATTAATAGAACAATTACTCCCAGTGCTTGATTCACTAGAAGCAGGAATGTTACACAACAAAGAACTAGTAATAGTTCACGATCAAATAATTGGAATACTCAAAAAGAACGGGGTAGAAAAAATAAAATTAGAAAAAGGAAACCCTTTCGATCATGATAGAATGGAATGTTTGATGCAAGAAAGAAATGAAAAACTAAAAGACGGGGCAGTAGCAAACGTTTTAATTGCAGGATACAATTTGAATGGAAAAATACTCAGACTTGCAAAAGTAAGTGTGAATGATTTAAGTTCCAAAGGTGGGCAGGCACCAAAGTGTGAATCAAATGAAAATGAAAAAATAAAATCAAAAAAAGAAAATGAAGAAGATGGAGAAAAAGAGCAATTAACAAAAGTGGATTACAAAGTAAAAATAATGGAAGAATAAGATTTTGGAAAAAAATAAAAAAATGAAAAAATTACATTAAGGAGTATTAAAAAAAAATTGGAGTTGAGAATATGGGTAAAATAATTGGAATCGATTTAGGAACAAGTAATAGTGCAGCAGCAGTACTAGAAGGAGGAAAACCAAAAATAATTCCTTCAGCAGAAGGTAACACTGTATATGGAAAAGCATTTCCAAGTTACGTGGCTTTCTCAAAAGATGGAAAACTTTTAGTAGGAGAACCTGCAAGAAGACAAGCAGTAACAAACCCAGACAGAACAATTACTAAAGCAAAAAGAAAAATGGGTTCTGATTACAAATACAAAGTTGATAGCAAAGAATACACTCCTCAACAAATAAGTGCATTCATACTCCAAAAAATAAAAAGAGACGCAGAAAGTTTCTTAGGTGAAAAAGTAGAAAAAGCAGTAATCACTGTCCCTGCTTATTTTGATGATAATCAAAGACAAGCAACTAAAGATGCAGGACAAATTGCTGGACTTGAAGTAGTAAGAATAATTAACGAGCCAACAGCAGCTTCACTTGCATATGGACTTGACAAAAAAGGAAAAGACTCAAAGATAATGGTTTTTGATTTAGGTGGAGGAACACTAGATGTAACAATAATGGAACTAGGTTCTGGAATATTTGAAGTAAAGTCAACTTCTGGTGACACACAACTTGGTGGAACTGATATGGATGAAACAATCCTACAGTACATCGTTGGTGAATTCAAAAAAGAACAAGGAGTAGACTTAATGAAAGACTCAATGGCTGTACAACGTGTAAGAGAAGCCGGAGAAAAAGCAAAAATAGAATTATCAACAGTAATGGAAACAGATATCAACTTACCATATGTAACTGCTGATGCAACTGGACCAAAGCACTTAGTAATGAAACTAAACAGAGCAAAACTTGAAGAACTAATTGCTCCGCTTGTAAAAAGATGCGAAAAACCAGTAACACAATCACTTGCTGATGCAAAAATGAATGCTTCAGAACTTGACAAAGTAATTCTAGTTGGAGGACCAACAAGAATGCCAGTAGTTTATGAATTTGTAAAAAAATTAACTGGAATAGAACCAGAAAGAGGAGTTGACCCAATGGAATGTGTTGCAATGGGTGCAGCTGTTCAAGGAGGAGTACTTGCTGGAGAAGTTAAAGATGTATTATTACTAGATGTAACTCCACTAAGTTTAGGAATAGAAACACTAGGAGGAGTATTTACAAAATTAATTGAAAGAAATACTACAATTCCAACAAAGAAATCACAAGTATTCTCAACTGCATCAGATAACCAAACAGCAGTTGACATACATGTACTCCAAGGAGAAAGACCTCTAGCAAAAGACAACAAATCTTTAGGAAGATTCCAACTAACTGGAATATTACCAGCACCAAGAGGAATGCCTCAAATAGAAGTAGCATTTGATATTGATGCAAACGGAATAGTACACGTAACTGCAAAAGATAACGGAACAGGAAAAGAAACAAGCATTAAGATTGTTGCTTCACAAAAATTAAACGAAGCAGAAATCGAGAGAATGAAAAAAGAAGCTGAGTTACACGCAGATGAAGATAAGAAAGTAAAAGAAGATATAGAAACATTCAACACTGCAGATGCAACAGTTTACTCCACAGAAAAAATGCTTGAAGAACTAAAAGACAAGTTAGCACCAGAACAAAAAACTAAAGTAACTGATAAACTTGAAACTTTGAAGGAAGAACTTGCAAAAGAGAGCAAGAATGCAAGTGTAATCCAAGCAAAGATTGAAGACTTAAACAAAGCACTCCAAGAGATTGGTTCAGAAGTATACGGAAAAATGAACCAATCACAAGAAGGCGGGCCAAACGCAAACAATAATAATGAGTCTGACTCAAATACTGGTGACGAGAAAGTAGTGGATGCAGAATTTGAGGACAAAGGAAAAAAGAAATAATAAAAAAAGTGAATTAAGAAATAATTGAAAAATAAAAAATTGATTAAAATGATTCACAAAGAAAAAATAGTTAAGAGCCAACTTGCGCTTGGAGAAAAAAAAGCTCCACGCGCAAAAATCGCTCAAAAGCAAAAAGAGCAGGCAAAGCTTGGAAAAGGAAAAGTAATTTTAGAAGTTTGGCTTGCAAGTTAAACCCTAAAAAAACAAGTTTTAGAAAATTTAATTAGTTTTTTAAACTTTTAATTCAATTAAAATTTAGTTTTGAAACAGAGTTGGATAAGCATGAACTACTATGAAGTACTCGGACTAAAAAAAGGGGCTTCTACTGAAGAAATAAAAAAAGCATATAAAGAGCTTGCAAAAAAATATCATCCTGATGTTTCAAAAGAAGAGCACGCTGAAAAAAAATTTAAAGAAATAAACGAAGCCTACTCAGTTCTCTCTGATTCTGAGAAAAAAGAAAATTATGATAACCATGGTGATGCTTACAAAGGATTCTCTGGATACAACCAACAAGGATTTGGTCAAGGAACGGATTTTGATTTTGAAAGCATCTTCAATCAATTTGGTTTCTCTGATATGAGTGACTTATTTGGGGCAGGTTCTCAAAGACAAAAAAAAGATTCTGGATCAAACATAAAAATGGAAGTATCAATTTCTTTTGAAGAAGCAGCAAACGGAGTAACAGAAGAACTTTCTTACGAAAGAATAGAGCGCTGCAGCAAGTGCCACGGCAGCGGAGCAGAAGGAGAAATGAAAACTTGTTCTACTTGCAAAGGAAGAGGATATGAAGTTCGCCAACAAAGAACTCCATTTGGAATGTTTCAAACCCAAGGAGTATGCCACACTTGCAGCGGAAAAGGACAACTAGCTGAAAAAGAATGTAAAGAATGCAAAGGAAATGGATTCATTGCAAAAGAAACAAAACTCAGCGTAAAAATTCCTGCAGGAATAAATAGTGGGAATCACTTGCGTGTAGCAGGAAAAGGACATGAAGGAAGACATGGAGCAGGAGATTTATTTTTACTAATATTTGTAGAACCACACGCAGTATTCAAAAGAGATGAAGAAGATCTCTACGCAGAAATACCAATCTCTTTTACAGAAGCAGCACTTGGGGCAACTGTAGAAGTACCAACTCTTGGTGGAAGAGCTGACTTAAAAATTCCTAGTGGGACCCAAACTGGAACTATTTTCAAAATGAAAGGAAAAGGAATCAAAATATTAAACAAAGAAGGCCATGGAGACGAATACGTAAAAGTAATAGTAGAAACTCCTAAGAGCATTTCAAAAAGACAAAAAGAAATACTAGAAGAATTTGAGAGTGAAGTTCAAAGTGCAAAAAAAAGAAAAGGGATATTTGAAAAAATCCTTGGAAAGTTTTAACTTTTTTTAAAAGTTTAATTTCTTAGTAGACTTAATATAATTTATTTTAATTACCTTTATTTTTATCTAACGAATTAATTATAAAGTTTGGATAGTATATTGTGTAATGCTTGGAAAAACAGTTTTTGGTAAAAAGTTACTTTTTTTAGCGGTTCTTTGTATTTTATTTGCAGCCAACGTAAATGCAATGGATTGCAATAATATTACTTTATTAACAGGGAGTTATGATGGAAATATTGACTTAAACTTATCTTGTAACAAATCTATTTCTGGCGGTCTTCTTGAAGTGTTTAGTGCAGATTCTATAAAAATGGGTTCTGTTTCAAATGTAGCATGTGGTCCAACCCAAAGTTCAGTTAATATTAGCGATTTGGCTCTAAAAGAAAATCAAAATTACAAAGTTGTTCTAACAATTCCTGGTTCTTGCGGAGTTCTTTCAAAACAAGTAGTAATTACAACAACCAAAGAAAAAGCACAATCATTTATTCCTGATGGTAATACTTTTGTTGTTTTGATTTTGTTTTTAGGGTTATTACTAATTCTAAATAAGCCTTTTAAAAAGAATTAATTTTGGGGTACTCAAAACTTTTTTAAGCTCTAAAGACAGCTATTTAGTTATGGGTAAACCAACTAGTTTAATGCATCCTGAAGTTCCACTTAATATGGATAAATTAAAGAAAAAGCTTCAAGGAATGAAAGCATTTGATTTTAAAGTTAAAAGAAAACCTGAAACAAGAGCTCTCGCTAATGCTATTTGGAAAAAAAGAGTTGCTGACATAAAGCCGGGTGCACACCCAGTTGACAAAGTGCTCATAAAATTAGCAAAAGAAGCCAGAGGAAAAGTAAATAGTTTAAATGAGTTAGCTGTTTTTTGTGATAACAAAATAAAAGAAGCAAAAGCTCCTTTTTCTAGAGCGCTAATTGATATGCGATTAAGAATGCTTGTGCAAAACAAACTTATTGATGAAGTTAGAAAAACAATAAATAAAAAACCAAAGAAAGCGGTTGTTAATACCACTTTGATTAAAGATAGTCCTTTTTTTAAAATTTGGAAACTCCAAGGAAACCATGCAATGGTTTTAGAATACCAAAAACAAAGAGCGCTAGGGAACACGAGTGCTATGAAAGAAATTGAAAGAGTGATGATTGCAGGAAATCCAAATAAACCTGCTGAAAGAGTAATGGCAATGCTTTCTAAGTAAGGATTGATTTTTTTAAATTCAAGAGATGCTTTTATGGGTGTAAAAAACTTTCAACATTTTTCTCCAAAACCAATTGACAAAAAGCAATTACAAAAACAAGTTAATTCTTTAAAAGTTTTTGATAATCCTAAAAAAAGGGCTGCTTATAATCCTGCTACTAGAAGAAATTGGATAAAAAATATTAAATCAGCAAAAGCTGGGGCTCACCCACTTGATAAAGCAATTATAGCTCTTGCTGCAAAAGCAGGAGATAAAGCAACTAATTTACACAAATTGCTTATTTTTTGTGAAACTCAATTAAAAGAAAGTAATGTTCCTTTTTCGCGAGGGGCTATTGAAGTACGATTGAGTATTCTAATGGATCACAAATTAATTAACGATGTTAGAGCTGTGAATCCAAAACTCGCAAAAGTTGTTAAGAAAAAACCGGTTGTTGCAAAAGCGGATCCTTTAAAACTCAAAGCAAATCCTTTATACAAAACTTGGCATGTTTATGGAAATCCTGCTCTTGTTAAAGAATATAGATTGCAACAAAAAAAAGGAAACACAGTTGCTATGAAAGAAATTGAAGAATTTACAATAGCAATTAATCACAAAAGACCAGTAGAAGCAATAAAATCAATGCTTGCCACTGGAAGATAAAAAAAATTTAATTTTTACTTATTTCTTTAGTTCAATAATTGCTTCTGCAATATCGCCTTTTGTTGCTTCTAAAGCAGCTTTTGCTTTTTCTAGCGAAACGTTAGCACTCTGAGCAACCATTTCAATATCTTCTTGAGGGATTTCGCTTTCTTCTTTAGTGTCTCCAGCAATAGTATAAGTCTTTGTTCCTCGCATAGAAATGCTTGTTACTTGGGGGCTAGAAAATACTAATTTCTTTCCGCCATTTAAAACTATTATTACTTCTTTAGCATCAATTTCTTCATTCTTTATTCCAAATTGCTTCATCATTTGGTTCATTTGCTTAGGATTAACTCCGCCAGGAAACATACTTTACCCCTCTTTTAGTAATTTATTTGGTTGAAAACGTTTTTAAGCTTCAAGTTCTTATTCTAAGTAGGTTTTTGTGGTGAGTTTAGTGCACGGAGTAATTTCTTCCATAATTGAATTTGACAAAGTGTTTCCTAACGCTTCAAAAGAGGGGCCTAGAAGAGTAGCTCTTGAACGATACTTAAAAATTAACGGAGTAATTAAAGCAACTGATTGTGGAAAAGAATGGCCAAAGTTAGCTTATCCTAATATTGCTGTTATTGAATCAAAATTAAAAGAAATAAAAGAAAGAAAAAAAAGTTTTGGCGGAAAATTAGGGGAATGGAAAAATCAACACCTAAAAGCTGCAATGTATCACCAAGTTAACCATGTAAAAAAACTTGGGCAACCAATTTACTGGAAACACTTGGCAAAAAGTGCAATTGATGCTGATTATAGAAAAGATGCTGAATCAGTAAAACTACCTACCCACTTAGTTGCTGACAAAAAGTGGCAACCAATGGTAAAAATGTTTGTAAATGATGCTGAATATAGAAAGCAATTAACTGAAACAGTAAACACTTCAATAGTTTACAAAGATAATAAAAAAGTTGCACAGTTCGCTGACGATTTACAAGGGTTTAGAATGGGTGCAGCAGATAAACAAGTAAATGATCTTGAAGAAAAACTTTCAGAACTAGATGAAACAGAAAAAGCCCTACGCGAAATGCAAAAATGGGCAAAAGAATAAAATACTTTTTTTATTTTTTCATTATTTTTTTAACTAATTTTTTTAATTTAAATTTTAAAAAGTTTTTTTCTAAAACCAAAATCACACTATTTAGGACTAGCCGGCATGGCACTTCCAAATCGTTTATAAATCGCAAAAAGAGGAGTAATTGTAGTTTGATTGCCTGCCCTTTTTTAGGGCTGGCTTAAAACTAGAGGTGTATTTTATGGTAACATCAAGAATAGTAAGATTTGTAGAAGCAACTGGAATGAAGGAACCAAATTTCTTTTATGTAAGAATGTAGGTTTGAGAAACAATAATTATGGTTTATTTTTGCATCACCCTGCCTTAAAGCGTAGTTATTGTTTCCCTCCTTCTTCCAAAATTTTTGCTTTTAGAAATAATTCCCAACACAATTATTTTTAGAAAAATTAGGAGATGATTTTATGGTAGAAAAAACAGAAAGTATGAGTACAGGTAAAAATGAAGGTCCTGTAAAGAAAGTAAAAGTAGGTGCAATTGAAGTTGCGGTTTGGGAGAACTCTTCCAAAGATGGAAAAAAGTTTTTCACAACCACAATGGAAAGAAATTACAAAAATGGGGAAGAATGGAAAAAAACAAGTTCTCTCAGGACGGATGATTTGCCTAAAGCAATCCTTGCACTCCAAGAAGCTTACCATTTTTCAATAATAAAAAATGCAGACTAATTGCACCATTAGATTAATAAAAGAGAAAATAATTATTCTATTATGGTCCCAAAGGAAAAGAAACCAGTTAAAAAAGTTGCAATAGTTTATATGGTTGCTGGGCTCTCCTCAAGATTTGGTGGAAAAATAAAGCAATTCGCACAAGTGGGTCCAAAAGGAGAAACCTTAATTGAGGTTTCAATGCAACAAGCAATTAAAGCTGGTTTTAAAGAAATTATTTTTATTGTTGGAGAAAAAACAGAAATTCCATTTAAAGACAAATTTAGCGCAGGGTATAATGAAACTCCAATTTATTATGCAAATCAATTACTTGATCTAACTTTAAGAGATAAACCGTGGGGGACCACTGATGCTTTAGTTTCAGCAAAAGAAGTAATTACCTCTTCATTCGCAGTGTGTAATGGAGATGATTTGTATGGAGAAAATGCACTAAAGAAAGCAAGAGAATTTTTAGAAAAAAGTGAAGATGAAAAAGCGTGCGTTGCAATTGGATATGAACTCGGAAAAGTATTACCTGAAAAAGGAAAAACAAATAGAGGAATTTTTAAAACAGATAAGAATGATAATATTATTTCAATTGAAGAAGTTTTTGAAATAGAAAAAAATAATTTAAAAGAAAAAAACTTAAAAGAAAAAGATCTTTGCAGCATGAATTTATTTGGGTTAACTGAAAAGTCACTTGAATTACTAGAAAAAAAGCTTATTAGTTTTAAAAATACTCACAAAGGGGATAGAAAGTCAGAATGTTTGCTCCCAGTGGAACTAAGTAATTTAATTAAAGAAAAAAAAATTACAATGAAACTTTTACCTACCAAAGATAGTTGGTTTGGGGTAACTAATCCAGAAGATGAATTAGTCGTAAGAGCAGCTCTTTTAAATAAAAAAGAATAGCCGGCAAATCACTTCCCGCTCCTTTTTAATTCTCTTTTTCCACTTCTTTTTGTATGAAGCACAACATAAGCGAGCTTGTTCTAAAAGCAAATGGATTTAATAAATTTAATCCAATGCAAGAAGCTTGTATAAAAGCAGGGTTTGAAAAAAACCTTGTAGTCTCAGCCCCTACTGCAAGTGGAAAAACAGTAGTAGCGGAATTATTTGTATTAGAGAGCGTGCTTAACGAAGGAAAAAAAGTTATTTACACTTGTCCGCTACGAGCACTTGCTAGTGAACACTACGCTGATTTTAAGAAAAAATATTCTCAGCAAGAAAGTAAAACAAAAATAAAATTTGCGGTTTCTACGGGAGATTTGGATTCAAATAGTTCTTACTTAAAAAATTTTGATGTAATAATGACTACTTATGAAAAACTTGCAAGTCTATTAAGACACAAGAGTGAGTGGCTTAGCGAAGTGGGTTGTATTATTGTTGATGAAATTCACGAACTTGATTCTGACCGCGGGCCAGTACTAGAAATAGCTCTTAGTCAACTGCGAATAAATAATCCAAAAATAAAAATTTTGGGACTGAGCGCAACTATTCCTAATGCAGAAGAACTTTCTACTTGGCTAAAAGCAGAACTAGTAAAAAGCGAGTACCGGCCAACAAAATTAAGAGAAGGAGTTCTCCTTGAGAATCAAACAATTTTTAATGATGGTTCAATTGAAGAAGGGACTATGGAAAAATTAATTGAAGAAAATCTAAAATCAGAAAAACAAATGCTTGTTTTTTTAAACTCTCGAAAAAAAGCAGAGAGTATGGCAAAAAAGATTTCAATTACTACTAAAAAGTTTGTAAAAGAAAATGAAAAAGAAAGTTTAAACAAAGCTGCAGATAAAGTCCTTAATACTCTTGAGTCTCCAACCGAACAATGTTCTTCACTATCAGAAATGATGAAACATGGCGCGGCATTCCATCACGCAGGATTATTAAACGATCAACGAGAAATTGTTGAAAAAAATTTTAAGAGTGGAAAATTAAAAATTTTGTGCGCCACTCCTACATTAGCTGCAGGAGTAAACGTTCCTGCAGATATTGTACTCATTCCCTCTCTTTATAGATTTGAAAAATTTGGGATGAATTTAATTAGTGTAAGAGAGTACAAACAACAGGCTGGCAGAAGCGGTCGGCCAAAATTCTCTACAGAGGGAAAAAGTATTGTAATTGCAAGTGGAGAACAGCAAAAAGAACTTTTTATGGAAAAATATGTTAATGGGCAAATAGAAACAATTGAATCAAAACTTTCAATTATCCCAATTCTTCGAACCCATGTTTTAGCATTAATTGCAACAAATTATATTAAAGATATTAAAAGTATTGAAAAGTTCTTTGAGAGTACTCTTTATGCTCACCAATATCAGAATATGGGCGAGTTACTTGATAATATTTTAGAAATAATAGAAGATCTTATTGAATACAAATTCGTTGAAAAGAAAGGGGAGTATTTTTCTGCGACTTTATTAGGTAAAAGAGTTTCTGATTTATTTTTAGATCCCGCTTCTGCTAATGAATTAATCAAAGCAATTAGTATGAAAAGAACTTTTACTCCTCTTTCTTATCTTTATGCTTGGGTGAATTGCACTGAGTTCTCTCCATGGATGAGGCCGCCAAAGAATTTCCATGCTAGTTTAATGGAAGAGCTTTCTTCAAGAATAGATGAATTACCTTTTTCTCAAGAAAAAGTTTTGTTCGAACCAGAGTCCTTAGAAAAATTTTTCTCAGCAATGATGCTTGAAGAGTGGATTACTGAAAAAAAAGAAAACGATTTGTTTAAGGAATATTCTCTTGCTCCAGGATTATTGTTTGGAAAAAAACAAATAATTGAATGGATGGCTTACTCTACAATTGAACTTTCAAAAGTTTTGGGCCAAGAAAGACATTTAATTTCTGCTCAAAAAATAGGGAAAAGAGTAGAATATGGGGTTAAAGAAGAACTACTTTTATTAGTAGAATTAAGAGGGGTTGGAAGAGTAAGGGCAAGAAAACTTTTCGCCATGGGTGTAAAAAAGCCCTCTGATATTAAACTAAATGTTCATAAAATAGAGGCTGTTTTTGGAAAAAACATCGCAGAGCAATTACTAAAACAAGTAATACCTTTAGCTAATTCGACTAAAGCTAGTACTCAAGAAAAACTTTGAATTTGAAATAGTTTATTCTCTCTTTTACTGCAAATCTCTCTTTCCCAAAAGTTTTATTAATCCGAAAAGCCCTCTTTATACAGCACTTGGTGTAGGAAAATGGGTTTTGGGAAAAAGATAATTGGGGCAATTAAGGGAACCTACTATTTCTTTGAAGATAAATGGTATAATGTTCTTGATAAAATTGATACAAAAATACCTATTTACAAAATAATTGATCCAATTGACAAAATAATTCCTAGTTTTATTTTATTTTTACTATTTTTGCTATTCGCAATGGTTCTTGTAGGGTATTTAATTCAATTCTCTTCTCCTTATGAAATTACTTTTACCACTCTTGATGCAAAAACAAATAAAGTTCTTCCAGAAGTTTTATTATCAGGAGTAATAGAGGATACTGAATTTGAAGAAAAAACAAATTCGAGTGGGGTAGCGATTATCCAAATTGAGGGGCCAAAAAATAATATTTTTGAAATGCTTTTTTCAATAATTTTTACTCCTGAAATTTCTTTGTCAGCAGTTCTTTCGGCAGGCAAAGAAGGGTATGAATCTTTACAGAAAACAACAATTGAACTCAATTCAAAAGAATACGAATTACTTTTGAATGCAAAACAAGTAGAATTTGTTTCAGATTATCCTGGTTCTACTATAGTTAGTTTAGTTGATTCAGCTAGTGGAGCAAGTGTTTCTCCAAGCGAAGAAAATTACGTAAAATTTAATTGTGATAACAAAAACATTACTACAAAAACAGTTAGAGACGCTACTGATGGAACTTTGGATGGAGAATTTTTACTAATAGAGCCAGATTGCCAATTCAAAGTAGTTGAAGCTGGTGCGCAAGGGTATGAAACATCAAGAACTACTGTAGTACTTCCCTCGAGTATAAGTAAACATGAAATTCTTTTAACAAAAATATTTGTTCCAACTACTGGGAAAGCAAAAATATTTGTTATTGAAGAAGGAAGTACTCCTAAAAAATATCTTCCAGGAATAAGTGTTGATTTAATTAGCGCAGGTGGAATAAATACTGAAAGATTAACTCTTTCAAACGGATTAGCTGATTTTGAAATTGCACCTGGAAAATACAAAGTAACTGCTTTTAGTGCAGATGGAAATTATTATGCACTAACCGAAGATGCAAACCTTACAATTGATATTGCTTTAAGTCAAACTAGTGAAAAAGAAATTTCTCTAAGAAAAATGGATCCTACTCTCCAAAGATATGTTAGAGTAAAAGTTCTTGACGAAAACGGATTAGGCCCAATTTCAGGAGTAGGGGTTACACTTTATTCTTTCAATGATGTTAATGGTTACTTAACTGCGAATGAATCTAACTTAGGAGTTTGTATTGATAATTTTAGTAGAAGAATTAGTTGCTTTACTGATTCAAATGGAATGCTAAATATTGGTGGAGGATTATCAAGCCTAAATGAAGGAAAATTAATTGTTAGATTAAATAAAACAAATTATTTAATTAGAATAGTTAAAGCAAATTTGTACAAAGCTGGGGAAGGTCCACAAGAGATACTAATAGCTAAAGCAGATTCTACTAATAGTGGAACAGTAAAAGTAAGAGTAAAAACAAAAGCTACTACAAGTCAACCAGTTCAAGTTCCTTTGTTTGGTGCAGATACAGCTATTTATTATGATTCACCAGATTTGTTGATTACTAAAATAAGAATGCATAACGACGCGGTTTCAACTGATTATTTAGGAGAAGCTTATTACTATAATTCAGTTGCAGGTAATTATTATGCGAAAGCAGATTTTGATGGAGCTCACTCAGGATTATCAGCTGTACAAAATTTGGATGCAAATAAACTAATTACATTTGATTTGAATATTGATAATGCAGGAAGCTTTTTAGAAATTGATATCCTTGACGCAAATACTTGTAACGAAGGATTTTGTTCTAGACTTGCTAATATTAGTAGTGCAAACGTAAAAGTATTGAAATTTAATGATAGCACTTTTACTGGTACTCCGCTTAGTGAAACAAATCTTAGATTTGCTTCTTCAAAGTTTTTAAGTCCAGGGTATACAAAAACCAGTAAGCTACTTGTAACGGTAGATGTTAATGGATATGTTCCCGCTATGGTTTCTATTAATGGTGACGAAACTAATTTAGCAGTAGGGTTAAATGTTTACAAAATAAAAGTATATCCTCTTTCATTAGTTGATAATAATAAACCAATTAGCGATAGTAATGTCAGCATTTTCTTTGATGATCTTTATAATTCAAAAGCTGAGTCACAATCAGGAGTTTCTTCAGTTCAACAATTAGTGCCAGGAAATGAATATTATGCAAAATTCAATGTGATAATTTCAAGTAACGCTGAGTATAATTCGCTATTAGCATTATCAAGAGTAAATTCAGTTGCAGAAATAACAAATATTTTACCTTACTTAGTAAACCACGAGTTTTCAACAGATTATGATTACACTACTTCTTGTTTAGATTTAGATGATGGAGTTCATGATAATAATTATTATTTACCTGTGGATGATCTTTGTAATCAAACTACTTTGGGTGGAACTGCTCCAGTTAAAGTACAAACAGGAAGCAAGTGGAGTAACTCAACTCTTCCAAGAGGAACTTATTCTTTTGTTTCAGCAATCAAATTAGATGCTAATGCAAATGATAGTCAAAAATTAATTTTTACTTACAGGGCAAAAGAAATTAATTCAACAACTACCTCGGAAACTCTTCTAAAAACCCAAGAGTTTGATATAAATAAACTACTAAGAAAAGGGGTTTTCGTTACAGTAAAAATTAATGGTGATGAATACGATATTCTTTTAGATTCTAACATATTACCTCAAACTAACTATCAATACATTGCAACTAACGCTCTTGGAAAAAAACTTGCAATACTTTATCCTCGAAGAGAAAATACTGTGAGTGTAAATGTATACAATAATACTGATACTAGTTATAACAACTCAGCAAAAATAACTGTTTTCTCTTTACTTTCTGCTACTGGATTTGATCCATTACTTTCTACAACAAATGGTACTGGGGGAATTCACTTTACTGCAAATGCTTTGAAAGAGGTAATAAAAAATACATTTAGTATGAGCCCTCGAGCAAGGTACTTTGCTCAAACTCAAGCTTATCCTGAAAGCTATAATAATACAAATTACTTAGTGGCTGTTTTGGAATTAAACGGAAAAACTTACAGTGTTTTAATTGACACTAGATCTAAAGGGAAAGAATTATTGCTTAATGCAAAGTTCCTTGCAGGAGTAACTAACCAAAACTTTGATGGAATTATTTATCCACAAGATTACAATTCACCTGATTTAAATATTCAAAATATTAGTTTGTTTAAAGTTAATAGAGGATGTAATAGTAATAATCTTGCATTTAATGGGTTAAATCCTTATTTAATGCACATAAATGGAAATACTTTTGATGTAAATATTCCAGGGACTTACCAATCAGGGGATTGTATCCAACTTTCACTTAGTGCAAATGATCCTGAGTTGAGCTATAATGATTTAAATGTGGTAATTATGGCAACAGTAGAATCATTAGACCAAACTCTTGCTTGTATTGATATTAGAGAGGAAAGAACTAGAACTAATTCAGTTAACCTTGAGTGGAATACAACCGCTAACTTAATTGTTGAAAATGTTAATTGTTCAAGTGCAGTAATAGTAAAACTTGCAACTGGATTAATTTGTAATGTTGCTAATGGGACTAATGCTTGTTCAACTCCTGTAACATTAGCTGTTGGTGAACAGAAAAAGTTCACAATAAAAGGAGTTAATGTGGATTATGTTCCTAGTGTTGCTAATTCAACAGTACCAAATTTTACTGATTTGCTAGGTTACTTCCCAGTTTACGTACAAGCAAAATACGCTTCAGAAGCTAACAAAAAATATGTTGTTGCAAAGAAATTTGATGCACATGTTTCAAATTCAACTCAGTGTTTCGCAATTTCAAAAGATATATTTGATTGGACTAAATTATCCGATAGCAAATCTTTTGATATTAATAGCTTTTGTCAGTACTCTTTGATTGATGATTATTTTATTCCGAAAGCAACTATCAATGCATTTGGTTATGATTTAAATTACACAGGAAAGAATTTAGTTGCAAGCGAAAGATTCACTCCAAGTTTAATTGTTTCAGGGAAACTTAGAGAAACCCAAACAGAAATTGTTAATATTGAAGGGAGTGGTTCTCCAGTTACAAAAACAAAAACAAGCCTAAGTTATACTAATCCAATAATGGAAACAGTTGATGGTAATGTTAGAAAATACCAAAACTTAAGGTATGATTTTAGCTCAGTAGTTGGGAGTTTCAATAGATTAATGTTTAGATGGTTTGACAAGGATAATTTGTATTATGATATTAATTCTCCAGCTGGAGCAAAGATTGATGGGGATGTAAAAATTACGTTAAAAGACGGTAATGTTTTATCAATTACTCCTCAAAGTAACTTTAATCTTGCTAAAAGACCAACTTGTTATGGAGATTGCAAAACAGGGTTTGAAAGAAATCTTCAAGCAGATGTAAATATGCAATATGGATTGGCTTATATAGATTTAAGTGGAATAAAAATAAATTACATTGATATTAACATAATTGGAAATATTGACAATAATGATTTAGTTGTTGAATTTTGGCCAACAGAGATTACTTACCAACAAGAAATTACAAAATATGTTAGTTCTTCAAGTTCAACTGATACAAAAATTGATCTTAAAGAATACAGTATCCCTCCTTTAGAAGGAATAATATTTATTTTAGATAGTTTTACAAGCAATAGTATATTCAACAATCCTACATTTACAACTACTGTTAATCCTTCAGTTTATGTAAATTCAAACGATTCAAAAGTAGTTGTTTGGGTTGAGGGGAATTATATTAAAGCAAGTTATATTGGGAATAATTTAACAAATTTTGATAACAAAATTCTTAATTACACAGTTGTTTCAAATAGTGAATATGCTACTAATAATAGTTTAGGCATAATTACAGTAGTAGATTATGTTAGTCCAACAGATGCAGAAAACCAAAATAAGAAAATAAGCGGGGCGAGTTAATTGAACGGTAAAATAATTTTTGTTACAATGCTTTTAATAGTGTTATTTTTACCTATTGCGATTAGTGCTAGCTTAACAGATATTGAGTGGGCTGGTTCAATGAATGTTGAACTAAGCAAAACAACTTTTGCGCCTGGAGAAAAAATTACTGGTTCAATTGGATTAATGAATCTTGAAAGTTATCCAATACTTGGTGGACAAATAGTAATCCAAGTTGCGAGTGGAACTTATTCTTACCCTTCGCATGAAGCTAATGATAATATTGTTTATGAAAGCACATTGGCTAATGAATGGCTTCTTCCTAATTCAAACAAAAAAATAGATTTTGAAATAGATTCTCTTCCAAGTGGAGATTACAGATTAGATGCTTATGCATGGGTAGTTAGATCTAAATTTATTGGATTAAGTTCAATTCTTCTTTCACCAGTAAGCACTCCTTTTAGTGTTAGTGGAACAAAAGAAAAAGGAATAATTATTGATAGAATGAATACAGTTTTTTCAAATTCTAAAGGACAAAGTATTGGGCCAGTTGGTTTCCCAGCTCCTGCAGGATCTGAAATAAATGGGAAAGTAATATTAAAAAATTTAGGGACTACTGTGAAAAAAGATGTTAAAGTTGTTTTAGAAACTTGTGAGTGGTCAGTAGTGTTTTGTACTACTCCTACAAAAAAAGAATTTTTAGTTGGGGAAATAGCTGCAGGGGCTACAAAAGAAGTTTTAGTTAACTTGACTGTCCCCTCTCTTCCATCAGCTTACGAAATTAATATTATTGCAAGTTCAAATAGTGTTATAGAATCCATTTACAAAAATAGAGTAATAGTAGAAGGTCCGACTGCAAAAATAAGAAAAATTGCTTTAGGGGGATTAAATAACAAAAATTATTTTTTCAATATTTTTTATGCGGGAAGTCCAGATCATTTCAACAAACCAGATTTTGGCGCATTTAATGCTTCAATGGAAATTTATTTAGAGGGAAAAATTATTGATACTAAAACAATTGCAATACCTGGAATAAAATTTACTGATGTTAATTCAATTGTTTTAAGTACAACTGCAAAGAGCTTTGATAAAGCTTGTTTTAAGTTTGAACAAAACGGAATTACTTATGATTACATTTGCGTATCTTTAGCTCAATTAAAAGAGATACAAGAAGATTATGATAATACCTACCCGCCTTTAGTAAATGTAATTTGGGTGTATGATGAAGAATCAAATAGTTTATCCGTAAAACTTTCTAAAGAAAAAATTAATTCAAGAATAAAATTATTTTTAGATGAATCAGTAATATTTGAAAGTACGGTTTTGACAGATGCTGAATATACAGAATTAATCCCATTAGCTAAAAAAGAAAATTTGTCTTTAGTAGTTGATGATTTTGATGCTCGAAGACAACAAGTGTTTTCAATAGACATTAAAACTAAGATTGAGGAAACTCCTTACTTAGTTACTACTGATGTTAATGATCCACAATCTATTTGTAGAGGGACAATTTGCGGAGCTAATCAAGTTTGTAGTGGGGAAGCAAATAAAATAGGGGAAGTTATTTGTTGCAAAACTGAGTGTAAAGAAGCAGAACTACTTCCAATCATAAGTACTTTACAAACAATACCTTTAATTTTGTGGATAGCGTTAGTATTAGTAATAATAGCAATTTTTTCAGGAGTAAAAGTAATTCAAGAGGGTAAGAAAAAATGAATAAAAAAATAATGATACTTCTTGCAGTACTGCTTTTTGCTTCCACGGTTTTTGCGGCGCATTGTTTTAATCTTACTCAACCAGCTAGTGGAATAACTCTAACAGTAGTTGATAATTGGACTGGGTGTTATGTTGCTACAAGTGGGTCTGATTACAATGTATTTGTTGGACAAAATGCATCAGTAACCCTAAATAAATTTGGGGAATACCAAATGCAATGCAATAATGGATCTTATTTTTACCAATATTATTTTGCAATGCTAAAATTAGATAATAACTCAATTCCAGTAAAATCTAACACTGCTAACAATTTAGCTTCTTTAGCATATGGTCTTCCTTATTGTTTGCCTAATGGTCAGGATGGATCAATTTATCCTGGTAAAGGGGACACTGGAGAAATAACTTATGCATTTATTACTTCGCCTGGAAAGCACAATTTGAAATTAATGATTCCATTGTACCCTAAATCTGGTTATGCGGATGCAACTAGCGAAATGAGATTAGCAAAAGACATAACTTTCTTTTCAGGTTCTCCATCTTTATTAGTTTTAAACAAAGAAAGCCCTTCAAGTAATTTTTATGAAAGAAATGGAACTTATGAAAAAAAAGTTCTTTTTACAATTGTTAATAAATCTCCTCTTCCGCTAATGCTCAAAAATTATGAAATGAATTGTTCCCCAGGAGCAACTTGTGAAATTGATAAAACTTATGTTGGATGGGAGATAAAGGAATTAACAGGAATTTATTTAATTAGTGGAACAGTTACAGTGGACAAAAGTAAAGCTCCTAAGGATATAAATTACAGTCTTAAAGTTGATTATAACGTTCCAAAATTTGCAGGAACTCTTAATATTGCTGGATGCGAATCTAATTTCAGTACTACTTCGAACCCAGTTATCCAAACATTTGGTTTACTTGATAAGCAAGATTTTCAAGTAAATTTAATTTCTTCGAACTCAAATGTTCCTACTAATTGTGTAGGGGAAGATGGAATGATTGGACAAACTGGTCCAGAGTTTGTTCCAAAAATAAACCTTGGATTTGGTGGAATAACAGAATCAGGTCAATCTCTAATTGCTATTGATGAATGTGATGCAAAAACTCCTGGGACTCTTGAGAATCCAGGCGTGAATAATCCTAGTGCAGTTTATTGCACACAAGTAGAACTTTTAGTAGAACTTGCGAGAAAAATAGCTAAAATAGTTACTGTGGGGGATGACAAAAATGCTGCTCCTTATCTTTCTTTTGAATCTTACATAAGAACACAAGATTTTGATGAAAGTAGAATACAAACTTCAATTAATGAGTTTGAACAAAAAATAAAAATTGGACAAAGCACAGGACTTGAAGATGGAACAAATGGATTTGGTAGTAATATAAGTACTCAAGCAGGAAAACTAAGAGCTTTGTTTGGCAAAGTTGATTTCATTAATGCTGATAATCTTAGAGCAGGGCTTTACAGAATAGATATCTTTTTCAAAAATAAAATAGATGATTATGATAATACTACTTATGATCTTAATGATATAAAAGATCTTTTCGAAGATAGTACTACACTTAATAGAAAAATAGATTCAATTGAAGTTACTTTTACTCCAATTTCTTCTCCAATATTTAATTGGCCATTTTATGATTTGGGTTACACTGATATTAATTCAACTACAGTTTCAAATATTGATTTGAGTAGTACTCAATTTTATAAAACAAATTATGACAAAAGAGGAATAATTCTTGAAATGACTATGAATGGAAATAGTTTAGGGGAATCAAGTTTGTACAAAACTTACGCAGTTCCATTGAGTATTAAAATTACTGGAAAAGATAATAACAAAGCAGATACTAATTTCAAAGTTTTATTAAGTAACCCTGAGACAACCAACCCTCCATTGTTTACTTCATGGACTGGATATGCTAGTACACTTGGAAGCGGATGTCAATCAATTATTAGTGGGGCAGCAGCTCTTCCTTATAGAACTCCTGATTTATTTTCTTCTATTAATGGATCTAACTATGAATTCAAAATACTTTCAGATAATGTAACAGTTGCTAAGAATCAATCAATGTATCTTGACACTGTTTTGTTCCTTCCTAAAAGATCATCAGAATCTAGTGAAGGATTTACATTAAAAGTTCCTTTCAAAGCGTTTACAAAAAACGCGGTGTATGATGGTAATAGCACAACTCCAGCTTCAATTAGAATTAATTCAGCTTTAGTTACTGCTAATTATAAAATCGCAGATTCGACTGCCGATCCAACTGCTTCAATAAACTCAATATTTGAAGGAATAAAAGCAGGGACAATTTGTGTAAACAAAGGAAATAGAGAGGATGGGAAAATGCAATGGACAGCATTTTGGAATCAAAACGCAATTTTGAAAACTTTAAATTGCAGAAAAAAAGAGATTGTACCAACTGCAAATTTTTGTAACATTAATAGTACTTATGAAGTTCCAACGCAAGCAAATTGTGACCCTGTTACAGTAAATGGTTCTTGCGGAGCAGCAGCAAAAACTTATACTGCTACAGAAACTGCTTTTAGTGGAGTACTTTGCGCAACTGGAAACATATCAATAAGCCCAACTTTCCCTTCAATTGGAAATACTGTTACTTGGAATTGCAATAGTCCAAATGATGGAACAAATGCCACATGCACTGCAAGCAGATCAAGTCCAGTAGTAGTAAAAGTAGATGGAAATTGTGGAACTGCTAATAAAGCGTATATAATTGGAACAGCCACTTTCGGTTCAGATACTTTTTGTGCGAGAGGCGAAAGAAGTCCTTCAGCTAGTTTAGTGAGTATTTTATTTCCAACAGTAGGGAATACTGCTACTTGGGATTGTAATGGTTCTAACGGTGGAACAAATGCAAGTTGCTCAGCTTCAATAACATTTAATTGCACAAGAGGAGATGGCCCAATTAGGTGTATTGATCAAAATCAATATAGATGCAGGTCTACTGATACAACTGGTCAAATTTACCAGTGGTTTAATGAAGGACCAAATGCAAATTGTGGATACACTCCAAATGCAGTAAAAGAAGTTACATTTTCTGCTGGGAGTCACTCACCAAATACATGTTTAATAATGGAACAAACTGTTAATGGAAGTAATGTGAAATGTGCTGGAAATGATAATTATGGGGATTTAGGAAATGGGGCTGCTGGAGCAACAAATTATTTTACTCCAATCGCAAATCTTCAAGCAACTAGTTTGACTAGTGCTGTTATTACTCAATGTGCATTAACTATTGATAAAACTGTTAAATGTTGGGGTTACAATGCATATGGACAAGTAGGGGATCAAACTAATACTCAAAGAGATTCTCCAACACCTGTTAAAGATATTTCAAATGTTAAAAAAGTTGTAATGAGAGGAGCAACTTATGGTTATGAGCATGTTTGTGCATTACTTGAAAATGAAAATGTTTATTGTTGGGGATATAATCAATTTGGACAACTAGGAAATGAAAGCACTGATAACAAAAACGTTCCAACATTAGTTTCAAATTTAAGTGGAGCTAAAGATATTGTTGTTGGAGGAAATACAAATAGTGGATACACTTGTGCGATTTATGGAAATGATAGAAGAGTAAAGTGTTGGGGCTATAATGGATATGGACAACTTGGAATAGGGCCAGCAGTACCTGGTGATAAGGGATATAGAACTTCTCCTGTGGAAGTTCCTGATTTAAATGGGGTTTCAAGTATTTATGCTATGAATGATGAATCTGGAGCAGTTTGTGCAATTAAATCTGATGGCACTGTTTATTGTTGGGGACATAATAATAAAGGACAACTAGGAAGAGGGTATACAGGAGCTGCTCCTGTTTCCGAAGCAAGTAATTGGAGACCTGCAAGAGTTAAAGGAATTGGATATGACGGAAATGCAGGGGCTACAAAATTAGTACTTACTGGATATGGGACAGATCAAGGAGCAGTTTGTGCTCTTCTTTCTGACAAAAAAATTAAGTGTTGGGGGGATAATACAAAAGGAAGACTTGGAACAGGAAACAATAATGATCAATCAACTCCAACTCGTGTAAAAGATATTTCTACTGCAAAAGATATTTCAGGAGTAGGTTATGGTGCTAATGGGCATTACTGTGCATTACTTGAAAACGGAGAGGTTTGGTGTTGGGGAGATAATGGAAATGGGGAATTAGGTAATGCTTCTACAACAAATTCTAACCAACCAGTAAAAGCACTTCTTCCTAGTGCTGCAACAAAAGTATTTACTGGGAGTTATGTTGGAGTTGGATTTACTTGTGCATTAGTAGGAAATTCTCCAAATGCTTCTTTGTATTGTTGGGGATATAACGCGCAAGGCCATTTAGGGACAAAAAATACTGATTCTTCTACCACTCCACAACCAGCTAATTGGAGTTAGGGGATCTAACTTTATCCTAAATTTTTTTTAAAAACTTTTTTTCTAAAAAGGTTTTATTCTAAATAGTCCCATGAAAATTAGTAGTAATCCTAGAATCATTATTAAAATTAGAATTAATTTGCTATCAAGGAAAGATAAATTAAGTGAGGAAGAAACTTTTTTATTCAATGGTTCTTTGCCATCATCAGAGTGTTTATACTCCTCAGAGTGTTTAGATTCACCTTCTCCACCTTTTTTTCCACCAAAAGCTCCAATTCCTTCAGTAATTGCTTCTTTAGAGTATTTTATCCAAGCACTTGGTTTCTTTAAATCACTAATAGTTTCTTTAGTTAATTCTCTATATCCTTTTTTTCTTTCAGGAATTTCTTTCAACCCTTGCACAGTTCCATCAAGCGCATTAATAGTTATCCAATATTCTTCTTCGTTAATTAAAAGCTTTATACTGTAAAAAGGTACAAGCATTTTTTTTGCACTAGAAATAACTACATTTGTTTTTGGAACACCAAAGTGCTCGGCAGTTTTTAATTGAAGAACTTCATCTTGTTCTCTTTTTTCTATGTTATTCCAATTCTCGTGAAATTCTCCGCGAGGAATTTCAGGAGTAGCTTTTTTCCAATTGTGTTTTAATAATTTAACTAAATCTTCACGAACAACAATATTGTGTCCGTCAATAGCAAGTAATCCATGAACTGCACTTTTTATTGTGTGTTTACCATCTCCTTCATTCTCAAGGTAGTAGTGATAGTTAAATAAAAAATAAGGCACTAAATCGAGCATGAACGATTTTTGTTCATACTCGCTCCAGTATTTTTCTTCAAGTTCTTTCTTAATAAGCTCGGCCGCGGCTTGGGCGGTTATGTTAATAGGCAATAATGGATTGCCTAAGTACATTTAATTTCACTGTCCTTTCTTTTTAATTATTTTTACTTTTGAAGGAGTGATTAATACTCTCTCAGCAGAAATTCCAGCCATGTCTCCGTCTATTGCTCTTACTTCTGATTTGATTCTTCCAAGCAATTCTTTTAGTTTTGCTTTATTTCTTTTATTCAAATCAGCTATATTAGCCAATACAAGATTTCCTTGCTTAACTTCTCTTATAGCGGCTTCAGCATCAACTTCAGTGTTTAAATCCAAAGGCTTTACTAATGCATCTGCGTTCTCATATGTTTCTTCTTGAACTGCGTCAAGGTTATTTAAGAAGTCATCCAAATCAACTGAGGATGAATCTTTTTTCATTACTTTGTCAAAAAATCCCAAACCAATCACCCCGCGTAAAAGCGCGTATTACTACTTTTTCTTATCCAAAACATATAAAAAGCTCATCTTACGAGCTCAAAAGTAATAAATCAAGAAAAAAATATTTTTCAAAGAGTTTTTTTCAAAAAAGAGATTGGTTTGCTTTTCAAACAGCTAAAGTATTAAACAAACAACGGCTGAATATTAGTGGAAGTTTTAATTCGGAAGTCCTACAGCCAGTATTTTTATTTGTTTGCTTGTAGTCTTTTGATAAAAAGGTTGCTTGTGGTATTTGGCAAAAGACTACTTGTAAACTTATTTCGAATTGGGTTAGAAGAAGTTGGGGTGAATACTTGTGGAAAATATTTTTGACAAACAAATGACTAAAAGTACCGTTTTCCAAAACAAAGACATTATCTCTCCGCACTTCGTTCCAGAAAAATTACCTTTCAGAGAAAACCAAATAGAAACTATTACTCAAGGATTATCTGGGGTAATAAATAATTCTAAGCCAAATAATTTATTTATTTATGGAAAAACTGGAACAGGAAAAACTGCAACAGTAAAACATGTTCTTGAACAGCTTGATTCTTTTGTAAAGAAAAACAATATTCCTTCTTTTTCCTGTTATGTTAATTGCAGAAGTCACTCTTCAAAATACAAAGCACTTCTAAAAGCTCTGAGAACTTTTCACCCTGAAAAAGACTTTTTGGGATACAGTTCTTCTTTTGTTTATGAAAAACTTTTAGAATTCTCAAACCAAAAAAAGGCTCACTTAATTTTAGTGCTTGATGAAATTGACAAAGTAAAAGATATTGATGATTTAGTTTACTCCTTAAGCAGAGGAAATGATGAACTTGATTCAGGATCAATTACAATGATTGGAATTTCAAATAACTTAATGTTCAAAGACAAACTTGATCCAAGAACAAAGAGTTCTCTTTGCGAACGCGAACTTGTATTCAATCCTTATAATGCAACTGAATTAAAGCAAATTCTTGCAGAGAGATGCCAAATTGCATTCAAACCAAATATAGTAACAGAACCAGCCATCTCACTTGCTTCAGCAATTGCTGCTCAAGAATCGGGGGACGCAAGAACAGCAGTAATGTTAATGCAAAGAGCAGGCGAAATATCTGACGCTGCTCAATTAAACTCACTAACTGAAGTCCAAGTAGAAAGAGCTAAAGAAAGTGTAGAAGAAGAAATAATTATTTCAATGATTTCTACTCTTCCTCAGCAACAACAATTAGTACTCTACGCAATTGCTCAATTAACTTCTCAAAAAAGAGGGGTAAGAAAAGTTAGCGGAGAGGTAGAAGAAGGAGTACTTTACTCTGGAGAAATATTTGAAACTTATTTAGAGCTCGCAAAGAAATTTGATGAAAGAACAATTACAAGCAGATGGTACAGACAATACATTAACGAACTTGAAATGTATGGATTAATTCTTGTAACTTCTTCAGGAAAAGGAATCAAAGGACAAACTAGACTTGTGAAACTTGGCTTTGATGCTGGAAAAATAAAAAACGCTTTAGAAAAAGAACTCTTTAAGGGGTCGTAAAATAAATGCTAAAAAATTTTCTTACAAAAAACAAGGCGCGTTTTGATAATTGGCTAGTACCAAGTTCAAACAAACCTATTGGACGCATTAAAGAGGCGTTAATTAAAACCAGATTCAAATTGGGCAGAGCTAGAGTAAAAAAAAGACTTGAAAAAAAAGAGAAATTAGTTATTAGGCGTGGAAAAGAACTTGGGGAGGGGGTAGAAGGAACTGTTTACCAAGTTTCTGTCAGAAAAAAAGGAACTCTTTTTAGAAAAGGGGCTGCTCAAAAAAAGTTTTTTTCATATGGAAATTGGCATCCTCTTGAAAAACAAGTACTTGTTAAAAACAAAAGAATTTGGCGAAAACTAAAAGATGCGGGTCTTCCAGTACCAAGTTTTTATGCAGTGGACCTTAGAAAGTATTCAAGAAAATATAAAACCGTTTTAATGGAAGACTTGACTAAAAAGTTCGGGGAAATTATTCCTGTGAATAGTGATATTGGTTTACCTGTTAAACTTGGTGAACTAAAAATTCCACGGGACCAAGCGCTTTTAAGCGAACTTGGAAAAGACCTCGCAGTAATGCATAATCATAATTTGTTCTCTGACACAATTGATTTTTGGGGATTTTATAAAAAAGGAGAAAGTCACGGCAGAGTTATTATTGACTATAGTAGAATGTTTGAAGAACAAACTTACTCAGTACAATCCGCTGTGTCACAAATAACTATTATTAGGGATTATTGTTCTTCAAAAGCAGGAATAGCCTTATTAGAAAGTTATTTCAAAAACTTAAAAGATCAAGGACAGATCAGAAAAATAAAAAAGGCTCTTACTGAAGTTTATCGAAGAAAAAGAAGGACTAATAGTTATAGAAGCACTAATAGTTATTATTAAAAAAGATTAAGCGAATTCAAATAAACTCTTTTGTTTTACTGTATCTGATTTGAATACTGAATCAATTTCTTTTTCAATCATATCCAGTCTTTGAATTAAATAAGAAGATAGATTTTCTTGCCGAGCCATGTTTTGAGCAATTTTCAAATACTTTCTAACAGAACCTTCGTGAATTGTTAGTATTATAGAACTCTTGCCGCATTTATAACATATTCCTGAAAGAGGAACTCTTCTATATATTTCATTGCAAGAAGTGCATCTGAATGTTTGGCGAGAGAACGCACGAGCATTACCAATTATATCGGGCAAAAAGTGAGAACCCATTACTTTCTCAAGAGCATCTTTAGCATTAACTGCCATTATTTTTTTCTGCAAGTTGTTTTGTCGCTGGATTTTTTCATCCATTGTTTTTAGTTGAATGTATCTAGACATTTTTGGGCCTTCATCAAAAATATTTGTGTTATGAGTAAACCCAATTCCCGAGTATTGTTTTTCTTTTCCAAGTCTGTCCTTAATTGTTTCAATTTCAATATTTGGTTCGCAAACGTTTTGAGCTTTTTCATAAAGATCTAGCGGAAGATTCCAAGCACTCTCCATTTTGTGTACTTCATCATCAACCTCTGAAGGATTAATTATAATTGTAAAAACAAGCGGAGCATCCATTCTACCCCCACTTTTTGTTGACAAATATTTTTGAGAAAAATTTAAGAGTGCATCCATTAGTAACAAGAGCGAGTCCTGGTCTCCATCAACGTTTCTTCTTTTTGCACAAACAAAGTAAGGGTGTCCAAATCCTAATCGTGCTTTTGTGTAACCTAATATTCTAGCATTAACAGCAGCTGAAGTGTGGGGAGCAAGCCCTAATACAATATGTCCAATTAAATCTTCTTTTACTTTAGCATTGTAAAACTTTTTTTGTTTGTAAAACTTTTCAAGTAATTCATCATTGAATTGACTTACTTTTACAAGCCACTCTCCGCAAGTTTCATTAACAATAATATCTTGTGGAAAAATTTCTATTATTTGATTAGTCTCTGTAATTTCTTTTCCCCAAATATCTTTAATATAACCGAGTTCTTTTACTTTTTCAATCGAAAGATTAATTTCCGTTGGTTTGAAGTGAGTAATAGTTGCATTAAGTAATTCAAACCGAGAAGTTCCATCTCTAAAAATGTGCACATCATGCTTTGCTCTCAAAATTCCTTTTTCAATAGGTTCTACTTCTTTTACTTCAGCAATCATTCCTCTAACTCCTTTGATTGTATCAGAGAGAACTGGTTCATGAACTCTTTTTTGAGCAAGTTCAAGTAACAAACGAATATCAATTTCGTGTTCCCCAGCTTTTACAGTTTTTCCTCCGCACACCCCGCAAGTTTCACCAGTAACTGATTTTGCACAAGTTTTACAATAATTTAATCTTACCCCTGGGGCGTTACAAGTTAAGCAATTGTGGTGAACTGAAATCTTTTTACAAGTCGGACAAAAATATTCTGCTATTTCCACAACTGCTTTTCCACTTTCATTATAATTTTGATCCACTGCTTTGTTTATGCTTCTTGTACTTCCACCCTTAAGTCCAATTGGAAATAATACGTGTGGATTTCCTTTCATCTGTCTTGGTTTTGCCTGCTCGGGTCTACCCATTCTTCCTCCAATAAAAGAACCTGATTTATCTCTAATAGTAATTCCTGAAATTTCTGTTAAATAATCAAGAACGTTTTCAACTGTAGCTTCATTTGTACTTTTCTTTTTTGTTTTTAATGCAAATGTTTCTATTAAACCTAAAACATTTTCCTCAATTATGATTTCATTATTTTCCACTCTGTGGGGTAATCCGATTCTTTCAAGCATTTTTTTCTCATCAATTTTGTTTACAAGAACTAATTTTTCGTTTCCATTAGCGTCAGTTTCTATTTTTCCATTCAATAAATATTCATGAAGTGAAACTATTTCTTTTCCATTTAGAGCTTTATAAAAATGCAAAAGATTAGGGTGAAGTGGAACTCCTATTTTTTGAGTTATACTAAGAGCATCTTTTTGGGACATTTTTCTTGCGTCTCCTAAAGACATGAATAAAGCATTTTCAAGTCCTAGTTCTTTTAATTTATTTTTATTTAATTCATCTTCACAAGCTTTCTTTACTTCAAGTAGCCACCATTCTTCGCAATATCCAGCAGGTATTAGGGGGTGAGCACTTTTCTTAAAATCTCCATAAGCAATTAGTAAATCTCCCACATAAATTATTTTTTCTACTTGGGCTTTAATTAATTCAGCTTCTTCTTTTGTATTAACTCTCATTACAGTTCCATCTTTTAGAAGAACTACTGGGCCTTCTATTGTAGTGCAGGGAAAAAACTGAGTAGCTTTTCCGGGTCTTTCTATTCTTCCGTGTGTTCCTACTGCAATAAATTCATCAAAGAGAATCATTGCTGCGGGGTTAATTGCTTTTGCCATTATTCCTGTGTTTCTTCCTCTACCGTATCTTAATCTAAATCCGCCCCAAGCACTTGGGTAAGCAAGTATGGGTCTTCCTGCGGCAAGTCTATCAAGGTAAGATTTGTTTGGTTTTATTTCTATTTTTGTTTGAGTTTTTTCTACTTTAACAATTTTTTCTAAAAAATCCCAATTCAAATTATGTTCTTTAGCAGTTTTCATTACCCATAATGCTTTGAGTGCTAATCCTTCTGCAACAACAAGACCCATTCCTCCACGAATTCTATTTGTTGGTATTCGTGCTAGGTCACGGTGGGCAGAAACTTCTACTTCTTCAGTAGGAACTCCGTTAATGCAAACGGGGCAACCATTAATTATAATTCTTATTTCTTCATCTTTCATAGTGTATTGTCTTGAAATTACTTCAGTTTGATAAAGCCCAATTTCTTCTACGTATCTTTCAAGTTCGTCTTGAGTAGGTTTGTATCTATCAAGACCCATGAGTGTTCTACCATAATCTGCAAGTAAAAGAGGAACAACTGTTGCTGATCCACCAGCAGCTCTAATTGGTCCTGCAAAATAAATATCCACATATTTTGAACCATCAGGGTTTTGATTAATTTCTACTTTAGGAACTCCATCAAGCGGAGCAACAACAACTCCTTCAGTTTCAATTAGTAAGCAAGCCTTAATTGCAGTTTCAAGTCTTTTAGCATCATCCGGAATCTTCCACCATTTTTGTTCTAAAATTTCTTTAAACAAAATAAAATAAGCTTTTCATCTATCCTTTGCTTCTGCAAATATTTCTCTAAATCTTTTTGCAAGTCCAGGTAGGGCAATAATTGTTTCTGCACGATCTGCCAAGTCCACTGCGGGAACAACTTCTACAAAATCAGTTAAATCTACTCCTGTAAATTTTGCTCTCTCTGCGATTTCAAAAACATCTTTTGTTTTTGACTGCATTAATTTAAAATATTTTTTTACATTTTCATCAGCGGGAAAAGGAATTTCTTGAGTGATCATTTCCATTGGGGAAAGTTTTTTTATTACTTCAATCTTTTTCTTTTCTTCTTGAGTAAAAGGGGTTTCAAATTTCTTTTTAATTTCGGGAGAGTTTGAAGAATTTCCATTAATGGGAGTGTTTATTATTTCAACCATAAAATCACTTTTTGCTTTTTTTATTGTTGCCCCTCAATAATATCTCTTTCCACTGTTTCTTTTGAAAAATGAACTTCATTAATTTGTCTGTTTTTTAAATTAATTGTTGGAAAAACACAAGGGGTGGGAGTGTGCCCAATTTTTTTCTGAAAATCCGTTTGACCTTCCCAACATCCCGAATTAATTATTGAAGTTCCTCTATAAGTTGCATATCCTTTGTGGTGAAGATCTCCAAACCAAATCAAATCCGGTTCTTCCTTTATTACCATATAATCTCTCCCTTCTGGAACGTAAGGATTTTTTCCACCATACTTAGGCATTAGATCTCTTTTTTTCAACAATTCAACCATTGCTTCTTCAGGTTTTGACATTTGAAGAAAACTAACAGAACTAATTAAATCGTGAACACTTGGCCCATGGTAAATTAAATTTTTTATTCCTTCAGTTTCTACCCATGAAGGGGAGGAGATGAAATGATAATTTCTTAATTTGGATAAACGGGGAACAAATTCTTTATCAATTCCTGGTTGAGGTTCTGCTCTTCTAACTGCATCGTGTTGCCCAGGGCAAATAAAAACATGAATATACTCAGGAATTTGCAACATTAAATCTTCAAACTTTGCGTACTGTTCATAAACATCTTTAATTAATAATTCATCAAGCTGTCCTGGATAAACTCCAATTCCTGCAACATTATCCCCTGTTACAAATAAGTATTGGATTTTTCCCACTCTTTCTTGCTGCTTATCCGTAAGTCCTTTTCCATTTAAGTAATCAAGTAATTTTGAAAATTGGTCTTCATAAAATAATTTACTTCCAATATGCAAATCAGTTATTCCTCCAATTAAAACATCTTCACTAATTGTTTTAGTTGGTCTAATTGGCATATCTGGCCAATAAACTTCTTTAATTATAATAAAATCTTTCCCCCATTTTGTTCCTTTAATTCCAACTACATTATCTTCTAGTATGTGTTCAGCTTTTTTTATCACTTCTGTTTCTTTCTCCATTACAAGCGCAATACATTTTGCTTCCATATCCTCAATTTCAAATGCAGTGTGTCCTTTTTTTGTTATCCACTTTTTATTAATAATTCCAATTACATCTACTTGGTCACGATCACGTGCAGTAGCTAAACTCTTTATTGGAATTGGTGATAAGTTGTGTCTTGTTTTTAACATTCCCGAAAGTAATTCAAATTTGCTTCTAAATAGTCTCAAAAAATCTGCTACTTTTCCTTCAGAACTACTTTGACCAGTAACATCATACTCACTCATTACTCTGAAATTAGGGGCTCTGTCTTTTGCTTGTGCATTAAAAGAAACTTTTCTTACTTCGATTTCATCAATCACTGAAGCGAGTTTTGTTCTTGACAATTTTTTTTCAAGTACATTTGGGTCAACAAAGAATTGCCCTTCATCAGCAAGTTCTTGCAATATTTTTTTCCAAGAATCATTTTTAGCTAAAAGATCAATTGAATCTTTTGAAAGCATTAGCGCTCGCGTTTCTGCAAAAGTCATTATTTCATGTTCAAACGATTCAGCCATTCTAATCAACTTTCTTGGCCGAGAATAAAACTAGATTTGTTCGAAATTAATTTTATTTTTTTGTTGGAATTTTTCTACTTCATTTTTTCTTTCTCTGCTTCAATCAGAGAGATTAAATGCCAAATGTCTGTTCTTGTATGTTCAGGCATGTTGACATCATTACTTATGTCGTCTAGGAAGTAGATCGCTTCGCTGAGCGCAGTTACATTATTTGCTTTCACTTTTGCGAGAGCTTCATCTATTTTGCCTCGAATGTTTCGTGGAACAGCCCTATCCGAAAGGATTTCTTCCATTATTTGTTGGATTTCGCTTCCCATGTAAATCACTCAACAGCATTTTTTTGCGAACAAATCAATTAATATTCGCGGTAGCCAATGAAAGAATTACATTAAAAAGCTTTAAAAAGAGCTTGTGAAAATCTAAAAAAATAATAAAAATAGTTCCAGTTCTTTTAAGTAAAAAGATGCCTGCGCTATTCAAGCGAATAGGTGCTTGTACCTTTAAGCAAAAAGGTGTCCGCACCTTTTAGGAAAAAAGGTGCTTTCCTTTTGCTAGCAAGTATTCTTTTAGAGTGTTTAGTTCGTTTCCTTCTACTACAAACTCATATCCTTCAAATGCTTTCTTAGCATCAGCTAATTGACTTGCGTTTGCAATATCTGATTTAGAAAAAACGATTAGGAATTTATGTTTTGTGAATAGTTTCTTTACTTCTGAAAATAATTGGGTTTGCTTAGGCATATCATCAGTTGGATCAACTACAAAAGCAATTATTCCTTTTAAGTGTTGAAGAGCAGTGATTGCTTTTAGTTCAATATTATTTCTTTCAGATAAGGGTCTATCAAGTAAACCAGGAGTATCAATTACTTGGATTGGCAAGTACCTCATCATGAACATTCCAACGTTAAGTCCTTTTGTAGTGAAAGGGTAATTAGCTATATCTGGTTTTGATTCAGTTAGTTTTCCAAGCAAAGTACTTTTACCAACATTAGGGAAACCAGCAAGCATTATTGATTCTTCATTAGTCCTAATACTTGGTAATTCATTTAGTTTTCTTGCATTCTCATTATAGAACTCAATGCTCTTTGAGATTCCTTTTACTAGCGAAGATAATCTTCCAATATAAGCATTAGTAATTCCTTTTGCACTTTGTTCCATTGCTTTATTGTACTTCATTTCTTTTAATCTAACAATATGATCTCTTCTAATTTTTTTTACAAGTCTTGCAACTGAACTAATACTTGCAAGAGTTTTTTTGAATTCATCAATATCGATTATACAACTATATAAATCAAAGTAAAAAGGTTCAAGACTATCAAAATTGGGAAGTTGTTTTGTTGCTTTGAATAATTTTTCTTCTAAGTAATTAGCAGAAGCATCAATTTTTGCAATCTCTTTTCCTTTCGCAGTGTAAAAAACAGTTTTTTGTTTAGGGTACTCGCTAGCAGCTTTTCTCCCTCTATTCAGCGCAGCATCAAGCAAAACTTGTGGTTTTTCAATAAAATTTACGTTCCTACTCATACTAACACCTTTTCACTTTTTTAGCTGTTTCTCTTCACTTATTTATGAATTGGGGGGTTTTTAATTGCTTCTGGCAAGGAAAAAATTCAAGAGAGGGCAAGTGAGGGTTATTGGTAGGTTAAGGTGAGCAAAGGCAAGTCGGGGCAAGCACAAACGGACCAAATGGGGGATAAATTTATTTTTTTTAAGCGAAGAAGGACTATTTTTAATTGTTTTGAATTTACTTTTATTAGAAAAGAAGGTTTTTTTAATGTGGGATTTCTACAAAGATAAATACAAAAAAATGATGATAATCCCATTAATCCTAGCTATTCCTTTGTTATTTTTAGTTTTAATTTTCCCAGGAATTCAACCAGGAGTTGACTTAACTGGAGGAAATGTATTAATTATACGATCAGAAAATCCTATAGTTGAATCACAGCTTGTTTCTGTTTTAAAAGAAAATTTTTCTCTACAAGAATTAAAAGTATCAACAATTGCTTCCCCAACAGGATACGGGGCATGGATACAATATAGTAAAGATCCTTTAGTGACAAATGTTGAAAATGTTTTGAACAAAGCAAGTGATTCTTTAGAAGTAGAAAAAGATTCAATCGCTGCTTCAAACGAAGCTCTAAAATTATTAAATCAACCAACACAAGAATTTGCTAATGCGAAAGCAGCTTTAATGGCTGCTCAACAAGCACTTGCTGATTACAAAGAAGCTTTCTCAAAAAAATTACAAGATACTTTGACTGAAAAACTTCAATTAGGGGCTAAAGTTGAATTCCAGAAAAGAGAAATTTCTCCAACGCTTGGTGCTTCTTCTTTTTCTTCCTCTGTTTTTGTTTCAATACTTGGAATGATTATGATTACTATCGTTGTTTTTGCTGCTTTTAGACAATTCATTCCATCGGCAGCAATAATTCAAGCAATGCTTTTTGATGCATTAGCAGGACTAGCAGGAATGGCACTTTTACAAATACCTTTATCGCTAACTACTCTGCCAGCTTTGTTAATGTTAATTGGATACTCGGTTGATACTGATATTATGCTTACTTCAAGAATGCTAAAAGGAAAAGATGGGACTCCTGGAGAAAGAGCAACCTCTTCAATGAAAACAGGAATAACAATGACTAGTACCGCTCTTGCAGCACTAGTAGTAATGATAGTTATTTCTTTCTTTTACCAAATAGAAGTTATTTACCAAATAGCAGTAATTTTGTTCTTCGGATTAATTGGAGATATAATTGCAACTTGGTTAATGAATGCCCCAGTATTATTATGGTGGGTTGAAAAAAAAGAGAAGGAGCATAAAAAGTTTTAAGTTAAATTGATATTTAATTGATGTGATAACCATGACTAACTCTTTAATCAAGCACTGGCAATTTACTTTCCTCGCAGTAATAATTATACTTGCAATTGGTTTAATTGCGTTTAATGGAATAAAATTAGGAATGGATTTTAAGGGCGGAACTTTATACCAAGTAGAATTACAAAAAAGTGTTTCGGCTGAAGAAATTAGTAGAATTGCAAATATTATTTCTCAAAGAATAGATCCTTCAGGACTAAAGGACGCTACAGTTTACCCTGTGGGAACCCAATTTATTGTAGTACAATTATCTGAGACAAACCCAGTGGAACTTGAGAAAGTTGAATCAAGAATAAGACAACAAGGAAAGTTTGAAGCTACTTTAAACGGGGAAGTTGTTTTTACTGGGGATGAATTAAAGAAAGTTCTAAGAGGAGATACTTCTTTTGGAGTATTTAGAGCAGGAACTGCTTATGAATGGAGTCTTCCATTTATCTTAAACGAAGCAGCAGTAAAGAGATTCAAGGAAAAAACTTTCCACCAATGCACGGCAGTTGGATTTTCTACTAACGGAACTCCTAATTATGATTGTGAAAAAACAATTTTCTTTTTAGATAGACCAAACGCACTAATTGTTACTACTACTGAAGAATATGATAGAGATAATCAATTACTACTTGAAGGAAATAAATTTCAAAATATTCCACAAGATACAAGTATTGATGAATTAATTAGTGACTCAATGTTAACTGTACTAACAATTGATACAAACGCAGCACTTGACAATAACAAAGTACAAACAGCTTTGCTTTCAACAAAGAACGCAGTTGTTTCTCCTGGAGTTAGCGAAACTATTGTTAACGATTTAAACGCACTAGGATTTACTGTTCTTAGAGTTAATGGAAGAGAAAGTATTCCTTGGATTTGGACAGCTACTGGAGCTAGACAAATAATTAGTTTAACTGAAGGAATTACTAACGAAGATGTTGCAACACTTGCACAAGCAAAAGAATTTTCTACACTAAGAATATCTGGTCAAAGAGAAGATGTTAAAGAAGCAAGAGCGGATTTAGAAGAACTTGCAATTTTACTTGAATCAGGTTCTTTACCCACTCCAGTTAAAAGTATTTCAAGAGAAACAATCTCTCCTTCCCTTGGTGAATCATTCTTATCAACTGTATTTTTAATGGGAATTTTAGCAGCAATAACAGTTGCTGGAGTAATTGTATTTAGATACAGAGTACTAAAATTAGTAATTCCAATTTTCTTAACCGGAATGGCTGAAATACTTATTATGCTAGGATTCTTAGCATTCACTCAAAGACCAATTGATTTAGCAGCGTTCGCAGGAATAATTGTTGCAATTGGTACTGGGGTTGACTCAGAAATAGTTATTACTGATGAGATACTTGGTAAATCAAAAGAAGCACACGAATCAATGCTCCAAAGAGCAAAAGCAGCTATATTCATCATCGCAACTTCAGCATTCACAATGATAGGAGTAATGCTTCCAATTATTTTGTTCTCAAGAAACTTACCGGGACTAGACAAACTCTACGGATTTGCAGTAGTTGCAATAGTAGGTGCATTAGTGGGAATATTTATTACAAGACCAGCATTCACAAAGATAGTTCAAATGATTGTTAATGGAAAAGAAGAACACGATAGAAAAGAATAAACAAGCCACTAGTTTTAACAATGAAATTGAGCAAATGCTTTGTTAACTAGTCCTTTTTTTGACAATTTGCTTTGAAAGCAGTTGCTAAATTAAAGTTATTTTTTTTAATTAAAGTAGTTCACTAATTTCTTTTAGTTTAAGTAATCTTTTAGAACCATAATACCAAATCAATAGTACTAATCCACTCATTACAAACCAAGTAAGTTCGTGAACTAACTCAGCATCAAAACCATATTTTGCAACAAACAAAACAAAAATTATTCTAGGGATGTTTACTGCTAGTAATATTATCAACCCTGCTAAAAATAAAGTAGTTTTCTTTGATAGTTCTGGTTTGTTAAGTGAAAAGATAATTGCAGCCAAAATACTAGCACTAACTAGTCCAGTGCAAAGATTTGAAACAATAAACAATCCATTGTTCACATAAACAACATTTAGTAAATAATCAAGCCCTAAAATAGTTGCTGCGATTTGCGTAATTGCGTTTGTTAAGAAAGAAAGGTCAACTAGTTCAATTAAAAAATTCAGAACTATAAATATTGCAAAGAATTTTATTGCAAATACTAACATTTTTTTTCTATTAGCAGCCTTTTTAGTCGAGTTAGAACCACTTCTAAGAAGTTTATTAGTTTTCTTAGTAATTGTTTTTGCTTTTTTATTTTTGTTAAGTTTATTTTTAGTCATTTAATTCACCAAGGAACGGTCTTTAATTTTAATTTGAATGCTAGCCAATTCATTACTTTGTGGATGAAGAAAGTTGCAAAAAGCAATAGTGCTACAAGCCAAAGTTCGGGAACTCTAATTAACATACTAAGTAACAATCCACCCACTATGAAATCTAATTGATCAGCAAGTTCCCACTTTTCCCCACTCTTAATTGAAAATCTTCTTTTAAAAAAACTCTTTGCTAAATCTCCTATTATTGCTCCAAAAGCAAGGAGGAAAGCAAGTTGTAAGTAATTAGGGATAATGTTTTCTACAAAAGGAAATAATAAAAAAATAATTGTTCCAATACCCGTTCCTGCTATAATTCCTGCAAAAGTTCCTAGCATAGTTTTTCCTTTACCAAAAATAGGTTGGCCAAAAATTTTTTTGTTTAAATCAAGAGGAACTTTCCCGTGAACTATTACTGGAGAAGAATTAGCAATGTAAAGCGGAGCAACATAAAGAAGAGTTACTATTATTGCTTCTATTATTCCCATTTAATCAACTCGAGCTAGACTCTTTTCAACTCAATCTTTAATTTAATTAGATTTTAGTTTATTCCAATTAATAAGCCTAACACTAAGCAAAAGATTGCACCTGCAGCAGAACCAATCATGTTCACGTGGGTGTTGTTCATTAGTTTCTTTGTTTCAAATAGTGCTCCAAAGATTGAATCAACATTAGATCCAACTAACCCAGCAAGCAAAACAAATGTCGCCGCTATTGGGTTATTGTAAATATAAAAATAAACTAAAGCAATTACTGCTCCTCCAATTAGTGCAGCAAATTCTCCTAAAAGAGTTACTCCTCCATCTGTCCCTCTTGGGACTTTCTTTAAAGTAGTAATCATTATAGGAGTGGATTTTGAATAATATCCAACTTCTGAAGATAATGTGTCTGCGAGTGCAGCAGCTATTGCTCCAAAGAAACCTAGTTCAATTAAAACAGAGTACTGGGGAAAGAAAATTATTCCAACTAAAACAATTAGTGCAGGAAGAGAATTTCCTATTACGTTCCAAATATTTCTTCTCTCATGTTTCTTTCTTGGAAAATTACTTGCAATTTCCCCGAGGATAAAAAATACTACAACTATTCCAAAATCTACTAATGGATTTGGTCCATAAGTTATTGCTGCAAGTCCTACAGCATTAGCAATTAGTATTCCTTCAAAGTCAAGTAGTTTCTTTTTGTAAGAAAATATAGAAAACGCTGCCAGAAAGATTAGTATTAGAATTAGTTCCAATGGATCGTTTAGAGCCATTAAATCATTCCCTTATTTTGATTCAAAGAATGTTGATTTTGAAACTATTACTTTCTTTATTGGGCAAACTTTACTAGCCATTTTGTATAACTCGTTTGAAAAACTTCCAAGTAATAATTCTTGAACTAATACTTCAAAGTCTCTTCCGTGTAAAGTTTTAACTTGAGTTTCAATCATTTCTCTAATACCAGTTTTTTGTGCGTTAGTAGCTTTTCTGTCAGTAACAACTACTATAGTAGTCATTGCTTCTCCGCCAACAACAGGAATTCTTTTAACAAGAGCAACTTTTGAGTTTCTTCGTCTAATAGTTCTTCCAAGAGTTCCTTTGTTTACAACAAATTCGCTTATAACAGTTGAAGCTGTTTGTCCTTGGATATCGTTAATTTTAAATGACATCATATAATCTCTTTTAGTTCTTTGACCAGTAACAATATCAAGAGTACATTTGAAAGTTCTACCCATTATGTTCTTTGGTTTTTCACCAGGTGTTTCTCCTAAAGGCTTTTTATCAAAAACTTTTGAAGATAAAACGTTGAACCACTTTTTCTTTTTCCATTTATCAACTGTCTTTCTTGCTGCACTAGCTTTCTGTGCTTTTGTTTGTTCAGCCATCTCATTCACCGTGTGTTAACATTTTATCAATTTTTTCTAAAACTTCAATTCCCTCGCCCTCGAAAACAATTTTCTTGTTCTCTAAAAGCTTGGCTTTAATCTTCATAATCCTCACATTACTTTACTAACAAAGCTGCTTCTTCAGGAGTATAACGCCATCCAGCAGGTATTTTACTTTTCTTTGCGTAATATTTAGTTAGTCTTCTTATTTTTGAAACTGTAAGTTCGTATCCTCTTTTAGCTGAGTAATCTTTCTTGTTCTTATTCATGTGGTTTGATAAAACAACACTTCTTCTAATTAAATTTAGTAAGTCTTCAGGGATTTCTCCAATTAAGTCATTCTCTCTTAGTACTTGTTGAATAGTTTTGCCTGTTTCTTCTGAAAAGTTCTTAATATCGTGTTCGTCTCTAAGAATTAAACCAATTTTGCTTGGACTATGTCCAGCATTAGAAAGAGAAACAACCTGTTCTTCAAGTTCTTGTCTACTTAGTCCTGCTTTACTTTCTGCCTTTGTAGTACTCTTTTTAGCCATAACAATCACACTATAACTATTTCAAATTTAACCGTCCAAACCCGAAAACCTTTTACTTTCGGCGTAGGAAAGAACCAAAAAATCAATGCTTTGCAAACCCTTTGATTTGCAACTAATAATCATTTTAGTAAAAAGAATGTTTATAAAGGTTGCTCCAAAGGTTTTGAAAATTAGTAAATTAGGGAGTTAATGCAATATTCAATTGTGATGCGAAAGCAACTAGTGATATCTTGCTCGTTTCTCAATCGCGCTCATTCTTTCAGTCAGCTCTTTACTTGGGGCGTATCCTTTTAGAACAAGGGTCCATCCGTTCTTGATTTTTGAGTGAGTAGCGTTAAAAGTTTTCTTAAAAACTACTAAATCCGTTGCCCTGTCCTCTTCTTTTTTAGAATAAAACCCAAGTCCAAAGTCAATGAAAAACAAAGAACCTTTTTTCTTAATTCTTTCAAGCAAATCTTTATTCTTTTTTATTTCTTTATCTTTTGGATCAACAAAAATAATATTTGAAGTAGTTAAATCACCGTGAATTATTCCTAAATTGTGGAGTTTTTTTATTTGCTTTCCTGCTTGGGTGCAAAGAGCGGGATTTTTTTCAATTACTTCTTTCAATCGTTTTCCCTGAATAAATTCCATTAATATTTCAGCTTTCTTTTCATCCACCTTAATTAATTTAGGGACGTTCATACTGTTCCAAAGTTCTTTTAGAATTTTAGCTTCCGAGCGCGTACGAGTAGTTCTTATCTTAAGATCAAGTTTAGGGTTACGATAATTCTTCATTATTCTTTTTTTTGATAACACAAATCCGTCTTGAGCTTGTTCTAAAACTAATTGCGCCTCAGCTCCTTTTTTGAGAAATTCGTTTTTATCAAAACTTTCTTCTTTCATAAGTATTAGTAAAGCCACACTTAGTTTTTTATTTGTTTTTTTTAATAATTAGCATTTATCTGCAAAGAACTTTTGTATTTGGGTTATTTGTTCAGCATAACCTTTTACTGTTTCAAGTTGATTTGCTCTTAATTTATCTTTTTCATTTTCAAACAAACCGCTTAATGCAGTAGTTGCTTTTGTAGCGTAATCATTTGCAAGAGTAATTGAGGAAATAGTTGATTTAGTTGCGGTAGAAGAACAACTCATTTTTTGATAATCAATTGAAGTGGAATCAACAAGAGCTTTGTTGTAATAGTAAAATGTTTGAGCTGAATATAGTTCTGCTTCAATAACTTTTCCAGCACTACCACTAGTTTTAGATTTTAATTCAGAAAGCAAATTAATGTAATCGCTCATAGTAGAAAGGTTAGAAGAAAAACCTGTTTTTACTAAATAAGTGGTTTGAAGTTTTGCTAAAGCATCAAAGTTCTTTTGCTCATCAACTGGGGTAACACAACCAGAGATTGAGAGTAATGCTAATGCAAGTACTGCAAATACCAGTGCGCTGATTTTACCATTCATAGTAGAAATATAGTGTTTTTGGGTATTAAATCCTTTTCCTTTGAACGAACCAGATTAGAAATTAGGGGTTTAGATTAGATAAAAGAGGTTTATGATTAAAGAAAAGAAATTTTATGATAAAGAACTGAGTTGAAATTAAATCAATTAAGACAAATTAGTATCAACAGCAGCGTTAGTATCCACTGTAATGTTTTGATCTAATTGTAATTGGTTAAGGTATTCTTGCATTGCTCTTTCTTGAGTCTTATTAGTACTTTCAATTAACTCAAGTGCAAGAACAGCACTTCCTTGAACAGTTATTTGTCCATTAACAACAATTTCGTCTCCACTAGCAGTACTTGTTCCAACTAAAGAATAACTAGTAGCTGTTGGGAAAGAAAAGTTTCTATCAATATTCAAATCAATATTATGAAGCATTATATAAGAAGGAACACTAATAGTCATGTATTTCATTGCTTGGAAATTTTCTTTCTCAAAGAAATTCAAATCAGAAATTTTTTGAGTAACACTAACAACATCAAAACCTTTTTTTACTGTAAGTTCAGCTAAGTAAACCCAATTATTTGCATCAAGACTAGTTTTTGAAAATTTAGAAGTAACTTTAGAAACTCCTTCTACTTTCAAAACTGCGCTATCAATCAAACTCTTATCAGTCTCAGTAGTTAATCCACCAAATCTAGCAGAACTAAGTTCCTTAATCGCATTAGCATCAAAAGTTAAAGTATAATCAAATGGGTTGTCTTTTGCTTGAGGAAGAGGGTCAGTACTAGTATCGCTAGCTGATCTGTTTGCAGAAAGCATTCCTGCTGCAAGCATACTAAAAGCCATTACTACTAAAACCAAAATTCCTAAGTACTTTACAATTGTTTGCTTATCCATAATAAAGAGAAACTAAAATACGTTTAAAAACTTGCTTTTTCCCTTTGGTCTTTTAGGAAAATTTCACAAGGTGCAGGAGGAAAACAACTTTAAAAACCTTAAACAATACTCCTTATTCATATTCTTTGGGCCAAAGAGGCCTAGTAATAAAGTGGTACAAGAAGGGTGGATTTAAATGGCTGAAAAGAAAAAAAGAAAAATGGTTAGTGTAAATTTTGTTGGAAAAGAACTTCTAGAAAACGCAGTATTTGACACAACAATTGAAAGTGAAGCAAAAAGTGCAGGAATATTTGACGAACGCAGAAAATACAAGCCACTTGATATTATAGTTGGAGAAAAAGAACTCCTTGAAAAAGTTGAAAATGCAATTGATGAAATGAACGAAGGAGAAAAAAGAATAGTTAAATTACTTCCAAGTGAAGCTTTTGGAGAAAGAAACGCTGAGATGCTAAGAGTAGTTCCATTGCAAAATTTTATTGAACAAAAAATAAATCCTTTCCCTGGATTAGTTGTAAGAATAGCTAATGCAATTGGAAAAGTACAAAGTGTTAGTTCAGGAAGAGTAAGAATTGATTTTAACCACCCTTTAGCTGGAAGAGAAGTTGAGTACCACGTAGAGCTTGTAAAAGAAATTAAGGACAAAAAAGAAATTGCTCAAAAAATGTACGAAAAATATTATTCTAGAATTCCAGGAACAAAACATGATTATACAGAAGGAAAAATGATAATCACTGCATCTGGAGATTTTTTGAAAAATTTGAGCCAAGTAAATGAAGCAATTAAAGAACTTGCAAAAGACTTTGACTTACAAATAGAATTCAAAGAAGGAATTGTAAAAGTTGAAGGATCAAAAGCAAATCCACAAGTTACTGAACAAGCACACGTTCACGGACCAAACTGCAACCATGAAGATAATGCTCATGTGCACCACCACGGACCTAATTGCAACCATGATCACCATGAACATGAAGAGAAAGAAGAAGAGGAAAAAGCACCTGCATCCTCTGACGAGGACAAGCCTAAAAGTATTCACCAAATAGCTGATGAAATCAAGGGTGGAAAGAAATCTGGAAGTTTTGATGTATCAAGAGACTCAGCAACAACAATACAACGACCAAAGAAAAAATAGTGATTTTTTCTGGGTCCCGCAAATCTAATGATTTGCTTTGTCTAAGAAAAAATAACTTTTAGATTTACAAGCTAGGCCCAAAACCTAGCTTGAAATTTCTTCTAACTAAAAGAAAACTTTTTTATACCCTAACTCCCTAATCAAAGCGAAGTAATTACTTTGATCTTAGGTGATGTAAAAATGGCTGGATATGAAGATTTTGTTGATTTAGGGTACAAACCTAATAACAAAGATGTGCTCGCAGTATTCAAAGTAAAAGTACCAGAATGGGAGACTCCAGAACGCGCATTTGGAGCAGTTGCTAGCGAATCAAGTGTAGGAACTTGGACCGATTTAGATATTTGGGCAAAGTACCCACACGTAAGAAAAGTTGCTGCAAAAGTATACAGCGTAGAACACACTCCTGCAGGTTATTGGATAAAAATTGCTTACCCAGAAGATCACTTTGAACAAGAAAATCCAAGCCAAATACTAGCTTCAATTGCTGGAAATGTTTTTGGAATGAAAGCAGTTGACGGACTTCGATTACAAGATATTGTATTTTCAAAAAACATGGTGAAAAAATACCGCGGACCAAAAAAAGGAATTGTGGGAATAAGAAAAATATTCAATGAAGAAAAAAGACCATTGATGCTTAGTGTTGCAAAACCAAAAGTAGGAATGACTACTGAAGAACATGCCCAAGTAGGATATGATATTTGGACAGGCGGACTAGATTTACTAAAAGATGATGAAAATTTAACTAACCAAAAATTTAATCCATTCAAAAAAAGAGTAGAAAAATCTTTGAAGATGAGAGACAAAGCAGAAAAAGAAACTGGGGAAAAAAAATCTTACTTGATTAATGTAACTGCGCCCACTGTAGAAGAAATGCTTGACAGAGCACGGTACGTAAAAAAAATGGGCGGAGAATACGTAATGATTGATATCATTGCATCAGGTTGGACTGCAGTAAATTCTCTAAGAGAAGAATGTGAAGACTTAGGACTTGCAATACACGCTCATAGAGCAATGCATGGGGCAATGACTAGAGACCCTGACCACGGTTTCTCAATGAACTGCGTTTCAAAACTCTCAAGACTAATTGGAGTAGATCAATTACACATTGGAACAAGCATTGGAAAATTAGTTAGCCCAAGAGATGAAGTACTACAATGCCAACAAGAGTTAACTGCCACTAAGACAAAAGAAAATATGAGAGAACACACTCTTGCTCAAGATTGGAGTGGATTAAAACCAGTGTTCCCCGTATCAAGCGGAGGACTACACCCTGGAATAGTGGATCAAATATTCAAAATGTTTGGAACAAACATAATGATTCAACTTGGTGGGGGGGTACATGGACATCCTAAAGGAAGTCACGCTGGAGCAGTTGCAATGAGGGCTGCAGTAGAAGCTTATTTAGAGAAAATAAGTGTAGAAGAAAAAGCAAAAACTTGTCCTGCACTAAAAGAAGCACTCAAAACTTGGGGACATACTCTTCCTAGATAAAATCTTTTTTTAAAAAACGCTAGTGGCTAAAAAAGTCACTAGTTTTCTTCTTTTTTTCTGTTTTTAGTTCTTGTATTTTTTTAACTTCTTTTTGCAACGTTTTTCCTTGTTTTTTTTGGTTTGCTTTTAGTAAAGAGAAAGTTTATTAATCAAAAAGGAATAACTATTGCGGAAATTTGCCTTTCCGAAAAAGAAATTAAACTACATGGGTGATTGATTTGAGTCTAAGTTCATTAACATTTGGAAGTATGAATGGTGTTAACGCCGCTTCTCATACTAGAGGAAAAATAAAAGTAATTAAAGCAGAAAAATTTGTAGGAATGGATGCAGTTTGCGTTATTGCAAAACTCGTTGAAGGAGCAGTAGCAAAAAAAATGAAGGTTGCTGGAAAAAGTTCTACACAAGTAATAAGTGTAGAATCAAAATCTGGAGACGGCTGTTGTACAAAAGAAGGAGCACAAGTAGTACTCATGATTGAGGGAGTATACAAAGAAGATTTCCCAGCAGGAACAGAAGTAATATTTGAAAAAGGAGCTGAAGAAGCAGCTAAAGCTAAGGGAAGAATAATAATTGCTTAAAAAAATTTAAAGAGAAGTACTCTTTCACTAAAAATGAAAGAGTGCCAATTACCTTAGTTCTAATTTTTAATTAAATCCATCTTTTATTTACAACCCACTAATTAAAGGTAAGTTAAGTGCTAATTAGTGTTAAATGGACAGAGAATTTTCTTACAAAACAATTACTCCTAAAAAAAATTCTAATTACTTTGGAGGAATACTAAAAAACGAGAACAAAGAATTGTTAGTTTATTTACTTGCTTTATTCACAATCCCTCTTTTGCCCCTAAACCAATTAATTGTAGGAACCCTAGTTAATGCTCTTTTGATAAAATCAGCAATTGATTATAATACAAAAAAAGTTTTCTTACTAGCACTTGTTCCGAGTATTGCAGTAATAACTGGGGGAATTCTTTTTGGAAATTTAACTCCCCAATTACTTTTAATTCTGCCAGCAATTTGGATAAGTAATTTTACATTGATGTTTTTTACGAGAAGTTTTCATAAGAAAGCAAAAATGGATTTTTTTAAATCTGCAATACTTTCAAGCACAATAAAAACAACTATTCTTTTTATTGTTTCAATAATTTTGTTTACACTAAATTTAGTTCCTGTAATTTTTTTAACAATGTTTGGGATAATCCAATTTGTTACTGCAATAAGCGGGGCAATAGTTGTTTTAATTTCAAAGAAAATTAAATTTTAAATAAACTAAAATTTTTTCTTGCTAAGTTTTGATTCATATTCAATAACTTTTTTCTTAATAGTCTCTAGGATTTCTTTACTTGGTCTTAAGTGAGCGTTAGTGATTGCTTCTCCTAATTTAGAAGAAGCCCCACCATAATTATGCCCAGGCCAAAGAGTCAAATTTTTATCAAAAGTTGAAATAAACGCTAAAGATTCATTAAGTTCACTTTCATTTCCTCCATAATTAGTAGTCCCAACCCCTTTTACAAAAAGAGTATCTCCTGTAAACAAATTATTTTCAATTAAAAAGCAAACGCATTCTTTTGTGTGACCCGGAGTGTGAATTACTTTAATATCAAGCCCGCTATAAGTAAGATTTTCGATAAAACCAAGTTGTGCGGGTTTTGGTTTAAATGATTTAATTCCTTTTAATTCAAAATAATCAATTAATTCACAATGGTCAGGGTGAGCATGAGTAAATAATTGAGCTATTACTTTTATTTTGTGTTTCAAAATTTCTTTTTCAATTGCATTAGCCTCTCCAGTAGAGTCAATTAGAATAGCTTCTTTTTGTTTTGAACTAGAATCAAAAATTAGGTAAGAAAAGTTGTTGTCAAAACCTCCTACTTTAATTTGAATTACTTTTATCATAAATCAAATAGGGTGGTAAGTGTATTTAATACTCATTTTTTTGAGCCACTAAAAACAAATAAAAACCTTCACTAAGGCTATTTTCTTTATTAAAGGCCAAAGGCCTATTGTGAGACTGCCTTTTTCGTCCAGTGGTCTAGGATTCACCCCTGTCACGGGTGCGACCCGGGTCCGAATCCCGGAGAAGGCGTGAAATGTACAATTTGTTGGACAAGTTATTTGTTCAACAAATTTTAGTTTTAATTAGTTCTTTTTTTTAAGGTTTTTAGTTTGTAACTCTAAAGCTAGGTTAATAATAACATTGAAGTGTAATTTAGTTGTGGTTTTATGAAGTCAAAAGCTATTTTTGGATTAGTTTTAGGAATACTCCTTTTCGCAACATTATTTGGATGCACTCAATCAACTATATCAACTAATCCTGAACCGCAAAATAATGCTAAAGGAAATAATACTCCTGATTTTGTTCAAACTGGATTTGACAATAATACAATTGATGGAAATGTAGGTTCAAAAGTTTATTCTATTAGAATAGAGAATTTTGCTTATTATCCAGCCGAATTAACAATAAAGAAAGGGGATACAGTAGCTTGGCAAAATTATGATTCATCCCAGCATACAGTAACTTCTGATATTGGAACAGAACTTGATTCAGGTTTAAGAGCAAAAGGATCAGTTTACCAACACACTTTCAATACAATAGGTGAATACGCTTATCACTGTACCTCTCACCCTTCAATGAAAGCAAAAATCATTGTAGAGTAAATTTTCTTTAAGTTCCTTTCGAAAGGGGCTTTTTTTTGTGTTTTAATTACTTTGCTTTAGGTAAATACTTAGTGAGAAAATGAATAAACCTGAATTAATTTTGCCAGCAGGAACACTGGATATGCTAAAAGCCTCTATACTTAACGGAGCAGACGCAGTTTACTAGGTTCAAGAAAGTTTAATGCTAGAATTCCTGCAAGAAATTTTGATGATGAAGAACTAAAACAAGGAATTGATTTTGCTCACTTCTATGGAAAAAAAGTTTATTTAGCAATAAATATTTTAGTTAAAGACTCTGAATTAAAAGAAGCAATTGAACTTGCAAAAAACGCTTATTGTTTAGGGATGGATGCAGTAATAATTCAGGACCTTGGACTAATGAGCGCAATACATGAACTATTGCCAGATTTAGAAATACACGCTTCTACTCAAACAACCTGCCATAACTTAGCAGGAGCAGAATTACTTGCAGATTTAGGTGCGAAAAAAATTGTTCTCTCACGAGAATTATCTTTAACTGAAATAAAAGAAATAAAAAAAGTAATGCAAAAAAGAGGAGTGGGGATAGAAACTTTTATTCACGGAGCACTATGTTTCTCTTACTCTGGTCAATGTACATTTAGTTCATTTGTATTTAACAAATCAGGAAACAGAGGAATGTGTCTGCAACCTTGTAGAATGAATTATAGTTTATTTGAAAAAGGAAAACAAATAAATCTTCCTGATAATGAAAAGAACTTTGTTCTCTCAATGAAAGATCTTAACACTCTAAGTGATATTCAACCACTAGTTGATGCGGGAATTGATTCATTTAAAGTAGAAGGAAGACTAAAGGGAATTAGTTACGTTGCAACAGTAGCACGAGCTTACCGAAAAGCGATTGATGATTGTTTTGTAGAAAACCCTGCTGAAAAACAATTAAACAACCAAGATGAAAAAATGGTGAAAATTGCTTTTGCAAGAGAGAATACTCGCGGATACTTTTTTGAAGAGCCCCAAATGATTTCAAAAGAAAGTCCGGCACACAAAGGAATACTCGCCGCAAAAGTAATTGGATTTAATCAAGGAATGCTAAAATTAGAAGTAATAGAACCAATTTACCAATGGGATAGACTTGCAGTAATTTACAAAGAAAAATCAGAAGAATTCCAAATAAAAAGAATATTTAATGGATCAAAAGAAGTAAACAAAGCATTTGGTGGACAATTTGTTTTCATTGATACGGGAAAAAGACCATTTGTAGAAATGGGTTCAAATTTGTATATGATTACAAATCAACAACTAGTTGACTCTGCATTTGCTTCACTAAAGCGAACTGAAAAAATGTCTTATGATTTAAGAGTATTTGCAGTAAGCGGACAAGAATTAAGTGCGGTAGCAGAATTTGGTAAACACAAAGTAAAAATACTTTCAGGATTTGTTCTTGAAGAATCAAAAACTGCTCAAACTACTCCTGAACTAATGAAAGAAAAAATATTCAAATCCTCAGATTATTTTTCTCCAAGGGAATTCTCTTCTGAAATAAAAGGAAAACCATTTATTCCATTAAGTAGATTAAAAGATTTCAAAGCAATAATTTTCCAAAAAATGGAAAGCACTCTTTTTGAACAAAACAGAAACTCAATTGACGAAAATGTTTTTGCAGTAAAACTAAATGTTTTATTAAATGAAGTAAGCAAAAATGAAAAAACAAACACAATTGCTTACGCAGTATTTGTTGATAAAAATATTAATGAAGAAACAACTAATTTAATTAAAACCCACGTTGAATTCAACACTGTAATTCATTATTATTCAGGGGTAAAAGATTTAGCTGTTGCTAAAGAAAATTTTTCTTTAAAAAACTTTTATGTAAAAGCACCAAACATTCAAACTACAAACCAAGCAAGTGATTTTGATTTAGCAACAAAAGAGGATAACCTTGTTGTATCAAATTTAGGTGCGCTTTATATTGCAATTCAAAGAAAAAAGAAAAATAAGGAATTCAAATTTTGGGTTGATAGAGAATTAAACGTATTTAATTCACTAAGCGAAAAATTAATGCTTGATTTGGGTGCAGAAAAAGTAGTTCCAAGCGTTGAATGTTCTTTTTTACAAATACACAACCTGAAGAATACTTCAAAACTAGTTCCAATTGTTTTCTTTTACCCGCTTTTAATGACTTCAAAAGCTTACACTAAAAACGGGGAGATAAAGCAAAAAGATTACGTGCTAGTTGATAGAAAAGGATTTGAATATCGAGCAAGATTTGATGAAGACAAAATCCTAAGACTCTACAATCCAGTTCACGTTGATATGTTATTTGAATTACAAAGATTTTCTAAATATGGGTTAGTTGGAATAGATTTCTCTGCATTTGAAGACCGAGAAGTATTAATGGCAATTGAATTTGCAATTGACAAAATAAATGGAAGAAATGCAAAAAAGAAATTCGCTTCATTCACACGCGGGCACTATGAGAAGGAACTAGATTAAATTGAATAGTGTAAACGAGAAAGAGTTAGACTAATTGGATGGTGTGAACGAAAAAGAACTTGATTAATTAAAGTATCAGGCAAAGAGTAACTATTTATTATTGAAAGTAATTGTTTTCATTGGTGATTAATTTGGCTGAAAAGAAACCTTCTTTAGATTCTTTAGTAAAAGGCGGTCAGTACTGTGTTAAGTGCGGAAGCGAAGTTCCAAAAGATGAAGTTGGCGGAAAGTGCGAAATAATGAAATGTCCAAAGTGCGAAAAGAAAAAGTAATTAATTCAATTAACAAATAATTTGAAAAAGTAACTAATTTAATCAAAAATTTAGAATAAATCAAAAGAAAAAAATTAAAAAAAAGAAAAAATGATTTAAAGCTAAATTTAAGCTTCAATCATTTTCTTCATATCAACTGATTTAATTGTTATTTGTAGTGAGCCAGCGGCTTTTCCAGTTAATAGTTCCCCAGTAACAGGAGTGAATCCTGAACTAGAAATTAAAGCATTCATTTTTAGTCTAACTTCTTTACCCTTCATTTCAACTTTACCACTAAGAGCATTAACTTCAAATTCTCTCTTGTAATTAATTTTTTCTACAGTTCCGCGTTGACCGTGAGAGATAATATCAAAGTCCTTTAGAGCTCCTTTTCCGCCTGAAATGAATCCGTAGCCAATGTTGTTTTCTCTAACAAAAGAATCAATAGCTGAGAAAATATCTTCCCCATCTTCTAAAATAACTGTATATGTATTGCCCATTATAACCACCAAACAACTCTTGACTTATTTACTTAAACAATCATTTAAATAACCTAACTCAAAGCAGTCCAAAAGCGGTTTTGAACAGGTAAAATTAGTTCTACTTTGCTTTAATTGTGTAATACCTTTCAACTTTAAGACCCGGTTTTTGCCACTCTGTGGCCATTAAACCTGCTTTTAGGCAGAGCTCAGAAAGGAACTCTTCTTTAGAAGAAATATCATCCCAAACGCTGGGCAAAAAAGTAGCACTTTTGGCCCCTTTTTGAATAATTATTCCATCCTTACCTACAATTATTTTTTTTAGTAAATCATTTGCATTACCATAGTAGAGTCCCTCAGGATCAGTTAGGACAGAAACTTCTATTGAAACATTCTCAAATTCTTTTTCTTTAAGTGGATTAAATCTTGAATCAGAAAAAGCTGCTGCGTAAGCATTCTCAATAATATCCCTATAAAGCGGTTTAACTGCAATTAAGTGGCCAATACACCCTCTAAGTTTTTCATCAATTGTAAGAGTAACAAAACAAGCTTTTTCTTCGCAAAGTTTTCTTGGAAGTTTCTTTAATTCAAGCGGAGAGAGTTTAAGCAACCCCTCGTTTTTCAAAGAGTGTTCAATTGATCTTTTTGCAAGATTTACACAAAACTTCTTTTCAGCAGAGCTAAGAGAAAAATCTTTTTCAATTTCATTTTCTAATTTTCTTTTATCCATTTAAACACCAGGTATTAATCTTAACATTAATCATTTTTTTTATTTAAGTTTTTTAATTATCAAATTAATTTTCATTCACCAATTTTTTCTTTCTCAATAAAAGCAATTGAGGTGTATCCTACAACTCCTTTTTTGTCACCAGCTGTGTCTCCTGAGTTTTTGTACTCTAAAAGCACTGGCGTCCACTTATTCTTGTTTGCAAGAATTATTAAAGCAACAATCCCAACTTTTCCACAAGCATTCCCTACTTTTTCGAATTTTTCAAGGTCTTTTTCCAAGATAGGGCTAATGGTTTCTTTGTCAATTTTGTTTGCAAGAGCATAACTAAGATAGTGACTCAGATCAGAACTTGCAATTAAGAGTGAATCTTTATTCATCTCTGAATTAATTATGTCAGCAAGCTCTTCGCCAGAAATTTCTCCATAAATAATTGGCTTGAATTCAAATTTTTTTAGTACTTTTTGTAAGAAAGGGAGTTGTACTTCTAAACAATGCTCTTTATCTCCTTGGATAATTGGCAAATCCGCAGAAGAAATAATTGTTTTTCCTAAAGGAGTACTCCAACTCCCTGAAAAAGAATAAGCTCCTTCTAAATAAGCATGATGACTTGGACCAAAAAGAATTATTTTCTTAGGGTTTGATTTTTCTAGTAACTTATAACCCAAAGCTGCAACATTTCCTGAGTAAACATATCCTGCGTGAGGAACTATTAGTGCCCTAAGTTTTCCATTTAACTTTTTCTCTTTAGCTTTTTTTAAAAAAGAATCAATCATACTTGAAAGTTCTTTTTTTTCTTTGGGGTAAAAAGAACCCGCATAAACACTTTCTCTAATTTCTTCCATAAAAACCACTATTCGTTTAATTCAAATAATTTTAATTATATTAATTAAGCCCTAATTTGTTTTCTAAAATACTCCTCTAATTTCCTCTCCGCATTTATTACACTTATTTTTTTCAAGCCCAAGTATCTTTGCATTAAAATTATTTCTTTTAATTAACAAATTTTTGCACTTAGGGCAAAAAGTGTCACTTAGGCCGGCATTTACATTTCCACCGTAAACAAAAGTTAATCCGCTTTCTTTTCCAATTTTTACTGCACTAGTAATTTCTTCAGTACTTGTTGGAGAAATGTTAAGCATTTTGTAACTAGGAAAAAAAGCGCTTATGTGCCAAGGAATATTTTTATCTAAATCACAAATCCAACTGGCAATTTGATTTAATTCTTGGGAAGAATCATTTTTACTAGGGATGACTAAGGTAGTTAACTCAATCCAAATCCCTGCTTTTTTTACTGCCCTAATAGTTTTTAGGACTCCCTCAAGTTCTGCTCCGCAAGTTTTTTTATAAAAATCTGAACTAAAAGATTTTAGATCAATATTAATTGCGTCAAGCTTGGTTTTACTTTTTGTTAGTTCCTTTAATTGCTCCTCACTCAAATAACCATTGCTTACATAAACCGCTCCAAGTTTTTCTTTTCCTTTTTGTTTTTTTGCAAGTTCAATTGCTTCTAAATTATATTCAATACTAATTGCAGGTTCGTTATAAGTAAAAGCAATGCTCTTTGCACTTTCTTTGTTAGCTAGTTCCACTAGTCTAGTTGGGGGCACCTCTCCTAATTTTGCAATTTCTTTTTCAGCACTAATTCCTCTCGTGCAAGAGATTTCACTGTTCTGACAAAAATCACACTTAAAATTACAGCCAAAAAAACCAATGCTAAGAGTTTTGCTTCCTGGTAAATAATGGAAAAGAGGTTTTTTTTCAATCGGGTCAAGATTTAGTGAACAAGGCTTTGAGTGAGTAATTAAATTAATTTTTCCGCCCTCATTTTTCCTTGCTCCGCACAAACCAAAACCACTTTGAGGAATAATGCAATAATGTTTGCAAGCAGTGCATTGAATAGTTTTAGAATTCTTTTCAGTTGAAAACTTTTTATAAAATTCTTGCATAAACATATTTTCTTCAAAAGAAGTTATAACCTTATTTATTATTTAGGGTGAATTTGTTCTATTTACTAAGTCAAGCTGGTTTGTTCGTTTTTTTTAAAATTAAATTAACAACCACAGGGTAAAGACCCTGTGATTATAAAAGAAAAAATTAGTTTTCCCAAGGAGATTTTTCGTTTGTCTCAGAAATTACTCTTGAACGCATTCCTTGCGACTCAAGTTTTCTTACTTTCATTCTAAGATCAGAAATTTGGCCAGCAATATCAGCTAAATCGTCCTTAATACTCTCTTCTTCGTTCCTATCAAGCAGATTAAGTTTTTTTCTTCTCTCGTAATTCTTCTCAAGACTAGCTTTTACTCTCAAAGCTTTTTCGTACTCGTATTTGAGGTCTTCAAGTTCCTCTCTTGAACCCATTTAATCCACCATCCACCGCTAACAATGTTAGCTAATCTACTATTATTTCTTAACTCCTTAAAAAAGCAATCTTTTGGGCAAAACAAGCTAATTTGGAATGATTTAAATATTAGATAATGCTATTTACTAGAGATGGAAAAGAAATTTTTGGTTTTATTTTGCTTACTACTAGTTGCAATGAGTGTATTTGCGGTTGACTCAAATACTGACGATTCAAACACTAATGATTCGAATGCTGATGATTCAAATACTGATGATTCAAATGAAGTACAAACTGATTCTACTCAAATAGCTTGTACAATGGAATATGCTCCTGTTTGCGGAGCAACTTATATTCAACTCCCTTGTGAGTGTCCTACTGGGGCAATGTGTAAATGTGCTACCCAAAAAGTAATCAAAACTTATGGAAACAAGTGCATGGCTAACGCAGAAAATGCAACTATTTTGTATGAAGGGGAATGTAAAGAAATTGAACCACTACCTGTTGATTGTATTTGTACAAAAGAATATATGCCTGTTTGCGGAGCGAATGGAAATACTTACTCAAACAAGTGCATGGCTAAATGCGTTGGGGTAGAAATAATTAGTGAAGGAACTTGTGCTGAAAATTCAACTGAAAAGTTTTGTGGGGGAATTGCAGCAATTCAGTGCCCTAGCGGATTTACTTGTAAATTAGATGGAACTTATCCTGATGCGGGAGGGAAATGTATTTTTGATTGTCCAATTTATTCTCCTCCTTATTGTCCAAATGGAGAAGTAGTTTCTAAAACTGATGAAAGAGGATGCGTTCATCCTTTTTGCAAAGTAAATGTTCCTCAAGATTTTTACAAAATAGCTTATGGAAAATGCTCAAATGGAAAAGAATTTTATTTTGGAGAGACAAATGGGAAATGCGTTCCTATTGCTGAATGGAAGCAAAAAGCAAATGAGTTTTGTAATGGATATAGTACAAAGTGCGCAACAACTATTCCTCAAGCAACAACTTCAACAACCACTACCACCCCTGCTCCTACAAACACTTCTACAACAACAAGTGCAACTAATCCTATAACTGGAAACTTAACTGCAACAAGCGGAGTTTCGGCTGCTTCTGGAAGCGCTGGCGGAACAAGTACCACTATTTCAAAGTGTATTGGCGGGGAAGTTTATGTTATTGATTTCCAAGTAAAAGAATCTTGTGACCCTAATTGTGAAATTAATTTTGATGAAAACGGATGCAAAATAAAAAAGTGCTCTGATGGAAGAATTGAGTCAAGCTGTTCTACTCAAGTAAAACCAATTTGCGAAATACAGCCCTATGAAGAAATAAAGAAAATGAAAGATGAATGCTACAAAGAAAACGGACAAGTAGTAATCAAACTTGATGATGAAAAATGTCAAAAATATGAGTGCGCAAAAAGTTCTGATAAAGATTTTGTTTCAGCTTGTATAACCCAAGAACAAATTCCTATTGAAAAATATTCTTATTGTGAACAAAATGGTGGAAAATATTTAACAAAATTCAATGAAAATAACTGTTTAGTTTGGTCTGATTGTGTTGGAGCAAAAGAAGATGATTTGAATAAAACAAAAATAAACAAAGAAATAATTTCTGACCAAGGAAAATTATTAGAACTTGCATTAAAATTAGAATCATTAAAAATAGATTTGGCAAAAACTGCTGAAAAGACTAGTGCAATAGCTGATTATTACACTAGCGTTGGAAAAGACGCTGATGCTAACAAATTCTTAAGAGCAACAGAACTGCTAAACCAAGCAGTAATCAAAATTGATGAAGTTAAAAAAATTATAAGAGATAATGTTTCAAGCTTTACAGAAGAAGAAGCAATACAAGTAAAAGAAGCAATTAAAAATATTAGAGAAGAAATACTAAAAGAAGTACTTTTAGCAATGCTTGAATAAAGGTGATTATTGATGAAAGGAATAATTGTTTTAGCAATGGTGGTACTAGCCCTAAGCCTGTTGTTCTTTGGGTGCACTCAAACTGAAACTCAAATAAAAGTAACTTCTGATTCAGATGCTTCAAAAACCCTTACTGATGTAGGAACTGATATTTCTGGAATAAGTCAATCACTAAATGATATCGATAAAACACTAACAGATACTAATACGCCCTAATCAAAGAAAATTAACTCGCTTTTGGTTTTAACCGAGCAATACTTAAACTCTTTTTATTATTGTTTTATTTATGAGTACTAAAAAAACTTTTTTTCCTGAGGAGTTCATTGATAAATACAAAGAACTCTTGGGTACTGAGTGGGAAGTATTTTTCGCTTGTATTCAAAGAAAACAACCAAAGAGTTTTTGGTTAAATTCTAATAAAGCTGTTTTAAAAGAAACAATTCCTTCACTTGAAAACCACGGAGTAAAGTTAGAACAATTGCCTTTTCACGAACAAGCCTTTGGACTTGATTATGAAAGACCTGGTTCGCTTAGAGAATTTGAATTTGGAAAAATTTCTCTCCAAGAAAAAGCCGCAATGTTGCCTGCAATAGTACTTGCTCCAAGAGAAAAAGAATTTGTGCTTGATGCTTGTGCTGCGCCCGGAATGAAAACAATTCAACTGAGTAATTTAATGCAAAACAAAGGAAAAATAGTTGCTTGCGATGTTAATACTGAAAGAATAAAACCACTTTTGTTAAACAAAGAAAAATATGAATTAAAAAACGTGGAAGTAAAGAGAATCGATTTTAGAAACCTACTTCCTGCACAAAAAGAAAAGTTTGACAAAGTTCTACTTGATGCTCCTTGCTCAAGCGAAGGACTTGTTAGAAAAGATAGAGATGCTTTAAGAGATTGGAATGAAAAATTAGTTCAAAGAAAAGCAACTACTCAAAAAGAATTAATCTTAGCCGCGTTTGAACTTTTAAGAGTGGGCGGGGAAATGGTTTATGCTACCTGTTCTTTTGCTCCTGAAGAAAACGAAGAAGTAGTTCTCAAATTGTTGGACACCCATAAAAATGCCGAGGTTATGAAAATAGAACTTCCCGGAATAAAAATCAGAGAAAATAAATTATGCAAAAATTGTGTAAGATTATACCCACAAGATAATGACACTCAACAATTCTTTTTAGCAAAAATAAAGAAGAAATAATCCAAAGTGTTTTCTTAGTTAAATTCTATTTTAAACTAATACGCACTATTGTTAATTATGCAAAAAAGAGTTAAAATGGGTCCTTCAAAAACACCAAAAGGGCATAAGCCAAATATTTTTTGGGAAAAGAGAGGGAATAATATGGCAACTGTGCTTATGAGTGAGTGGGAATCTAAAGCAGTCACCCCAACACGAAATTTACCTTCCAAATTTGATGTTTTGGCGAGGGAGAATCATAAGGAACGACTTAAAGAAATAGTCTATATTGCAAAAAATTATAGAGGAGTTTCTATTAAAGATGCGAGAAAAATTGTTGACACTCTTGGTTTTGAACTTGGGCGCAAGTTAGTTGCAAAAGTAACAACGAAAAAAGTTATTTTTCTAATGGATAATCTTGGAAAAGAAACATTAGTTCATTTGGATAAAGGGTTAGGGGTAGAAGGGATATTAAATTTGGTTAAGAAATATGATTTAGGCACTGTTAAACGTTTATCCAATATTCCAGATCATCATTTGCACATTGCTGTTCAAGGGCTCTATACTTTTGGTGCCCGTGATTTTTTTAGAATAAATCAAGAAGTTGGGGGTATAGAAAATATGTGGGAGTTACTTGTTGTAGGTCCCAAAAATGTAAAAAGATTGGTAGGTGCTACTGGCCCAAGGGTTGCATTTAAAGCATTAAGTGTTTTCAAAGGGGAAAATAAAGTTAGGCGAATTTTAAGAGAATCAAAAACAAATGACCAAATACGTGAAAAAATTAATCAATTAATTTTTCCTCCACGCAAATAAATCTAATTTTAACTTAAGTGATAAAATAGAGATTAGTTAATTTCAAGGAATTATTTCTGCGCAATTATATTTTAAGAATTTCAAATCTTTTTTGAAAATCTTTTTCTCGAGTATTAGTTCTTTAACTATGGGGGCAGCTCTTTTCATTTCCTTAATTAAGTGCCGAGTGGTATTGCATACTTCTTCAATTCCTTTTTTTGGCCAAACAGGATTAAGATTACTATACAAGCATCGTCCTCCACATAGTTCAAAATCTTTGCAAGAAGTACAAGGTTCTTTAACAGTTAATCTAAAAGGCAAAGTCATGGGGTCAGTGGTCTTAATGTCCCCCAAATAATATTCCTTTACTCCGCTCATAATAGGGCAAGCACTAATTTTTCCATTAGGGAGAATTGTAAAGTTTCCAATTCCTGATCCACATCTTAAATGATACTCAGTGTGATAAATCAAAGTGTCCATTATCCCCATAAAAGGATAAAATCTAATAAAAGTTTCTTCTTCCATTTTGTTTAACCAGTAATCAGCGAGTTTAGAAACTCCTTCATTGTATATTTTGCTCCATTTAGCAAAATCTCTTTTCTCATAATCGTGCCACATATTTGCATCAAGTTGCCAATGCACACTAGTAAACTTAAACGCAAGTGGGTCAATTGGTTCTACTAAATCCATTACATCAGAAAAGAAATCAGTTGGTTCTTCAACAGCCATTCTTGCAATAATTTCTCCTTTGAATCCATTTTTTCTAATTAATTTTAAATTTTCAGTAACTTTTTCCCAAGTTCCCTCTCCTCTATTTTTGTTAGTAATTTCTTTTCCCCCATCAATAGAAACAAGGATGGTGTGAAATCGGTTCAAGTACTTTGCAGGTAATTTATCAAGCAAAATTCCGTTTGTTTGAATTAAAAAATTGGTTACAGTTTTGTATTTAGTTTGAAGATCCATTGCGTCAATAATAAAATCAATTTCCATTAACGGTTCTCCGCCGTAAAAAATAATTGAAATAGGTTCGTCTTTATCTTTTTTTAGAAATTTGTTTAACTCGTTAATAGAATACTCAGGTCTAATTGGAACCGGTTCAAATTTTAGTTTACTCTCAGGTTCGCTAAAAGATTTTCCGCAACAGTACTCACAGCACAAGTTGCATTCAGGAGTGGTAACAACGTGGTAAATCATACTTATTGTTCTAGTTGGAAAGTAATAAAAACAGAAAAAAAGTTAGAACTTTTTAATGAAACTAACTTGGTTGTATTATGCGAATTAGAATTCTTTAGAAAAATCAATTCCTTTAGCGTATTCTCCTTTTCCTCTCTTCCCATCCATGTTTTCTTTTTTTGCAATACTAACATAACCCTTCATACTTAGTTTTCGTAAAAAAATAGGCATTCCACTCTTTACCCCCGGTCCGCCAATGCAACCGCCTGAGCAAAACAAAAGATCATAAAAAACTTTATTTGAATTTTTATTAAAAATATTCATAATATCTTTGCAACCATCGCACGCAACCATTTCACTTTCTTTTAAAATATCTTTAGCGTGAAGAGTTTTACCTAATCCCCCAGCAAGAGGGTAGATTTTTGTATAATCATTGTAAAAGGAATCAAATTTATGGGAAATCTTTTTTGCTACTGGATTTTCGTTTGAAATAATTTTTTTCATTTCCTCAAAAGTAAGAGTAGCTGTAATTAATACTTTTCCTTTTTTGTCCAAAAGTTTTTTTGCCTCAAATTTCTTTGCAGAGCAAGGGGAAAGGAAAATTATTTTGTGAGTAGGGAAATTCTTTCTAATAACTTTGGCCATTGCGCCCATTGGAGAATCAAAAGGAAGCAAATATTTTTTTAATTCAGGATATCTGTTTTTTATTAGCTCAACTGAAGAAGGGCAAACACTTGCAATAAATTTTTCTTGAAAATTTTTATCTTTCTTCTTTCCTTGAATGTAATTAGTATAATGTTCTTTGATGTACTTGTGGTAGTGTTGATTAACTATTTTTGCTCCGAAAGTAAGTTCAGTTACTTTATCAAAACCCAATGATTTCATTAGTGGAACAAAACTTAAGTAATCAAAATCCACTACAAAACTAGGGGCGACCATTAAGTACAATTTTATTTTAGAGTTCTTTTTTTTGGATTCACTAAGAAGAGAAAGAACTTTTAGTTGATCTTCTGAGTAAATAGGCACTGCTTCTTTCATGAGTAGAATAGGTCCTAAACCCCTATTTATTCTTTTTTAGATAGGGGGCGAAGATTATTATAGCTCCGTGAAATTACTCTGTAATACAACCAGTGATAAAATGAATAAACTGAATTTAATTGCTTTTTTGCTATTCTGCTTGTTTTCTTTGAGTACTTGCACAGCACTAAGTATTTCTACTGAACAAAATATCCCTGCAGGGACCCAATGGTCTGCCGCTGTTAGTTACTCTCTTCCTAGCGGAGCAGAACTAAAAGTATATTTAGATAACGAACTAATCCTTAGTTCGCTTGATGGATCTGGTATTTACACTAATGAAAAAGTAATTAGTTACAATATTTATTCAAACAAAATAGTTATTTCATTTGCTGGAGAAAGTGAAGGAGAAAAAGCACTTGAAGCAAAAATATTTCAAGGAAGTTCTTTAGAAGACTCTACTTCTGTTCAAATAACTTTTTTTAGACCACTCTCTTATTCAGAAAGGGAAGAACTAAATTCAAAATTAGGTAGTATGCAAGTAACAGTAAACAATCAAAACAAAACAATTACTACTCTTCAACAAGATTTGAATTTAAAACAAGAAGAACTAACAAAATTAAGACAAGCAAATGTGGATTTAGTAAATTCACTTAATCAAATAAATAGTAAAGTTTCTTCTTTACAAGAAAGCGATAAAACAAAAGAAGAAGTACTAACACAAATTGGTTCTGATTTAAACGAACTAACAAAAACAAAAGCAGTTGAGAATGCTGTCTTTGGAGGATTATTTGCTTTGGGATCAAATCAAAGTCTTACAATTGGGATGATTTTTTTAGTTGCACTAGTAATAATTGCAGGAATAGCAATGTATGCTAATAATAGAAAGAAAAAATTGTACTCTTAGAAAAATTGAAAATAAAAGAATTTTAATTTATTTTCTTTCAACTAATTTGAAAACCTTATCATTTGGTCTAACTCTTTCTCTAATTTTTATTCCAACCATTTCGCCAGCTTTAGCTTCTTTTACACTTTTGTGATTTTGTTGCATTGATTCAATGGTTTGTTCAATAAAAGTTGTTTCTCCTTCAATAATTATTTTGTCTCCAACAGAAATATTTCCAACAGCATCATAGAGTTTTATTTCAGCAACCCCGATTTTTACAAAGTAATTATTTACAAGTCCAACATTAACTCTCTTTTGAGTTTGAACGCTCCCTTGCCCTTTAGCCAAATCTTTTCCAGAGGGTTTATCTAAAAAGAATCCGCTAGAAAATCCTCTATTGTAAACTTTAGCAAGTTCTTCATTCCAATTATTTATTTTTTCTTTTGAAAAAGTTTTATTGATTACCGAATCAATTCCTTCTCTATAACATTTAGTAGTAGTTGCAACGTAATCGCTTGGTTTAGTTCTTCCTTCTATCTTTAATGATTCAACGCCAGATGCAATTATTTTATCTAAAAATTCAATTGTTTTCATGTCTTTAGCAGAAAGAATTGTATCCCCTTGTAAGTAAACTTCTTTTTTTTCATAATCAGGAGCAGAACCATCTAAGAAAAAAGCTCGCCTACAAGGCTGTAAGCACTCTCCTCTATTAGCACTTCTTCCAAAAGCTTCGTGACTCAAAAAGCATCTTCCTGAAACGCTAATACACATTGCTCCATGAATAAAAATTTCTATTTCAATTCCAATTTTATTTGCAATTTTAGTAACTTTTTTTATTTGGTCCAAACTTAGTTCGCGTGCAAGAACAATTCTTTTCACACCAAGTTTTTTGTATTGCTTTAAAGAAAGTGAATTACTCACGGAAGCTTGAGTACTCAAAAAGCAAGTTAGTTTTAATTTTCTTGCAATAGCAAGAACAGCTAAATCGGAAAGAATTATCCCGTCAACCTTAGCTTTCTTTGCTTCTTTTAAAATCTTTTCAACCGTGAGTAGTTCTTCTTCAAAAATAATTGTATTCAATGCTAAATATCCTTTCACTTTGTTTTTGTGCAAGTACTTCATTAACTGCGTTAAATCTTTTTCACTAAAATTAGTTCCGAGGTCCCGCATGTTGTAACCTTTAACTCCAAAGTAAACCGCATCCGCTCCATTTTGTACTGCAGCAATTGCGCAAGTGTTATCTCCTACTCCAACTAATAGCTCAGGTTTATGCTGTTTCACAAAATCACAAGATTAGTAAATAACTATCTCTTCTTTTAGTATTTTAAACACTTTGCTATAGTCAAATTATTATGTCAAGGATTTATTTTTCACTAAGAGAGGCAAACGAATTCATAAAAAAAATGAGGGTGGATATTGAAAAACTCCAAGAACTAAATGAACAACTCTCTTTACTTGATAACACCAAAATAGAATTTGAGGAAGATAATGTGGAAAATTTTTTACTTGAAGTAGAATTAAACAAGAATTTTCACGAAAAAAATGTAGAACTATATTCTTTACTAGGTTTTTTGATAAGACAGGGTTGTATTGTTCGCGATATTGAAAAAATGGAAATTGATTTTTATTCAAAGTTAGAAAACAAAGAAATCCTCTTTTGTTGGAAACCAACTGAATCAACAATCGGATTTTGGCACTACCCGAATGAAGATATTGAGAAAAGAAAACCAATTGGACAAATAGAAGAAGCTTACTTAGAAAAACTAAAGAAAATGAAATAAAAATCAATACGGACTAAGGATTTCTATAAAGCCTTAGAAGAGCCAACTTTTATAAATAACAAAAACATGTTGTTTATATGAGTGACTTGTTACCCAAAAACAAATTAGGTTCAGATGGATTTTATTCAAGATTTTTTTTATTAGTTAATAATCCTTTACTGTATTTGCTTTTTGGAATACTTGCATTGTTTATTGCCCTATTTTTGTGGACATTTTTTTTTATTATAATGTTTGTTAGTTTTCCTCCTTTATTTTTTCTAATATCTTTTTTGTTAGGGATATTAATTATAATTTACCCAATTATCAAAATGATTTTTGGCACTGCAAACGTTATTAACATTTATGATCCTTACTGGTGGTCTGATAGTACTTTGGTTTTTTGTAAAGTTAAGGGTGACAACCTGAAGTTTTTTGGATTTAAAAATTATTCAGTACCAATTAGTAATATAGCAAAAGTTATTGAAACAAGATTTTTTTTTGATAAAACTTATCAAATATTTTATTATAAAGATAAAACATTGTGTTTTACTACCATAAGTATCCTTTTTTGTGATTTTCTTTCAGCGGTACCCCAAGAAAAAGTTATTAAATTGCCTGGAGTATTTTCCTATCATTGGTTTTCTCGCATAAAATATAGGGCTATTTACAAATTATTAAAAGAAAAAGATTTTTCGTGGGTTGTTGATTTCATTAAGTTGTATTTTAATATAAAAGAACAAGAAAAGTTTAAAGGCACATACCAAGGAGGAGGGTATATTTGTGATTACCGCTATTGTGATGGTGTGGCAAAAAACATTATAAAAAAAGGTTTTTTTGATACTGATCCGCTTTGGATTTTATTTCTTTCTTTTATTTGTTCAGGCACATGGCCATTTTTTCAACTCACTATTTGTAGTGATAAAATACAATTAGGGTTTCAATCTCTGTTTGGCAAATCAGTCTTGTTTAATATTCCAAAAGAAAACCTAAAAGAAATTGTGGTTTACAAAAACAAGGGATTGTTATCTTCTTTTAGCGGAATATCTTTTTTGCATAATTATCCTGATGCCCCACAAGGAATAACTTTATACTTGGGTTCGGACAAAGATAAAATAATAGAAGAATTATCAAAAACCTGTAAAATTTCTTATTCGAAAAATTGATTTTATATGAACTTTTGATTGGTATGGAAAAAAATGAAATAGTCTTATTTTTGCACAAAGTTAGTTATATGCTAATGTTTAAAAATAACAAAATTCTATTTAATTTACTTTTGAAGGGATAATATGGATTTGTTGTTAGTTGGTATAATAATAGCGGTGTTTTTAGTTGTTGCAATAGTATTTTTTTTGATTAGAAACAAAATACTTTCAAGTACTGGAAGTGTTTCTGTATTGATTCCTAAAACAATTTTTTCTCCTAATGAAAAAGTTGAAGGTAGTTTATCATTAACCTTGCTTAAACCAGTTAATTGCAATGAAATTAATGTTACTTTATTTGCTGAACAAAAAAGGACAGTTCGCGCTCCTACAAAGAATAATCCTCGTAATACTCGAAATGAAGTCGTGCGAATTTATGAATATGTTCAAAAGCTAAAAGATAAACAAAACCTGCCCGCGACAAACTCTGAATATAACTTTTCTTTTATTGTTCCTCAAAATGCGAAGCAATTAGAAACACAAAATAATTCCTTTAATACAGGACTTTCAATTAACCTTTTTAGTATGAAACCAAACCCAGTAAAGTGGTTTATTGAGGCAAAAATTAATCTTGCAGGAACATTTGATATTTACGAAAAAAAAGAAATACAAATACAATAATTAATCCATTCAAGCAACTCTTTTTCATAATTAATTAAATGATTTTCGGTAGAGTTTTCTTTAAAGTTAAGTTTATATAATTTGAAACCCTTTGATTACTAAGTGGTATTTTTGAATAAAAAAATTGTTTTAGGATTATTATTGCTAATTTTAGTTTTATTGCTTTTTGGATGTACTTCTTCTAAAAAAACAGTGGATACAAACACTCCTATTGTGTCAGGCTGGGATTCTAATGAAGTAACTACTGATAAACCACCTATTTCTAGTGAAGGTTTCTTTTTTGATTGGAAAAAAGACTCTTCAACTCAACCAGTTTATTCTTGCGATGAACATTACGCTTACAACACTGAAACAAAAAATGAGTCTGGGGAAACAGTGGAATCACTTTACTATGATGGCGAAGTAATTGATGAAACAATTGGGAAATATGTTAATCCTTTTAGAGACCTTGCTTTGTTTGGGGATAATATAGTCTACGTGAAAGATGTTGATACTTATAATCCTAATTTTTCTCGAAAAGAGCACGTTATTTTTAATAAAAAAGATTTTGGTGAAGGTTCAGATCCAGAAATCTGGGGGCCTAATGTAGTTTTTTGGAGATTAGATAATGGGTTTCAAATAATTTATAATGAAAAAGTACTAATTTCTAGTTGTAAATATTATGATTATGAGTTGTGGGGGGATAATATTGTTTATTCTTGCACTAAAGAAGATAAAATAAGCCGAGTTTATTTCAATGATAAAGAATTAGGAATTGGAAGAATTGAAGGAATTCATAAAAACTTTGTATTATTAGATACAAGTGATGATGTTGATTCAAATTATTGCTTTACTTTATATAAAAATGGGGAGAAAGTTGATGAATTTGAAAAAGGAACAGGTAATGATTGTATCTTTAATATGGGGTTTAACAAGGTTGGAACTTTTTTGGATAATTATTGGGCATTTAAAGAAACAGGGACTTATGATGATGGCGAACGGGTTTATGATATAGTTTACAATGGAACAAAAGTATTTACAACGAGTTACCCTAAAGCAGTTGTTTTTGGGGACAAATTTATTTATGGGAATTATGATGAACTTTATTTAGATGGAAAATTAATTGCAAATAATCGTTCTGCTTTTTCAAATAACGTTTTAGTTAATAATAATCTTTTTTCTACAACTGCTAAAGAGCAATCAGTCTATAATGGTAAATTAATTGGTGAAATACCAACTCACATAGAACTGAATGTTCATTTGTTTGGAGATGATTATCTTGTTGATAGTGGAACTCCATACACTTCTGATGAATGGTTCATTTATTTGAATGGAAAAAAGCTTGATGAAGCAAAGTTTGATTCAGGACTTTTAATAAATGGAAATTATTCTTATGTACGAACAAATCCTGCTGATAAAAGCAGTTTTCGCGGAGATTTAATTTTGAATGGGGAAGTAGTTGCAAACAATATTTCTTCTTCCCAAAAATTCCAACTCTCTGGAAAAAATATTTATTATTGGAAAGAAACTCAGAATGATAGATTATATTACAAAAATAAAGAAATCCTTGGTTCTATGAGTGGATTAGAAGAACCAAAAATTAGGGGTTCTATTGCTGTTTGGCCAAATGTAACTAAAGACAAAGGTTTTGGGACTGAATATGCTAATAGTATTGATATTGAAGGAACTGAACTTTCAAGAAAGTACTCTTTTACTGATGAATGGTTATTTTGCACAAATCAATGGAAATAATTTTTAAAAAACCAAATTATTTTTTTATGCAAATTATTGCATGAAATATCCTGAGATTAATAAATAATTAAAATTTTTTTCCCTAACTCTAGTCAAAACTATTAAATACTGGGATTTGCATTGTTTATGCAACGAAATACCTAGGAGGGTTAATTATGGCTCAAGATTCAAAAATGATGGCATTAATTTCAGTGCTATCTACGCTATTAATTCCTTTAGTAGTTCCGTTAATCTTTGTCTTTGTAAAAAAAGATGATGACTATGTAACGTTCTACTCAAAGCAAATAATAGTATTAGAAATAGCGGCATTCGTAGGAATGTTCATATCGGCAATATTAATGATAGTGTTGATAGGGTTCTTACTAATACCAATAGTTGGATTAGGATCACTAATTTTGTACGTTTTGTGCATAATAAACGCATTAAGCGGAACAAAGAAACCATTGCCATTAATCGGTGGAATCTGGAAGTAAATCTAACTTAAAACCGACCTTTCCCACTTGGAGGGGTCGTTTTCTTTTTTTTCGAATCCTACATCAATCCTTTTAAAGCTTTCCAATTCTATTTTCTATAATTAGTGGTCCCGTGGACCTTAGTGGCGCTTTGATGATGGTTGTTTTTGCAGTGGAATGATTTTTTCATTTCTTGCTAGCAGCATATTCTTAACGCTAATTATTTGCCTGGTGGTTTATTGGCTGATGAAAAACGACACTATTTAGTACCTGAACAATTCTTGATTAGAAAAGAAAAAGTTGCCGAACTAATGGCAGAACTTGGGGTAAAAAAAGAGGCTTTGCCAAGAATAGATAAAGCAGATCCTTCAATTAAATTACTCTCACCTGAAAAAGGGGATGTAGTAAAAATAATCAGAGATTCTATAACAGCAGGACAAAGCGTTTACTACAGAAGAGTAGTATAAAAATTATTTTTAATCCAGCCAAAAGGCTGAAAAATATTTAGTTAGTAGGAGCAAGAGGGTGAGCAAAATGTCATGGGAACTAATTGATTCTTATTTTAGAAACAAAAGTATTGCGCAAATGGAAGTTGATTCATTCAACCAATTTGTTGACCAAAAATTAAACGACATCGTACAAGAAAACGCTCTAATTGTTCCAAAAATTGAAGAAGTAAGAATTGAATTATCTAATATTGAAGTTGAAAAACCAAAAATAATTGAAGCAGATGGATCTCCAAGAGAAGAATTTACTCCAATGGAAGCAAGACTAAGAAACAGAACTTATGCTGGACCAATTTTCTTAACTATGAGACTTTATAGAAGAGATGTTGAACAAGACGCAAGAAGAACATATATTGGAGACTTACCAATAATGACTAAATCTAATTTATGCTGGTTAGCAGGAAAATCTCCTGAAGAACTAATTGAAATGAGTGAAGATCCAAAAGATTTTGGTGGATATTTTATTATTAACGGAAGCGAAAAAGCACTAATGACACAAGAAGTATTAGCTTCAGATAGAGTATTAATTTCTGAAGGAGAAAAAGGAGTTGTGTCAGAAGTAATTTCAACTAAAGGAGCTTTCAAAGGAAGAGTAAGATTACTTAGATCTCCTGAAGGAATGCTTTACGCATCTTTCCCAACAAGTCCAAAGAAATTACCTTTATTTGCATTATTCAAAGCACTAGGACTAAAAACAAAGAAAGATATTTTCGATGCTTTCCCTGAAGAAAAAGAAATACAAAACGATTTATTACTAAACTGGGAAGAATGCGAAATTAATACTGAAGAAGAAGCACTTGATAAGATTGGTAAATTCGTTGCACCAGGTCAAGTAATTGATTATAGATTAAGAAGAGCAAGAGAAGTAATAGATGGATTCTTACTACCACACATTGGTCAAGACGAACCAGCAAGACTTGCAAAAGCATATTACCTTTCAATGATGGCAACAAAAGCTGTTGAAAGAGCTTACAGATTAAGAGGAAAAGATGATAAGGATCATTACACAAACAAGAGACTAGAATTATCAGGAAAATTAATGGAGCACTTATTCAGATACTCATTCAAGTACTTCATAAAAGATATTAGATTCCAAATTGATAGAACAGTTACAAGAAGAAGAAAATTAAATATTTCTACAATCGTAAGACCAGGTGCCGTAAGCGAAAGAATCAAATTCGCAATGAGCACAGGAAACTGGATTGGAAGAAGTACTGGTGTAGCAAAGTTCATGGACAGAGTAAATTACTTAGCTCCATTAACTGATATGAGAAAAGTAAAATCACAATTATCAAAAACAAGAGAATTATACGAAGCACGTGATGTACACGGTACACACTGGGGAAGACTTGACCCAATAGAAACTCCAGATGGACCACAATGTGGACTGGTAAAAAATCTTTGCTTCATGAGCGAAGTAACAACAGATTCAGACGAAAACCCTGTTGAAGATTTCTTACACAAACAAGGAGTAAGACTAAAGAAATTGTAAATTAATTTTTGAAAATGAAAAAAAAGAAATGAGAATAAAATTTGTGGGTGGATTTGTATGGCAGCAATAGCAAAAGTTTACATCAACGGAAGATTAATTGGGTTCCACGAAAAACCTGACGAATTAACAGAAACAATCGTTGAAGCAAGAAGACAAAACAAGTTGCCAAAACAAATGAATGTATCTTTCCACAAAGACACAAACGAAATCTACTTGAATACTGATGCAGGAAGATTACAAAGACCTGTAATTGTAATAAAAAACGGAAAAAGTACTTACACTCCAGAAATGAAGAAACAAGTAATAGAAGGAAAATTAACTTTCAACCAATTACTAGAAATTGGAGTAATTGATTACCTTGATTCTGAAGAAGAAGAAAACGCTTTAGTTGCACAAGACGAATCACAAATAACAAAGAACCACACTCACATGGAAATTGACGGAGCAGCAACACTAAGTGTAATCTCAAGTTTAATTCCATATGTTAATCACAACATGGCAGGAAAAGCTCTTCACGGAGCAAAAATGTTCAAACAAGCTATGGGAATTGGAGCAATTAACTACAAAATAAGACACGACACAGAAGGATACTTACTATACTATCCAGAAAAGAATTTAGTAAAAACAAGAACAATGGATTTAATTGAACTTGATAAGAGACCACAATCACAAAACTTTGTAGTAGCAATTATGCCTTACTATGGAGTAAACACAATGGATGCAATAATTTTAAACCAAGGAGCAATAGATAGAGGACTTGGAAGAGCTGCTTACTTTAGAAATTACGAAACAATTGAACAAAGATATCCAGGTGGACAAAGAGATAGATTCGAAATACCAACAGAAGAAAAAGTTGGATTCGTTGAAGAGAGTAATTACAAAAAACTTGGTGCTGACGGAATAATTCAACTAGAACAACACGTTGGAGAAGAAGAAGCAATTATAGGAAAAACTTCTCCACCAAGATTCTTTGAAGAAATGACTGACTTCGGTGTTGATGAAGAAAAAAGAAGAGACGCTTCAATGACAATTAGAAAAGGAAAACCAGGTTACGTAGACACAATCATGATGACTGAAGCAGAAGATGGTTCAAGACTTGTGAAAGTAAAAATTAGAACACCATTAATCCCTGCAGTTGGAGACAAAATTGCTTCAAGACACGGACAAAAAGGAGTAGTAGCAGCAATCGTTCCCGAAGAAGATATGCCTTTTTCAATTGACGGAATAAAACCTGATTTGATAATTAATCCGCACTCAATCCCATCAAGAATGACTATGGGGCACTTACTAGAAATGTTAGGTGGAAAAGCAGGAGCAGCAAGCGGAAAAATAATTGACGGAACACCATTCTCAGCAACTCCATTATTAGAATTAGAAGAAACTCTAAGAGCAAATGGATTTAGAGGAGACGGAATGGAAACTTTCTACGACGGAATAAGCGGTAGAAGACTTGAAGGAGAAATATTTACAGGTGTAATTGCAACACAAAAGTTGTACCACGTTGTAGCAAACAAATTACAAGCAAGAGCACGCGGACCAGTACAAGTTTTAACAAGACAGCCAACTGAAGGAAAAGAAAAAGAGGGCGGATTAAGATTTGGAGAAATGGAAGGCGAAACATTAGTAGGACACGGAGCAGCAATGCTACTACACGAAAAATTACTTGAAGACTCGGACAAAACAGTTGAACTAGTCTGCGAGAAATGCGGAGTAATTGCAGTTAACGATGAGATTAGACACAAAAGATACTGCCCACTTTGTAAGAGCACAGCAGTTTATCCAGTAGAAATGTCCTACGGGTTCAAATTGTTAATCGAAGAATTAAAAGCACTAGGAATATTAGCAAAAATAAACCTAGTTGACAAAGTGTGATTTGCAGGCAAAGTATAAATAAAATAAAATGGAAAAAATGAAAAAAATAAAATGATATTTTAAGGTAGCAAAAAAAGAAATAGGTTGGTGTGGAATATGATAATGAAAAAAATTGGAAGCATAGAATTCAATTTCATAAATCCTGAACTTGTTAGAAAAATGAGTTCAATAGAAATTAAGACTCCTGAAACATACGATAAAGACGGCTACCCAATGGAAGGAGGATTAATGGACCCACACTTAGGTGTTATTAACCCTGGAATAAAATGTAAAACATGCGGACAAACAATGAAGAATTGTTCAGGACACTTCGGACACTTAGAAATGGAAAGACCTGTTATCCACTCAGAATTTGGAAGAAGAATTGAACTATTAATGAATTGTACTTGCAAAGATTGCGGACACATGTTATTAGCTGATGAACAAATAAAAAAATTACAAGACGCTAGTAAAGGAAAAGTAGTTGAATACACAAAAAGAATTTTACTAAAAGCAAAGAACGCAAAGAAATGCCCACACTGTAACGCAGCAGTATTCAAAACTGTTCTTGATAAGCCAACAAATTTCTTTTATAATAAAGAAAGAATTTACCCAGCAGCAATAAGAGAATGGATGGAAAAAATTCCAGAAGACCACTTACACTTAATGGGTTACGATACAAATAGAATCAAACCCCAATGGTTTGTTCTAACTGTACTGCAAGTACCGCCAATCACAATCAGACCAAGTATTACACTTGAAAGCGGAATAAAATCTGAAGATGATTTAACACACAAATTAGTTGATATAATTAGAATCAACAACAGACTAAAAGACAATTTGGAAGCAGGTGCTCCACAATTAATCATCGAAGATTTGTGGGACTTACTACAATACCACACAACAACTTACTTTGATAACAACACAGCAGGAGTTCCACCAGCAAAACACAGAAGTGGAAGACCATTAAGAACAATTATACAAAGATTAAAAGGAAAGAAAGGAAGATTCAGATACAACTTAACAGGAAAAAGAGTTAACCACGCAGCAAGATCCATCATTGTTCCTGATCCATATTTAGATATTTCAGAACTTGGAGTTCCTGAAGAAGCAGCAAAAGAATTAACTGTACCAGAATTTGTTACAGAATGGAACTTAGATACAGTAAAGAAAATGGTTGAAAAAAGCGATAAGCCAGTTTACGTGATAAGACCAAACGGAACAAGAAGAAAAGTAAGTGTAGAAAATAGAGAAGAAATCGCAAAAGAAGTTGATATTGGATACAGAATAGAAAGAAACTTACAAAACGGAGACATTGTTTTATTCAATAGACAACCATCACTACACAGAATATCAATGATGGCACATAGAGCAAGAATAATGCCTGGAAAGGTTTTCAGAATAAACCCAATCGTTTGTCCACCCTACAACGCGGACTTTGATGGGGATGAAATGAACTGTCACGTTCCACAAACAGAAGAAGGAAAAGCAGAAGCAAAAAAACTAATGCTTGTAAGAGACCAAATAATTTCTCCAAGATTTGGTGCACCAGTAATTGCTCCAAAGGAAGATGGAGTAAGTGGATGCTTCACACTAACAATGCCACAAACATCATTTTCAAAACAAGACGCAATGGGATTACTCTACTCAATTGGAGTAACTGATATGCCTAAAGCCGATAAAGGAAAATTATACTCAGGAAGATTAATTTTCTCACAAATACTTCCAAAAGATTTGAATATTGAATTTGAATCATACACAAGCAAAGTATTCAAAGAAGCAGGATACACACAAAGCGATTCACCAATAATTTCAGCAATAATGGAGAAAGTAAAAATTGTTAACGGACAACTCGTGAGCGGAGTAATTGACTCAAGCGCACTAAGCGAAGGAAAAGGAAAATTAGTTGACACAATCGCAAGAGAATATCCAAGCAATGTAATCGAAGACTTCTACAGAGGAGTAAACAGAATTACAGCATTCATTTTAACAGAAAAAGGAATGACAGCTTCACTAGCAGAATATGAAGTAAGCGAAGAAATTGAAGATTTAAAGAAAAAAGTAATCGCTGAAGCAATGAAGAAAGGAGAAGCACTAGTTGAATCGTACGAAAAAGGAACACTAGAAGTAATTCCGGGAAGAACACTAAGCGAATCATTTGAGTTATACATGGTAAGATTAGGTTCAGAAGTAAAAGACAAAGTAGAAAAAGCAATTCTAAAAGAAAAGTTGCACTACGTTATCGGCGAAGAAATAATACTAAACACAATTTCAATGATCTTAGCAAAATCAAGAGGAAGTTCAATCAACTTGATGAACATAGCTGGATTTTGGGGTCAAGCGAGTGTTCGTGAAGGAAGACCTAAAAAAGGATTTGCAAAGAGATTAATCACATCAAATGAAAAAGGAGATGTAGGATTACTTGCAGGCGGATTCATTAAGTCAAATTTCCTTGAAGGAATGAACGCGAAAGAATACTTCTACCACTCAATGGGTGGAAGACAGGGAGAAGTTGATACAGGTGTATCGACAAAAGTATCAGGGTACTTATACAGAAGACTAGCGAATTCACTAAAAGATTTGGTGGCTGCTCCTGATGGAACAGTTAGAACAGCATCAAACATGCTAATCCAATACCAATACGGTGAAGACGGAGTATTCCCAATGAATACTAAGGGCGGAATCGCAATTGATGTAAAAGAAGAATACAAGAAAATGAAAGACAGAGCCGCCAAGTAGTTGCTCTGTTAATTTATAATAATGAATTGAAATGCGGGTGAGTGAAAAATGGTTGAAGAAATCGAAAACGACGTTATAGAAGAAGTACACGAAGAAGAAGACGCTGAAGAAGAACAAACTGAAGAAGAAAAAGAAGAATCAGACGTTGAAGAATCAAAAGAAGAAGCTCACGTAGAAAAAGACGCAGAAGTAGCAGAAACAAAATCCGCAAAGAAGAAAAGAAAATCAAAAGACATTGACGAAGGCCTTGAAGCTGACGAAGAAGTAGTACTCGGCGAAAAAGTTTACGAAGAAAAAGAAAGAAACTGGGAACAAGTAGTTCTGCCAAAAAAAATTGTTGAAGAAATAGTTGCACTCGCAGAAGTACTAAACCTTTCAAAAGACCAAGCCGGAAAATTAGCTGAAGCAGTACTTGTAAAATACAATTCAATAATCGTTGAACCTGGAGAAGCAGTAGGAATAGTTGCTGCACAATCATTAGGGGAGCCAGGAACACAATTAACACTAAGAACAAAGCACTTTGCTGGAGCTGCCGAAGTATCGGTAGGAAGCGGAATACAAAGAGTGGAAGAAATTGTTGACGGACGAAGCAAAGCAAAGTACCCAACAATGACTATTTACGTAATAGATAGCATGAAGAAAGACAAAGACAAAGTAGATAAATTTGCAAAAAGTTTAATTGATGTAAGAGTAAAAGATGTTGTAAAAATAAACGAAGAATTCGAAAACATGAAAATTGCAATAGAAGTACAAACAGACAAAACAAAAGCACTCGGACTAAAAGTAGACGATGTAGCTGATATGCTAAAAAAAGGACTAAAAGACTTCAAAGCAATATACAGAGACAACACAGTACACTTCTCAATAGAAAAGAAGAACGAGTACATAAAAATTAGAAAAGAATTACTAAAACTACTTGATGAAAAAGTCCACGGAATAAAAGGAATCGAAAAAACTCTTCTTGTAAAAGAAGGAGACGAATGGATAATCAAGACAAGTGGAAGTAACTTAAAATACGTTCTAAAACTTGACGAAGTAAATAAAGAAAAAGTATTTACAAACGATATAATCGAAACTTCAAAAGTACTAGGGATCGAAGCTGGAAGAACAATGGTTGTACAAGAATTAAAGAAAGTTCTTGACGACAACGGAATTAAAGTTGACGTAAGACACATAATGTTATTAGCTGACCTAATGACTTTCTCTGGAGAAATCAAGGGAATTGTTAGAACAGGAATTACAAAAGGAAAAGCCTCTCCGTTCGCAAAAGCAGCTTTCGAAGAAACAACAAAGCACTTACTTGAAGCAGCATTCAAGGGAGAACGCGAAAACCTAACAGGAGTAGTTGAAAACATCATTGTTGGACAACCAATCAAAGTTGGAACAGGAAATGTAGAACTACTAATGAAGTAAAGGTAAATGAAGTAAAACTTGTAATTTGGCGAGAGGGAATCTTTCGCCAGATTTATAAATCTTCATTAAATTAATTATTTTAATTTAAACCTTGAGAAGCCAAGTAGGGCGGAGTAAGGACCAAACATTTTACTCTTTCTAAAGGAAGTTTCTCAAAAAATAAAAGAAATTAATAAAACAAATAAAGGTGATTTGAATGAGTGTTGAAGCAAATAAGGAAATAAGAAGAGCAGTTGATACTGGAAAAGTATCCTTCGGTTACAAACAAGCAAAGAAAAACTTGCTTTCAGGAAACGGAGAAATGGTTATAGTAAGTAAAAACTTACCAAAAAACGAGAAAGAAACTCTAAAACAAATAGCTAACGTTGAAAGCAAAAAGTTCTACGAATACGACGACACTGGACTTGTTCTAGGTAGTGTATGCGGAAAACCATTTGTTATCTCAGTAATGCTAATACTTGAAGCAGGTAAAAGCAAAATACTTGAAATACAATAAATGAAAATTAAAAAAGATCAAGTATGAACAAAATTTTGTGATTTTGATGAAGATAACAATGGAAGACATCCTTTTGAGAAGCGCACTTGAAAAAGTAACTGGCGTTTCTCCAAAAGATTGTTTAGTTGAAGGCCAATTAATTTCTTACTTAGTGCCTAGCGCGCTAGTAGGAAAAGCAATTGGAAAAGCTGCGGCTAATGTAAAACTACTTGAAGAAAAATTAAACAAACGAGTAGAAATCGTTGCTTATTTTGAAAAACCAGAAGATATTTTTGCAAATGCGCTTGAAGTAAATTTTACAGCAGCAAAATTAAACGGAAAAAGACTAGTAGTTACTTTAGATGCTGCAAGTAAATCAAAAGCATTCAAAAACAATTCAAGAATAAAAAGAGTAAAAGAACTAATCAATAGAAACTTTGGACTTGAACTTGTAATAAATTAAATAAAATTTAAACTAATCTTTAAAAATAAAATTTAATTAATTTTAATTTACTATTTATTAGTTTTTACTATTTCTTCAATTAATATTTTTGTTAAAGGATTATAATTTTCTATTTTTCCTGCAATTAGTGCTTTTTTGTAATTATTTTTCTTTTTTTAGAAATAATTACAAAAGAAAAACCTTTTTGTTCTAAAACATAATTCATTAAAATAATTCCAACTATTTCATTTTCAAATTCGTTTTCAAAAGGATTAATTGATAAAAATTTTAAATAAAATTTTGCAGCAAACTCAACTGGGTGAATTAAATTATCTTTTTCAGAATACCATTTTAGAATCAAATGCAAAAGCGCTTCAGAATTAGAATTTTCTTTTTTCTTTTTAAAAAGCAAAGAATGAATTTTATGAATTAATCCAATGCTAATGGATTTGTTTTCTGAAAGTTCTTTATCATAAAAAGAAAAACAACTTTTGAATTTATTTGGTGAAAGTGAAGAAGTGTTTTGAAGTGGGTTTTCTTTTAAAAAAATGTTTTTGAAAAACAATTCTCTTTCATTTTTTTTAAATTCTTTTAATTGCTTTTGATTTAACAAAGAATTTTTTTCTTTATTTTTGTTTTTTGCTTGCTCTAAGATGCTGGCAGTTCTATTTCTAATAAACTCTGTGAGCGGAGGAACGAGAACTACATGATTTTTTTCAAGACAGGTTCGAGAAAGAACCTCTTGAGCCAAAAAGAGTTCATCATTTGAAGGAGAAAGGCTTCCAAGGTACACACTTTCTTTTGTAAGTTTGCCATTAAACAAAAAAGATTCTTCCAAATAGTAATATTTTTTGGTTTTAACAATTCTAGAACACAAATAACCCATAATTTTTCCCAAAATTTACAAATTTTGACTATGGAGTGTCTTTTACTAAGTGGTTCTTGTGGTGATAACTCTAAGAGAGTATTTTGGTGAGTATTTATAAAGGTTTCTTTTTAAGATTTAGTTATTGGTGAGCTAAAAGGAAAAAGTTTCCTTTAAGAAAAAAAATTTAGTGTAATGTTAAGAGTTGATTACTAATGGGTTATGGAGAATTCGCAGGAAAAGCAATGGAAAACAAGAGAATAAAGTGGAGAAAAAAAGACAATAGATGCATAAAGAAAGGAAGAGCAAAGAACAACATTACTAAAGACTTGCTTGAAGGCGCACCACAAGGAAAAGGAATTGTACTTGAAAAAAGAGGGGTTGAAGCAAAGCAGCCAAACTCAGGAATTAGAAAATGTGTAAGAGTTCAATTAATTAAAAATGGAAAAGAACTAACTGCACTTGCACCATATGATGGAGCAATAAAATTTATTGATGAACACGATGAAGTAATCGTTGAAGGACTTGGGGGAGCTCAAGGCGGACCTAAGGGAGACCTTTGGGGAGTAAAGTATAGAGTAACACACGTTAATGGTATTTCACTAGAGATGCTAAGAACTGGAAAGAAAGAGAAGACAAAGAGATAAAATTCATAAAAAATAATTGATTTTTTGGAGATGAGGATAATGGAGCAAAAAGTTGAAGCAAAAGTAGAAGCACAAGTACCAAAAGCAGCACACGTTGAATCAAAACCTGTTGCAAAAGAAGTTAGTGCAACTAAGGAAACAAAATTCGTTGCAAAAAAAGATTTTGCAAAAGACAGTGCTCCACAACCTCAAGAAGAAGCAAAACCAATTATTGTTAGAAAAAAATCTCAATTCTCTGAATACAAATTATTCAACAAATGGTCATTCGCAGATGTAATAGTATCTGACCTAAGTTTAGTAAGATACGTTAACTTAGACCCTGTTGTAATGCCACACTCATTTGGAAGAAAAACAAGAGGAAGATTTGAAAAAGCAAACTTAAACATTGTTGAAAGATTAATCAACAAAATTATGAGAAGTGGACAAGGAAAAAGAAAATTGTCTGGAAAATTTATTAGAGGAAGAGGTTCATGCGGAAAGAAAATGGAAGCAATGAAAATAGTTGAAAACGCTTTCGAAATAATTGAAAAACAAACAAAGCAAAACCCTATCCAAGTATTGGTAAAAGCAATTGAAAACGCTGCACCAAGAGAAGATATTACAAGAGTAAAAAGAGGGGGAGTAGCTTACTCTCTAGCAGTTGATGTTTCACCACTAAAAAGACTTGATGAAGTTGTAAAGAATATTGCATTAGGTGGATTTGGCGGATCATTCAATAAAAAAGTTAGTGCAGAACAAGCACTTGCAGACGAAATAATCGCTGCAGCAAGTAATGATTTGAAGAGCTCAGCAATCAAGAGAAAAGATGAAGTTGAAAGAATTGCAAAAGCTTCAAGATAAATAATATTACAAAATTTAAGAAAGTACTTGTGCCAAAAAATGGCACAATACATTATTTTTATTCAAGCAAAATTTTTTTGTTAATAAAAAGAAAGTTTTGTGTTGAATTATTTTTATAGGTGATCATTTTGGGACGAACAGAACAGATGGTAGAAACAGTAGAAAGTTTAATGACAAACAGAGTAAATATTAGAAACATTGGGACAGTTGCCCACATTGATCACGGTAAAACAACTCTATCCGATTCTTTGATCGCAGCAGCAGGACTAATTAACTCAGCACTTGCTGGAGAAATGCAAATGATGGATTATGAAGATCAAGAGCAAGAAAGAGGAATTACAATTAACGCAGCAAACATTTCACTAGGATTTGATTGGAATAGTCAAAAATACTTAGTAAATTTAATTGACACACCAGGACACGTTGACTTTACAGGAGAAGTAATTAGAGCAATGAGAGCGGTTGACGGAGTAATATTATTAGTTGATGCAGTTGAAGGAGTAATGCCACAAACTGAAACAGTAATAAGACAAGCTCTAAGAGAATATGTTAGACCAGTTCTATTCATTAACAAAGTTGACAGAATTATAAAAGAACTTAACGCTACTGAACAACAAATGCAGGACAAATTTGTAAAAGTAATTGCAAAAGTAAATATGCTAATTGAAAGAAACGCTCCTGAACAATTCAAACAAGAATGGCAAGTAAGTATCCAAAAAGGAACAGTTGCATTCGGATCAGCAAAAAGAAAGTGGGGAGTAAGCGCCGCACACATGAAAAAATCTGGAATTAATTTTAAACAAGTATATGATTACTTGAAGACAGAAAAAGAAGAGGAACTTGCAAAAATTTCTCCAGTACACGAAGTAGTACTACAAATGGTTATAGAACACTTACCAAATCCAATGGTTGCACAAAACTACAGAATAAAAAAGATTTGGGGCGGAGAGATGGAAACAGAAATTGCAAAATCAATGCAAGCATGTAACCAATCAGGTTCAATCTCAATGGTTGTAACAGATGTATCAGTTGATCCACACGCAGGAGATGTTGCTACTGGAAGAGTATACTCAGGAACTTTACACCCAGGGGATATGGTTCACTTACTTGGAGCACATAGAGAAGTAAAAGTGCAAAAAGTTGGAGTATACATGGGTAATGAATTCATTACTGTTTCAAAAGCAGAAGCAGGAAACATTGCTGCAATCGTAGGAACAAAAGATGTTTACGCAGGAGAAACAGTTGCTACAATAAAAGACATGAAGCCATTTGAAAGTTTCATGAGTAATGCAGAACCCGTAATGACAGTTTCAATCGAAGCAAAGAATCCAAAAGACTTACCAAAGTTAATTGAAGCTTTGCACAAATTATCAAAAGAAGATCCTAACTTACGAACAACAATAAATCAAGAAACAGGAGAACACTTGCTTTCTGGAATGGGAGAGTTACACTTAGAAGTAAACACCTACAGAATAACTAACAATGCAAAAATAGAAATACAAACATCAGCACCAATCGTTGTTTACCACGAAGGAATAGCTGGATCGAGTGAAATACTTGAAGCAAAGTCACCAAACAAACACAACAAATTCAAGCTAAAAGTAGTTCCAATGCCTGAAGATATTTACGCAAAGTTAGCTGAAAAGCCATTCAATGCGAAAGTAAAATTCAAGAACGCTGAATCAATTGCAAAACTACAAGAATACGGATTCAGTACTGATGACTCGAAGAAAGTTTGGGCAGTAGAAGGAACAAACGCATTAATTGATAGAACTAGAGGAATAACAGCTCTACACGAAATTAGAGAACTTGTAATCCAAGCATTCAAAGACGCAATGGAACAAGGACCACTAGCTAAAGAAAAATGCCAAGGAGTATTTGTTTCACTAGAAGATGCAACTCTGCACGAAGACTCAATCCACAGAGGACCAGCACAAGTATTGCCAGCAATGACAAGAGGAATATACGCTTGCATGCTACAAACAGGAACACAATTATTTGAGCCAAAACAATTACTAACAGTAACAGTGCCAGAAGACCAATTAGGTTCTGCAAGTAGAGAACTTGGTGGAAGAAGAGTACAAATAACAGAAATGAGACAAGAAGGAGATTCTTCAATCATAATTGGAAAAGCACCTGTAAAAGAATTAATTGGATTCTCAAGCGCAATGAGAGGAGCAACACAAGGAAGAGCAGTATGGACTGCTGAATACTACGGTTACGAACTATTGCCAAGAGACTTGCAATTAGCAACTGTAAAAGAAATCAGAAAGAGAAAAGGAATGCCAGACGAAATCAAAACATTCCAATTCTTCTTGGAATAAAATCCAAAAAACAATTACGCTCTGGAAGACGAAAGTCTTCCAGGGATTCTATTTTTTTAATTTTCTTTTTTTATTCTTTCTTTGAAATTCTTTTTTTAGAAGATTTTTTTATTCTTCTTTTTACAAACTTTTTAGACTTTCTTACCATTCAGTAGAATTAAGTATTACTTTGGGAGAAGTTTAGGTATGGTTAATGCGAAAGTTGAATTAGTTCCGTGGGTGCACGAATTAGGAATGGAAGCTCATGCAGAAGTAATTAATTACATAAAGACCCTTCCAAAGAATTCTGTTTTGTGTGTTGAAGCTACTCAAAAAGATTTAGCATTTAATCCAAATGAAGGAGAGTTTAATGCTCTTTGGGATGTTGTTCATGAATGTGAAAAATTAAATATTAAATTAATTCCAATAGAATCACCTGCGGTGGTAGAAAGATACCATTTGAATTTATTGAAAAACTACTATCCTGCTGAACGCCAATCTTTGAATGACAAATCTAGTTTAGATGAGTCTGTTTATTTAAAAATTTCAAAAATTAGGGCGTTGAGAGAAAAAGCTTTTGTGAATAATATAAGATCTGCTCTTTATACTCTAAAAGAACCAAAATTAATTGTTCTAGTTGGAGCTTCTCATATTAATGGCGTGGCTGAAGGATTAGCAAACCAAAAAATTAGTTCGAATATAACTTTAGCTCCATTTAAACAAAAAAGATTAATGTTGAAAATACTAGATCATACTCATAATCTTTTCACAAAAAACTCTTCATTTCAAAGATTGGATAAAGTGAACAAATTAAAGAGAATAATGGAAGTTATGACTAAAAGAGTTGAACCTATCGAGCGAAGTGCTTTAATTAAAAAAATTATTCGAAGACAATACACTGCTAAAAAAAGAATTAAAACAAAATTAACCAGATTGAGACGCTGAAGCTTTTTTAAAAGTTTTTTTTAAGTTGTAGTAGGATTAAATATTACTTTGAGAGAAGTTTAGGTATGGTTAATCCTCAAGTTGAATTAGTTCCGTGGGTACACGATTTATCTTTTGAAGCTCACGCTGAAGTAGTTGATTACATAAAGCAGCTTCCTAAGAATTCTGTTTTGTGTGTTGAAGCAAACCAAAAGGATTTTGGTTTACCACCAACTAATGCTTTGATTGAAATTATTCATGAATGTGGGAAATTAAATATAAAATTAGTTCCTATAGAATCTTTTCCATTAATAACAAGACATCGAAAAGTTTCTTCAAATTCTCATTACGGAGAAACTACTCATTTAGATGAATATTATTCAGCAAAAGAATCAAAATTATGTTCACAAAGAGAAAAGGCTTTTGTGCGTAATATAAAATCCATTCTTTACACCCTAAAGAAACCAAAATTAGTTGTTTTAGTTGGAGCTGGGCACATTAAAGGGCTAGTGAGAGAACTGGCAAATGAAAAGATTAGTTCAAAAATAAATCTAGCTCCATTTAAAGAAAGAGACTTGATAATTAAGATTATTAGAACCGGACACAGCTCTGCAAAAGAGGTTTCTACTAAGCTATCCAAAGAAGCAAATCAAGCAAGACTTGAACGAGAAAAACTCCTAAACATAGCAAGTAGGCGAGATAGATTTGATGCAGCAATTGTTCTTCAAAACAAAGTTAATCAAAGAGAATCGATTGCTAAAAAAAGAATCAAGCTCAAAAAAACCAGATTGAGGCGCTAACTTCAAAATAACTCGTTTTTCCTCTTAAATTCAGTCGGAGTTAAGCCCAAGCTTTTAAAAGCTTTCTAAGAAGAAATTGAATAATAGCGTTGCCTGGTGAACGGCTCAAAATCGAAGTGTGACGCGAAACACGTGGTCGCAGGACCATTAAGCAAAGTTCATTGGAGGAATTAATATGGCTGAAAAGGATTTAATCAATGTTGTTTTTATTGGACACGTTGATCATGGTAAATCAACTACTGTTGGTAGATTACTTTATGACGGAGGAGCTCTTTCTGAACAAGAATATAGAAAACTTGAAGAAGAAGCTAAATCAAGAGGAAAAGGAACATTCGTATTCGCGTATGTAATGGATAACTTAAAAGAAGAAAGAGAAAGAGGAATAACAATCGATGTTTCTTATAAAAAATTTGAAGCAAAGAACCACACTTTCACAATTATCGATGCTCCTGGACACAAGGACTTTGTAAAGAACATGATTACAGGAACAAGTCAAGCTGATGTAGCTGTTTTAGTTGTTGCTGCAAAAGATGGTATACAACCACAAACAAGAGAACACGCTTTCCTTGCACAAGTTATGGGGATTAAACACATCGTTGTTGCATTAAACAAGATGGACGAAGTTAATTACGATGAAGCAAGATATAAAGTTTTGAAAGAAGAAGTAACTAAATTACTTACAGGTAGTGGATACAAAGCTGACAATGTAAAAGTTGTTCCAATCTCATCATGGAGAGGGGATAACGTTGTTAAGAAAACTGACAACATGAAATGGTACGCAGGAAAATCATTACTAGAAACTTTAGATGATTTACAAGCACCACCATCACCAGTTGACAAACCACTAAGAATTCCATTACAAGATGTTTATAACATCAAGGGTGTTGGAGCAATTCCAGTTGGAAGAATCGAAACTGGAACTGTTAAAGCAGGAGACAAAGTAGTTGTAATGCCAAGTGGAAAGACAGGAGAAGTAAAATCTCTAGAAGAACACCACACACAACTAACAGTTGGAAAACCTGGTAACAACATTGGATTCTCAATTAGAGGATTAAGTGCTGAAGACATGACTAGAGGAGACGTTGTTGGAAGTGTAACAAGTCCACCAACAGTTGCTAAATCATTCGTAGCACAAATCGTTGTACTAAACCACCCAACAGCAATCCCTGTAGGGTACACACCTGTGTTCCACATACACACAGTACAAATGTCAATGACTCTGACTGAATTAAGAAAGAGAATGGATCCTAAGACTGGAGCTACAGTTGAAGAGAACCCTAAGTTCTTGAAGACTGGAGACGCAGCAATCGTAAAGATTGTTCCAATGAAACCAGTATGTCTAGAAAAATTCTCTGAATTCCCACAAATGGGTAGATTCGCAATCAGAGATATGGGACAAACAGTAGCAGCAGGAGTTGTACTAGAAGTAGAAAAAGCATAAATAAAAACAACTCCAGCTCAAAGCTGGAAATAATAATTAAAAACGGGGACCGGAGATTTTTCCGGTTTCCGTCCTAATATTTATAATGGAGAAGAGGGTGTTTTGATGCAGACAGCAAGAATAAAATTAAGTAGTACTAGTTTTGAAACGTTAGAGGACATATGCAACAAGATTTTAGACGTTGCAGAAAGGACAGGCGCAAAGCACTCCGGAAAAATTCCTCTACCAACTAAAAAACTTTGTATTCCAACTAGAAAAGGGCCTTGTGGAGGAGGAACAGAATCCTACGAACAATGGCAAATGAGAATATACAAAAGAATTTTGGATATCCAAGCAGACGAAAGAACTCTAAAAAGAGTAATGAGAGTAGAGATACCAGAAAGTGTACACTTAGAAATTGATTTGAAAGGATAAAACCTTTCAACTCTTTTTTTCTTTTTTTTAATTTTTTTAACAAACTTTTGATTTAGTTCTGAACTTAAAGTATAAAAACTTCTAAGTCCTTAGCTTTTGTGGTTATTATGGATTTCTTACTAGAAGGATTTGGAGTATTAGGATTAGTTATTTTGCTAATCGCGTTTGTGTTGAATGCAAAAAAACACACTAAAAGAAGAACAATTCTTTTTAATGGATTAAATTTCATCGGCTCAGTTATAATGGGGCTTTATGCAGTTGCAAAAGATTCCACGGCATTTATTTTTTTGGAATTTATTTGGGCAATAATAGCATTATATTTCTTATTTTCAATATTGAGTGAAAAACACATTAAATCAAAATCAATAAAAAAAGAAAATAAAAAGATAAATAAAATAATAAAAAAATAATAATTGATAAAATAAAAATAATAAAAAGAAAAGAAAAAGTGATTTTTATGTTTGAACACTTCGAGCACAAAGCAGATATTGGAATACGCGGAAAAGGAAATACTTTAAATCAAGCATTTGAAGAGTGCGCACTTGCTTTAACTGCAATAATGGCTGAACCAAGTTCTATTATGTTAAAAAAATCTCACATAATTGAATTAAACGCAACTGATCATGGAGCACTATTAGTTAGTTTTCTTAATGAACTACTTTTTATAAAAGATAAAAAGAAAATGATTTATGCAAAATTTCGAATAAAACTAGGGAAAGAAAATATAGTGAATGAAACAGGTAAAGTAAACGAAATGGTTACCCTAAAAGCAACTATGTTTGGAGAAAAAATTAATTACAACAAGCACTCAATAAAAGTAGATCCTAAAGCTGCTACTTATTCTGAACTATTTGCTGGAGAAAAAAACGGCCAATTCATTGCACAATGCATAATTGATGTTTAAAGAGCAAAGCGGGCAAAACAAAAACCTTTCTATTTAATTAATAATTATTCAAAAGTGAATTAAATGGAAATAAAACAAATAAAGCGAAACGTTTACGAACTTACAAAAGAAGGGGCAATGAAGATAGCTCCGCGAATATACGCTAATGAAGAAATAATTTCTGTATTAAGAAAAGAAGAAACTAATCCGAACAATTCTCTAAAGCAACTTCAAAATTTATCTACTCTTCCAGGTTTAGTTGGTGCAGTTTGCTTAGCTGATATGCACCCTGGATATGGAGCGCCGATTGGAACTGCAACCGCTTCAAATCTAAACGAAGGAGTAATTACTTTTGCAAGCACTGGTTTTGATATTAATTGTGGAGTACACTCACTAGTTGTTCCAATTACTGCTAAAGAACTTTCTTTAAAGAAAAAAGAGTTAGCAGAAATGTTATTCAAAGAAATTCCTGCTGGAGTAGGAATTGGTGGAAAATTAAAATTAAATAAAACTGAAATGGATGAATTACTTGAACACGGTGCTGAGTATGTTGTAAAAAAAGGTTTTGGAAATAAAAAAGATTTACAAGTAATGGAAGAAAAAGGAAAAATAAAAGGAGTTGATACAGAAAGTGTTTCAACTAAAGCAAAAGAAAGAGCGACTGATCAAGTAGGGACCTTAGGAAGTGGAAATCATTATTGTGAAGTTCAAGAAATAGAAAAAGTTTTTGATGAAAGAGCGGCAAAAGCATTTGGATTAAAAGAGAATGGAATTTTTGTTAGCATTCATTGTGGTTCTCGTGCACTAGGACACCAAATAGGAACAGAATATTTACCAATACTTGATATGGCAGTAAAAAAATATAATATTAATATTCCTGAACGAGCATTGGTTTGTGCTCCAATAAATAGTGAAGAAGGGCAAAAATACTTTTCTGCAATCAAAGCAGGTTCAAATGCAGCATTTGCTAATAGACAAGTTATTGGAGTGCTCGTGAAAAGAGTTTTTGAGAAGGTATTTGAAATTAATGAAAAAGAAGTTAAAACATTTTATGATATTGGTCACAACACTGCTAAAATAGAAACTCATTATGTTGGACACATTTCTGGCGAATCTAAAAAACAAAAAGTTTTAGTTCAAAGAAAAGGAGCAACAAGAGGATTTGGTCCTAATCAAAAAGAAGTTCCATTAAAGTATAGAAAAGTTGGTCAACCAGTAATTGTGGGTGGCTCAATGGGGACTAGTTCTTTTATTTTAAAAGGGACAACTAAAGCAATGCAAGAAACATTTGGTTCAACAATTCACGGGGCAGGAAGAAGCATGTCAAGAACTGAATCACTAACAAAATTTACTGGACAGGATTTACTAGATTCTTTAGCAAAAAAAGGAATTATAATTAAAGCTAGATCCACTAAAGGGCTTGCTGAAGAAGCCCCTGATTCTTACAAAGAAATTGAATCAGTAGTACAAGTAATGCATGGTGCTGGTATTAGTGAAAAAGTAGCTAAATTAAAACCACTTATTTGCATAAAGGGCTAATTTTCAAAAACCCCCTTATAAAAAAGTGAGGTTAATAAAGAGTTCCTGATAATATTTTTTTAGTAAAAATTGGGGTGGACAAAAAATGGATTTTGATTTTAAAGGAATACTAAATTTTGCGTTTGTTGATTGGTTCAAACAAAAAGGTATTTGGAAATACGTTGCTTTTCTATTCATTTTCTATTTTTTAACAAATTTAGTTTCATCTTACGCAATGTATGCTTTGTTTAGTCCATTATGGAATATTTCTTCAATGGGCACTGGTGAAGCGATAAATTTGATTTTCTATTTTATTGGATTTGTTATTGCGATGGTTTTGTTTTCAATAATAGTTGGATCAATAGTTTCTTACTTTATTATAGCAAAAGCGCTTGATTCAAAGAAAATGGATTTTGTTGAATTTAATTTTGGTAGAGTGCTAAAATTTATTGGATTAATGATTGCTGAAAACTTAGCAGTTTTGTTTTCAATTTTCAAACTTAGATTACTTTTGATTTTAATTGCAGCAGTAGCCCTAACTATGGCAGGATTAATTTTAGTAGTATTAGCTTACAACGGAGCAACTCTGTTAGCGATAGTGGGATTATCATTATTGTTAATTGCACTTCTTTTGTATATGGCTTATTTTGTTGTAATGGTTTACAACTCACTAAGACTAACCCTTTCTTCAGCAATATTTGTTGAAAGTGAAAAAGGGATAATGGATTCTCTAAGATCTTCTTGGAATATTTCAAGAGGAAATGTACTAAATATTTTAGTGGTACTCTTAATTATGGGTCTTGTTCTTGGGATTGTTTCTTGGATTGCATCAATGCCTTTAAGCATGTACTTGACAGCAATGAGTCCTGTTAACATGACTACTGGAGAAGTTTCATTTAGTCAATCACTAAGTCAACTATTAAATCCAATAGCAATTTTGCTAACAATTCCTTCAATTTTTGTTCAATCAATATTCATAATCATTCAAACATTTGGAATGATTGCAATTTATTTTGAACTAAAGAATAAGAAAGAGGCTAAAGCACCAATTGAAGAAAAAGTTTCTTCAGCTAAAAAAGAAGTTGTTTCTAAAAGAGTTGCTTCTAAAAAAGTGCAGGCAAAAAAGAAAAAGAAATAAAGAGTTAACAAATAATAGTTCTAATTTAGTGAGCTTAGAGCGGTTCTAAGCTCTTCTATTTTTTTAATTTTTACCCTCTATTTTGACTTAAAATCTCTCTTTTTGACGAAAAAAAGCCCTTAAAAGTAACTTGTTACCGTGAATAAGCGAAAAGTATTTATATAGCTTTGACGCAATATACATATTTGGCTCCTCGTTCTTTTATTTGGGGGACTCATAAGTAAGGTATTTTGGGGTGAGCTTATGGATTTGAAAACAAGAATAATTTCGATGCTGGTTCTAGTAACTATTTTACTAAGCGGAGCAATGGCTTGCAACGTAGAATTGAGTTCTTTTACAACAGAAGTAAGAGGAACAGCTGATTTTTACTCAAGTATCTCAGCCTCAAAAAATACTGATATTGATATTAAAAATTATTTTTACATAGACAGTTACTCTGGTAGTGATTGTCCATCAACAATTTCTTCAAAAGCAATTGTTTCAAAATACAATGTAAATACTTCGAGTTGGGAAACATACAGGACAACTTCTACAAAATCTCAAGACCTTGCCCGAGGAACAGTTCAATTACAATGGGATAACGAATTCAATACTGGAAGTAACAACAACTATGATAGATATAGAATTGAAGGAGTAGTTTTAGTTGGATCAACAGAACTTGATAGAACTGAAAGTTACGTAGATATTGAAGATAATTCTTGTAGCGGAATAATTCTTTCTACAAGTAATATTACAATTGATGAAGCAAGAAGCACAACAAGAACATTTAGTATAGAAAATAATACTAATCAAGAATTTAGAATAACAACAATGAATATTCTTTCTACAAATTCTTTAATAAATTCAGGAAGTACAAATTATGACAATATTGTTTCAGCTTACTCAAGCGAACCAATAAGTGTAACATTAAACGCAGGAACAGTTTCAAGTAATAGTACTATTACTTCAACAATGGAAGTAGCAGGATACTTAGGAAATACTTATTGTTCAACATCAGATATTGGTAGAGAAACTTTTAGTGTAACAGTGCAAAATACTGGGAATAATGATAGTGGATACTACTATGATGGATATTATTATGACAATGGATATAGTACAAGTTCAGATTGTGATGATATTTTAATAAGCGCAAATAACTTTTCAATGGATGAATCCACTGAAAGCAAATTAAGTGTTACTCTAAAGAACGATTCAACAAAAAGATTTGAAATATTAGAAGTACAAACAACAAACAACGGAGTAGAATTATCAAATTATTATAATGAGAAATATATTTTCTCAGGACAATACTCTGATATTATATTTAGAGCAGTAGCTCCAAGTGTATTACAAGACAGAGCTTATGATAATACAGTAAAAGTAAGAGGGCAATTCTCTGATGGAAGAACTTGTTCATTTACTAGTATTACTCCAAAGACATTTAACATAAATGTAATAAATCAAGTTGGGAGCGGAGCAGCTAATTGTAGTGCTTTCTCACTAAGTGCACCAACAAGTGTAAGTGTACAAAATTATGGATCAGTTCCATTCACAATAACTAATGGGACAAACAAAAGAGCAGATATTTACATTGAAGGAAGTGTAGAAGCAACCCCTTCAATAATTTCTCTACCAGAAAAAACTTCAATAAGCAGAGACTTACAAGTAAAAATTAATTCAACAAGTGGAGAAATAAACTTCAGACCAGTTGTAGAAGGATGTAATTTTTCAACTACAAGGGTGGCAATAACTAATACTGGGACTGGAGAACTAACTCAAGCAATAATGACAATTAATTCAACTAAAGATGCTAACACTGGAGAACTAACTTTAACTGTGGAAGTAAATAATCCAACAACAAAATCATTCTTGGGGGTACTTTCAGTACAAACTCCTAATGGGTGGGTAAGTTCAGATAGAACTGTTTCACTCTCTCCTGGAAAAAACGTTTTTGTTGTAAACGTAACTCCAACAACTAATGCAACAGAGGGAAGAGGAAAAGTAACTTTCTCTGCTAATGGGCAAGAAATAAGCAAAGAATTCTCTACAAGTGGGGAGGGAGGGTTTGCAGGATTATTCGCATTTGGCGGAAACATTAGTGCACTAGGAATAATCTTATTAGTAATAGTTGCAGCAGTAATTTTGGTTGCAATGCTTACTGGTGGACAAACTAAACCCCAAGAAGAAGAAAAGTGGGTGAAGGAATAGAGGATTTAAGCCTGTAATCGCGTAAGTAATTGACAGTAATTGACTTACGGGCTTTAATTAGAGTTAATCCCTTCTCCGAGGTAAAAATTGGGAAAGGCGGAAAGCAGGTTTATAAAGATTTGTTTTAAAAAATATGTTATAGTTTGAGTACACTGCGACACGAAATCTCTGGTGAGTTTTGGGTTGTAAATACCAAAAAACAACAATCTGTTTTTTTGGTTCAAGAGCTCTTAAAAAAGGGTTTTTGCCACGGTGCAAGTAGCACTAGTACTCAATTGAATGAAAAATTGAAAACGTGATTTAATGTCAGAATTCAACGCGCCAAGAAGAGGATCTAAATCCTACTATCCTAGAGTAAGAGCAAGAAAACAAACTCCTACAATTAGAGGATATGCTACAGAAGGACAAGAAGCAAAACCGTTAAACTTTTTATGTTACAAAGTTGGAATGATTCAAGTACAAGGAAAAAACATGCACAAAGCAAGTCCATCATTCAACCACGAAGTAATAGTACCAGCGACGGTAGTAGAATGCGCTCCACTAAAAGTTTTCGGAGTAAGAGCATATGCTAAAGCAGAAATTGGTTTCGCTGCACTAAGCGACGTAATGGCTGAAAATGTTGATAAAGAATTAAGAAGAAAAATTTTGAACTTTAAATTACCACAATCTAATGATGGAGCAAAAGAAACTCCTACTAAAGCTGAAGTTAAAAACAACGCTGATATTTACACAATGGCTGATTTTGAAAAAGAAATTGCTGATATAGAGTACTTTACTCTTTTAGTTCACACAAATCCTTCTTTCAAAAAAACTCCTGAAATAAGTGAATTATTTTTAGGCGGAACAAAGGAACAACAATTAGCTTATGCTAAAGAAAAACTTGGAAAAGAAGTTGCACTTGAAGAAGTATTCAAAGAAGGAGAATTCCTTGACGTTAAAGCAGTAACAAAAGGAAAAGGATTCCAAGGACCTGTAAAAAGATTCGGGGTACGATCACTTAGACCAAAGAACAAAAAACAAAGAGTAGTTGGATCAATCGGACCATGGCACCCAGCAACAGTAATGTGGACAGTAGCAAGACCAGGACAAATGGGTTACCACAACAGAACTGAAGTTAACAAAAAACTTATTAAAATTTCAAAAGATGTTGCATCAGTTAATCCAACTGGTGGATTTAGTAACTTTGGAATGGTTCAAGGAGAATTTGCATTAATATTCGGTTCATTACCTGGAACAATTAAAAGATGCGTTGCATTTAGAAAAAGTTTAAGACCAGCTCAACAAGTTGGAGTACAATTACAAACAGTTGACAAAATGATAATTAAGAATTAATTTGAGTGATAAATGATGAAAGCAAACGTACTTGGAATGGATGGATCAGTAAAAGGATCTTTAGAATTACCTTCAGTATTCGAAACAGAATACAAACCAAAATTAATCAAAAGAGCTGCACTTGCACTTCAAACTACAAAGAAACAACCAAAAGGAAATGATCAAAGAGCAGGAAAGAAAAACACTGCGGATTACTTCGGATACAGAGGAGTACCAGCTTACAGAAGAACAATTAATGTTGAACACGCAAGATTACCAAGAATGCAAAATAGAGGAGCAGTTTTATACGGAAGAGTTGCTTACGTTCCACAATCTGTTGGAGGACATAGAGCACACGGCCTTAAAGCTTGGGAAACTATTGTTGAAAAAATTAATAAGAAAGAAAGAAGACTTGCATTAAAGAGTGCAATCGCAGCAACAAACGATAAGAAATTAGTTGCATTAAGATTTATTTTTGATAAAGAATTACCAATAATTGTTGAAGACAAATTTGAAAGCGTTGCAAAAACAGCTGAAGTTGTTGAAGTATTAAACAAAGTTGGTGTTGGAAAAGATTTAGAAAATGCTAAAGACAAAATTAGAAGAAGAGCAGGAAGAGGAAAATCAAGAGGAAGAGTTTGGAAAGGAAAGAAAAGTGTTTTGATAGTTGTTGGAAAAAATTCTCCATTATTAAAAGCATCAAGAAATTTACCAGGAGTAGAAGCAGTAACAACACAATCACTAAACGTTGATTTATTAGCACCAGGTGCAGAAGCTGGAAGATTAGTTGTTTGGACAAAATCAGCTGTTGAAGAACTTGGAAAATCAAGAACAGTTGTTAATGAAACTGATGATGATGAGGAAGAAGTTGAAGTTAAAGCTGAAAAAGTTAAAGCAGCACCTAAAGTGCAGGCAAAAAAAGTTGCACCAAAAGTTGCAGCTAAGGTTGTAAAGAAATAATTGAAATGTGATTTTTATGGTAAAATTAAAAGAAGAAGAATTGAAGCAAGCACAACAAGAAAAGAATGCTCAAGACATGAAGGATCGAAAAGATTCTAAAACCGTTAAAGGGAAAGCTGAAAAGAATAAAGATGCTAAAGACAAAGCAACAAAAGTTGAAAGTACTCCAATAAAAACAAACGCAACACTTGCAGATTTAGAAGTATTACTATATCCACTTGTAACTGAAAAAGCAGTTGGAATGATAGAATCAGAAAACAAAATTACATTTGTAGTAAACGACAAAACATCAAAGTCAGAGATTAAGAAAAGAATCCAAGAAGCTTATGGTGTAAAAGTTGTTCAAATAAATATTATTAGAGATATGAAAGGAAGAAAAAAAGCAATTGTTAAACTTGATAAGAAATACAAAGCAAGTGAACTTGCAACTAAATTAGGAGTATTGTAAAATTAAATTTATTAAAATGAAAATGTTGTGATACTATGGGTAAACGATTAATTTCACAGAGAAGCGGAAGAGGAACACACACATTCAAGGCAAAGCATAGAGGGATAGAAGCTAAATACTTAACACAATCCGGAGAATTAATCAAAGGAGAAGTTACAGATTTAATTAAAGAAAATGGAAGACACGCAATAATTGCAGAAATAACTTTCGCAGACGGAAAAAAAGAAAGTTTAGTTGCTGCAGAAGGATTATACTTAGGACAAAGAATAGAACAAGGAAAAGGAGCAACAGTAGAAATAGGAAATGTTTCATACGTTAGCGACTTACCAGAAGGATGCCCAATATTTGCAATTGAAAGAATCGCTGGAGACGGCGGAACAATGATTAAGTCAAGTGGAAGTTACGCACTATTAATGGCAAAAGACAGTAAAAAAGTAACAGTAAAAATGCCTTCAGGCGGACTAATTAATTTACCTTTAGATGTTAGAGCAACAGTGGGAAATGTTTCATGCGGCGGAAGACAAGACAAGCCAATGGTTAAAGCAGGAAACATGTTTTTCTTAATGAAAGCAAAGAGAAAGATGTACCCAAGAGTAAGAGGAGTAAAGATGAACGCAGTTGACCACCCATTCGGAGGAGCTGCACACAAACCAGGAAAATCAAAGAGTACAGCAAGAAACGCTCCACCTGGAAGAAAAGTTGGTGCAATCGCATCTACAAGAACAGGACGGAGAAAAAAGAATTAATGCTAGAGACGCTTTATTGGTTAATATCAAAAAGCGTTTTTGGAATTATTTTAATGAAGTTTTGCAAAAGGTGTTGAAAATGGCTATAGTAACAAAAGAATTAACATTCCGAGGAAAAAAATTGGAAGAGCTAACTACATTAAGTATAGAAGATTTTTCTAAATTATGCGTTTCAAGAACAAGAAGAGCATTACTGAACAACGGAATGGATAAAAAAATTCTGAAAAAAGTTGAAGCATTTAAGAAAAACCCAAAAGCAAAACCAATTAGAACACACAGAAGAGATTTAGTAGTAATCCCAGCAATGGTTGGAACAAGTTTCGCTGTACACAAAGGAAAAGAATTTGAAAGAATTGATATTAATATGAAAATGTTAGGACACTACTTGGGAGAATTTGCTCTTACAAGAAAAAGACTAACACACGGAAAAGCAGGAATAGGTGCAACAAAGTCATCAACTGCAGTAACAGCAAGAGGATAAAAGATAGGTAGAAGAATTAATTGAAATTTAAGATGTGATGAAAAATGGCAAACGCAGAATATCAAAATGAAGTTGGAAAACCTAGTAAGACTGCTAGAGCATTCTTAGGAAATTCTCCAATCTCAGTAAAATACTCTACTGAACTTTGTAAATTAATAAAAACAAGACCAGTAAACAAATCAATTGATTACTTGAAAAGAATTATAGCGCACGAAGAATACTTGCCTCTTAAGAGATACAACAAGAAAGTTGCACACAGAAAAGGAAATGCAATGAACGGAGTAAAAGCGGGAAGATACCCTGAAAAAGTTTGTGTTGAATTTATTAAATTATTAGAACTTGCAAAAGCAAACGCTGACTTTAAAGGACTTGACTCAGAGAAATTATTAATTATACACGCATTTGCAAACATGGGAATGAATAGATTCTCTTACCAATCAAAAGGAAAAATTGCAGGAAAAGCAAGAAGAAGAAATGCAACTAACATTGAAGTAATAGTACAGGAAATGTCATAAAGGTGTAGAAATGATTGAACGAACATTCATACAAAAAAATTTCAACAAGATGGAACTAGAAGACTATCTTACAAAGAAACTAGATAGAGCTGGTTTCTCACACATGGAAATCATAAAGACACCAATGGTAACAAGAATAGTACTGCACGTAGCAAAACCAGGATTCGCAATCGGAAAAGGCGGATCAACAATTAAGACACTTACAGAAGTTATTTCAAGTAAATACAAAATTGATAATCCACAAATAGAAATACAAGAAATAAAGAATCCAAGTTTGAACGCAAAAATACAAGCAGAAAAAATGGCTCAAATGGTTCAAAGAGAATTTTCTTGGAGAAGTGTTGCTTACAAATTAGTTAAAGAAGTTGTTGACAACGGAGCTCAAGGAGTTGAATTAGTTGTTAAAGGAAAACTATCTGGAAAAGGTGGAAGAAAAAGAAAAGTAAGAATAGCTTATGGTTACATGAAGAAACTTGGTGCACAAACAAAAATGGTTGATTTCGCAAAAGCAGCATCTTATCCAAAATCAGGTGCAATTGGAATCAGACTAAGAATAATTCACCCAGAAATTATTTTCCCTGATAAAGTTGACATTAAGAAAATTGTACAAGGAATAAAAATTGTTGAAACAGAAGCAAAAGAACACATAGCAAAAGCAGAAAGCAAAGCTATTGAAGAAAAAGCAATTGAAGCTCAAAAAGAATTAGCAAAAAAAGAAGCAGAAGCAAACGAAAAAAAAGAAGTAAAAGAAACAGCGGACTCTAAAGATTTAAAAGATTCTAAAGCTGAGGAAAAAAAATAATTGAAAAATAAACGTGATGATTATGACACTAAAACACCAAGAACTTTTGAAGTTAAGTGAAAAAGAACTTACTGAAAAAGCAATTGAATTAAAGCAAGAACTTGCAAAAGAAAGAGCAGTAATTGCATCAGGAACACGAAGTGAAAAACCTGGTAAAATAAGAAAAATTAGAAGAGAAATAGCAAGAATATTTACAGCATTGTCAACAAAGAATAAAAAGGAGGGAAGAAAGTAAATGCAAGAAATTGACAAGATCAGCGGGTTGCCAAAGGATTTGTTTGATATAAGCAATATCGCAAAAGAGCAACAAAAAATAAAAGTTGAAGTTATTAGAAGAAAATTTTCAAAATTTGTTACGATTGTTAAAGGAATTGATGATGACCAAGTGGTAAAAGAAATTGGTAAAGAAATGAAACAAAAATTTGCATGTGGCGGAACAATAAAAGATAGAATAATTGAATTACAAGGAAAACACAAAAATAGAGTGGTAGATTTTTTGATTGCAAAAGGTTACAAGCAAGAATTGATTGAAGCGAGAGGATGATTGTTTATAATTATATAATGGGATGAAAGGGAGATGAAAGGAAAGAATTATGAGATCACAAAGGAAAACTTAGTAAGCCACGAAATGATTGGTTTAGAAGTTAAAGTGATCAAAAGCACTGATAGTGGGAGAGTTGGAATGAGTGGAATTGTGTTAAATGAAACGCAAAACACATTCGTAATCCAAGTTGACCAAAAAAAAGGTGAAAAATCAGTGGAAATAGTAATCCCAAAAAAAGAATGTGAATTTGAATTTGAAATTGGAGAAAAAGAAAAAGTTATTGTAAAAGGAAATGATATTTTAAAAAGAGCTGAAGACAGGGTAAAAGAATTGAAAAAGTAAAGGTGAACAAAATGGTTGAAAAACAAGACAAAACAATAAAAGTTGCTAAGCAAGCAAAAGTAGCGAAAGCAGCAGTTGTTGAAGTAGTAGCCGGAAAAGAAGTAACTTACCCAATCAGAGGAAATATTTTCGAAGGAAAAGTAGTTTCAGCAAAAGCAAACAAAACAGTTACAGTTGAAAGAGAATTAATTCAATATTTACCAAAATATGAAAGATATAAAAAGATAAGATCAAGAGTAAAAGCTCACAACCCATTAAGCATTGGAGCAAAAGAAGGAGATTTAGTAAAAATCGGAGAAACAAGAAGAATCTCAAAAACAAAATCATTCATTGTAATGGAGATACTTAATAAGAAACAATAATTGAATAAGATTTATCGGTGATTAAAATGAGAGCAATGAGCATACCAAACAACAATGCATTGACATTACACAGCAGAGTTCTTTGCGCAGACAATAGCGGAGCAAAAGAAGTTGACATTATCTCAGTATTTGGTTACAAGAGTAGAAAAAAACAATACCCTAGTGGTGGATTAGGTTCATTAGTTAATGTTGTAATTAAAAAAGGAAAACCTGAAATGAAAGGGAAAATTGAAAGAGCAGTTATAATTAGAACAAGACAAGAATTCAGAAGACCAAACGGAATGAGAGTTAAATTTGATGATAATGCAGTAGTTTTAGTTGATGAAGAAGGATTGCCAAAAGCATCAGAAATTAAAGGATGCGTAGCAAAAGAAGTTGGAGAAAGATTCCCTAAAATTGTTGGATTAGCTCCAGTAGTAGTATGAATTTGAAATGTAATTTGAAATGATATTTAAGGTGTTGAACGATGAGCAGTAAAAAACCAAGCAAGACAAGAAAAGCATTATACGAAATGCCGATGCACAAGAAAGCAAAAGAAGTTGCATCACACTTAGATGAAAAATTACAAAAAGAATTCAACAAAAGATCAATTACAATTAGAAAAAATGATGTTGTTAAAATAATGAGAGGAGCTTTCAAAGGAAAAGAAGGCAAAATAACTGAAGTTAATAGAAAAAGTAACAAAATCTTTATTGAAAAAATTGTAACAAAGAAAAGCAATGGATCAGAAAGACAAGTTCCAATAGACGCATCAAAAGTACTTGTAATTGACATTGACAGAACTGACAGAAAAAGAACAGCAAAAAAAGGTAAGGACAGTGAGAAGAAATGAGTAGTAAAGGACAAAACAAAAAATCAAAGTCAATTAGTATGCCTAAAGCAATAAACGTAAGTAAGAAAAACAATTATTGGATAGTTACTACAAAAGCAGGTCCTCACAACAAGCAAACTGCAGTTCCATTAGGAGTAATACTTAGAGATTATGCGTGTGTTGCAGCAACAATGACTGATGCAAAGCACATTTTGAACAAGAACGAAGTAAAAGTAAATGGTGTTGTAAGAAACGCTCACCAATTCCCAGTAGGATTATTTGATGTAGTTGCAATTGAAAAACAAAAATTATTTTTCAGAGTAATGTTTGATACAAAAGAAAGATTAGTAGTAAAAACAATGGAAAAAGAAAGCAAAGAAAAAGTAAGTAAAGTTTCAAAGAAAGTAATGACTTCAAAAGGAATACAAATTACAACTAACGATGGAAGAACTTACTACTCAGTAAAAGCAAATGTTGGAGACTCAGTAAAACTAGCTCTACCAGAAGCAAAAGTAACTGAAGTAATTGAAATGAAAGAAGGAAATTTAGTTTACGTTACAAAAGGAGCACACTGTACAGAAGTTGCTAAAATAAAAGAAATTGTTAAAGGAACACAAAGAAGAGATGAACTTGTAAAATTATCTAGTGGAGAAAAGGAATTCGAAACAACTACAAGAAACGTTATTGTTATAGGAAAAAGCAAACCAGAAATGGGAGATATGCAATAAGTAAAGGAACGAGATGGTATTTATGCAACACGTGATTTTAGATAAAGTTGTAGTTAACATGGGTGTAGGTGCTGAACCTGATGAAATGAAGAAAGGACTTCAAATCATGCAATTAATTACAGGAAAGAAACCATGCAAAACAATTACACAATCAAGAATACCAGATTGGGGAATAAGACCAGGCTCAGAAGTAGGAATTAAAGTTACACTAAGAGAAGAAGATGCATTAGCATTTTTGAAAAAAGCATTTTTAGCAAAAGAAAACAAATTACCTGAAAAAAGTATTGATAGAACAGGAAACTTCGGATTCGGAGTAAGAGAATATATTGATTTGCCAGACGCAAAATATGATCCAAAACTTGGAATAAAAGGATTTGATGTTTTAGTATCACTAAGAAAAAAAGGATACAGAGTAAAACTTAGAAAAATAATGACAACAAAAGTTGGAAAGAAACAAAGAGTAACAAAAGAAGACACAGTTGAATTCGTAAAATCATTAGGAGTACAATTAGAGTAAAGTTCACGAAAGTGTAGATTATTTTTAGAGGAAGATAAGTATGGTTGACGCAAAAATTGTAACAAAAAAGAAACAAAATTCAAAGAACGACAAAATGAAGAAGAGAACTGTCGGTGTTAGAGAATGCAAGATTTGCGGATCAAGAAAAGGTATGATTAGAAAATATGGCCTGGGAATATGCAGAAGATGCTTTAAAGAAAGAGCAACTGACCTTGGCTGGGAGAAATACTGAGGTGAAAAAATGGCGCAAATGGACCCTATAGTTGATGCTTTAACAAAGCTACGAAATGCAGAAACTGTATCAAAAGCAGAAGTAACAATAAAGCCAGCCTCAAACTTTTTAGGCGAACTATTAACAATAGCGAAAGCAAACGGTTACATAGAAGGATTCGACAAAAAAGATGACAAAGGAGTATTGACAATTATTGTAAAATTAAACGGAAAAATGAATGAGTGCAAAGCAATCAAACCAAGATACGCAGTAAAGAAATCTGAATTCGAAAAATACGAAAAAAGATATTTGCCTGCAAGAGATGTTGGATTAATTGTTGTATCAACTTCAAAAGGAATTATGACACACTCAGAAGCAAAAGCAAAAGGACTTGGAGGAAGATTAATCGCATTCATGTATTAATGAATTTGAAAAATCTTTTTTAGAAAAATTAGAGTTGGTTTTTATGGTAGAAATGATTGTTAAAACACTAAAATTCGCTGAACAAGTACATGTTGAACTAAAAGACAACACTGTTACTATGAAAGGGCCAAAAGGAGTTCTAAAAAGAGAATTTAAAACTCATAGAGTAATACTAACTCAAAAAGGAAATCAAATTATTTTAGAAGGAAGTCCAAAGAACAAACAAACTGACAAATTAGTTGAAACAATTGTATCACACTTAGGAAACATGGCAGAAGGATTAATGTACGGTTACAAATACCAATTAAGAGTAATCTACTCACACTTTCCAATGGCAATAAGCGTTGAAAAAGGAAATGTAAGTATCAAAAACTTCCTTGGAGAAAAATTCCCTAGAAAATCAGCAATAAGAGGGGACACAAAAGTAGAAGTAAAAGGACAAGAAATTACAATTACAGGAAATAATAAAGAAGATGTAGGACAAACTGCATCAAACCTTGAATTAAAAACAAAAGTAAAAGGAAAAGATATTAGAAGATACCAAGATGGAATTTATGTTATCGAAACAGGAACTATTGAAGAAGCAAAAGTTCCAGCAATTTTAGTAGTAAGAGGACTTGAATAAATAATTTTTAGAGTGTGATTTTATGGCAGAAATAAAAACAAAACAACCAAAGCAAGCAGAAGTTAAAGAAGCTCCTAAAGCTCAAGCTAAAGAAACAGCAGTTACTGCAACAAAAACATCTTCTACAGTTGTTACTAAAAAGTTTATTCAATATGTTAAAAAAGAAAATAAGAAAAAAAGTGTTGAAGCTTACGCAAATCAAAAGAAAATTGTTTTAAAGAAACACACTCCAGTTTTCAGAGGAAGATTCGGAAAGAAAAACATTAGAAGAAAATCAATTGAAAAATGGGATAAGTGGAGAAAACCACACGGAATTGATCTTGACAAAGGAATTGAACACGGATGCAGACCAAAAATAGGTTATAGAAGAAGTGTAGAAACAAGAGATGTTCACCCTTCAGGATTTATTGATGTTTTAGTTTGCAACAAAAACGATCTTGCAAAAATTAATGCAAAAACACAAGCAGCAAGATTATCAAGAACTCTTGGAAAGAAAAAAAGAAATGAATTAGTTACAGAAGCAAACAAAAAAGGAATTTGGGTATTAAATTAAATTTTAAATTAAAGGTGTTTTGAATGGATGGAAGAAAAGCTAAAGAACTTGCAGCAGTAATACTAAAAGTTGGAGAAGGAAGAGTATCTATCTCTACTGAAGCTGTAACAAAAGTAGCTGAAGCAATGACTAAAGATGATATTAGAGCTTTAGTTGCTGAAAGATTGATTAAGAAAAAACCATCTAGTCAACAATCTAAAGGAAGAGCAAGAGTAACACAAGCGCAAAGAAAAAAAGGAAGAGGAAGAGGCGCAGGTAACAGATCAGGAACAAAGAAAGTAAGATCTGACCAAAGAAAAGAATGGATAAATAAAGTTCGAGCACAAAGAAGAACACTTAAAGAATTAAGAGCAAGTAACCCAACTGCTGTAAAAGAAAAAGGTTACTCTAATATTTACAAAAAGATTAAAGGAAACTTTTTCAAAGGAAAGAAGTACTTGACTGAATACGTAGAAGGGGCGAAGTAAATGGCTACAAAAGCAACTTACAAATCAAAGTTCAGACGAAGAAGACAAGGAAAGACTAACTACGAAAAAAGACTTGGAATGGTTAAGTCAAGAAAATTAAGACTTGTAATTAGAAAAACTAATACTAGAATAATTGCACAAGCAATGAAATTCGATTTAAAAGGAGACAAAGCTGTAGCTACTGCTGATTCAAAAGAATTAACAAAATACAAGTTCTACGGAACAAACAATACTCCTTCAGCATACTTAGTTGGATTTTTAATTGGAAAAAAATTAGGAAAACAACAATGCGTACTTGATATTGGAAGAAGAAGTCCAAGTCACGGTGGAGTAGTATTCGCTGCACTAAAAGGAGCAGTTGATGCTGGAGTAGAAATACCTTACAGCCCAGATGCACTTCCTAGTGAAGAAAGAATTAACGGAAAATTATTAGATGATTATGCAAAGAAATTAGGCGAAAAAGCAAAAACAACTTTTGCAAATTATATTAAAGAAGGAATTCAAATTGGAGAAATCCATAGTGCATTTGAAAAAGCTAAAGCTGAAATCTCGAAGGTGAAAGCATGAATAGGAAAGATGAAGTTCGTGGAAAAAAAGGCGGCCGAAGAGATAGAGTTGAAGAAACTGAAATTGAAAGAATTGAAAGAGAAATTAGCGAAAAACAAATGGTATTAAATAACTGGGTTCCAAAAACAGAACTTGGAAGAGCAGTAAAATCTGGAAAAATTACTAGCATTGATGAAATATTTGATAAAGGATTAAAAATACTTGAACCAGAAATAATGGATTCATTACTAAAACTTGAAGATCACTTAGTTCAAATGGCAAGAACTACAAGAGTTACAAGAGCTGGAAGAAAATATTCTTACAGAGCAGATGTATTAATGGGAAACAAAAATGGTTTCATTGGACTAGGAACAGCAAAAGATGCTGATAGATTCCCCGCAGTAAACAAAGCAAAAAGAATTGCAAAATTAAATTTAATTAGAATTTATAGAGGAAGCGGATCTTGGGAAGAACAACCAACAGACGAAAAACACTCTGTTCCATTCAAAGTAACTGGAAGAAGCGGAAGTGTAAGAGTAACATTAATGCCAGCACCAAAAGGAACTGGACTTGCAGTTGGAAAAGGAATAAAACCTGTAATGGAACTTGCAGGATTAAAGAATGTTTGGGGAAGAACAAAAGGACGTTCAACAATCCAATTAAACTTCGTACAAGCAGCAATTGATGCACTCGCACAAACAGCAAAAATGAAAGCATCAAGAGATATTGAAAGAAAAATGGCAAAAGAAACAAGATCAATGTAAATTGAAAAGCATTATGAAAAAATAATAAAAAATGGTTTTTAAAAAAAAATGGATATAGAAAGGTTGTGATGATATGTATGCAGTAATAAGAATCAGAGGCACAGTAAACATAGCACCAAAAATAAGCACTACTCTTGAGCTTTTGGGTCTAAAGAGAGTAAGCAACCTGAGTGTTTGGCAAGAAGACGAACAAACAAAAAGAATGATAATGATGGTACAAGACTACGTTGCATTCGGAAACATTTCTGACGAAGTTTTAAAAGAATTAATTACAAAAAAAGCAACTCCTATAGAAGAAGGAACAAAAATTGATGCTAAAAAAGTAGTTGAAGAATTAAAGAAAGGCAAAACAATGAACCAAGTAGGAATTGTTAATTGCTTCAGAATGAGTCCTCCGAGAAAAGGATACGAGAGAAAAGGAATCAAAGTTCCATTCGTTTTAGGCGGAGCAAGCGGAAATAGAAAAGAAAAAATAAGTGATTTAATAGTAAGAATGATGTAAATTTATAAAATGTTGAATGCGCAGGTGAAATTATGGCTGATCGAAAAAGAAGAAAAAAGAACAAATTAAGAGGACAAAGAACAATGGGCGCAGGAAACACAAAGAATAGAAGAGGGGCTGGATGCAGAGGCGGAAGAGGAAATGCAGGAGCAAACAAATCAAGATTCCACTCAATAGGAAGATTAAAAGATAGAAAATACAGATTGAAGCATGCAAGAAAATTAATTACAATCTCTGTAGGAAAATTAAATTTGATTCTGAATGAATTAGTTGCGAAAGGAAAAGCAACTAAGGAAGGAGAAAAATATATTGTAGACAAGAAATCAGGTTACCAAAAAGTGTTAAGTGAAGGAAAGGTAACAAGCAAAATTGTTTTGAAAATAAATGCTTCAAAAGAAGCAATTAAAAAAATAAAAGCAGCAGGCGGAAAATTTGACTTCGCAAAAGAAGGAATCGAAGCTGACGAAAAAATCGTTGGAGACGAAGAAGATGAAGACTTAGAATTCGAAAGTGCTGAAGGAGAAATTAATGAAAAGGAATAAATCCTTTTCATAAAAAAATTTTTTAAAGCCCTTTTGAGGGGGGCTTGAGCGAGTGAATAAAAACAAATGAAAAAGTTATTAAAAAGTTTTTAATTCATGAAAAAAAGTATATAAATACTTTTAATGTTGTTATATTAAATTGTAAATGGTTTGGTGGGTTTGTTGGGAGCAATAATTGACTTTTTAGCAGGAATATCCCAGTACTTACCCGAAATTAAAAAATCTGAAAAAGAAATTACGTTCAAAACAAAAATGCTTTGGACAGTTGCAGCACTAATTATTTTCTTTGTACTAGCAAACATTAATTTAGTTGGGCTAGACACAATGTCAACTAGCGTTCAACAAATAATGTTCGCACAAACTCTGCTCGCAAGTGAAGTAGGAACACTAATTACCGCAGGAATTGGTCCAATAGTAATGGCATCAATATTTTTGCAATTATTTATTGGGGCACAGTTAATTCAATTAGATATTCATTCTACTGAAGGAAGAGCAAAATTCCAACAGTTACAAAAAATACTTGCAGTAGCTCTTTGTTTTGTTGAAGGATATATTTATGTTGGAAGCGGACTACTAACCCCAATGGGCGGAGCAGGTTTATTTAATCCTATGACTTGGTTCTTAACTCTACAAATAGCAATTGGTTCATTAATTTTATTATATTTAGATGAAATAGTTTCAAAATACGGAATAGGTTCAGGAGTAAGTTTATTCATTGCAGCAGGAGTTGCAGGTGGATTATTCTGGCAAACATTCCTTCCTCCAATCTCTTCAGCATTAAATCCAGCTCTTGAAACAGGCGGAATACTTTGGAGATCAATGATGACTGGGGATCCGCTATTACTGCTTCCGTTAATTGGAGTAATAATAATTTTCTTAGTAGTAGTATTTGCAGAAGGAATGCACGTTAATATTCCAATTACAATGGGTTACAAAGGAACTGGTGGAAGATACCCTGTAAAATTCTTGTACGTTAGTAACATGCCTGTGATTTTAGCAATGGCATTATTTATGAACATAAGACTATGGGCATTATTTATGGCAAAAATTCCTTTTATTGGAGATTTTATGAACGGAATTTCTTGGGCAGTGCAAATCCCTAATATTGGTGGGATGAGTTTACTCCACGGAGTTTTAATACAAGGAATTACTACCACAACCACCCTAGCTTTATTGCAAGGAGTATTATTTTTAGTATTATTAAGTATAGCATGTGTTGTTTTTGGATGGTTCTGGGTACAAATGGGAAATCAAAGCACAGAAGCAGTGGCTGCACAACTTGAAAGAAGTGGAATGCAAATACCAGGATTTAGAAGAGATAAAAGAGTAATAGAAAAAGTACTTGAAAGATACATTCCTCCAATCACAATTCTAGGCTCAATATTTGTTGCATTACTAGCTGGAATGGGAGATTTCGTTTTAGCGGGAGTAGCAAGCGGAACAGGAATATTACTAACAGTTGGAATAGTTTATAGATTCTACGAAGAAATTGCAAAAACACAACAAGAAGCAATCGGAAAATTGCTTGGAAAAATGAATTAATTAAATTTAAATTAATAAAATCAAAAAAATTAAAAAAAAGTTTTAGAAAAAAAAGAAAAAATGTCGTAAAAACAAAGTTTTTATTGGCAAAATTTTGTAATTTTACATGCAAAAAATGTTATTTTTACAGGTAAAAACAATGTTTTTACAGGCAATTAAAGGGTCAAAAACAGCGCAAAACACGATTTTTGCAAAGTCTTTGAGAACCTTTTAAAACGTTGCCTTTAAGAAAATTGTTACTCTGGTGAGTAATTTTAAGGTGTAATATTTGGAAGCAGCAATAGTGATTTTCCTAGCGACAATCGCTCTTGCATTAATATCAAAAATATTACAAAGAAAATTAATTGACAGAAAAAAAATGTTAGAATATCAAAGCAGTATTAAAGCAGATCAAAAGAGATTTAATTTATTGTTAAAGGAGGCTGAAAAAAACAAGAAAGAGATTGAAGAATTGCAAACGCAAATCTTGAAGCAGAACACTGAAATGATGAACATGAACTTAAAGTTGAGTTTGTTCACAATGCCTGCATTCTTAGTAGCGTTTTGGTTCCTCGGTAGCTTGTACAACGGACAAAATTTGGTGTCAATAATTCCTCTGCCAACATTCAATAATTTTTATTTATTGAATCCGGTGAGTTGGATACCAGTTGGTTTCGCAATGACTGCAGGTTATTACAAAATGTATTTCTTTTATTATATGATTTCAGCCATCATTATGAGTTTTATTGAAAAAGGATATGATAAGTTAAAACAAAAAATGAATTAAAAAAATGAGAAAAATGCAAAAATGAATTGATTTTTAAGAGTTGATAAAAAATGGCAACACCACAAGAACGAAGATTGAAATATACAAATAAGAAATCCTCTTCATCTACAAAGAGAGAGTACTTCAAAGGAAAACACAAAAAATCTGTGTGCTCACTAACAAAAAAGAGTTTACACGGAGTACCACACGAAACAAAATGTAATTTAAACAAACACAGCAAAACACAAAAGAGACCAAGCGTTCCTTTTGGAGGAGTACTATCAGGCGAAGCAAGAGCAAAAGTATTCGTTGAAATGGGAAAAGTTTTAGCTGGAATTAAAAAAATGGAAGAAGTTGACGAAAAATATAGAAAATATGTTAAACAAGCAATTAAGAGAGCAGATTTAGAATAAAAGAAAATGTTGAGTTGGTGTTTATGGAAATCGGACAAGTTTGCATTAAAACAAAAGGAAGAGAAGCAGGAAGAAGCGTAGTAGTTCTAACTAAACCAAAAAACGGAAGAGTTTTAGTTGACGGACCAAAAGTAAAAAGAAAAGAATGCAACATGCTCCACTTGTTTCCACTAAATGAACAAGTAAAAGTAAAAGAAGAAGAATCGCACGATGGTGTGGTAAAAGCAATGAAAGCAAAAAAGTAAATTTAAAAAAAATGGAATTTTGAAAATGATTTTTGAGAGTTGATGAAAAATGGCAGAATTTAATTATATAGTTCGTGTAATAGGAAAAGACCTTGACGGCACAAAAAGTATTGAATTAGCAATACAAGGAATAAAAGGAATCGGCCAAAGAATGGGTGGATTAATAGCAACTGAATTTAGAAAAGAAAACAAAATTTCTGCTAATAGAAGACTTGGAGAATTAACTCAAGAAGAAATAAAAAAATTGGAAGAAATTATTTCTGCTCCAGAAAAACACAAGTTACCAGTTTGGACACTTAACAGACAAAATGATTTCGAACTAGGAACAAACAAACACTTAACTATGAACGAATTAGCATTTGCATTAAGAAATGATTTGACTAGACTTGCTGAAATCAAATCCTACAAAGGTTTAAGACACATGTGGGGATTGACTGTAAGAGGCCAAAAGACAAAGAGCAAACACAGAGGAAAAGGCGGAACAGTAGGGGTAGCAAAGAAAGATGCTGGAAAACCAGCGGCTCCTGCAAAACCAGCAGCTGACAAGAAGTGATGATTATGGGTGACCCAAAAAAGAAACGAAAACAGTTTGATAGACCTAGAAAGTCTTTCCAAAAAGAAAGAATAGAAAAGGAAAGAGACTTGAAAAAAGTATATGGTCTTAAGAACAAAAAAGAATTATTCAGAGCTGAAACAAGCATAAGAACAAAGAGAACAACAGCAAGAAAATTGTTGGCTTTGGGACTTGAAAACAGACTTAAGAGAGAAAAAGAATTACTTGATTCACTTAAGAACATGGGAATACTTAGAGCAAATCCATCACTTGATGATGTATTAGTTTTGACTCCTGAAGCACTCCTTGAAAGAAGATTGCAAACAATTGTTTGGAGAAAAGGACTTGCTAATACAGTAAAACAATCAAGACAATTCATTGTGCACGGACACATTGCAATTAACGGAAAGAAAGTTGACAGACCAAGTTACATAGTACTTGCTGATGAAGAAGACAAGATTACTTGGTACGGAAACGAAATGATGTTTGAAGTTAAAAAAGCTTCTAATAAGAAAGCTACAAAAGGAAAAGCAGAAGTAAAAGAAAACGAATTGAAAAAAGAATTCGAAGAAGCAAAACCAACTGAAGAAGTGGAAGCAAAAAAAGAGTGATTTTGAGAGTTGATGAAAAATGGCAGAAACAAGAGGAATAGTTCACGTGTATGCGACACACAACAATACAATGTTGTTGCTTACTGATATGACCGGAGCAGAAACAATTGCAAAAGCTACTGGCGGAATGGAAACAAAAGCACAGCACAAAGAAGGATCTCCTTACGTAGCAATGAAACTTGCTGAAAGTATTGCAAATGCTGCAAGAGAAAAAGGAATTAGAGAAGTTTATGTTAAAGTTAGAGGACACGGCGGAAACAGAAGTCCAAGTGCAGGAACTGGAGCTGAAGCAGCAATCAGATCAATTACAAGAAACGGACTAAGAATTGTTTCAATTGAAAATGTTACTCCTTTGCCACACGATGGATGCAGAAAGCAAAAGAAATTTAGGGGAAAAGCTGAGAAATAAAATTTAAAATGTTGATGAAGTATTTGAAAACAAAAAATGGTGAAGTTTTATGGATATCAAAAAAGTTTATGAAGATGGAAATGTTACAAAGTACCTTGTGAAAGGAACTAACTATACATTCATGAACACAATAAGAAGAACAATAATGATTAATGTTCCATGCTTAGCTATTGAAGAAGTACAAATGTACGAAAACGATTCACCAGTTTTTGATGAAATGCTTGCAAACAGACTTGGATTATTGCCAATAAAAACTGATGTTAAAACTTACAAGAAAGGAGACACAGTAAAATTAGTTCTTGAAAAAACTGGCCCAGCAATAGTTACAAGCAAAGACATAAAATGCACTGATCCAAAAATCGAAATACTTGATAAAAAAATTATTATTACAAAACTTGGTAAAGATCAAAACTTGAAAATAGAAATGACTGCAACAATGAAGACTGGGGAAGAACACGTAAGATACCAGCCAGCAATTGTTTCCTACAATGAAGTAATGGAAATAAAAAATGACAAAAATTATGATACTAAAGAAATTGTTGCAAAAATGCCTAAAGGAAGCATTGATTCAAAAGCAGGAAAATTGTTTTTTTCAGATCCTTACAATGTTGAAAATCAAAATCAACACGTGGATATTTTAAGAAAATTTGGGGTAGAAGTAGAGTACAGTAAAACTGACTTTATATTGTCAATTGAATCAACAGGTCAATTAACTGCAAAAGAAGTACTTGACTCAGCAGTAACTCAATTAACAGAGCAATTAGAAGAACTTGATAAAGAAATTAAAAAATTGTAATATTTATAAAAAAATAATCTCACAAAGTGGGGTGAAGCAGGCTATAGTAGGGCTAAGTTAGAGTAAACCAAGTTTGGTAAACTTTAATTGTAATTCTGTTAGAGCTCCGCAGGGGTTCCCGAGCGGTCAAAGGGGCAGGACTTAAGACGACAGCAAAAGCAAGCTTTTGCATCGCGTTAAAAAGAAAAGAACGAAGTTTGAGAAATCCTGTAGCTTAGTGCTTTCAAGAGTTCGAATCTCTTCCCCTGCATAAGCAAAAATAGAAAAAATGATATTTAGAAATTTAGAAGTGTGAAAATTATGGCAAAAAAACTTGAAACAATAAAACTCATTGCGAGTTTAGAAAAAGCAGGAAGAACAACAAAGAAAGCTATGTGGAAAGATTTAGCTGAAAGACTAGGCGCACCAACAAGAAACAATATCGCTGTTAATGTTAGCAAGCTTAATTATTTAGCTAAACAAAACAAAGGAAAAACTTTGTTAGTTGTTGGAAAAGTTCTTTCAGACGGAGATTTGGAAGAAAAAGTTACAGTTGTTGCAATAGCTGCATCAGAAACAGCTAAGCAAAAAATCAACGCAAACGGAAAATATATTCCATTAGCAGAATTTGCTAAAGATTTTGCAAAAGTTGATTTAAAGAAAGTTGTATTAATAAAATAAAAGATTAGAGACGGTGTATGAAAATGGTTGTAGTGGACGCGAAAGGACTTGTTGCAGGAAGACTTGCATCAAAAGTTGCAAAAAGAATAATTAACGGAGAAATGATTACAATTGTAAACGCTGAAGAAGCGGTAGTAGTTGGAACTCCAAGCGGAATAATGGAAAAATTCGAACTAAGAGTAGCTGCAAGAGTTTTAGGAAACCCACACGACGGACCAAAATACAACAGAATTCCTGATAGAATGCTTAGAAAAATGGTAAGAAATATGTTACCAACAAAGAAAAGACAAAAGAAAAGAATAATTGACAATTTAATGGTATTCAACAAAGTACCAAAAGAATTAGCTAAAGAAAAAACAGAAACTTTCGAAGACAGTAAATGCAATGAAAGATATGGATTTATGACACTAAAAGAAGTAGCACAAAAATTAGGCGGAACTTGGTAAAGGATATTTAAGGTGAAGGAAAAATGGAAGAAGAAAAGAAATTAAAACCAGCAGCAAAGAAAGCCGGAATGACTGTTAAGTCAAAGAAAAAAAGTGCGGCAGCTAGAGCAGTAATTAGAAAAGGAACTGGTACAATAAAAATTAACAGAATAAATATTAACGCTTACGCAAAAGGTTATGTGAAAGAATTAATCATGGAACCAATTAGACTAGCAGAAGAAACAGCAAAAGAATATGATATTGACGTTATAGTAAACGGATCAGGATTCATGAGCCAAGCTGTAGCAGTACGTTCATGTATTGCAAAAGCACTAGTAAAGGCAAAAGGAAAGAAGTTAAAAGATCTTTTTACAGCCTACGACAGAGCATTGCTTGTTGATGATGTTAGAAGAGTTGAAACTAAGAAGCCACTTGGAAGAAAGGCGAGAAGAAGAAAGCAAAAAAGTAAAAGATAAAATTATGGCTTGCACTTTTTGCAATATTTTGCTAGAAGTGCAGCGAATAAAAAATGTTTTTGGTGGTATGAATGATTGTTCCAGTACGATGCTTTTCATGCGGAAAAGTTTTGGGTGGCCTTTACGGCGAATTTAAAGAAAGAACTCAAAAAGGAGAAGACGCAGGAAAAGTAATGGATGATTTGAAAGTAAAAAGATACTGCTGCAGAAAAACATTACTAACACACGCAGAATTAATTGATGATATAATGAGATTCCAGAAGTAATTCTGGTTATTTTTATTCGATGTTGAAGAAGTGATACTATGGAAGAAAGAACAATGGAAAAAGAAACTAGACAAGAAGTTGATGATTCAGAATTCTACAAAGGAAAAGACCTTTTGATAGATATTGAAACATACCTAAAGAGTGGAGTTCATATAGGAACTAAATTCAAAACAGGGGAAATGAGAAAATACATTTTCAAAAAAAGAAAAGATGGGTTAATGGTATTCAACATTGAAACAATTGACAAAAGAATTAGATTAATCGCAAAAATGCTTGCAAAATACGAGCCAAAAGATATTGCAATTATAGCTAGAAGAATGTATGGTCACAAACCAGCAAGAAAACTAGCCGCAATGATTGGAGCAAGAGAATTCACTGGAAGATTCATACCAGGAACATTCACTAATCCACAAGCAAGAATATTCCACGAACCAAAAATTGTTTTGGTTACAGACCCATTAGCTGATTCACAAGCACTAAAAGAAGCAGCAGAAACAAAGATTCCAGTAATAGGAATTGCAGGATCTGACTCTCCATTAGCTAATATTGATTTAATCATACCAGCAAACAATAAAGGAAGAAAATCACTTGCATTAATATTCTACCTTTTAACAAGAGAAACACTTGTAGAAAGAAAAGAAATTTCAAGAGAAACTTTCGCTTCACAAGTATCAGATTTCGAACAAGAAATTGATGAAGCTGCTGAAGAAAAAGCAAGAAAATCATTCCAAACAAGAAGATTTGGAAGCAGACCGACTACTGGAAGCAGAACTGGCGGCGCAAGAAGACCAAGAAGAAACTAAAATTTCTAATTGGTTTTCCTCTATTTTTTTAGTTTTTTTTTTAATCAATTTTTATATGCAAAGAAGGGGTCAAAACCCTTTTTTAAAGCCCTAATTAACGTTTTAAAGTAAATTTATATACTTGTTTGAACACTATATGTATAGGCAAAGCGCTTTTAGAGTGGTTGGGATGAATAACTCAGAATCATACTCATTGTTAGAAAAACTCGGTTTAACTGAATACGAGGCAAAGACGCTAGGCACTCTTTTTAATTTAAAAGAAGCAGAAGCTCCAGAAATATCAAGAACTGCACAAGTACCAAAAACACGTGTATATGATGTACTTGAAAAATTAATGGGAAAAAGTTTAATCATAGAAATAAAAGGAAGACCAAAACTTTACAGAGCAATAGAGCCACAAAAAGCAATTGATCTTTTACTAATTGGAAAAAAGAACCAACTAAAAGAACTTGAAAGCGAAGCAACAATAATAAAAGAAAACATGGAAGTCTTTGGAGACGGAAAAGAAGAGAGCGGAGAAAAAGTAATGAAAGTAAAAGACAGACAAGATTTTGAAAGAATACTTGGGCAAGAATTACTAAAAGCAAATAAATCAATTCAAGGACTAACAGAAATTACTGATGAACACGATATTATTCACGAAGCACTAAAGCGAGCAAAAGCAAAAAATGTTTCAATAAAATTACTTAATTCAACTCCTTCAAAAAGATTAAAGGATTGTTGCGAAGTAAGACAATTCAATCACGGATTAAATGCATTTATTATTGACAACAAAAAAGTAGTAATGGCTATTTCAGATTTTAAAAAACAAAAACCTGATTACCACTTTACAATTCTAAATGAGCACCTCCCAATGGCAAATGCACTTACTCACTACTTTGATAAAAATTGGAAAGACGGAAAGAATTACTAAAAAGCAAAAACCTAATTTATTTTAGTAAACAATAACCAAACAAGCAAAAACTCTTAAACCATTCAGACCATATTTTATTTATGGAAGAAATCAAAGAAGTGGCTTACAAGTACGCAATAAAGAACGCCTACGAACACGATGGTAAATCACAAGCCGGAGCGGTAGTGGGAAAAGTAAAAACACTATTTCCTGAAAGTAATCTAAAAGAAGTGGCTCCAATAATTGCAACAATAGTTGCCCAAGTAAACAAAATGCATAAAGATATGCTTAATGCTGAATACTCAAAATTTAATGCAATAGGTTGGGAACTAAAGCAAGTTGAAAAAGAAAAGACTTTGCCAGAACTTGATTGGTTCAAAACCGGAATGAAATTAATTACAAGAATGGCCCCAAATCCAAACGGGGTAATGCACTTTGGACACGCAAGACCATCAGTACTTGGAGATGAATACGTAAAAAAATATGGTGGAAAATATATTCTAAGATTTGATGATACTGATCCAAAAGTAAAAGTGCCAGTAGCAGGAATAGAAAAAGAATTTATTGCAGATTATGCTTGGCTTGGAATAAAATTTGATGAAGTGTGCAGTGCTTCGGATAAACTTGAAAGATATTATGAAATAATTGAAGAACTAATAAAAATGGGGAAAGCTTATGTTTGTTTTTGCGAATCAGAAAAATGGAGAGAATTAATTTGGGATAAAAAAGCTTGTCCATGTCGAGAAAAAGATGCTAAAGCACAAATGATTGAATGGAAAAAAATGCTTAAACACGAAATAAAAGAAGAAGAAGCAGTAGTAAGAATAAAATCAGATTTAAATGCACCCGATCCAAGTGAAAGAGATTGGTGGATGGCAAAAGTAGTAGACGAAGTAAATCACCCTAATCCTCGCGCAAAAAATAATCACGTTTGGCCTTCATATAATTTAGCAAGTGCAGTAGACGACCACGATATGAATATTAATTTTATTATAAGGGGACAAGAGCACGTTTCAAACGAAGAAAAACAAAAAAAATTATATGAATACTTTAACTGGAATTATCCACACACAATTTACCACGGAAAAATATCTAAACTTGGAGATATGACTCTTTCTAAAAGCAAAATGAAATTAATTATGGATGAACTTGGAGTAGAAAGATATGATGATCCAAGAATGGCAACAATAATGGCTTTTAGAAGAAGAGGAATACTTCCACAAACTATTAGAAAAATAATTCTTGCATGCGGAACAAGTATTTCAGAAGTAAAAATAACTGTGGAAATGATTGCTGCATTTAATAAACAATTTTTAGGAGAAGTAAACTCTTACCCATTCTTTGAAAGTGCAGTCGAAATGGAAATTTACAATTTAGTAAGCGGAGAAGCGGACTTGTACGGGGAAAAAATAATTTTTGATGAAGGAATTGCAAAAGTATTTGTTGATAAAAAAGAATTACTAAAGTATAAGGATAAAAAAGAAAATATGGTAAGATTCAAAAAAGCATTTAATGCAAAAATAACTGAAGCTAGCGAGTTTGGAGCAAAAGCAATGTTTGTTTCTTACGCAAAGACTGAGAACCCAGTAATTTCTTGGGTAAATGAACTCGTGGATATAGAAGTACTAATGAGTGATGGAACAATAAAGCGAGGATTCTCTTCAACTTCTTTACTTAACGCAAAAGGAGTAATCCACTTAGATGGACTTGGGTATGTTAACATCGAATCAAAAGAGAATGGAATAGTAAAGTGTGTATTCTCTTACCTCTGAATTAGCTTTTTAGCGGCTTTTTAGATATATTAATAAACTCCGTATTGGAATAATCTGTTATTGTTTTAGGGGGTAGTTTTATGAAAACAAGCCAAGAAAGAATAGTAGGAAAAACTGACACAACCGAAAGCAGAGTAATTTTGAACGAACTTTTCTGTCTAGAAGATTAGGGTTGAAGTTAGTGAGTGAAGATAATAAACTAAGATACATCCTTTTGGAAGTAACTGATAAGTGCAACTTTAGATGCAGGCACTGCCGCGTTTATGGTTGGGATGAAATAAAAAATCCTTTAGAAACAAAAGAAATATACTCTTTAATTGACCAAGCCAAAAAAATGGGTGTGGAAACAATAACTTTTACTGGTGGCGAGCCACTATTAAGATCTGATATTATTGAAATAATAAAGTACTGTTCTTCAAAAGGAATATCCTCAAAACTTCAGACAAATGGTTCATTAGTAACTGAAAAAATAATTAAAGATTTAAAAAAAGCGGGACTAAAAATATTTGGGACTGGAATTGACGGAAGCACTGAGAAAATTCATTCTGATTTAAGACAATCAAAAAATTCTTTACAAAAAGTTAAAGATGCAATAAAATTAGCTAAAAAAAATGGTTTAGAAGTTCACACTGAAACAACAATAACAAAGCTTAATCACAAAGATATTAACAAAATAATGAACCTTGCAGAAAAGCTTGGAGTAAATTGTTTTTTTGTTAGAAGTATAGTAATTGCGGGTTGTGCAGAAAATGATTTAATAATTACTAAACAAGAATACAAAAAAGTTCTTGAGAGTGTTTACAAAAAGAAATATAAAAAATCAAAAACAAAATTTACTTCACAAGACCCTTTGTTTCACTTAATTGATAAAAAATTAATGAAAAAATTAGAAACAAAATATGGGGACATTTACTCAGGAAAATATTATGGCGGATGCGTAGCTGGATTAAATACAATTAATGTTAAATCTGATGGGGACGTAAGAATATGCAGTTTTTTACCGCTTTCAATAGGAAATATTAGAACTAATAAACTTGAAAAGATTTGGGGAGAAAAAAGAAATTATTGTGAAAGAATAGTAGATAGAAAAATAGAGGGAAAGTGCGAAAACTGCAAGAATAAGTATATTTGTGGAGGGTGCCGCTCAAGAGCACTAATTCTAAATAAAAATTTGTATGGTGAAGACCCTTTTTGCTGGAAAAAATAGAACTTTTAAGTTATTTAACTAAGTCAAAATTAGCTTTTTTTAAGCCTTTTAGCCATATTTTTAAAGCTTTCTAAGGGGGATTATTTTAATTTCAGGGCTTTTTTTGCCTATGAAGCAGACGCTATATTTTAACGGCGGTTGACGCGGAGGTGTATATTATGGCGGAATACGTAAAAGTACAATTAACAGACGAACTTAGAGACAAGACTCTAGAAATAATTGAAAAAACAGCTAAGAGTGGAAAAGTAAAAGGTGGAATAAACGAAGTAACTAAAGCAATTGAAAGAGGAACTGCAAAGTTAGTAATCATTGCTGAAGACGTTTCACCAAAAGAAATAGTAATGCACTTACCAGTGCTATGCGACGAAAAACAAATACCATTCAGTTACGTTGCAACAAAAAAAGATTTAGGTGAAAAAGCTGGACTAAGAACAGCTACTGCATCAATTGCAATAACTGATTCAAGCGCTGAAGCTGATATTAAAGACTTAGCAAAAAAAATTGCTGAATTAAGAAAATAAACGTGGAGGGATGAAAAATGGCTGACGATAGAGGAACACCTGCAGAAGTAGTTGAAGTAGTAAAACAAACAGGGGTTCATGGAGAAGTTACACAAATCCTCTGCAAGATCTTAGACGGACCAGAAAAGGGCCGTGTTAAAAGAAGAAACGCAAGAGGCGGTGTGCAAAAAGGAGACATCTTGATTCTTTTAGACACAGAAAGAGAAGCAAAAGAAATCAAGTAAAAAAAGTTTAGGGGAAAATGAAGGTGAATCACGATGGTTAAATGTAGTTTTTGCGGTAGCGACCTTCCTGTTGGTGGGGGCAAAATGTATGTTAAAAGAGAAGGAACTGTCTTCTACTTTTGCTCAAACAAATGCGAAAAAAACCAAATACAAATGGGAAGAAAACCAATCAAGACAAAGTGGACTGAAAGCTATATCAAGCTAAAGAAAACTTTAATGTCTGCAAAAGACAAAGACCAAGCAAGCAAAAAATAAACACTCTTAAGAGTGCAAATTGCCTGAATTTGAGGGTAATATTTACTTGTTAAGGTTTTTAGGACAGACAAAAAAAGAAGAACAAGCTTTTTTGCTTGTTTTTCAATTTTGTTTTTTTAAGAAAAAAATTGTATTTTAAATCAAAAAAGTTTTTTTTAAAAAAAAATTTATATTTTTTATATTGAAAGAGTTGAAAATAAAATTTGCTAAAGGGGATGAGATAATGAGACGAACACTTATCATAATAAAACCAGATGGAATAAATAGAGCATTAATTGGAAGAATAATTAATAGATTTGAAGAAAAAGGACTCAAGATAGTTGGGTTAAAAATGGATAAATTACAAGTATACAAATTAAAAGAACACTACGCACACTTAACAAACAAACCATTTTTTGAAGAACTATTAGGTTACATGTCAGGAATCCCTTGCATATTAATGGCGATAGAAGGAAAAGATGCAGTTAGTGTAGTAAGAAGACTTGTTGGAGAAACATGCGGAAGAGAAGCATTACCTGGAACAATCAGAGGAGATTTCTCAATGAGCACACAAACAAATTTAGTACACGCTTCAGAAAATGATGAAGTTGCTAAATACGAAATAGCAAGATTCTTCAAAGACGAAGAATTATTTGAATATGATAAAATGAACTTTAACTGGATTTACTGTAACTCTGAAAAAGGAATGTACACAGAAATCAAAGACAAAGGAAAAAGTGTGGAAGAACTAGAACACGCAAGAAAAAAACAAGCAGAGCTTGATTTGAAAAACAAAAAATAAATAATTAAAATAAAAAAATAATTGAAATAAAAAAATAATTGAAATAAAAAGTGAAGTGAAATAATGATTAGACAACCCATAATAACAGTTCTTGGTCACGTTGATCATGGAAAAACCTCCTTGCTTGACGCGATTAGAGACTCGAGGGTTTGCGCTAAAGAAGCAGGAGCAATTACTCAACACATTGGAGCAACAGAAGTTCCAATTGATATAATCCAAGGCCTAGCTGGACCAATAATAAAAAAATTTGGATTCAACTTAACTATACCTGGATTACTTTTCATTGATACTCCTGGACACGAAGCTTTTACAAACTTAAGAAAACGCGGAGGCGGAATTGCTGACCTTGCAATATTAGTAATTGACGCTATGCAAGGAATCCAACCCCAAACAATAGAAGCAATTGAAATACTAAAAGCTTACAAAGTTCCGTTCGTAATCGCAATGACAAAAATAGATTTAATGCCTTTTTATTCTTCAAAAGAAGGAAGCTTTTTAGAAAATATTGCAACACACAACGCGCGAAGTCAACAATTGTTTGATGAAAAGTTATACACGCTTGTTGGAAAATTATTTGAACACGGATTTGAAGGAGAAAGATTTGACAGATGTGCTTTTGGAAAACAAATACCAATTGTACCCGTATCTGCAAAAACAAAAGAAGGACTAGCTGAACTATTAACTTTGTTATCAGGTTTATCTCAAAAATATTTAGAAAAAAAACTTGACATAAGCACTGATGAAACTGCAAAAGCAGCTGTACTAGAATCAAAAGAAGAAAAAGGATTAGGAATTACAATTGATGTAATACTCTACCAAGGAACTCTTCACGTTAATGACGAAATCGCAGTAGTTGGAAAAAAAGGAGTAATTACTACAAAAATACGCGCACTACTTGAACCAAAACCATTACAAGAAATGAGAATGACTAAAGAAAAATTTACTTCAGTAAAAAGCGTAGCGGCTGCAACTGGAGTAAAAATTTCTGCACCAGGACTAGATGATGTTTTAGCAGGAGCAACACTCACTGGAATTAAAACAGGAAAAGAAGTAGATGAATTAAAAGCAGAATTCAAAGAAACACACTACGCTTCTGATAATGTAGGATTAATTGTGAAAGCAGATGCAATTGGTTCGCTTGAAGCAATGATGCATTTATTAAAAAAAGAAGGTTACCAATTAAGAAAAGCGGATATTGGAAACGTTACAAAAAAAGATGTAATGGAAGCAGCTTCACTACAATGCCAAGACCCACTACTGGGAGTAGTACTTGGATTTAATGTTGGAACTGATGCTGATGCAGTTATTGAAGCAGAAAAAAGAGGAATAAGAATTTTTAGTGAAAAAGTAATTTACCACTTAATTGAAAATTATAAAACATGGGTAGATGAATCAAGAAGACTAGCAAAGCAAAACGAAATGGCTTGCTTAGTTTGGCCAGTAGAATTTGAAGTATTACGAGGAAAAGTATTTAGAAACACAAAACCAGCAATTGTTGGGGTAAAAATACTTGAAGGCAAGCTAAGAGAGGGCTGGAAAGTAATGAACAAAGATGGTAGAGAAATAGGAAAGATAGAAGGAATGCAAAACGAAGGAAAAGCAGTAAAAGATGCAAAAAAAGGGGACGAAATAGCGATTTCTATTGACGGAGCAAACGTAGGAAGAAACCTTTTCGAAGGAGACAAACTTTACACTTGTATCCCTGCAAAGCAATACTGTGATTTAGAGAAATACTTAAGCGATTTTACTAATGATGAGCTGGATTTGTTAAACAAAATCAAAGCAAAACAAGCGGTGAACAATGAAGAATAAGTTGAATTTTTATCTCTAGGGAAGGAATAAAATGGTTTCTTAGGGCTATTATTTTTAAAGAATGGGTGATTGAAATGAAGTTCGTAGTAAGCGATCAAAAAACTGGAAAAGGATACACAGCAAACAATGAAGCAGAATTGTTCGTTGGAAAAAAAATAGGAGATATGGTTAAGTTAGACGAATTAGGACTAGCTGGCTATGAAGGAAAAATAACTGGAGGAAGCGACAAACAAGGATTCCCAATGAACGTATCTTTGGTTGGATCAGCAAGAAAAAAAATCTTGACAGGAAAAGCCTCTGGATTTAGATCTTCAAAAAAAGGAGATAGAAAAAGAATCTCAGTAAGAGGAAGCACAGTAAGCGAAGAAACTGCACAACTAAATATAATAGTTACAAAAGTTGGAACAGTTGATATTTCTCAAGTACTAGCAAAGAAAGAAGCTCTTGGAGACGACGCATTATCAGCTAAAGAAAGAATGATCAAGAAAAGTCTTGAACAAGCTGGAAGCGCTGAACTAGGAAGCGGAGTAAAAAAAGCAAAGCACTAAACACTCTGCGAGTGTAAAGTGTAAGCACTAAATACCCTAACGGGTACAGGGTGCTAAATTAGTTTTGAGTTGAAGGTGAATGATAGTGGTTGTGAAAAAAAAAGATACAGAAGGGGTAGTTGCGCCTAAAGTAGCGCATGTTAAAAAAGCTCCTAAGAAAAAAGAACAATCACTAGATGCTCCTAAAGAAACTAAAGTTAAATCTAAAAAGAAAACTGTAGCAACAGAGGAACTTCAAGAAAAAACCCATTCTGAAAAAGAAGTTCCATCTGTTAAAACGCATGATGAAAAAGTTCATGAAGAAAAAGTTCATGATGAAAAACACAAACTTTCTGTTGATGATAAGTCTGTTGAACACAAGGTTCATAATGAGCACAAGCACTCTGATGAGCACAAGCACTCTGATGAGCACAAGCACTCTGATGAGCATAAAGTTGAATCAACTGAACATACTCACGTTAAAAAAATAAAAGAAGTAATTCAACCCGAAATAAATATTGGGATGATTGGTCACGTTGATCATGGTAAAACTTCTTTAACAAAAGCACTAACTGGAAAATGGTGCGATACTCACAGCGAAGAACTCAAAAGAGGAATCTCAATTAGATTAGGGTACGCTGATGTAACTTTTTACAAAATGAAAACAAGTTCAGGAAATTATTATAACAACAAACCAGAGTACAATGGACAACCTGCAGAAGTACTAAGTAAAAGAGTAATAAGTTTTGTTGATGCTCCTGGACACGAAACATTAATGACTACAATGCTAAGCGGAGCAGCACTAATGAACGGAGCAGTACTAGTAATAGCTGCTAACGAAGTATGCCCACAACCAAGAACAATTGAACACTTAATGGCGCTAAAATTTGCAGGAGTAGACAAAGTAGTTGTTGCTCAAAACAAAGTTGATTTAATTACAAAAGAAAAAGCACTTGAAAATTACAAAGCAATTAGAACTTTCATGGATAGTTACGGTTACAAAGACGCACCAATAATTCCAACAGTTGCAAACTTTGGAATAAATGTTGACTCACTAATCGAAGCAATAGAAACACACATACCCACTCCTGTTTTTGACGAATCAAAACCACTAAAGATGTTTGTTGCAAGAAGCTTTGACATAAACAAACCAGGAACTAAAATAAAAGATTTGAAAGGCGCAGTAATCGGTGGAAGTATTGCACAAGGAGTAATTAATGTTGGAGATGAAATAGAACTCTGCCCAGGACTAAAAGGAAAAACACTTACAAAAGTACTAAGCATTGCAACTGATCAAGGAATGATGCAAAAAGCTCATCCAGGCGGACTACTTGCAATAGGAACAACACTTGACCCAAGCGTAGCACAAAACGATCAACTAAGAGGACAAATCGCTGCAAAGCCCTCTTCAACTCCTGCGCCAGTAAAAGAATTAATTTTGAAAGTAAATATGTTTGAGAGAATGATAGAACAAAACATGAAAGACAAAGCAATGATCAAAGTAACAGAACCATTAGTAATTACAATTGGAACAAACACAGTAGTTGGATTTGTTGTAAAGAGCGATTCAAAAGCAACTATATTAAATTTGAAGAACGAAGTAATCGCAGAAAAAAACGAAAAAGTTGCAATCAGTAAAAACATTAACGGACAATGGAGACTAATCGCATTTGGGGAAGTAATTTAGAGGCCAAAAATATGGACCCAAAAAATTATCCTTTCTATAAATGGGACGTCTTTGAAACAAAACACTTTATTCTAGGCCAAGATTGGGAAAACCCAATACCTGCTTTTTTTATTGTAGAACCAAAAAGAAAAACAATGAAATCAATTCTTGATATGACTAAAGAAGAATACGCTGATTATTCAAAAATGGTTCTCAAAACAAGAATTCTAATGAAAGAAGGGCTTGGAATAAAAACAGTTTTCTTCTATCAAGAAGAAATAGCAACACACTTTCATACTTGGGTACTTCCAAGATATGAGTGGATGGAAAAATTCGGAAGAAGTATTGAATCAGTAAGAACTATAATGAAATATTCTGAAGAAAAAATGATGACCCCAAAAGATATTGCTAGTGTAAAAGAAGTTTTAGAAAAAGCAAAAAAATACGCGGTGAAAAAGAAATGGCTAAAATAAAAGTTCTACTTGATACAAACTTTTTGCTTACAATGGTAAGACAAAAAATACACGGACTTGAAGAAATCAAATCAAAAGTTCCTGCTGAATTCTATACTCTGAGTAGAGTTATTTTTGAAATAAAGGGACTCGCAAAAACTGATAAAAAAATTGCTAACGAAGGCAAAATAGTGGATCAGGTCCTTGCGAACAACAATGTAAAAATACTTGATAGCGCACTAGAAGATGTTGACTCAGAACTAGTTAATCTCTCAAAGGACTATGTAATAGCTACAAATGATAAGTACCTCCGACAAAGAGTGAAAAAAGCAGGTGGAAAAACCATTTTTATTAGAAGCTTAACTTACATTGATACTGAAGAAGTAGTTGGGGAATAAAGAACTCAAAATCCTGGACAAGTTTTAAGTTTAAAGGTTAGTTTTTGATGTAATTTTTCACTTTTTAACAAAATGATGCATTTTGTGACAGTGAAAAATCATGAATTTTTCACTAAAAGTGATGGTTTTTAAACATGACCTTTTGTTAATTAATTAATCCTGCCTTAGAGTTAAGGCTACTCTGCAAAAGCAGTACTTTTGCTGAGGTCGCAAATGCAGTGGCATTTGCTTAGAGATTTTGGTGAGCTAAGAAGTAAGTTTAATTGATTTTTATTTGATTTGAAGGTGGGCAAATGTTCTATACAACAAAAATAGTTGACAAAGTAAGAGTTCCAGCAAAAAAACTTGGGACAAAAATAAAAGACTCTTTAATTGATATTTGCAGAGAAGACTACGAAGGAAGAATAAACGATGAGTATGGTGTAATAATCGCTGTAACTGGGATCGGAGAAGTAGGAGTAGGACACGTAATACCAGGGGATGGAGCAGCTTACTACGAAGCAGAAATAGAAATGCTTACTTACAAACCACACGTACAAGAAGTTACAAGAGGAACAATTACAGAAGCAACAGAATTTGGTGCATTTGTAAGAATAGGTCCGATTGAAGGATTAATCCACGTAAGTCAAATAATGGATGACTTCATTAATTACGATTCAAAATTACCAGGATTTGTTGGAAAGAAAACTGACAAGAAATTAGTTCCTGAAGATAATGTACTAGCAAGAATAGTTACAATCTCTCTAAAGGGAGACACTTCAAGTTCAAAGATTGGTTTGACTATGAGACAACCATTCCTAGGAAAAGCAGATTGGGGCAAAATAGATGAGAAATCTACTAAAGAAAAAGGAAAAACAAAGAAAGCTGACCCAACAGAAAAAGCTGCTAAAATGGCGAAGAACAAAGGGGAACAAAAAGATTAAATTTAATTAAAAAAAATTGAGGGGATTAAATGTTAAAAGAAAAAGCTTGTAGAAATTGCAGATTCATTGTGGAAGAAGGAACAACTTGCCCAAACTGTAACGAAACAACTTTCACTACATTTTGGAGAGGCTATGTTGTAATAACTAACGCTGAACAATCAGAAATAGCTAAAAAAATGGGTATAACAAGAAGAGGAAAATTCGCTCTAAGATTAAGTAGGTAAATTGTTTTAGAAGATAAATTTTTTAGAAAATTATTTTTAAAGGTGAAGAGAAAATGGATTTGAAAATTGTAAAAAAACACAAAAACGAATTAATGAAGAGAACAGAAATAACTGCAGAAATGCAAGAAAAAACTATTCCTTCAAAACAACAAATAAGAGAAAAATTAGCTGCTCTGGTTAATTCTTCAGTTGAAAAAATTTCAATTACAAAAGTAGTTACAAAATTCGGTTCACCTGCCGCAATAGTGCACGCAAGAACATACAATTCAGTTGAAGACTTAAAGAAAACTGAACAAAAATATGTTGTAGTTAGAAACTTTGGAAAAGAAAAGAAAGAAGGTTCTGAAGCTGATGCAAATGCTCCTGCTTCTTTTAAGAAATAAATTTTAAAAAACGGTGATTGATGATGGCTGAAAAAAAAGAAGCAAAAAAGATTTCAAAATCTGCAATGTATGACGTTTCAACTGGCGTTCTAAAAAGAAAAAACAAGTTCTGCCCAAAATGCGGACCTGGAGTATTCTTAGCTGAACACAAAGAAAGAGTATCCTGCGGAAACTGCGGATACATGGAAACAAAAAAGAAGTAAAAGGACTTCTTTTTTCTCCAATTCTTATTCTTAATTCCTCCTTTGCCTGAGCCGTTCAGCCGGCTCGCGTCTGGTTCGCTTTCGCTCACTTGATATGCGAGTGTCAGAATAGTTTTTATTTTTCTTCTTCTCTTTGAAAGATTTAAAACAAGTTACTTACTACTCTTGCTATGCTTTACTGGGTAATAATGTTTATTCTAGTAGTATTTCCTTTCTTTTGGTTAAGAGCGGTAAAAAGTTATTCTTGGGAAAAAACTCTTAATGAATTATTGCCAAAACCAAAAAATTTGAAAAAAGAAATAATTGGTTCAATTATTCTATGCGCTTTACTATTAGTTGCTTTTATTATTTTATCAATAATTCTAACCCTGATTGGATTAAATGATTTGGAAAAAGTAGGGGCAGTAATTGGAACACAAACCCAAGAAGGGGTATTACTTTTAGTTGGAACACTAATAATAGTTCTTTTTATTGAAGAGCTATTCTTCAGAGCATTTTTAGTAAATAGAGTAGGAATAATTTTTTCTACCTTAATATTTACAATTGCTCACCTAAGCTATGGTTCAATTGCAGAACTAATAGGGGTATTTATTTTAGGATTAATTATTGCTTACTGGTTTAAGAAAAATAATTCAATAACCCAAGTATATTTAGCACACTTACTTTATGATTTAGTTGCAATAGCACTTTACTTAATGATTTAATTTGTTTTATGGTTTAATTTATTTAATATTGTTTTATTAAAAATTATTTTTATTAAAATTATTTTTAGGATTGTGAAAAAAATGATTTGCCTTGGAATTGAAAGCACTGCACACACTTTTGGGGTGAGCGTGGTAAAAAGTAATTTACAAGAAGTGGGTTACAAAAAAAGTACTTGTGAAATTCTTTCAAATGAAAAAGATTCCTACACTACTACAAGTGGGGGAATGATTCCAAGAGAATTAGCTGAGCACCATTACAAAGTTGCTCCTCTAGTAGTAAAACAAGCTTTAGAAAAAGCAAATGTTTCTCTTAATGAAATTGATTTAATTAGTTTCTCAATAGGGCCAGGGATTGGAAATGCTTTAAGGTGCGGAGCAATAACTGCTCGACAACTCTCTTTGAAAATAAATAAACCCTTAATAGGAGTAAATCACTGCGTTGCCCATATAGAAATTGGAAGAAAACTTTGTAATGCAACTGACCCAGTAATGCTTTATGCTTCAGGGGCAAATACCCAAATAATTTGCTACGAAAATGGATATTATAGAGTATTTGGGGAAACACTTGACACAGGAATTGGAAACTTTTTGGATTCATTTGGAAGAAAATTAGGATTAGGGTTTCCTGCAGGACCAACTCTTGACAAAATGTATTTTGAAGGAAACCAACTAATTGATTTACCTTACACAGTAAAAGGAATGGATCTTGCATTCAGCGGGCTATTAACTAACGCAGTAAACAAAATTCCTTTAATTGAAAAAGGAGAAATTCGAAAAGAAGATTTAGTTTACTCCGCTCTTCATAATTCATTTGCAATGCTAACAGAGGTAACAGAAAGAGCACTAGCTCATACTGAAAAGAAAGAAGTAGTGCTTGGGGGAGGCGTGGGTTGTTCAAAAGCACTGCAAGAAATGGTGGGCAAAATGTGTGAAGAACGCGGAGCAAAATTATTTGTCCCTCTGAATTCAACTATGGTTGATAATGCAGCAATGATAGCTTGGCTAGGGATACTAATGCATAACAAAGGGCACAAAACCCTGACAAGTTCTTCTAATATTCTTCCAATGCAAAGAACAGATGATGTAAAAGTAAATTGGAGAGAAGATTAATTAGAATTTTAAAAATAGAATTTTAAAAAAATAGGTTAAGGTTAAACCTTATTAACAAGAAAAGCAATTATATTATTAGTTGATTTTATGGTAACTCCTTTTCCTAAATTAAAATTGCTAAAAAAAGCTACTAGACCTTATGTAAAAAAACCTTTAGAAGGGGAAGCTAAGCGCAAGGCTGTGTTAAAAGCTTTCATGCAAAAAACCCTTGATAAAAAAAGAAAAGAAATTAAGTAAAAAATAACTTTTTTTAGTTCCTACTAATTAGTGCTTAAGAATAGTTTTGCCTAAGCTAAGATTTATTAACATGGAAAAAACAAGTATAAATGGTGATTTATTTTGGCACGAATAATAATTGGAAAAAGAACTGCTCATGCTCCAAAAGTTGGAGTTAGTAAAAATTTAGGGGCTGCAACAAGAATTGGTTTTCAAAGAATTGCTATAAAGAATGGAACAACAACAATAAAAGTTCGTGGAAGAAATTTAACTCCAAAGTTAATTGGGGATTTAACTAAAATGAGGGACAAACTTGTAAAAAAAGGAGCAATTAAAGGATACCCTACATTAGAAAAACAATTAGGGGTAAAAAAGAAACAATAAATTATTTAATTAATAATAAAAGTATAAAAATCACCATAATTAGAAAAGTTTTTTTTAGGATTTAGTGGGAAAATGATTACTGATGAAAGAGTGGAAGCACTGCTTGAAAAGTATGTTAAGAATAATTCAATAATCTCTTTTGGAACCGGACCCACTAATGAGGCTTTTTTAAAAAAACTCGCTCTTTATATTGAATCAAACGGACTAAAAATAAAAGTAGTTCCAACTTCTCACTCAATGGGGCTTATTTGTTCCCAATTAAAACTCCAAACAGTTTCTCTTGACGATGTAGACATTGATTTGGCTTTTGATTTTGTTGACCAAGTAGATGAGGACTTTAATTATATTTCAAACGAAACAACTTCTTTGATTAGAGACAAAATGATTGCTCAAAACTCTGGAGAACTCGTAATAGTTTGTGAGGAAAATAATTTTGTTTCAAAATTGAACTGTTCAATGTGCGTAGAAATAAGCACTTTTGCAGTAAGCAAAACTTTAGCTGAATTAATGAACCTTGGAGACCCTACTTTAAGAACCAAAAATGGAAAACCAGTGCTAAGCGAAACTGGTCATAACTTTGTTGATGTAAAATTTGATGAAATATATTCCATTGAGGATCTTGATTACCAAGCAAAAAGAATTCCAGGAGTACTAGAAACGAGTTTGTTTATTGGATACGCTGATAGAGTAATTCTACACGGCTCTACTCTTACTGTAAAGAGTAGAATGACTAATCCTGACGAAATGTAAGCAATCCTGATGAATTGCAGGCAATCCTAAGGGATTGTGGGCAATCCTGTTGGATTACAAGCAATCCAGACGAAAATGACTAGAGCTACTTAGTGTTCTATATTCCTAATTTTTTAACCCCAAAAGCAAGTATTAAAACTTTTCTAAGAAGACTTTTCTTATTAGTCGTCTTCTAACGGTAAATGCGAAGCACACTGCAGCAGCAGTATCGCCCGCGAGCCGGCGTGACGGCTCAGCCACTGTAGATCAGCAGTTAGATCGCATGACTCATAATCATGAGGTCGGCGGTGCGAATCCGCCCAGTGGCACTTATTTTTTTTGATTTGGTTAAATTTTTATACTCGGTTTTCTTTAGTAGTTAATGCAAAGAAGATTAATTTCTTTAGTTGTTTTGATTCTTATTTTAGGATTTGCTTTTTCTTTAAGCGTTCCATTTGTTAAATATTCTTCAGATAGTGTTGATTCACACGCTTGTCTTCCAACTGATGCAACTTGTCTTTATAGAGAGGTAGTTTCAGTTGATGATTCTAATATTATTTCTTGTTCAAGTCCAAGTGCTGTTAAAGTTATTGGTTTAAGTGAAGTTACTAATGCTCATACTGAAATAAAATCTTTTTCTGATTATTATTCTAAAAACATTTGTTTAAAAAAATCTCTTCTCGATGATGGTAGTTATTATTTTACTACTCCTAATAGTAATTGTGATTCTGGTTACACTTGCTTGTTTGGTTTGAGCGAGGCTAATAATGCTCACTTATCAACTTGTGATGTTTTTGGCGTTAGTGAAATAAAGTTTTGCGTAAGGAATAATGTTAGTGTTCCTCAAACAATAAACGGAATTTGTTTTACTCACGGAGTTTATCCTATAGGAACAACAATAGTTCCAATAAACGAAAGATGTTTAGTGGGTACTGATGCAAATTATTCTGATTTTAATTCAGATTACATTGCTTCATGGAGTTGCTTAGGTTCTGGGGTAGGCGCCGTTTCTGCAAATTGTTATGCATTTACTACTGATTGCACTAATCCAATATGCACTATTTTTCAAAAGGATTGCAGTATTGCTTCATTTGAAGTAATAAGTTCTTCAATTGCAAACAAAACAAAAATAAGTTACTCTTGTTATGCTGATGGGAAAGATGTTAACTTAGCGATTTTTGATTTAGAAGGAAATCAATTGTTTCCATTTAATGGTGGGCAATATACTCTAACGGATGCTAATAGTTGTGGTACTATAGAAAAAACAATTACTATTGATGATTGGCCTCCAAGCGAAACAAAAAAAGCTAATTATCTAGCTCAGCTATCTATTGGAAATAATTGTGTTAAACAATCTTTTTTTACAGTGGTTAATGATTCGAATAATAACTCTAGTTTTATTCCTGATTCAAATCCATTAATAGCTTTGGTAATTTGCTTGTCTTTAATGTTATTTTTTGTTCGAAAAGAGGGATTTAAATAAAAGAAAGTTTAAATAGAATGCTATAGTGTGTTGATTTTGTATGTTGAGTAAGTTTGATAAGTTTTTGATAGTATTCTTTGTTTTAGTTCTTGGAATTATTTTTGTTTCATCTGCGGTTAATGTTGATTTGTCAAAACCTTATCATATTTTACAACAGATTTCTAAAAGTGCGAGTGATTTGAGTTCAATTGATTCTGACAGCAATGGAAATATTGATTTAGCTGATAATGCGTTGATTGCTAATAGAGCTCTAGTTGCTGATAGCGCATTAATCGCTGATAGCGCATTAATTGCGGATAGTGCTTTAGTTGCGGATAAATCAGTTTTAGTTAAATGCCCTGATGGAAATTATAAGGAACTAAAAGATTGTAATATAGGTGGAAGTGTTATTAATTCTCCTCCGATTTGTTTAGGTGAAGGAAAATCTTTGCAATTTGATGGAGTTAATTGGCTTTGTATAATAGCATCTTGCACAGTGACTAGTTGGTCTCCTGATGCGAGTACTATTTGTAATGGTATTTCTTTTAATCAAACTAGTAATTGTGGAACTATTAGATCTGCTATAGGTACTAAAGTTGATGCTAGTTGTTGTGTTGTTTCTAGCTGGAGTCCTGCTGAGAGTACTATTTGCAGTGGAACTTCTTTTACTCAAACAAGTAATTGCGGAACAACAAGAACTGCAACAGGAACAAAAACAGATGGTACTTGTTGTACTGTAACTAGTTGGTCTCCAGATACAAGCACAGTATGCAGTGGAACTTCTTTTACTCAAACAAGTAATTGCGGAACAACAAGAACTACAACAGGAACTAAAAGTTGTAGCTACACTTATGTTGTTTCTAATTATTCGAGTGTTAGTGGTTGTAGTAATTTGGGTACTTATGTTGCTTGTCCTAGTGTGAGTAGTGGGAGTCAGTATTGTTTGTTGTGTTCTTCAGGACCTTATACACAAGTTGTTTCTAATTATTCGAGTGTTAGTGGTTGTAGTAATTTGGGTACTTATGTAAAGTGTCCTAGTACAAGCAGTGGAAGCGATTATTGTTTATTATGTTCAGGCAGTTACACTCATGTAGTTTCAAATTACTCTTCTTTATCAGGTTGCAGTAATTTAGGTACTTATGTTGCTTGTCCTAGTACAAGCAGTGGTAGTGATTATTGTTTGCTATGCTCAGGAACAAACTACGCTTACACAGTATCTAATTATCCAAGCATTAGTGATTGTAGTAATTTGGGTACTTATGTTGCTTGTCCTAGTGTGAGTAGTGGGAGTGATTATTGTTTGTTGTGTTCTTCAGGACCTTATACTCACGTTGTTTCAAATTATTCAACTATTAGTGGTTGTAGTAACTTAGGTACTTATGTGAATTGTCCTAGTACAAGTAGTGGTAGTCAGTATTGTTTGCTATGCTCAGGAGGCAACTATACTTATGTAGTTTCTAATTACTCAAGCCTGCCAAATTGTAGTAATTTGGGTACTTATGTAAAGTGTCCTAGTACAAGTAGTGGTAGCCAATATTGTTTACTATGTAAATAAATTTTAATTGAATAATTATAATAAATTAAAAAAGTGTTCTTTATGTTGCTGAGTAAGTTTGATAAGTTTTTGATAGTATTCTTTGTTTTAGTTCTTGGAATTATTTTTGTTTCATCTGCGGTTAATGTTGATTTGTCAAAACCCTATCATATTTTACAACAAATTTCTAAAAGTGCAACTGATTTAACTTCAATTGATTCTGATTCTGATGGATTAATTGATTTAGCAAACTCTGCGGTTAAAGTAAAATGTCCTGATGGAAACTACAAAGAAGCGAAGGATTGTAATTTAGCCGGGAGTGTTATAAATGGAATTACTTTGCCCACTTGCAGTGGAGAAGCCTATTTGAAATGGGATAATACTCAAAGCAAATGGATTTGCGCAACTATTTCTTCTTCACCCATCACTCAAAATGTTCCAACAAAAGGAATCTATACTGGATTTGGACAAGACACTTGTGCAGCGGGTTACACCACTCTCCTAAAAGGATACATGTATCAAGGGGGACAAAATAATGGTTACGGAGGAGATTTTATTTGCTCAAAGGATGTTGATGGAGGATTATTTAGTAGTGGTACTCAAGGAACAATTTACCTTCATAATGGAGCTAATTACAACTGGGTTCTTGCTCCTCCTTGCGTTATTTGCGCAAAAGATTCTTCTGTCGGTCAATGTTATACTAATTGGGGAGATCACTCATGCGCAACAGGATTTACTTCAAAGTATGATGGATTAATTTTTGGGGCAGGACAAAATAGTGGGGAATGGAAAACTAGTCTTGTTTGTTCTGAATCAACTTCTTCTTCAAAAATTTATAGACATATAAATGGGGGCTATAATTGGACTGATCCAATTGAATGCTCAGTTTGTTGTAATGATGAAAGTGGAGGAGTATTTACTAAGTGGGGCGAATTTAAATCAACTACAACTCCGACTTGTCCAACAGGATATGATACTCTTTATTCAGGAAATATGTTTCAAAGTGGACAGAGAAACGGATATGGGGCTAATGCAGTTTGTGGAAAAACAGGAAGCAATACTTCTTTGAATTCAATTTATACTTATACAGGGTCATCCTATTCTTGGGGAACTGTTCCTTGCAGTGTGTGTTCAAAAACAAATTCTTCATCACATTGTTTTGTTTCATGGGGAGGAGATTTGACTACTCCTCCTAATGGATATTCAAAAATTTATTCAGGAAAATTATTTAGTGGGGGAATTGCTGCAGGGGATGGAGGGGGACTTGCGTGTGCGACAAACGGACTCTCTTCCGCTGTTTATGTTTATAATCCAACTGAAGGATATCATTGGATAACAGGTTCTTGTTCGCTTTATTGTACAGACACTGGAGGAGTTTATACTTCCTGGGGTTCTAACACATGTGCAAATGGATACAATAGTGTTTCAACTGGTTTTATGTACCAAGGGGGACAAAGTAATGGTTATGGTGGAGAGTTTAAATGTGCCCAAGGAAAACAAATTGAAATTTATATTAAAGCTAATCTCACCGCAGGATACACTTGGATTAATGCTCCAGCCTGTGCTACCTGTGTAAAGCCTAGTTCACAAGGAGAATGTTATACTGCGAACGGAACACAAAATTGTGTAAGTGGATACGCTCCAGTTTATGTTGGACATTTAGTTACTGGGGGAGAAAATTCAGGGTATGGGCAAGGGACTGTTTGTACATCAGATACATTTATTGGCCCCACAACAGCATACAATTATTATGATGGTTCTTACCAATGGGATTTTTCAAAACCCTGCGCTGAATGCTGTGCGAATTAATTATTTTTAGAATAGTTTATATTAGAAAAGTGATTTTGTTATATTGCTTTTATAATTCTTTACTTTCTTTTCTTATTTACTTTTATGGTTGATGGAATTTACGAAAAAATAAGAGTTGCTATTGGAAAAGCAATGGATGGGAGTGCTCACTTTAATGCAGCGAGCGCTGCTGAAGGAATTGGGAAATCACTTGGATTAAGCGACACTATGATTCAATATACTCACGTTGAATTAAGAAACACAGTTTATGAACCCGATTTTAAAAAAATTCCTTTCGAAGAAAGATCATTATTTTTACCTCATTGTTCAAGGAATGCAAAAGTGTGTAAAGCTACTCAAGACGAAGAAGGATTTCACTGCAAGCACTGTGGATCTTGCAATCTTGATGAAGCAATTAAAATTGCAAAGAAAATTGGTTACAAACAAATATACATCGTCCCAGGGGGAAGTATGGTTAAAAAAATTCTTGACACAAAAAAACCAAAAGCAGCTATAGGAGTATCTTGTTTCCACGAAGCAGTAATGGCTTTTGAACTTGCAAAAAGCGTGAATGTTATTCCTCAATGTGTGTTGTTGTTAAAAGATGGATGCAAAGACACTGTGATTAATTTAACGCTCTTAGAAGAAAAACTCTCTTTAATAGATGAAAATTTTTTAACAAAAGAAGGAAAATTAAAAAAACAAAACTAATTTTTTAATTGAGTTTAATTTGCTAAATATCTTCTAGTAACTCAATAAATCTTTTTATTTCACAAAAATCTTTAGCAACAATAATTGGATTAAATTTTCTTAAATGATTTTCAGTAGAAATTCCTCCAAGTTTAGCAATAAACTTTACTCCTAAACGCTGACACATTAATCCATCTTGAATAGAATCTCCAATAAAAACAACTTCCTCTTTTTTTAGCTTCATTTTTGTAATTGCTTTAAGCAAAGGCTCAATATCAGGTTTTTTGTGTTCAACATCATCACTAGTAATTACAAACTTTAAGCAGTTCTTAGTTTTTTTGTCAAAAACTTCATTAACAAAAACATTTCTTGAACCAGTTACGACCGCAGTTGGATAAACTTTGCTAATGTCTTGAATAAATTGTTTAGCATCCTTAAACCAAAGCTTATTTGCTTTGTGTTTTTTTAATAAATGCAAAAAGTGTTTTCTTCTAAATTCAACAAAACTAAAAACATCAAAAACCTTTTTCTTTGAATCCATTAAAAAATAAGCAATATCCCTTGAGTGAAGCATAGAAAGCTCCCTCATTTTTTGGTGAGTAACCTTGAACCCAAACTCTTCAATAGCTGCTCTATCACTAGCCATTATTAGAGGAATGGAATCAATTAGAGTCCCATCCAAATCCATTAAAACCGCTTTAATCTTCATTTAAACCAAAACAAACAACGCTAATAAACAATATAAACCTAATTAAGAGGAAATATTTTAGAGCAAATAATGAAGCCTCGATAGTGCAGCGGTCAAGCACAGTGCCTTCTCAAGGCATTAACCCGGGTCCGAATCCCGGTCGGGGTATTTACTAATTAGTTATAATGTGCGGAACAAAATCCTATAAATGGTTTGTTTCAAATTCATTTTATGAATCAGTTTGAAATGGAACTTAGGGTAAAAGAAGGACAATTGAAAAGAATTGCTAAAATGAAATCTGTTGAAAAACCATATTTAGTAAAAGTTTTAGATAAAGACATAATTGTTTTGCCAAATGTGTTTTATCCTGGGAAAGATACAATTTTATTGATTAATACTATAAAGACAAAAAGCACTGATACTATTCTTGAAGCTTTTGCAGGGACTGGGGCAATCGCAATTTTTCTCGCCCCAAATGCTACAAAAGTTATAGCAACAGATATTAATCCGGAAGCGATTAAGAATATTGAACAAAATATTCACAAATACTATTTAGATAATAAAATTGAGGTGCTACAAACAGATATTTTTCCAACTGAAGGAAAGTTTGACATTATTGTAGCAAATCCCCCTTACACTAATAACAATACTATAGACATTATAGAAAAATCTTGTTGGGATAAAAATCACGAAACGGTAATTAAATTTTTTAAACAAGCAAAAAATTATTTGTTATCTGGTGGAAAAATTTACTGTTCTTGGGCAAACTTTGCAGATTTTAATTTCTTTGAAAAACTTCTAAATGAAAACAAGTATTCATTCAAGCAAATAAACACCCTCAAAGACGAATGGATAGAATATCGAGTTTATGAAATAAGTCCTTTTAGTGTATAACAAACTTACATACTAGCAAGATAATTTCAAGTTAATTTTTTTTTGAATCCAAACGCATTTATACTCTTCTTTTTAGAATTGTTTTGGTGAGCAAGTGAATTTTTTAGTAATTAACTCGGGTTCTAGTTCTTTGAAATTTAGTTATTTCCAGAACGAAGATTGCATTATTTCCGGGATGTGCGAAGAGCTAGGTTCAGATCGTTCAAAACTAAAGTATGAAGCAAATGGAAAAAAAGAATCGTTAAGTATTCCACTGCCTTCTCACGCTGACGCGATTAGTGAAATTCAAAAACACTTAGGGGACAAAATTGATTTTAATAAACTCGAAGTAATTGTACACAGAGTGGTTCACGGGGGAGAAGAATTCAAAAAACCTTTAATAATTAATAAAGAGAATTTAGAAAAACTAAAAGAACTAAATTCACTAGCCCCTTTACACAATCCGCCTAATTTACTAGGGCTAGAAGTAATGATGAAATTAGTTCCTAATGCAGTACAAATAGCAGTTTTTGATACCGCTTTTCATTCTACTCTTCCAGAAAAAGCATTCCTTTATGGAATACCTTATGAATTTTATAAAAAATACCATATTAGAAAATTTGGTTTCCATGGTTCAAGCCACGCATTCGTTTTCAGTGAAGCAAAAAGAATACTTAATCACGCCCCTTCAAGAGTAATTACTGCTCATTTGGGAAATGGGTCAAGTCTTTGTGCTATTAAAGATGGAAAGAGTGTTGATACTACAATGGGTTTCACTCCGCTTGAAGGGACAATGATGGGTACAAGAAGCGGAACAATTGATCCTGCAATAGTAACTTTTTTGATGACAAAAGAAAATCTTTCAATTAGCGAAGTTGAAAAAACTTTGAACAAAAAATCAGGGTTACTTGGTTTATCAGAACTTACTTCTGATATGAGAATACTTGAAGAACAAATAGAAACTCACCCCGGGGCAAAAAGAGCAATTAGTGTATTTTGTTATCACTTAACAAAATTTATTGGATCTTATTGTGCTGTGCTAAATGGACTAGATGTATTAGTATTCACTGGGGGAATTGGAGAAAAATCTCCAATTGTTAGAAAAAGCGTTTGCAAAGAACTTACTTATTTAGGACTAGAACTTGATGAAGAAAAAAATTTGAAGAACTATGGGGAAATTTCTACTCAATCTTCAAAAGTAAAAGTACTTGTAATAAAAACAAATGAAGAACTAGAAATGGTCAGAGAAGCAAAAGCGCTTTTGAAAAAATAATTTTTGTTTCTATGGAAGAATTGATTTATTTTCTATCAAGTTCTATTATTTTTCCATCCACTACTTTTAGTACTCTTTGAGCTATTTTCTCAATAAAATACTTGTCGTGGGAAACTGCAAAAATTGCTCCTTTGTAACTCAAAAAAGCTTTTTCGATTATTTCACAAGCATCAAGATCTAAGTGGTTAGTTGGTTCATCAAGTAAAAGCAAATTAGGTTTATCTATTAGGACTTTTAATAAATTGAGTCTAGATTTTTCTCCCATTGATAATTGAGAAATTGGTTTGAATACTTCTTCATTAGTAATAAAGCCAACCATTGATAAGTGCTGTCTTGTTTTAGCCATGTCTTTAAACAAAACATATATTTCATCATACAAAGTACCATCTACTGTTAAGTCTTTTAGTTCCTGATCAACGTAACCAAGTTTTCCTTCGTGATCCAAATTAACTTTACCGGCTAAAGGGGGAAGTCTTCCTTCAATTGTTTTGAAAAGAGTACTTTTTCCAATTCCATTTTCTCCAATCAAAATAATTCTTTGACCAGCACAAACATTGAGGTTGATGTGAGAGATAAGCGGTTTTTTGTAACCAACACTTAAATCTTTTAATTCTAAAACCATATCTGCTTTAATTGGAGAAGCTTCAAAAGGAGTTTCGAATTTTGATTCATCAAGATCGGGTTTTTCAATAACCTCTCTTTTCTCCAAAAGTTTTTCTCTGTATTTTCCTTGCTTAACCTTACCTGGAGCTTTACCAATACGAGAAATTTTGTCTTTCTCATTAGCAATGTATTCTTGTTCATTTTCATAAGCTGCTTTTTGAGCTAAGAAAGTTTCTTCCCTCATTCGTAAGTAAGAAGAATAATTTCCATTATATTTAATCCACTTACTATTCTCCATTTTCAAAATAGTGTTGCACACTCTCTCCAAAAAATATCTATCGTGAGTAACCATTAGTACAGTTCCTTTGAAAGAAGTCAAATAGTTTTCTAAAATATTTAATCTTTTAAAATCCAAGTGGTTAGTTGGTTCATCAAGTAATAACAAATCAGCATCAGAAGATAATATCTGAGCTAGTGCAACAATTGCTCTTTGCCCAGTAGAAAGTGAACCAACCATTTGCTCTAGCCATTCTTCTTTAATTTCAAGTGTTCTTAAAACAGATTTAATTTTACTAGAAGGAGCGGTGCTAGTGTGACTAGCAAGTTGAGTTTGAAGTTCCACATACCTCTCAGTTAATTTAGTTAATCTATTATGATCATTATGAACCACTGGACTTGCAAGTAGAGTTTCAATTTCTTGCATCTCTTTTTCGAATTGATTTTGGTGGTGAATTTGAGCTCTTTCACCAAGGGTCTGTCCTACGGTTTTAGTTGAATCTAAATCAATGTGCTGAGAAAAATAAGCAGCTTTACCATTAAACTTAATGTGGCCAGTGTAATCTACTCTGCCAAGAATTGCTTTTAAGAGCGTAGTTTTTCCTACCCCATTTCTGCCAATTAAACCTACTTTAGCTCCATCTTCAATTCCTACACTTTCATCAGCGAGAATTTCGCGTTTCCCAATAGTAATTGAGAGGTTCTTAATATCCAAAGCCATACCTAATTATCCCTCAGGCAAATTCTTAAAGGATACTAAAAAGTAAATTTTTTATACTTTATTTTTAAAAAAATAGGGGTAGCTGAATTTGTTAAAAAGAACCTCTTTGTTTAGAAAGCATAATTATTTATGATGAGACTGCCTAGGTTTATGGGTGTTTCTCTATGAAGTTTATTGATAAGTTAAATAAAATGAATAAAAATATGGATATTTTTGATACTGGTTTGACTAAGTGGAGTGTTCTTTTGTTTGCTTTATTATTAGTAAAATTTTGGCCATGGTTACTAGTACTTGATTGGTATGTTTACTTAATAGCAGCTCTAGTACTTGCGATTAGACCCTTGTATCATTTCTTTGGAAAATAAAAAAACTAGCTAAAAATAGAAAGAGTTTTTTTTTTACTAATAAAAGGAATTGAGCTAAGAGCACTTTAGTAACTGCTCTTAGCCAAAAAATTTGCAAGGTTTTTACCAATCAAAATTTTTGAATTAACTATTCTGCTAATTATTCTTTTTTAGATTTATTTCTTTACTGTTTCATATACTACATACAGAGTTGCTATTCCTACTAATAGGTAAACTGTTTGTTCTAATGCAGGAGCTGCTCCAACTAGTATGTTAACTATATTGTATCCTAAAGCAGTAGTTCCCCAGTTTAGTCCACCAATAACTACTAATAGTTTAGCTATTTGACTAACTGTAGCCATACTGACTATGTTTGATTTGTTTTTAGCCATGTTTTTTTCACCCCGCAAATGCACTTAATTAGTGCAAATAACGATGCCTCTAAATAGGTAATCATGATTTTTAACTCTTTCGTAAGGAGAGCCAATTTATCAAAAAGAAGGGCTTAAGGGTTTGTCAAATTTCTAAAAATTCTAAGAAGGTACTTTTATATTTAGTTGGAGTTTACTATTTGTAAAATAACTATTGTTATTTTGTAAAATAATTAATTAGAAGGGATTTTTTTGTCAAAACCTAATGTTATTATTGCGGGTTCAATTGGACTTGATTCAGTTAAGACTCCATTTGGTTCGGTTGAAAACGAAATAGGGGGCTCAGCAACTTTCTCTTCAATTGCTTGTTCTATTTTTGCAAAACCCGCGCTACTTAGTATAGTTGGAAATGATTTTCCTAAAAAAAAGTTAGAGTTACTTGAAAAAAAAGGAATTGATTTATCTTCATTACAATATAGTGGGAAACCAAATATGCGCTGGGTAGCTCACTATGATTATGATGTGAATACTGCGCACACTGATTTGTTTGAAGCAAATGCTTTTGAGGATTTAAAGCCGATTCTTCCTGAAAAATTAAAAGATGCTGAATTTGTTTCACTAGGAAATTGGTTCCCTGAAAGACAATTAGAACTATTAAAAGTATTTAACAAAAAACCATTGCTCTCAATTGGAGACACAATAAAATATTATATTGATAATTATCCAAAACAAGTACTAGAAGTGGTAAAAGCATCAAGCATTGCTCTACTCAATGATGGAGAAGCAAGGCAATTATTCAACACGACAAGTTTACTAAAAGCAGGAAAAGAAATTCTAAAACTAGATTCAGATTATGCAATAATAAAAAAAGGAGAACATGGATGCGTAATGTTTTCCAAGCCCTCTTCTGTTAAAGAGGGCAGGGCCAGTCACTTCTCTTGCCCAGGATATCCGCTTGAAAATGTAGTTGATCCAACTGGTTGCGGAGATTCATTTGCAGGGGCATTGTTAGGGTATTTATCAAATTCAAAAGATTTTTCAGAAAAAAATATGCGAAAAGCAATAGTAATTGCAAGTGCAGTAGCTTCATTTAATGCAGAGTCCCATTCTTTTTACAGATTAATGGAAGTAACAAAGAAAGATGTTAACGAAAGAGTAAAAGAACTAAAAGAAATTGCAAGATTTTAATCGCGTAGTGCGTTTTAAAATATTTGCTATGATTGGTTTCTATTAATGCAAGTTGGTGAACTAAAATGGATTATGAAGTAAAAGACATGAAGTTAGCTGAACAAGGACTAATGAACATAGAGTATGCACAAACACAAATGGGTGCATTACTTGAAATAAAAAAAAGATTTGAAAAAGAAAAACCCCTAAAAGGAGTAAGAGTAGGGATGGCGCTTCACGTTACAAAAGAAACTGCAGTACTAGTTAGAACACTAATTGCCGGCGGAGCAGAAGTAGCAATAACAGGATGTAATCCACTAAGCACACAAGACGATGTAGCAGCAGCACTTGCAAAAGAAGGAGTAAAAGTATACGCTTACAAAGGAGAAACAAAAGAAGATTACTATAAATACTTAAAAAAAATAATTGAATTCAAACCACACGTAACAATTGATGACGGATGCGATCTTGTTACTGAGATACACTCAAAGCACAAAGAACTAATTCCTCAAATAATTGGAGGGTGCGAAGAAACTACTACAGGAGTAATTAGACTCAAAGCAATGGAAAAAGATAACGCACTAAAATACCCAGTAATTGCAGTAAATGATAATGATACAAAACACTTACTAGACAATTATTACGGAACAGGGCAATCTACTCTTGATGGAATAATTAGAGCAACAAATATTTTGATCTCAGGAAAAACTTTTGTAGTACTAGGTTATGGTAGCTGCGGAAAAGGAGTAGCAATGAGAGCAAGAGGGCACGGAGCAAACGTAATTGTTACTGAAATAAATCACTTTAAAGCACTACAAGCAAAGTACGATGGATTTAGAGTAATGAAAATGGAAGAAGCATGTAAACTTGGAGACATTTTCTGTACAGTAACAGGAAACAAACACGTAATCAGACTTGAACACATGAAAGAAATGAAGAACGGAGCAACAATGTGTAACTCAGGACACTTTGATATAGAAATAGATGTAGCAGGACTAAACAAAACTGCAAAAAGTGTAAAAAGAATAAGACCATTTTTAGATGAATACAAACTAAATGGAAAAAACCTTTACTTGTGCGGAGAAGGAAGACTAGTAAACCTTGCTGCAGCAGAAGGACACCCAAGCGAAGTAATGTCAACAAGCTTTTGCGGACAAGCACTCGCAGTAGAATTCTGTGTAAAAAACAAAGGAAAATTAAAACCAAGTGTAATAACTCTGCCAAAAGAAATGGATGATGATATTGCAAAACTCCAACTAACTGCGTTAGGAATAGTAATAGATACACTAACTCCTGAGCAAAAAGAATACATGGAGAACTGGAAAGAAGGAACATAAAATCCTTCTTTTTTTAATTTTTTTTTAAAGAGTAACCATTTTTAATTCCAAGAACCTTATTTCTATTATGCAACCAGCATATAGAGCACTTGAGTTTGAAAAAATAAATCTCTTAGTGCATCCTTTCTTTGCTTTAGAGAATCTTCACAGAGGAATTGCTACTAGTGGACTAAAGCCTTCTCCGCGAGAAGAGGTAATTAAGAATTATGAATTCTTAGGACTAATTAATTCTTGGAGAGGAAAAATACTCCAAACAAAAAGAAATCCAAATGCAATACTAATTATTGTGGGAGTAGTTCCAAAAAGCAGATATCATTTAACAAAAAAAGAATTCTTAGAATTTTCAGAACAATATCAATCGTTATTGAAATTCGCAAAAAGAAATTTAGGGAGAAGAGCAATAATTGTAAGTGAATCTATTAAAACTAAAAGAGGGCATTTAGATCAAATATTTAGTGCAAGAAATTTGTTTCCAAAAAAGAAAATCCTTCTTGAAGCATTTGGGGAGTATTTAAGCAATCCAAAAGAAGGAGAATTTTGTGTAAGAGGGCAGGCAAGATTATTAAAAGAATTATTCAAACAAAAGTTTCCAAAAGCAAGAGTAAGTAATGCATTTGTGGAAGGGGCTGGGCAGAGAATGGTTTCACTTCCTCCAACCGATTTTTTTCCAGCAGCAGAATTTGTTCGTGAAACAAGAAGAAGGGGATTTATTACTCCTGAATTTATTGAGAAAAGAATAGATAGTAATATGTACAAGTTGGGGCAAAGAGAAAAATTTACAAGAACTTGGAATACTCGGCCAGTAGTTAGAAAAAGAGTAAGGTAAAGATTAGTTAAATAGAAAGCGAGGTAAAAATTTAATAAATTAGAAATTATCTTTTTTTCTTTTTCTTAATAAGTATATTCAAATCTTTTTCTATTCTGCCCAGTCTTTGCGAGAGCTGTCTTTCACGAATTGCATCTTCATCTAAATAATTTTTCATTTTTTCAGGAGTATTTAGTTTATCCATAGCTTTACTCATGTTACCAACAATTATTCCTAAAAACAAATTCATGATAATCATTGTTCCAATTACTATGAAAGAAATAAAATAAAGGGGGCCCCCAACAGGATAAATAGAATTTGCAGGAAGCATTATTGTGTTCCAATTCTCGAGGGTAAGTATTTGAAATAAAGTAAATAATCCTTTCCAAAGTGAACCAAAATGAATTGGGTCAATTGTGTTAAACAAAGAAACTCCAATTACTGCATAAATATAGAGGACTACTCCTAGTAAGAGTGCTACAAATATTACTGAAGAAATACTATTCACTAAACCCTTAACCACTGGTTTGAGATTAGGAAATGCTCTAAAAAGTCTAAAAGTTCTCAGTACTCTAACCAATCTTAATACATAAATAGCTTTGTCTTTTAGAGGGATAAAACAAATTAATACTATTACAAAATCGAAAACATTCCAAGGATCTTTAAAAAAGTTAATTGGTTTTTCTTCAGCAAAAATCCTTATGAGTAATTCAATACAGAAAAAAACAAGAATTATTAATTCCACAAAATTTAGTATTGGGTACCAAGGATCCTCTATAGACATATTGAGAGTGAAACCAACGAGTACTGCGGAAAGAATTATTATTAATAAAACAAAGTAATTGAAGGGCTTGGAATCCACAATTGTTTTTAGTTTTGTTGAAAAAGTACTGTTATTCATGCTTCTCTAATTAGGTTTTAATAGTATTAAATTCTTTTGGAAGAGTTTAGATTACTAGTAAAATAAAAACCCCTATTGAATTAAACACAAAACTAATTAATGCGAGAGCTTTAACATTTATTTTTGACAAACTAGCAAGTACTGCTACAGCAGCTTCATCAGGAAGGGGGGAAGCAAATAGTATCCCTGCAAAAGCAAAAGTCAAATAGTGAGCAAGTTTTGGATTTAAGTGAGAAGAAATATTTTTTCTCATAAACAAAAAAGGTCTTTCTTTTCTTAATTTTGTGAATTCGTCTTCAAAAGAAATTTTAATGAATTTGAATATTATTAAATCTGCTATTAGTGCTCCGCATCCGCCTATTAATGAAGCAATAAAAATATTTTCAGGGGTTAGTTTTAGTAAAATTGCTGTTGCGAAAGGGGTAGTAAAGCCAAAAGAAAATAATAATCCGCAAATAAAAACTCCTAAATAATTCAAATACCCTAAATGGGAAATAATACTTGAAAATAAGTCATTACTAAATAAGTAATAAGCCCCGACTATGCAAATAAGAAATAAAATTAATTTAGGGTACTTATAGGTAAAAAGTTTTGTGCGCTTGAGAACCAATTCTACTTGTTTTTCATAAAAAGTACTCTCATCAACTGCAAATCCCACCACTCTTTTCTCTGCATTAATGAATCTTTTTTCGGCATTAATCAATTTTTCTTCTGCTTTAATAAACTCCTTTTCAGCACTAACTAATTTTCTTTCGGCAAAAGAACTTTTTCTAATTAACTCCATATGATAAATAGCTCTTTAGAGGTATTTATTTCTATCCTGAAAAACAGCATTCTTTTATACTTTAATTTTCTAAAGTACTTATGCACTTTAATGGATTATCTAGCAAGGAGGTAAACGAGAAACTTTTGCATTATGGGGCTAATGAAATAAGAGAACTAATGCACGTATCTGTTTGGAAAATATTGTTCCGTCAAATTTCTTCTAACTATATTCTTTACCTTCTTTTTATTGCAATGATATTATCTTTTTTTGTCGGAAAAACAATCACCTCTTTTACTATCGGTGCTATAATTGTAATAGTAGTAGGATTAGGATTTTTTCAAGAGTACAGGGCTGAGACTGCAATTAAGTCACTAAAAACAATGATTGTTTCTTCTTCAATAGTAATTAGAAATGGAAAACAAATTGAAGTGCTTACAAGAGAACTTGTTCCAGGAGATATTGTATTATTAAGAGCAGGGGAAAAAGTTCCTGCAGATTGCGTACTTAGAGAAGCAAATAACTTGAAGGTTAATGAATCTATTCTTACTGGAGAGGGAAAAGAAATTACAAAAGAAAGTGTTGCTCAAGGAGAAAATCCTAAAGAAATAAATAAACTTTTTATGGGTACTCTTATTGTTAGTGGAAAAGCAATTGCAGAAGTAACTCACACAGGGATGAATACCGAATTTGGAAAAATTGCAGGACTAATTTCTACTGCAGAAAAAACTCTTCCCTTAAGAGATAAAGTAAATAAAATAGCCCAAATAATGGTAGGGATAGGAATAATTGTTTCGTTGTCTACTGGAGCAATTTTGTTTTTTGGGGCAAAAGAAATAACGGCTCCTGTTTTGATAGAAATCCTAATTGTAGTAATTGCGGTTGCAGTTTCTTCTTTTCCTGAAGGGTTACCAATTGTTCTAACAACCACACTTGCACTCGGAGCTAAAAGAATGGCGCAAAAAAATGCAATAGTAAATAGAATGTCAATTATTGAAACATTAGGAGAAACAACTGTTGTTTGTTCTGACAAAACAGGAACAATCACCAAAGGAGAGATGACTGTTAAGACAATAATTACTGCAAGTGAAACAATAGAAGTAACCGGACTTGGGTATGATTTGCACGGAGAATTGCTTCTTGACGGAAAAAAAATTTCCAATAATCATAATGCTGCGTTAAAAGAATTAATTAAAGCAAGTGTAATTTGTAATGACACTACGATTGATCGAACTGGGGAAGACAGTATTTTTGAAGTTCACGGAACTCCAACTGAGGGAGCACTACTTGTAATGGCTGCTAAAAGCGGAATGTATAAAGAAGATTTTAAAGGAGAAAGAGTGGAAGAAGTTCCTTTTACTTCTGAAAAAAAGTCAATGATTGTATTATACAAAGAAGAAAACGAATTTACTGCTTACCAAAATGGGGCTCCAGATATTTTAATTAATTCTTGTGAGTACTTACAAAAAGGACAATCTATAATAAAATTTTCGCAAGAAATGAAGAACCATTTTTTAGAAAAACAGGCAATGCTTGCAAAGAAAGGATATAGAGTGATTTGTTTTTCCTATGCAAAAGCAAAAACTCTCAGGCCTGAAGGCAAAGTAAAAGAATTAATATTTTTAGGTTTAGTCGGAATGGAAGATCCTCCAAGAAACGAAGCAATTGAATCAATCAAAGCGTGTTTATCTGCGGGAATTAAAGTAAAAATGATTACCGGGGATTACAAAGAAACCGCAATAGCTATAGCAAAACAAGTGGGATTAGTTGGAAAAGTTATGCAAGGAAATGAAATAGATGAATTAAACGATACTGAATTAAGCGAAGTCGTGCAAGGAATAACCATTTTTGCAAGAGTCAGACCTGAACACAAACTTAGAATAGTTAGAGCCCTAAAACTAAAAGGGGAAATAGTTACTATGACCGGCGACGGAGTAAATGATGCTCCTGCTCTAAAAGAAGCCCACATTGGAGTAGCAATGGGAAAAAATGGAACAGATGTTTCAAGAGAATCCTCGGATTTAATTTTGAAAGATGATAATTTTTCAACAATTGTTTCAGCTATTGAAGAAGGAAGAACTACTTATTCTAACATTAGAAAATTCGTTGCTTATCAACTATCCTGTGTTATTGGAGAAATAATAATAATATTTTTTGGATTATTAATTGGACTGCCTCTGCCTCTGCTTGCTCTGCAAATATTATTTATGAATATAATTGTAGATGATTTTCCTGCAATAACTCTCGGATTAAATCCCGCTTCAAAGGATGCAATGCGAGCAAAACCTAGAAAAAATTCTTCGCTTATTGATAAAGAATCCATTTTGTTTATAGTTATTTCAGCGCTTGTAATGGGAATTGTTTCCTTAGCTGTGTTTTGGACTTCATTAAACATTATGCAAAATACTTTAGAAATTTCAAGAACAATTACATTAGTAACTTTAATTTTCCTGCAATTAGTTAATGCGTTTTGTTTTAGATCATTTAGATTCGGAGTACACGAACTGCCATTGAACTCAAACAAATATTTGCTTTGGACAACAATTGCTTCGCTAGTTACAACCGCAGTTGTAATTTATACTCCTCTAAATATATTGTTTGAAGTAACTCCAATAAGTCCAGTGTTTTGGTTATTTGCAGGAATAGTTTCGTTAGTATTAATAATAAGCTCAGATTTACTAAAAAAAATCAGATTGAGCGAAGAGAATCGTGAATTATTAAAAGAAAAATTTTGTTAAAATTAAAAGTTATCTTAACTGAATATGTTTATTAATTGAAATGGATTAATTTTGTTGATTGTATGAAAAAAAGTGTTCAAAAAAAACAGGTAAGTAAAATTAATTCCTTTGTTCACAAAATTAACAGCTTTGCCAAAGAAAAACCTTATTTTGTAATAGCTCTAATTATCTCAATAATCATTATTCTTTTGTTTACTTACGCTTATTACTTGGGAGATGGGGCTAGCGAAAAAGCTGGACTTGCAAAACAAATTTATCTAGATCTTAACATGGTTACTGAAGAATACAAACAAAATCTATTACTTGAAATGGCTAATCCTGTAGAGAGCACTCTTGATGATGATTATTTGTACTCAATACAAGATGATCTTGAGTGGATACAGGCAAAGAACAAAGAGATATTTTATTCAAAACCAAGTAACGATGTTTTTGCAAAAGAAGCTGCGCTCTCAATGAGTGCAGAGTATATTATTCAATTGAATGTGGATTTTTCTTTTGAAATTGGGGAAGCGAATAAAGAAGAAAAAATAGCAACTGCTCTTGTAACTGATGTTAATACTCCAGTTTTGTTTAATGATGATGAGCTTATGCAGTTGTTTGAAAATGAGCGCGAAAGAAAAGTTTTCTTAAGCACTGCAAAAGAAATATTTGAGGATTATGTTAGAACAAAAAAACTTTTAATTCAAAACTCTACTTCTTTGGAGAGAAAATATGTTGAAGCAAAAAAAATAGTTCTGCTTTCTTATTCAAATGCAGTGATTACTGATATGAATTATTTAGAATAAATTTTATTTAATTTAATTAACTTTTTTTAATCAAATTAATTTTTTTTAATAAGGCTGAAGTTCACTCTTTTTTAGGCATCATTTCTTCAAGTTCACTAAGATTGATTTCGCCTAAGTATTTATCTTGCAAGTAAAAAATACCTTTCTTAGGTGGAGATTTCCAAAGTTTTGTAAAAGTTTTATCATTAACTTCTTTAAAATATCCTTGGACTTTTGCATAATAAATTTTTGATTCAATAGAATAATCTTTGAAAGTTTTAGAAAACAATTCGCAAAAAGGATATTGCTCACGAAAACCACTTACTGCAATAAAAGGAAATAATCTGCAAGGAGCGGGTCGAACTGGGTAAATTGAACAAGCGTTAGTTGCATCAATAAAAGAACAAGCAAGTCTTTTTTCTTGTTTAGATTTTTTTTCTTTAAAACTAAAAGTAATTTTCTCTTCTCGTTTTAACACAACTTGTGGGACAATAAAAAAACTTTCTGGGAAGTTTCCAAATTCTTTTTTTAATAAATCAAAAATTCTTTTAGGGAAAAAAGTACTGGGAAAAGTTAACACTCCAGGAGTGCTTTTTGGAAATAACTTTACGTGCAAAACACAATTTTTTTCTAAAAACTCTTTCTTTGAAATGCCCAGTTCTTTAGAAATTTTATCCGACTCATTAGGGAGAACGGTTATCCAGTACTTCTTACAGCACTCTCCGCAAGCAAGGCAGCTATCACTTTCCTCCTTTTTTGAGAGTTTAGGCTGCTTATTCATTTTAGGATTGTGTTTGCAAGATTTTAAAAAAGCGTGATAATCTTAGATTTATTTTTTATTCTTTTATAATAAATAGAAACAAATAATAAACCATCGGTATAGTATAACGTTGGTATGACTGACAAAAAACAATTGGCAAAAGAAGGGGAATTAAGATTTGCTGCTGAATTTATTAGGAAAGGATGGAATGTTTTCTTGCCTTATGGGGAGGATAGTCCAATTGATCTTTTAATTCAAAAAAACGGAGAGTTTAAACGAATTCAAATAAAGTCAACAAAATCAAAAAATGGGGTATTATTTGGTAGATTAAAGTCTTCTAATAATTGGCAAGTCAAAAAATATTCGAAAAATGAGATTGATTATTTTGGATTGTATGACGCTGAGAGTAAAAGTGGGTATTTGTTACCAATAGAGGTAGTTTCGGGTATGACTGAGATAACTTTGAGGATTGAAAAATCAAAGAATAATCAAAAAAAGAATATCCGTGATGCGAAAGATTATTTGTATTTTTAGGTCAAATAAAAGATTTATAAACGATACCGAATCAAGTATTTGTATGCCTCAGTAGCTCAGCGGTAGAGCACCGGTTTTGTATCATAAAAGCAAACGAACCGGCGGTCGTGAGTTCAAATCCCACCTGAGGCTTTCTTTTTCTTTAAAAATTCTTACTTTTCGGTTCTACCAGCAGGTAATATAATACGCTCGGTGGAGAATTTGGTTGGTGGGTACATGTTGTTTGTAAAAAAAATTATTGAAGAAGATTTGAATAGTAAGTCAGAAGAAGACATAATTAGCGAATTAAGAGAATTGCCTCAAGTAAAAGAAGCAGTTGAAAAAATTAACGGAGAAAACAAAACAGCTGTACTATTGCAAAAAGATTCTCAAAACTATATGGTTATTGGGGGCGGACAAGGCGGAAAATACGCAGTTTATGCTTTACTAAAAGGAAAAAAATATTTCATGGCAAACAAATGTGATGTTTACAAAGCACCAATAGAATTAACTGTTGCCGGAAAAAAAGGACACTACCCTTCAAAGAGATGCTTAAACCTACAAATGGTTCTTGAAGCAGCAAAGCACTTTGCTGATAGAGGTGCGCTAGCACAAACATTCAATTGGGAAACTCAGTAAAGTTTGAGTTGAATTCTATTGATTTTTAGTAATCTTTCTTTGGAAAGATTACTCTATTTTTTTAATTTTTAATTCTAAAACAAAAAGAATTTCTTAATTCGAAGGGTAATTAGAGTTTAGTCTTTTCTTAAGCAAAAAAATTAAAAAAAAGAATTAGAAGGGCATTTCTGCCCTCTTAGTTTTGATAAAATATCAATCAATTTTATTCTTCTGATCCTTCAGAGTCGTTAGATCTGTCGTTTCTAAATCCGCCTCTTGTTGGTCTATCAGTTTTGTGCTTTTGGTAACAATCTCTGCAGTAAACAGGTCTTCCTTCAATTGGTTTGAAAGGTACTTCTGTTTCAGTTCCGCAATCTGAGCATGTTGCCTTATGCATTTCTCTTGGACCGCCAAAGCTTGGTCTACTATTTCCGAATCTTCTATTATTATCCATTTTTATTCCACCTTATTTTACAAAAAGCTAGCTAAAAAACAAGTTTTCTTAAAAAGAGCCCTTGAAGTTTACTGCCTTTATAACTTATTTTTATTTGAAGATGCTTATAAAGCTATCCTAAGCGTTCTGCCGGAGAAGAGAAATAACTTTTTCCAGTGAAAGAAAGCTTTTTATAGGTTTTAGGGCATAATTAGTAATAGTAAAAGAGCATTTAATGTTAGTAAAAGGTGTACTAAATGACTGAAAAAGACTCACAATTAGGGATAGTTGTCCTAATAGCTGCAGCATTTTTCTTAATGTCAGGGCTTGAAATGCTTGATTTTCAACTCTTTGACGCCAAAGTTTGTACTCTCTTAGCTTTTGCACTAGTGGCAATTGGAGTATACTTAATTACTAAAAAGTAACTTTTTAGAAAACAAATTAATTGATTATGGGTAAGAAAATTAATTAATTTAATTATTAAAAAATAATTCTTAAAATTTTTAATTCTAATTTTTGAATATATTAAGCAATTTCTTTAGTTTATTTTTTCTAAGCCTTTACAGCAAGGTTTATTAAATAAAAATGACTAATTATTACTAGACTTTTGTGTGATTGGTTGTGGGGCTATATTCTACTCTTGAAGATAAGTGGTATGATTCACTTGAATGGGTAAATAATTTTGTTCCAATCCTAAAAATTACTGACAAAATTGATGAAGTAGTTCCAAGTTTTGCTCTTTTCTTAGTATTACTATTAGTATTACTAATAGCGGTTCTAGGATTTACCTTTTTAGGAGTTAATCCGCAATATGATGTTGAATTAACTGTGTTAAGTCCAAGTAAGAATCCAGTTGATGGAGCAATAGTAAATTTAATTGTTACTTGTGCCAAAGGGGATGACCAAGAACTAAGTGTTACCACAAACGCAGAAGGAAAAGCCAAGTTTGTTTCTTGTTCTGAATTAGTTGAAGTGACAATTGATAAAGAAAATTATATGCAGTTCTCAAAGATAATTGATTTTACAGAAGAAAAAGCACAAAAAGTTAGTTTAACTGCAATGCCTGTTCCTCAAAAAAATGTCCAAGTGAGAGTACAAAACGAAATTGGGCAAATTATTTCAACCGCGAAATTAGAATATATCTGTGTTAATGGGAATGATTCAAACAAACAACAAGTAAAAACACTTCAATCAAACAATACTCAACCAAACGCGGGATTTTCTTTTAGTGTATTATCTTCTTGTACAAGTGTTCAACTAAAAGCAACTGCACAAGATTATATTGAGAATACAATTACGCTTGGAAGAGAAGAAACAACTAAAACAATTGTGCTTGAAAGCAGTTTAGTAAAAGGGACCGTAATAATTACTGCTAATAGTCCGATAGGTCCGCAAGTTGGAGCTGTAATAACAATAACAGATGATTTTGATAGAAGTGAAACACTAATTACTCTTTCTAGTGGGGGAATAACAAGAGAACTTACTGAAGGAACTTATTCTTACTCAGCAATGGTAAAAGGACTATCTGCGAACGGAACTTTTGAAGTAATGGGTAAACAAACAAGAGATGTAAATATTTATTTTGAAGGATTAACTGCAGATGTAAATCGACAAATAAATTTAGACACAACAAAAAATGTTTATCTAAAATTAATGGATAAAAATTCTCCTGTAATACTTGCTAATGCAAATATATTTTTTACAAAAGGAAATGATACTAATTATCTTTTTCCCTTAACTGGAAAAATGGATGGGACAATGGGTCCAATTCCAATGATTGATATTAATGGAAAAACTTTTACTGCTATAATAAAATCAAATGGTTACAAAACACAAATAGTTCCAATTACGCTAAAAACAATGAGTGAAGGGCCGCAAATAGTTCAAATGACTCAAGGAGGAGTAAAATTAATTGTAAAAGTTGTTGATGATCAAAACGTTATTCAAAAAAATATTTCTACAACTTTGTACAATAATTCATTCAAAGGATATTTTGACAAAGCTCTTCCTACTGATGGAAATGGAATAACTACTTACTATGGAGTTCCCAGTGGAACTTATTCGTTAACTGCAAAAACAGATACTGATGAAGGAACATTAACTGGAATTTCAGTTGGTAGCTCGGACAAAAACGTAACATTAGTTTTAGTAACAGGAAGAGGGACAATTACTTTCAACTTTTTTGATAGTGTGGGAAAAGTAAATCCTGCCGGAATGCTTTACTTGAAAAATTCTTCAGGAAGCTTTGATGGAATAGAAGCGGTAAGAGCAATTAATGGAAAATACATTACTAAACAATTAACAAAACTCAAAGCTGGGAATGAAGTAAAAATAATTATTAATGATGAAAATTATTTGTCTTATGAAACTCCAGTTTACACGGTAAAAAGAACTACTCAAGAAAAAAATGTTTTCTTATATTCGCAATCCTCTCTTCCAAATGATAATAATGTTCAATTAATCCTAAGACAGGTTTATGATACAAACCCATTAATTGCAACTGAAAATGAATCCCGAAAATTAATTGCTGGGAGTAAATATTATTTTGCATTTGATTTAATTTTAAATAATAGTGGGGCTGGGGATGCTACTGCAAACTTTTATGTAGGTCCAAAAGACAAAAACACTCTAGATAATAATACTCCTATTACAATTACAAAAGCTTACTCTGTAGATGGAGCACTAGTAAAAAAATCTGCTACAAACAAAAACTTTTCAATTGACGTAGATGAAGAGGTAGAAAATGCTAAACAAGCAAATGTGATTATTGCTAATCAAACCGGCCCTAAAGTAATTCCAATTATTTTGGAAATAGCTGTTGACATTAATGCTAAAGGGTTAGCGGGGATTTATTTTGAACCTAGTTTTAATAATTTACAACCAGTTCTGAAGAACTCAAAAGAGTTTACTATTGGACAAACATTTTGCTTAGGGGATGATTGTCCTTCATTTTTGTTTTCTAATTATTTAATTTGGACAAAAACCGGAGTAGCTCCTGCTAATGGAGTTAATCCAATAGAATTAGTAGCTGGACAAAATGTAACTAAAGTACAAATAGGGGATAGTTATACTCTAAAGACCATTGTAGCAAATAACACTGATAAAGCAGTTGGAGAGGCAACTCTTGCACTTTCACTTGAAAAGAGTGGAACGGATGCTCCAATATTATTCAAAGTAAATGGGGCTGATGCGAATCTAACTTCACAACAAATTATACTTAATCCAATAGCTAATAGCGGAGTAAAAGAATTTCCTCTAAGTTTAATCAAAGCAGCAGTAGGGGCAAAAATATTTGAAAGAGTTGAGAAAAAAAGCGGATTAAATGATGCGTTAGCTGATTATCCTGGAAGAACAGATTTTGTTAGAATTGATGTTCGAAACAAGAGTGACTTGAATATTCTTATTATGGCGACAAGTGTACAGAACACTATTTATCAAAATGCGGTTTACCCAATGTTTTTAGTAAAAACAATGATTTCAAGAACTGGGGTTAAAGCTAATTGGTCAGTGAAAAAAGAAGGGGATGCGATGGCATTTCAAAGCGGAACCACTGATGGAAATGGGGTAGATATAGTAAGCTTTGATGCTTCTAATATTCCTGCTGGAACAAAATTAATTTTTGAAGCAACTGATGAAAATAATTCTAATCCTGCACACTTGGAAATAATTGTTTCAGATCCGTTCCCTGAACAGGCTTCAGAAATCCCCCCTTGCTTAAAAGTAAAAATTAATGGAGTCGATATTTTTGGCACTATTAATCCAGTAATAAATATAGATGTTAATGCAACGAACAAATATTTTGAAGTAGAATATTCTACTGATAATAATTATTGTTCTGGAGAGGATATTTTAGTAGGGGTTTTAACTGATTTAGATGCTTCCCCGTATTTGAGATTTGTAATTAAGCAAGGGGAAACAAAAACAATCCCTTTACTTGCTCATAATACAGTTCAAACAAGAGGGGGAATGCTTGGAGCTTACCCTGTAAAAATAGAAGCACTTTCTACAAGTTCAGTAAGACAGAATTGGTTCTTTGATGCAATAGTAACTGACCCTACTAATCCATTTGAATTCTCGCAATACATATTTGATTTTAGAAGCACTGAACAAATAAATGCAATTATAAAAAATAATGCGTTCAGTGGAAGAAAAGATAATTATTACCCTCAATTGGATATTGGGACAAATACTGTTTCTCTTTCTTATAACAAACCAGGTACTCCTGAAGTAATAAACCTACGGCCAAAAGTAGTGGGTTCAGCAATAGAAGCAATAGTATACTGTTATGGTTGGGGGATGAAAATATCTCAAAGAAGCAAATGTCCTTCTTGTTCAACTGGAGCGATAAGCGAAAGAGATGATCTTTATTTTTCTGATGAGGCAACAGATATTTGTAATTCAATAATTGATAATTTAACAGACACAGATGCAACTGAAAAACCAGAACCTGATTTAGATACAACAAATCCCGCAATCCCTTTTTACTCACTCCCAATTGCAATTCAAAACAAAATTGTTTCAGAAATAAATGGAGATAACATTTCCTGGGGAGCACAGGCAACTACTGGTGCAGGACTTGAAGCAGTGCAAAAAGAAACAATAATCCACTTTGCAGAAGAACCAGGAGTAGTTTCTTCCGATGCAAATTATATTACTGATTGCGAAGCTATTGATATGAATTATAATTCTAGTACTGGATTTTGTTATAATTCTGATGGAACTTATTATGATCGAAATTGGGTTTTGCATAATGCTGATGGAAGTTTATCTACTATTGATGAAAATTTACCAATTGGTACTGATTGGGAATCATCAACTGATGAAAACACAAACGTAAATATTTGTTCAGAACTTGAAGAGGTTTCAAACTCATGTGGCTCTTATGGATATGGGGAATTCTTCGGGATAGCTGAAGCAACAGTTCAACATTGTTATGACAAAGCTTATACTCTTCCAGTTATTACTGCACCGATCCCTCCTGAATTTAATGTTTGTGTTGATTCGCAAAATCCTGATTATTGTGTAGCTGGAGTAGATGAACAAGGGCTTGGAAAAGTAGAAATAATTTCATCAAACAGAAATGCTGACTTAGAAGGAATTACGCCTAGTGAAAGCGGAATAGATTTCATTGTGCACACAAAAGGATGGAAGAAGAGTTGCAAGATATTTAATTGGTTCAGATGCTGTGCGACTTCATCAATTACCCTACAACCAGAAATGTATAGAAATATTTCTTACGCAAAAATACAAAACAAAGTTTGGGAAAAAGATGTTAACCTTATTCCTGTAGAGGGAAAAGTTTATGATCTTGGAAGATACGAAGCCTCTCCTACTCCCCAATGGATGAGAGAAGATGAAATTGCAGGGCTGCCTGGGGGAGTAGAAACACTAGGGATACAAGGAATAGGATTTGTTGCACCAGAACTTTATATTAACCCTGATGCAAACGAAGGAAATCCAAAAATGTTTGCATCAAGATGGGATGAAAATAGTTCTCTAATAGAATATGATGCTTCTGGAAGAATAAAATATGAATTAAGTAATATTCCTGATGAAACAAGAATGTTTTTGAAAAACGGACACGTTTACGCTGAATACATTGGAAAACCAACTGTAGCTAGTCCTGATATCAATGTAGTAATTACAAGAGTTAATTTGTTAGGCGAACAATACGCAATAATTACAGTTAAAGATTGGATTAATAATACTGAAAAACAAGAAAAGATTTTCCAAGTAAAGTTAATTGGAAACCCTACAAATTGTTACTCAACTGACGGAACTCCAGGATTTACTGGACCTGAATTTGTTCCAAGATTATTGTTTAATTGGAGCCCTTCAATTATTACTTATGATCAATGTGATTCACTAAACCCTAATTATACCTACTGTGATGCTACTCAATTCACATTAAGTTTGTTTAAGAGACTTGCAAAAATAAATGATTTGAAAATTTTGGGCGGAAATAAAGAGGCAGAAATTCCTAAACTAACTGGGTTCTATGCTTACTTAGTAAAAGATAATTATAATTCTGCATTCCTTAGTGACTTTGATACTTACTATTCATCAGTTCCATTCACTGGAATAATTTTTAATTCAACTGAAAACTCTAAAGGGTACGATCAATTTATCTCGCAAAATATGCTGAATTTCAAAATAAAAACAGATGGAGTTGTAGAAAACCGATCTAATCTTTCAAAGGGTGGACTATATAGAGTAGAAATTGATTTGAATTATATAAATGAAAATGTTAATAGATTACTTGATGATAATACTCCAAACGCGAATGTCACTGTGACAGTTGGACTTGTAAACGAAGCAAAAGATTACAATCCATTTTATGAAACTCCTTTCGATGGAGAGGTTGGAAAAAATGGTGGGACCTTGATTAGAGATGGTTATGGGGCGAGTGTAAATCAAAATCAAAGTTTACAATTATACCAAGACGGTCCAACAATCACCACTTACCAAGGAAATCCTCTTACAAATATTAATTTATTAACTACAAATTCTTTATCAGAACTAGATAAGCAAATAGTTCTTGCTTACGATAATAATACCAAACAAATGAATTTCTATCCTTCACAACCTACTCCTGTTCTTATGACAATTACTAGTAATGGCGGAGCAGTTAATGCAGAATATTTAATGAGTGGATTTGGGGTACCTGCTACAATGCAAAAGAAATGGACTCTACTTTCTTCTACAATTTTAAAGAATGGTTGCTTAGACTTTGAAGGAAACAAAAAAGTATTCTTTACTGACCAACAGATAAATGGAAAAAGAGTAATAAGTTGGCCTAACGGACAAAAGAAAGGAACTTTAGAACTTGTAACCACTTTCTTTAACCCCCCAGTTAAATCATCAGGAATAACAATGGTTGAAACAACTCAATTAAATTCAGTTAAACTAAATACTTCTAAAAAAGTTCCTTCACTAACCTCAATACAAAATGTAAAATTAATACTTAAGTACTTTGATGACCAGGGAATACAAGATTATACTACCCTAAAAGGAATTTTTGACAGAATTTCGAACAAACAAATGTGTATGTCTCAAAACTCTGCTAACAAATTAACAGTGTGGTGGAACCCAGATTACTTAGAGAAAATACAAGCAGAAATAGATTCAAGCGGAATTAATAGTTGTTAGATAGGATTAAATATAATAGAAGATACTTTATAATTAAGTAAATTTTTTAAAAAAATTGATTAGTTGAAGAATTTTTATTTTTGAAGGGATTTATTAGTGAATGAAAAAAAAATATTGAATTATTTTATTTTCTTATTAGTTTTAACTTTAGGATTATCATTTACTTATGCTGTTGATGATTATTTTTGCAAGGATACTAATCTTTGGAAAACTACTATTACAAATGATTGCGTAGAAAAAGCCCCTACTTGTAAATGTGATAATAATGCGGTATGGGTTCCTGATACAAATAATTGTTCTTATGATGTAAATACTTGGGTTCCTGAAACTACTGTTTGCCCATGTGGAAATGGAGTGACTATTTATGGGGTGTGTACTATTGAATGTGTTGAAGGAGAATGGGTTCCTGATTATTGTACTGAAGAAATATGCACTACTGAGTGTTGGACTGAAGAGATTTGTGAGCCACTTGGGGATCCAAGTTTTAATGATCAAGTTGATTATTGTGAAGGTTTAGGAGAAAATTTTGCAGATGATGACGAAACTAATTGTTATTATGACGCTGGAAATGGGTGTCTTAGTGCACCTTTTGAGTTTTGTGAAAATGTTTGTGAAACAGTAGAATATGAATGCGGAGGAGAGTGGAACTGCACTAGTTGGGAAGGGGTTTGTACTCCTGACATAATTATTCCTGATTCTATGAATTGTGGTTGTGGAAATGGATATTTTAATAAACAGACTTATACAGGTCTTTGTGGAAATGGATATTGGTATGTTCAAAATGGGGATTATAATTGTCCTTGTGATTGTAATAATACTATTATAACTACAACAGAATTTGTGGGAACAAATCACCCTAACTGTCTCACTGAGTGTGGCTCGGCAAATAAAGTTTATCCATTTGGTTCATTTGGATTTGGATTTGATACTTTTTGTAATATTGGAACACCCAGTCCCGCAATTATTGGATTTCCTGCTCCTGGGAATTCTGTGAATTGGACTTGTAATGGATTAGATGGTGGCGAAACAGGTTGCTTTGCAGGTCAAGGAGAAAGGCTTGATGGGAATGGGGTTTGCGGTAGCGCAGCAAAAACTTACTTAAGAAATGAAAATTCTTTTGGCACAGATACTTTTTGTGCATATGGAAACCCAAATTCAAATTTAACAGATAGTAATTTCCCACCAATAGGGGGATTTACTGATTGGGTTTGTGTAGGGGATTCCGGAAAAGCAACTCCTCATTGTATCGCAAAAAAAAGTGATAGTTTTTGTGGAACTGCTGCTGGAGATTATTCTGCAAACGAAAGTTTCCCAAGAGGGGATTATTGTCTTTATAGTAGGCCTCTTCAAACCTTGCCAAAAAATCCAATTTTTGGTGAATCCTCTACTTGGGTTTGTGCAGATGAAAATAATGATCCTGTTTGGTGCTTAGCTACAAGGGGGGGTACTTCAATAATTGGTCCTGGAGGGGGTAAGAATTCAATTCTTTCTTGCACAGGAGAAGCCATAGATGGGAATGTTTTCATAAATGCTAGGTGTTCTAGTAATACTTCAGTTGATTTGAATTTAGTGTTTGCTAATACTTTAGAGCCAATTAGTATTAGCCCTAGTGTTATTGATTGTACAACTAGTGGGGCGACTACCCAAATTAATTTGGATTCTTCTATTGAAATTGAAAAAACCAGGGTTCTTTTAGCTACTTGTAATGTTTCAAATTATTTACCTAATTGTGTGGTTTGTAGTAGACAAACTTTTTTGTCTTTTAATAAGTTTGCTGCGAAAATGAATATTCCTGATTCAAGTCCGTTAATGGTTATAGTTCTTTTAATCACAGTTCTATTTATTTTAACTCAAAAGCAAAAAAAGTAAAATTTGGCAAACCCTTTGCTGTATAAAGGTAAAAAATTAGTTTAGAAAACTCTCTTCTTTTTGCTAATTTCTTCACTCCCAAAGTATTTAAATAAAAAAAACGTTTAATCTATTGATTTTACAAGTGATTAAATGTCTAAAAAACAGTTAGAAGAAGAAAGTTATTATTCTTACAAAAAAGAAGAAGATGCTGAAGAGCCAATTTTTCCTTTTAGAAAGATGATTACAATCGGAGCGATTATATTAGTATTAATAATAGTACTAGCACTTTTCTTTAGTTTAACCAATCAAAAAAACAATCCTCTCTTTGGACCCAATGGGGAAAAAATCTCTTCAAAAGTAAGTATTTCAAAAAATGGAGAATTAATTGATTCTTACGAAACTGACGGAAACATATTACACTTAAAAGGAAATCCCAATGATTTAGTAAACTCTTCAATAAAAACAAATATGCTTGTAAGACAAAACCAAACAATAAAACTTGTGGTAAAAAATTCTAATGGGCAAATAGTAGTGAAAACTGTTTCAGATGGAACTTACCTTGACGAAAATGGAAACATTCATTTTACTCTAAATCCTCTTAATGACTTTGGGCTTGAAGGATACTTTGATGAAAATACTCAAACTTATATTTTCCCAGAAGGAGGGAGCACTGATTTAACTTTCCAATTTGTAATTACTGATGAAGACACTAATGAAACAACCATAATAGAAATTCCTTCAGATTACTCTTTTGTAGAATTTGTAGAAACGGGTTGCATCTCTCTTGAGAGAACAAATATAAAAGAATCTACTCACTATGGTTCGTTTGAATTAAACACAAGAATAAAAGTTAATTGCGAATCTTACAATGATTTAGTTTCCTCTGTGAATTGGACTGGGGAACAAATGGGGAATGTGGAAGTAACTCTAGGGAATAACAAATATGGAGGGGTACTCTTTAGTTCAGAAAGACCAATTTTTCCAGTTCCTGCTCAAGGAGAATATGATACAAAAATAGTTTTTACTCCGTTTAGAGAATATGCTGGAAGAACAGCCATGTTTGTACTAAACTTTGGAATAGGGGAAAGCAAGGGAAAAATAAATTTCGATTTAGCTTTAGATAATTTAGAACAATGTGTAAAAATAACTCCAACCAGTATGGAAATAAAACCAAATCAAGAATCCACTCAAATGATCATAGATGTTTCTTCTTGTTCTTCAAAGAGCGTAGAAATTTCTCTTTGCGATAATGATCCCGAATGCTCTGGGAATACAGAAGGAGGAATTGAACTTGATAGAATGAGTTTTTCTTTAAGTCCACAAGGAAATGCTACTAAATCAGTTTCAATTACAAGAAAAGAAATTTCGGGAGCATACGGAATACCAGTTTATGCCAGAATTCCGGGAATGCTAAAAGTACTAATTGATGAAAAAGTATTAATTGTTCAACCAACACAGGCAGAAAATATTGTTCCTAACAAATTTGTTATCTCTCTCTTAGGAGGAACACGCGATTCAATTAGAATCAAAAATAATACTTTGACAGAAGATATTCCAGTTGAAGCGAGTGTTTGTTCTCTTTACAAAAGCTCACTAGGAATAAAAGGGGACACTTCAATTGGAGCAGCAATGACTTCTTATGTTGGACTCGGAAAAACTTGGTGGAACGAACTTGCAACAAATTATGATTACTACTCAGGAACAGGAAAATATCAAGCAGCAATGATAAACACTTTGGGTGCAACTGACAGCATTTCAATGGCAGCCCAACAATACTCTTCACAAAAAAATTCTCAAATCAAACAAGCTTATACTGATTCAAAAGGAGTACTAGCAAAAACAAAAGCAGTAATAGATGCAGCAGAAAAATCAAATGACTCGACAAAAGCTTTACAAGATGCGATTGGAAATGCGAATAGCTTTGGCGCTGCGGATATGGCATCTTCAATAGTCAGCATTTTTAGTTCAATTACTAGCCTTGTATCCACAGCAACTGTATTGTCAACTAGTTTAACAGCAGCTTCTACTGCTGAAAAAGCAGTGTTACCTTGTGCTGTGATATCTGAGCAAAAAGCTACGATGACTGCAGGTATGACTGATGCGACATCAGCAGGGGTATTGCATTACAAAACGGCAGGTCTGATTTTGTCTACAATGGGTACTCTTTATTCTACTTATAATTCGTTGGTAGCATTATCAAAAGATCAGGAAACAATTAATGCTGAAAGTGCACTTAGTAATACAAAAACTTCTCTTGATAAACTTTCTAAATTAGAAGCAAAAGCAATCAAAGCAAATGATTACATGCAATTAATGCTTGCATCTGCTTCAGTAAATTCTTTAACTTCTGCTTCGAGTGATGATGAGCAAGCAAAAGAATATTTAATGAGTGCAAAAGCCGAACTTTCATCAATGCAACCAATTCTAACAGAAGCACTTGATCCATTGCTAACTTCAAGTGATGATATTACAGTTGCATTAACTGATAATGATAATGCAAAAACAGATCTTATTATATCAGCTTTAAGTTCCATTGTGAGTTTAATAGGAATGCTTGCTCCAGAAGCGGGTACAGTTGGATCAATTCAAGCAGGACTTAAAGCCACAAGTGGAGCTATTGTTACAGCAATGCCTTTGGCACAAGCTTCATGTGACTTGACTCCTGAAGCTGGAGATCCTACTTGTTGTGCTGCTGTTGGTACATTAGTTACTGCGCAAACCGCGGTTACAACTGCGCAATCTGAAGCAACTCTCCAATATGCTAATATAATTTCTTTAATTGGACAGGTAAATCAACTTTATAGTCTTTTCAGAACCTATCAGCAAATGACTACTGATTATGTTCCTCAACTTTCTGACGCTACTACTAAAATAACTTCTGCGATTGATGCGATTTATGCTTTGCAAGATGAAATAACTTTAGCTAATGCAAGTATTACTCCTGCTATAACTGCTGCTGGAAATTTATCTAAACAAGAAGAGAATTCAAGTGAAGCTTCTACGTTTGAAGTAAGTGATTCATTTGTTCCGCTTGATGGAGAGTATAACAAAAAAAGAATGATTGGAATAATTGGTTCAGCGGTTAGTACTGGATTTGTTAATGGGGCTTATGAAGGAGGAGTTTACACTACAAAAAATACTTCTTACTCGACAAGTTCCTCTCCACTAAGAGATAGTAGTGATATTGATACTTCAAATAGCGGATCAGCAACTAGTGCTCCTCAAATCGAAACAACTAAAAAGATTTTTTTCGCTGATGAAGAAACAACTACTTCACAAAATGATTCACTTTTGAAAGAAGATTGTGCAAATATAGTTACTATGACTATGCCTGATTATATTATTAATTTGGTTCACGATGGAAAAGAAATTACTATTTCAAATAATGGAGTAAAAGCGGTTTGGGATTTCTCTGATGCACAAGTATTTGGAGTTTACGAATCCCAAGAAGTAGGAGCAGTGTTTGCTTCAAATGGAATTAGACAAAATGGTTACGGATTAGTAGAATTTAATGTAATGAAACACACTCATTCAAACCCCACAATAACTAATTCAACTTTTGGTCCATTTAATGTACCTGACTTTGCCGTAGAACCAACTACTATAAAGTACCACTTCAAATTTAATGCAGAACCAAGGAAAGGAAATAATTACGTTGCTTTCGTAGGAAATGATTGTGTAAACGGATTACTAAGAGGAACAACAGGAACTAGTGCTTTACCAAAAACAATTCTTTCATGGGATTGGAATAGTGTAAAAGGAATTGGATCACTCTCAAGCGCATCAACTTCATACCGTTCACTAACAAGCGCAGCAGTTGGAAGCGGAAGTAGTGAAGAACCTTACCTTGATGCAACCCAAATGAGTATTTTAATTAGCAAAAAAATTGGGGCACTAACAAATTTCTTACAAACTGTTTCACCTTATTGCCCGGAGAATCCTGCAAAAAAAGTTTTAACAAAAGTAAGAATAAATCTAATTAATCCTGATACTGGAACTGAGTATACTGGTGGAAATGATAGTGAAGAAATTTGTTACTTGCCAATGACTACAAGAGAATATGATGGTAAGCCAGCAATTTATTATTTCTTTGAAGATGCTGCTCCAACTGAATGGGATTATTGGTTTAGTGATGTAGAAAAAATAAATAATGCAAAAGAAATGACTGATATAATAGATTTCAATGTTAACTTAATGAGAGATGGGTATGGAACCGCTTTCCAATATGATTTTGTAAATGATTATACTGGAGCAATTCTAAAAGCAGGGCCTTCATTTGTTGATCCTGTAAGCGGATCGAAGAAATACCTGGAAGAAAAAGATTATTTCTATTATAGTTCACAAGCAAATTTTTTGAATCCAAATCTAAAATGGACTCTCCCTGATGCTGGAAAATACAGAGTAAAATTAGTAATTGATTTTGCTGATGATACAAAATTATTTGAAAGCGGAATACCTAATGCTAAAATAATTGTTGATCTCTATTTATTAGATCCGGTAAATAATGGGTATAGTCCTTGGTTCTATACTCCAATTGATGGTTCAGTTGGAACAAAATATGCTGGAAGCCGCGAAAAATATGGTTCATCAATAATGAATTCAGGAGACGAATTTGTAGTATCAAATGCGGCGGGAGCAATTTTAGAATCAAATCAAAAAGATTCACTTTCAAGAGTAGGGTTTACTAAAGTAAATAATTTTGCACTCCTAAATGCACTCCCATCAATGAGGGGAAAAATATTTGATTACACTTACAATTATAATACAAAAAATTACAATGATAATAATTCAAAAATAATCTTTTCTCCAACAACAGCCACTCCTTTATTGTTTGAATTAAATGGAATAGAGGGAAAAGAAACTGATTTTGTTTACATGATTAACAAAGATAATAACCCATTCAGCTCGAATTTGAGTAACATGTTCTTACTATCTTCTGTTGGGGAATGCTCAGACTTTGTAGATAGTCCTTTATCTACTTTCTTCAAAAAAACTCCTGATTATGGAATTGGAAAATTATATGGGGTAGGACTTAGTACTGCGCAAGTAAGTGGAAAAAGTTATCTAAAAACTGTAGCTTATTCTCCTGTTAGTGAAAATTATAGTATAGTAAAACCAGAGAACGGACAAATATTTAGCACAAATGATTTAGAAGGAATGAGTAACCCACTTCCGCTTGGAGGAATAAATACAATGGTTTCAAATGACAAATCGAATTCATCCACTCCTAATTCTTTGTATAATGCATTCAAAGGGGTAGAAGCAAAAAGTATTTGCGTTTCAAGTCTAGGAAACAGAGAACTAATTTGGTGGCCAGAAGATACAATTTATGCTAAAGCTGGAAATGAGGGGAAAAAGCTTTCAACAAAAATAAATGATTCAAGTGTAAGCTGTGTAAAGTAAATTAATTTTAACCTAATAAGTTTTGAATTAGCGAACTTGCCTAATCTCTATCAATTATCTTAGTAGGGAACTTTGAAGATTTTCTTTTCAAAAGAATTATTCTTGAATTAACTTTCTCTGATTCAAATTTAAAAGAAGGCATTAAGGCAAGGAGTTTATTTGTCCAATCTTTTGTATATTCATAAGAAGGGGTATTTTCTTCTCTTAGTCTCTCTCTTGAATAACCTAACCACATGTAAGATTTTATTTCAACAAAATCTGGTTTAACTACTTCTAAAATTTTTGCAAATTCTTCAATAGTTTCTATAGACTCATTTAATTCTTTAATCAAAGTAAGTCGAATAACCGTTCGGCAAGGAAGAAGAGCCAGCATTGCAAGGGTACGCAAATATTTTTTCCAACCATCTTTCTCTTTATTACAAGTAATACTCTTAAACAATTTTTCATTAGGAGCAACCATTGAAATGTATAATTGAGTGGGGAGTGAATTTTCTTTCCACATTTTTTGAATCATCTTAGGATTCTCTCCATTACTAACTATAAAAACAGTTTCAGTTCCTTTTCTTTCTTTTAATAATTTTACAAGCTCGGGAAGTTTTTTGTATAAAGTTGGTTCTCCTGAAAGAGAAATCGCCCAGTGCTTTGTTTGCAAAGCACTATCAAAAGTACTCTTACTAACCTTATCATGTCCTCCAAAACCACTAATCAATTTTTTTCTTTCCTCAATTAATCCTTCAATCATTTTTTTGGGATCTGAAGTGTTGTCAGGAGTACTACCCATGTATTCTTTTGGTCTCCAACAAAAAATGCAAGAATTATTACACCAAAAAGTAGTGGGAGCAATTTGGTGGCAGGAAAGCGTATCAGCTCCATAAAAATCCTGCTTATAACAATGATTCTTTCCTTCTGAACGAAGAGCTTTTTTGTTCCACTCGCAAACTTGAACAGAGGCGTCTTCAAAGAAACCATACTTTTTGTGAGAAAAATCTTTTTTTAGATTATTTTTATCCAAATTAATTCAACCCTATAAAAACTTTCTTGATAGAGAATCCTTTTAAACAAAATGAATACAAGATAAGTGAAGGATTACCCTAATAGGGGTCAATTAAAAAATTAAAGGAAAGGTGTGTTGAGATGGAAGGAAGTATTCAATTTGTAGCTAATTATGATGGTTGGAAAGCAGTAAAGAAACAAACAGTAACAGAAAAAACTGATCCATTAACTGTAATGGAATTTCTTGCAAGCCTTACTAATAGTGTTGATGCTAAAGTTGAATCTAACTTAAGCAAAAAAGTTGATTTACCAAAACTTGACGCAGCAATCCAAACACTTGGACTTGCTAAAGGGGATGCAGTAAAAGCTTTAGAAGAAATTAATTCAAGAACTATTTCAAAAGTGATAAATGAAATTTCTCAAATACCTACCTTGCAAAAAAATCAGCAAAAAGAAGTAGCTGACTTTTTGAGAACATACGCTACAAGAAAATGTCTCAAAGCATGCGGACTCATGGTTGATTATTCTCAAATAGAAATACCTGGTATGGGAAGACTAAAGAAAAAAGTTCCAAAAGATGCTAAGGACTCTAAAGAGTCTAAAGAATAAATTTTTTTATAAATAAAAGTCTAAAGACTCTAAGGAGTCTAAAGACTCTAAAGAGTCTAAAGAATTTGAGAAAATAAAAAACTCAAATTCATGGACATATTTTGAAAATGGTTGGTGAAGATTTTGGTTTTCGAAGAAATAATGATAAATCAATTCATACAATCCTTCTCAACCCATCTTTTAGATTTATTTTTCAAAATAATTACTTATTTTGGTAGTCCAATTCCTTGGTTCGTTCTTGGGGCATGGTTATTTTGGTTGGGAAAAGAAAAAAAGAGTTTCACCGTAATGTCACTCTTACTAATAGGATCATTTTTTTCAGGGTTATTCAAAAGCATTATTGCAAGACCAAGACCAGAAGGAATAAAGATTCTTGATAATGTAGTAGGATCTTCTTTTCCATCAGGACACTCAACAATCGCAGGAATAGCTGCTGTTTATGCTTTTCTTTCAAGAGAAATAAAAAAGAATTTCAAATACTTAATATTAGTACTAGCACTACTAACAGCAATCTCAAGAATGTACTTAGGGGTACATTATTTGAGTGATGTAATAGCTGGATTATTTTTAGGATCAATAATTGCTTTAGTTGTTTATAAATTTGAAGCAAAAATAAACAAAACAGAGTTCCATATTTCAAAAATAAGAGAAGAATTCATAATAGTAATATTTTTTGTAGCACTAATAGTATTCAACTTATTTGTTCCCTCTGAATACTACGGAGCATATGCTCTACTTGGATACTTTTTAGGATACGCAATATACAGACACACAAAACTCGCTGAAGTAATGGTGCGAGCAAAAACAACAAATCAAAAAATAGTGATACTATTCTTTGGAACGGCAATATTTGGGGTAATGGGAGCACTAGCTTACTTTGTATTTACTGGGATAATAGCTCAAATAACTTTCTTTTCAGCAGGAATATTCATCACCCTAATTTGGCCAATAGTAATATCAAAATTTGTTAAAAAAAGAGAAGAAGTTAAAGCTAATCGCTTTACAGGTAAAGCTAAGAAAAAAATTAATTCTAAGAAAAAGAAAAAATAACTCTCTTAAACTCTATTTTTTTTAAAAAACAACTTAACTAAAACCAAAAACTTTACTTCAAAAACCCACTCAAAACCTTTAAAAAACTCCTCTGCCACTATTTCAATTAAGGACAAGAAAGCAAAGCTCCTTATCCCCCCTTAGTTTAGTAGCTAGAACGCTCGGCTGTAGTATCTATAATCCCATGAAAGAAATAATCTTTCTGGTGCGGTAACCGAGATATCCCCGGTGCAATTCTGGGAGGGGGGATTAGTACTGGAGTGCAGTTCCGTTTTATTTATAAATTGAATTGCGCATGCAGTAATTATGGCTGAACACAAAGACATTTACTACTGTGACGCACGACTTGATTCAGCACTCAAAACTCTACACGAAAGCAAAATTTCCTCTACTGATAAGAAAGACATTGAAAATTTCATTGCATCAATGCAAGCTTTAGGAATCAAAAAAATAAGATTAATAAAAAATGTTATCGTGCTTCGTTTTATTTCACAAGGAAATAATAAACCATTTAGAGAAGCAACAAAAAATGATTGCGAAAAGATGATTGCGAAAATAGAAAATAACAAAGACTACGCTGCATGGACAAAAGCTGATTACAAAACTGTCTTGAAAAGATTTTACAAGTGGTTATTAGGAAATGATGAATATTATCCTGACTGTATTAAGTGGCTGAAAATAAAAAGTCCAAATGATACTCAACTTCCTGAAGATTTAATCACTGAAGAAGAACTATTGAAAGTTGTTAGTTATGCTCAAAGCCCAAGAGACAAATGCTTAATTTTCATGTTGTTTGAATCTGGTGGAAGAATTGGAGAAATACTGCCGCTTCGAATAAAGGACATTCATTTTGGGGAACAAATAACTTCAATTCAAGTAAATGGGAAAACTGGCCAAAGAAGAATTCCGTTAGTCTCTTCAACAAATTATCTTTCTACTTGGTTGAATATGCATCCTTTGAAAGACAATCCTGACGCACCACTTTGGATCAAATTAATGAATCGCCCAAGCAAAGGAAAAGGAAGACCGCTTGAACTTGGAAATGTACAAGCACTAAGTTATAGCGGAGTAAAGAAAATACTTGAAACAGCCTTCGAAAGAGCAGGAGTAAAGAAAAAACATAATGCTCACCAATTCAGACACGCAAGAGCAACAGATTTAGCAAACAAACTAACCGAAGCACAAATGAAAGAATACTTCGGGTGGACTCAAAGCTCAGACATGGCTGCAAGATACGTTCACATGTCTGGACGAAATGTTGATGATGCAATTCTAGCTGTTAACGGGTTAAAACCAAAAGAAGATATAAAAGAAAGCAAACTCAAACCCAAAGTTTGCTCACGTTGCAATGAAAAGAATCCTCCAAACGCATCTTACTGTTTTAGATGCGCAATGCCTCTAAATGTTGAAACGGTACAAAAAGAAGCGCTTGAAAATAAGGTTAAGGAAAATGCTTTGCTTGAATATATGAAATCGCCCGAAGAATTCTTTAATAAAATGCGGCAAATGGAAAAACAAATCAATATTTTGCAAAAAAATGTTAAAAAGTAATTGTTACTGGGGAATTGAAACGACTATAAATTAATTTAAAAAACTATTATTGGGCTAGTCTTTAATGGAAAGGGCTTATAATACGACTGCTAATTCAACAGCAACTCAAATGGGGTTTACTTATAATAGTGTTGGCGGAAGTAAAGCGCAGGCAGGAAATGCTATATTGATATTTAGGGAGATTCAAGACAATCGTATTGAACTTACTATTGTGGAAAAACCTTGGTCAAAGGATCCGATTGTGCTGATTGAAGAGATACGTGTGGACCGAGAGCATGAGCATGATTCTAGCGGCCCTCATCTTAATATTACTACTTATAAGGGGGAGAATAACAATGCCATAAAAGTAGTAAGAGAGGATTCAATCATTGCTGAAAAAATCCTTGGACATAGAATTAATTTAAATGAGTCTCAAATAGCTAAAATTGAACAAAATGGGGTAACTGAAATTTACGAGATTGTATCTGAAAAAATTAATCAAGAATACACTAATAAATATGAGGTTTTTTGCATTTCAAAAGTTAAAGAGGCTTAGTTTATAGTTTTAAGGGTGATGATAATGTCAGAAAATGAAATTAAAGATTTTGTTGCAAAAACTTTGAATCAAATTAAGGATGCTTTGCCAGAGGGATTTGATTTAGAAGGGCGTTTAAATTTTGACATTTCTGTAACAACTACTAAAGAAAGCTCTGGAAAAATAGATATTAGTTTAGCGGGGGCGAATTTGTCTGGATCAACTCAGCAAGTCCATAGGATTAACTTTGCAGTATTAGATTCAGTGGCTCAAAAAAAGAATCTTGCACAAGCTACATTGGTTTTTAAAAATTTATTTGCTGAACTCAATAAAATGGATAAGCAATTATTACTTCCTGCGCCAAAAAAGATAAAACGAAGATAAACGTTGCTTTTTTTATTGTCTTAATTCTGTTTAGTTTCATTGGTTTTAAGTAGTTGTTGAAGAGACAATTACAAAAGAGAGAATAAATAAGTTATAATTCCGCTAATGAAAGGAATCAAAAATATTATTAAACCAATGACTCCTCCTATTGTATCTATTTTTTCTAGTATTTCCCAAAATGTTAATTTGTTTGTCTCCTTTGATTGAGTTTGGAAAGTTTTTATTGGAATTTTTGCGAATCCAATAATTACTATTGACATAAGTTGGGCAATAATTCCAAAAATTAGTAGGGGTAGTAAATCTTTACGAAGGTAATATGCGGCATAAAAGCTTAGGCCGCTAAGGATAAACATTACTCCTACAGAAAATTTTAGTGCGAAAATATCTCTATTTACAAATCCTGCAATTGCTAAAAGGGCAGGTCTATATGCTAATGAGATTATTGATGCAAATAAACCAAATACAACTAAGTATGCAACTAGTCCAATACTGTTTAAATCGGTTAATTGTTGTGTTGTTCCTACAAGAGCTAAACAAAAAATAAAAAGAATAATATTAATACCAACTAATCGTTCATCATCTTTTTCACTATTGCATAACTTAGCTACTGGATTAAATGCTGCTTTAGCTAGGGAAGCTAATGATTGTTTATTTGTAGTCATATTTTCAACTAATTTAATTTGATTATAACTTTTTATAAAGTCGTCCTTTTCGTAGATTTGGAGTTAAGCATTTGATTAGTTCTCGTTCTTGTAATTCTTTAAGTGTTCTGCTTATGTGGCTTATGTTTTGGCCAGTTATTTTGGCTAATTCTGTTGGGGTTTTTGGTTCGGATAAAGAGTCTAGTATTTGTTTTCTGTATTTGCTTGCTTTTATGAATGCTATTTCTTCCCAGTTAGTCTTCATGAGAATAAGACATATTACCTTTTAAATATGTTTAGTTACCATTTACTTACCATGAGTGATAAATTGAAGGGTGACTCTAAATTTTCTTTTACTGATTGGGTAAAATCGGCCCCTTTAACTAATTTTGTTAATGGGAAAAATGGACCCAGATATTGTGTTAATTGTAAACAAAATGTTCAGCCTCAACGCATGACTCTTATGCAGTGGGCCAAACAGATTGTTATGGCTTATTTGATTTACGTGGCTTTGTTTTGGTTTTTAGTGCCTTATCCTTCAATTCAGGGGTTGCTTTGGATATTTTTTTGGGGCGGTTTAGTTGGAATCTATATTAGGGATAAAGTTGATCCTTCTTGTCCTATTTGCAAGTCTCATTTTATTAAAGTATGACAAATTAGTATAAGTTTTAACCCAATGATTAATTGGAAAGGACTCGCATTTAGGGAATTTTGTGAAGCAAAATTGCAGTATTTGAATTGCATTTTAACGCAATTTGTAATACTATTTCAATACTCTTTTTCTATTGGTTTGCTCAATATTATTGCGAAACGAACCCAGTTAATTGCGTTGTTCTTGTTTTTCATAGTAAACCTTGAGTATCTTGGTCAATCGGTTCTCTAGGTTAGTCTCATATCTGGCTAAGAGTTCAATTTTTGTTAAATCTTCATATTTAAGCAAAGGTTTTTCGTCAGGGTTTTTCAAAGGTTCTTCTAATGCTTGGCACACGGGATTACTTTCCCAATTTTCTTTAGAAGTTAGAGAATTTTGAAGAGTTGCTGATTCTATTTGATTAATCTTTTGAAGCCGGATTATTATTTGAGCCATACGATAAACAAGAAATCTTTCAATAGAATCTTTGGGATTGAATGTTTGTACCAAATCTTCATAAATTTCTTCCGTAACTTGTACCTCTTCAGGTGTCATAAAGCACTTTCCAGTCAAACCATACTTTACAGCATTAAAGCGAGTAACACTTGTGTCGTTTGGTCCAGTACTTTTCTGAGCATTTTCTTTATTTGAGTTTGCTTGTATTTCTGAAGTCATTTTACCACCCACCCACACCTACATGAAAAATAATCTATCTAATCTATACTTTTCTTCAACAGAACTATCTATCCTAGCTATATTGTTTCTATCCACTTTAACAAAACCAATTTCTATTAGATGTTTAAGTATAAATGAAACTCTGTGCCTATCATCTCCAAACACCTCAGCAATACCATGCTTCAGTTTTTCCACTGGAACTTGATTAAGTCCTTTTCTCGTTAAAATATCCATAAAATCTAAAATCTGTTTATGAAAATCTTCTTTCATACTAATTCCTCCTGTTTATGGGTGTGTGTGGGGTTTTCATCATTAAGCTTTTTCCACAAGTCATATTGTTCAAGCAAGTACACAATTGGTAAGCCAAGCTTTTTTTCGAGCTCTTTGCTGGTGTAGATTGGTTGCCCGCAGCAAGAACAAATTTTGGTTTCAGTTTGATCCATATAAATTATAACATTATACTGCTATTTGACCCGGGGGGAGTATTATTATAGGATTTTATCTGTTTTGATATATCTTCTTAAAAGACGAGTAAATGAAGTTCTGTTTGCATATCTTGGGAGATCTTCGTTTGGTTTAATATCTTTATACATTTCAATAAAAGCTCCGAGTTCCCAATCATTGTAGGATAATTTATTTAAGTGTGGATAAATTTCTTTTGCAAAGAGTTTCAGCAAATAGTATTTGTCTTTATACAAAAGTTGTTTGTCAAAAAAGATTCCTCGTTCATTATTTTCTTTGTCGGTAAAAGTGTAAGTCAAGGCTTGTAATCCAACAACTTTTCCTTTTAGTTTAATTGTACCTTTACTTTTGTCAACGTAAGGAAGCCCTCTGGGCCTTTTTACTTTTATGAACTCTATTTCTCCAGTTTTCAACAATAATGGCTGGTAAAATAAACTCTTGATTTTTCCTTTGATTTCACGAATTGGATAAACAATTGCAATGTCTGTGCGTGCAGAAAATTCAGGGAATTCAGTTGGTGATTTGCTATTCAAAAAAGCAGTTTTTTGGGATCTTAGAAACATATTCATTGCGTAACGTTCTTTATCACTTATCTCAAGCATACAAATATGAGTCTCTAAAAAGAATAAAAATTAATGGAATGACGCTTGGTTCAGTACTGGCGCAGCAAAGCTGGAAAGTAATCAAAAAGGCTTTTAATAAGTCCTAACTAGAATATTACTATGGTAGATTTTGTTGAAATGGTTTTGACCTTTGTGTCAAGTTATCTTTTTTCGCTTACAGGGTTATCATTAGAAAGCACAGCTTTATTGTCTATTCTACTTGCATTTATATGTTATTCAGTGTTAGTTTATAAAAAAGGGAATTTTTTAAAAAACTTTTTTTCTTCAAGTCTTTTTGCATTGGCGCTTGGAGTTTTATCTTTACTTTCAATAAGCACATTTTCGACTGGCTTGTCAACATTTGATTTTTTGTTTGCAAATAGCCCGCAGGGGTTTATTTCTAAAGATACTAGCTTGATTTTGACAATAACCTTTGTCACAATTATCGTGATTTTCTTCTTTTGGTTCAAGTTTTATGCAGAGTTTGTAAAATTTCCGCCAAGGACAACTAAAAAATTAATTTGGAGAAAAGTAGTAGATTCTATTCAAAAATTTGGGTTTATTTTAGCAATGTTCTTATTCGGATTTTTTCTATTTTCGTTTTTGTTTAGGCCTATTGATTCTAATTATTATATTTTACTTAGCATAAAATTTCTTACGGGGGTGGCGGCATTCACTTTTTGTATATTTATAACAGAATTTTTTTATGAACTAATTTTTGGAAATATGGCAATCCGTGATAATTTGGCTGCAACATTAAAGTTTTTGGATACAAAAAAAGCTTTTATTCTTTTTATTTTGTTGCCTCTGGTTGGGGCCTTTTTGTTCTTTTTATTAATTCTTTTTTCAACGCCCCAAGTAATAGTATCCCCGCAAGTATATTTATTTGAACTAAATGGTAATGCGGATTTTTCCAGTAGTAATAGCTTGTTGATATACACCATCAAAGAACGTCATTCTGATAATGTTATGATTCGCTTTTCACTTGTTCGACAAAAATTTTTCTATTTTGATGCGAACCAGAAATATCCTGAGTTAACTACTTATTATCAATCAAATGAAGGTTCTAACGGCCCATTAACTTGCAGTAAGTTTGAGATTGACAAAAAGAATATCTTGGAATCAGCGCAAAACGTGTCTCATTTGTCTTATGCAAAAGCTACAAGTACTCTCCCAAATATTAATATGGTCAAAGTAGCAGCGACTTCATATAGTTTGGAAAATACTAAGGATAGTTGTTTTATTCATGCTCCAATAAATATTGATTTAAATTTTAATAAATTATTTTGGGGATTAGATAGCTTGTTTTTTAGGGATTTAAATTTTGTAAATGAATTTTATGTTGAACAGAGTGTTAATCCTATATTCCATTCAGATAATCCTCCAAATAAGTTGCTCCCAATTATTAACTATGCTTACATTCCAAAGTCGTGTGACATAAATATTTCTTATGTGCCGAGATCAGATAAAGAAACATTTCTCAGGTTTAATATTTCGGGAGCGAAGGATGCAAACTTCGTTGGTTGTGTTTCTTCCCAACAAGGTAGTAGTTGTGATGTGAAACAACAAAAAGACATAGATAACACGTTAGTTAACCTGAATGTACCTGGATTTCCTTTTCAAGCGGGATCATTTTTATTAGACTTTAATTGCTAAGGTACCTCCAGTAGTTTGTATTATCACTTTGGCAGTAAATGAAATGTCTATATGCTAAACTGAATGGCTCTGTCTGCAGCATTCAGTTATACTTATCGTTGACTTGTTGTTAGTGAGTCTTGAAATAAGTAGTTAAAAAACAATCGCTATATTGTTAAGTTGTGGTGTTATGTTAGAATATATCGCTCAATTGTTTCAATTGATTCAGTTGCTTGCTGGCAATCCTTATAATTTTCTTTTTTTGTTTTTTTTGCTACCGGGGTTGGGGTTAATATTTTATTTTAGAAACACCACATATGGTAAAAATGCAGAACTAGACTTTCAAGCTGAAGAGTTTAGTTTGACAATTCTGGCAGCAATAGTTATTAGCCTTTTTATCCTTCTTGCTTCGGTAATATTTGCATTTTCTCCAATCTTGACTATTGTTTCTGCATTAATTGTGATTGTGCAAGTGGTGTTTCAATTACAAGTTACTCTTGTTGAACCATTTGCCACAGGCCTTGCGCTAGTTGGAATTATTTTGTTTCTAATTTGTTACTTACAAGTATTTCGTTATATTTTTTTAAAGACAATTAAAGATGGTGAAATATTAAAGGCATCTTTGAAAACTTTGCTTGTGAGCATTGGCTTTGGGCTTGTTAATTTTTCATTAATGGCTTTACTTGCATTGATTGTAGTCATTAGTCAAACTTTGCTCGTTCAAGGTGTATCCATTGTAAGTCTTTCAACTTTATTATTAGTCAGTAGCTATGCTTTGGGGATCATTATTATTCCTTTTTCTATAGGGGGTTTTATGATGACTCAGCACACAGGATATCTCAAATTATTAAGTAATAGATTTTGGGGGGAACTTTCTCCAACTTGGTCTTTTTATTATACTATTACTAATCCAATAATGAAAATAATGACTGGTATTTATTTTGTGGTTGACCTTTTTCCGCTTAAAGAAAAACCAAAGGTTTCTTTCTTAAAAGACGTAAATGTAACCAAAAAAAATAAACGATTTATGTGGCGGGGTAATGCTGACCAATAGGTATAATGAGATTTTTAAATTCTTTTATGGGTTTGATAACTATGGGTGTTACTTTAGATGGGATTTGTAAGTGGATAAGAACTTCGTCTGCTAGTATTTTTAATTCTCTTCAAGGAAGAATGCTGTTAGTTCCAGTTCTTTTAATTGTTTTATTGGGGGCAGTTACATTAAACATAAATTATATTTCCACAAGTTTGGGTATGTTTGGAGTACATGCAGAGCATGAGCCAATTTATAATATAATATTGAATATATTTATTGCAATAGGGACTGTTAGTGTAGTTATTTTGGCTCTTTTCCAAGATTGGAATCAAAAAGCAAAACTCGAGTTTGATCATGAAATAATACTAAGAGAGAATGTTGGGTCGCATGTTATTGTTGAATTACAAGATAGACAATCTGCAGTTATTGATTATCTTGCAAATTATTACAAGTTAAAAGTGGTTAATGTCGGGCCAGCCACAGCAAAGAATGTGTATGCTAAATTGTCAAAAATTAAGCCTCTTCCAGCCAATTTTTCTTATGAAGGTACAAGATTGTCTTGGTCAGGTCCTGAAAATTATGATTCTATTCAACTTGCAAAAAATGATGAAGCCGTTTTGGATATTGCATATGAAGTACTTAAAACTAAGGATTCTCCAAGTGCTGTAATTCGTACTTCGGAGGGGTCAGAAATTGTTTTGTCTTTAGAAAAATTAAAAGAGGAATTAGTTGGGGAGTTTGCAAGTTTGGACTGTTGGCATTTAAAAGTAAAAGATAATAAAGATGGAAATTTGGTTTCTTTGCCAATTAATGAAAACTATGACTTTGAGATTATTGTTTATTCTGATAATTCTGAGCCAATTAAAAAAATTATTAAAATCGGTACATCAAAGATGCAACTTGTAGAATAACAAATTAAACGGAACGGTGCTGGCTGCGGCACTCGGGGAGGAGAGTAGACACTTAAAAGATTTATTTTGGGTATTTTTTTTAATTTTGCTGGCCTAGATGAATCTTTAAATTTAATGTTATGAATTCTTTTAGTCCTGCTGAGGGTGATTAAATGGATTTTGGATTAATAGAAAGAAAGGAGGCGGGGTTTAAACAGGTGGTAGCAAAAATCACCGAAAGTAGGAAAATAATAAATGAACTTTCATTAACAGGGGGGGGCATCACTATTTTTAAAGCCTCAACAAATTATGAAACAATCCCTTTAAGACTTAGCCAGCCAGTTTCTGATGACAAAACTTTTGGGTATTTTATAGAAAATGCCTATTCTTATTTTTTTGAGTGTGTACAAAGTTCTGAGATATATACTGGTGATTTAAAAAAGTTACCTGCTTTCAGAGCCTATTTTAAACATAACTTGGAAACTCAAGACCAGAATTATGAAAAAAAAGTTACAACAGTATTGGGGTATTTTGAAGAACTTTCTGGGAGAAAATTTCCTGGGGATGAAGATTGGATTAAGATGCAAGAAAGAATACTGTTAAGCGCAAACAAAAATTTGGATGAATTGAAGAATAGTATGGTGACTAAGGATGAAAAAGAATTGATTAAGAAAGCTGCTGAGATTAATAAGCCTGTTAATCTAAAGGAATATTCCTCAGAAAAAAAGGAGATTATGGACAAGTTACTTGTTGATATGGACTTGAACTGTTTACAAGAGGATGTGTTTTCTTTTGAAGACTTTGAATATCTATTTTCAAAAATGACTTCTTTACAACGTAATGGATTTAATGAAAAGTTATTTGCCCTGTTTTTTATGGAAACAAGTTATTTCAGATACAATCTGAAGCATTTTGTTGCTTTGTTAAGTCAACAGGAAATTGAGCATATTGCTACTGCAATTTACCAAAAAGTAATGTTATTTGGTGCTACCGGAGTGGAATTGCTTTGTGATGTTGATTATGAAAACAAAATAAAAAACACATTCGTTAAATCTCAGTTTAATGATATATTGATAAAAAGTTTTAAAGATAAATCAGCAAGTTGGAATACTCAAACGCAAGTAATGGTTTTAGCAAATTATTATTCCAAAGATATATTAGAATCTCCCGTGTTGCTTGAAAAGTGTTTTGAATATATACGATATGTGCGAGGAGATACAGGGCATTATGCAAGAATTGAGGCTAACAATTTTGTATCGGTAAATTTTCCGAAATTGTCTGAAAACTTAAGAAGTAAATGTATTGAGTTACTTAATTCCTAATTGGCATGTTTGGCGGAACGGTGCTGGCTGCGGCACTCGGGGAGGGGGGATTACACTTTTTACTAACCAGTGTTTTTAGTTAGTAATAATAATTAAAAGGTTAAACTATTTTTTAGATATTATGAAATATGTTGCATTACTTAGGGGAATTAATGTTGGCGGAAACCATAAAGTTGACATGAAAAAACTCAAAACTATTTTTGAGTCGATTGGGTGTTCAAATGTGTTCACGTACATTAATTCAGGAAATGTACTTTTTGAATCTAATAAAAATAGCAGTGAGATTAAGAAAGAAGTTGAAGCAGAACTAAAAAAGAATTTGGGTTTTGATGTTCCTACTTTAATAAAAACAAGAAAAGAATTACAAAACATTGCCCATAAAATACCTTTGACTTGGGTTAATGATGATGCCCAAAAAACTGATGTAGCTTATCTTTTTAGTGAAATTGATTCTAAAAAAATATTGGATGTTTTGCCAATAAATAAAGAATATGTTCAAATTCAATACATAAAAGGAGCACTTTTTTGGAATGTTAAAAGAGAGAATTATAATAAAAGTAAATTAAATAAAATTATTAGTTGTGATGAATATAAGTTTATGACAGTGAGAAATGTTAATACTGCAAGGAAACTTGCTGAACAGATAGCCTAGTTTTGTGAAAATTAGTATTTGTTGCTTGGCCCTTTGTGCAAGTTTTGGAAAGGGGATTTACTTTTTGTATTCCACTGTTTGAATTACACAAGGCAATACAAATAGATGTGAATACTTCTTCACAAAACGAAAAAAACGAAATTAATTATATATTTGTTGTAGGAATTCCTTTGTTAATAATTGCGTTTTTATTATTGTTCTTACTATTAAAAAAGAAGAAAAAGAAAGAAGCATGAGAATAAATCTGATTTTTAAGCGATTGGGATAAGTTACTATTTTTAATAAAAAAAGAAATTATGCTTTTTTTCAAACAAATTGTTTTTGAAACAAATAGTCTAATATACTTTAGTGCATGAATTATTATATGTTTAAGCCTTCTTTCGCAAAAACCCGAAGGGGGTTAAAAAAAATATTTAGTTCTTTTAAAAAGTCGCAAACCCAAACTTCTTTAATAAAAATATCTAGTTCGGTAAGAGAAAAAAAAGATCGGAGAATAAAATTTGTTGCCTTAATGCCTCATTTTGCTCCTGATGAAAGTTTTTTTTCTCGAAGAAGAGCACCGACTGCCAGAACCCCTTCGATTGTTCAACTAATGAAACACTGCCAAGCCAACAAATACACCCGTGAATTAATTGTTCGCGTTCAACAAGGATTTGTTATTGACAAAGAACATTTGCCTAAATCATTAAAGGGTTATCTTGATTCTAAATTAGAACTTGTGCATGGTCGAAGAAGTTCTATTCAGACAAATCTTGAAAGAGTAAGAGTAATTCATCAATTAGCCGAACTTGGATTTAAAGTAGTGGTACCAAGATATATTGAAATGGGAAAAGAAGAACCCACAAGTATTTATCCAAAGTTGCGAAAAGATGCAAAGACATTTCCTGTAAAAAGAATGCTAAGATTTGGGATGCCTTATGTTGATGACCTATATCCCGGGAAATTTCCCTTGCAAAAAGATGTTGTCCCCGCAAATAATTATTGGGCGAGAGATATTTACAAAAAAGTTGGAAAAGAAAGACTAAAATTTGTTGCAAATTCTACTAGCGCTCTTGGGGAGGGGGGACTCTCAGTTGATATTAATTCAACTGCATTTTTTGCATATCCTCGCTTAAAAGAGGATTATGCTGTCCAAAAATTAATTGGGAAAGGGAATAAAGTATATTTCTTAGAAGAAAAAGGAAATCGGTATTCTCCAGGGTTGAGTCGTGCATTTAAAACAAAAGTATTTTTAAAATCTACTCATGTGGATCTTTTCTTAGGGGTAGTTGGAAAGACTTTGTTAATTGATCCTTTTTTCTTAAAAGAAAACCAAGGCGTAGTGCAACAAGCTGTGCGTGAACAGCAATTAAGAATAGTCCAAATTCCTTCTTCAGAAATAATTTTTCACCCCGCTAATTTCTTAGTGCTTGGTGAAAACGAAGTACTTCTTGAAAAAAGAGCAATTAAAACTAGGAGAGCTTTAGAACAAGCGGGAATCAAAGTTCATTCCACTATTGTTCCATTAAAGTCAAATTTGGAGTATGGGGGAGGGGTTCGCTGTATAGTAAATGAAGTCTAAAAATGTTTTTTTCTAAAATCCTCGCCAAAAAACATTCAAAACTAAAAATCTTTTTAGGTAAATTAAATTAGACTTTAGTTTAAATTTTTTTAGTTATTTTGAATTAAATATTTCTCAGGAAGGCTTTTTTAGTTTTGTTTCTAGTTCTTTTATTTCTTTTTCTGTGTGAAAGTGGTGAATTGGTTTTTCACTCATATAACCAATTAATTGATTTTTTGCTGCAAGTACTGGAAAAATATCATACTCAAGACTGTTTCCTTTATACTCCATAATGTTTGGTTCAACTATAAATGCTCCTCCAAAATGAATTAGGGAAAATACTTTCCCAGGTTTTTGGACAAAACTATTTATTTGATTGCCTTCCATACTTATTACTCCTGCCCACTGAATTTTTTCAATGAATGCTTGGGCATAAAGAGTGGCAGTTGCTTTGTATAATAAATGGGTTTTCCAAAAGTTTTGAATATCATTATTAAAAAAGATTACATCTCCAAAAGCAATGAGGGTGGTCCCTTCAAGTTTAATTACTTCTCTTAAAGTGTCCATTGTTCCTTGAGAATTCAAAGGATCTTCTAAATATTTTATTTCTACCCCACTAATTTTTGCACTATTAATTGTTTTTTCTATTTCAATAAGTGCTGGTTTTTGTGCAAGTATAATTATTTCTCTAAAACCATTATCCCTCAAAAATCTAATATTGTGAACTATTACAGGGACTCCCAAAAAAGGGGTGCATGGTCTAAAATAACCACTCTCAGTTTTCTTCATGTTTCCTCCGCAGAGGAAAATTGCTTTGTTGTTTCCTGAAAGAGTTTTTTTTAGCATGTATTCTACTGCTTGGGAAGTATTTCTAATGTGCACTCCATCTACCATTGTTTTTATTTCTTCAATAACGTTTTCATCAAGGGTAATAGAAATTTTTGTTTTCATTTTTGTTTCACCTTTTTTCTTTTAAGGGAGTTAGAAGAACTCTCTGATTGAAGAGGTTTCTTTAATTGGGTTTCTAATTTTTTGATTTCTTTTTCTGTGTGAAAGTGGTGAATTGGTTTATTACTCAAGTAACCAATGAGTTGTTTCTTTTTTGCTAATTGTGGAAAAATATCGAATTCTAAACTGTGTCCTTTGTAATCCAAAATACTTGGCTCAGTAATGAAAACCGCACTGAAATGAATTAATGAAAACTGAGTACCTGGTTTTTGAACAAAACTATTGATCTGGTTTCCTTCCATATTTACTACTCCTGCATTACCTAATTTGTTAGTGAATGCTTGAACATAAAGGGTAGAAATTCCTTTGTACAAAAGATGAGTTTTCCAAAAATTTTGAAGATTACTATCGAAAAAAAGAATATCTCCAAAGCAAACAAGGGTGGTTCCAGTAAGAAGACCACTCATGCGAAGAGTATCCATGGACCCTTGAGTATCTTCTGCATTTGCAATATATTTTACATTCATTCCAACTATTTTTTCTTTTTCAACCGCGATTTTTATTTCATTAAGATTAGGTTCTTGAGCAACTATTACTATTTCATTAAACCCGTTAAGGTTTAGAAATCGCAAGTTGTGAGCTATTGCGGTGCTGTCCATAAAAGGGGTGCAGGGTCTAAAGTACCCGTTCTCAGTTCGCTTAAAACTTCCTCCTCCGCAGAGGAAAATTGCTTTGTTGTTTCCTGAAAGAGTTTTTTTCAGTAAATATTCTACTGCTTGAGAGGTATTTCGGATATAGATTCCATCAATTATTGTTTTTATTCCTTCGACAACATTCTCATCAAGAGTAATTGAAATCTTATTTTTCATACAAAATTCCTTGGTAGTATAAAGTAGTATAACGGTAGGATATTTAAATAGCTGTGTGTGAATGTTAAAGTATGGGGTTTGGTTTTAGTCAAAAGTCATTTTCAATAAGGACTCATCTTTTTTCTTTCTTGTTAGTTTTACTTTTATTAGTTTTATTTTCTGCAAGCACTTTTGCTGCAACTTTGAGTACTCAACAATACAATGATTTGAGTGCAATAATGAATACTCACTTTGATTACTTTTTGAGTAGTACTGCTGTTACTGTTTATGGTATGCCTGTTGGTGCTTACAAGGTTGGTGATCGGTCAAGATTTGGTTATTCAAATCCAACTGAGTGGGGGTATTTACTTCAAGCGTATATTGCTGCTGCTGAACGAGGAAAAATAACTAAATCTGCAGCTTTAGCAAAAATAACAACTACTTTAAACACGGTAAAAGCTTTGCAAGATACTGCGGGACAAAATTACAATTATTTATTTTACCCTTATTATAAAGTAACAGCTTCATATTATCCGGGAGTGGATGTTTTCCCTTATCATGATTCAAGTCCTGATATTCCTTCAATAGACAATGGTTTGTTTTATCAATCATTAGTAATTGTTGACGGGTGGGCAATAGACAATAATTATTCAGCTCTTTCAACTTTGTCTAAAAGTATTTATTCAAGAATGAAATTTGATGGATTTATTTTTACCCAAGGAACAAACAAATATGCGGCTCATATTATTAATGCAAATACTGGTTTACGTGGGGCTTCAAAATGGGATGTTTATGCTGATGAAGGCGGGCTTATGGCTGTTATTGAATACCTTTCAGGTTCAACTGATTTATCTACATTTACTACTCTTATAAGTTCACAAATGCGTTCAAGCGCAACATGGAATGGAATTACTGTCAAAGAAGCTGCTTGGTTTAGTTCAATGTTTACTTGGGGAGTTCGTTCACTAGCAGGAATACCAGTCATTGGAACTTCTTATAGTAAAGATTCTTTTGTTCCAGCGACTGAGGCTCAACTTGCTTATGGAACACTATTAGGAGTAACTTATCCTGGATTTTCTGATGCAATGACACAAGGATTTGTTGGATATTATTTGCCCCCTAATTTAAGTGGGCAGGTTCCATCAACTGCACCAGCGCATAGCACCCCACACGCATTTTTCCTTCCCCTAAACGTTCTTCCTGATTTGAAACAAACAACTCTTGATATCTTGATGACAAAGATTAGCATGGTAAAAGACGATAATGCAGGATACTATTTTAACACAGGAACTTATCCTTTTGGTTTTGTTGTAACAACAAGCCCTTATGCAAATCAAACTTCTTATAATGGAGTAAATACTTCAGATGGAAAAAACATTTTTGAAACATTGAGCCAATCATATATTGCATTATCAGCATTCAATGCTTTACAATACCAAGATGGCTCAAAGGACTTTCAATATTTCTTGAAAAAAGTTCCTGGGGTAAAATCAAAAGTTGATAGTGTACAAAATGTACTTTACAATATTCCAATTATAGTTTGTTCATCAGATTCTGAATGTAATGATAATAATTCAAATACTCAAGATATTTGTGCGAATGCTGGAACTGCTTCAAGTGTTTGTACTTATGCTTCTATTAGATGCATAAATGATTTACAATGCAATGATAATAATTCGCTCACAATGGATGTTTGTGTAAATTCGGGTACTTCTTCGAGTTCCTGCACCAATACCCCAATTGCAATTACTTGCTCAAGTAATGTTCAATGTGGAGCCGATGGATATTTGGGAACTGCTTTTTGTTTAGGAAATAATTCTACTCAAACGTATAGAACTTATATTTGCTCAAATGGGGGAACAATCAATTCAGTATGTAGTTCTAGTGATTCAAATACAACAATAACTGCTTGTGACTCTCCACAAATCTGTAATGCAGGAAATTGCATGACTCCTGCTTGCACAATTAGTGAACAATGTGGAACTAATGCTTTTGTTGGAAATGCTTTTTGTAACACAAATGATATTTGGGGAACATTTAGAACTTTTACTTGTAATAATCCTGGAACTATTTCTGCTGCTTGTTCCTCGGTGGATGCAAATCAATTGAAAACAAGTTGCTCAGTTGGTCAAATTTGTAATAATGCTTTATGTATTACTCCTACTTGTTCCACTGATTTGAATTGTAATGATAATAATTTTTTTACTTTTGATAAGTGCATAAACCCTGGAACAATTTCAAGTAGCTGTACTCATCAAGCAATAGCTTGTTTAAATGATGCAGCATGTGATGATAGCAATGCTAATACACAAGATGTTTGTACAAATCCAGGAACAATTTCTAGTGCTTGTAGTTATACTCCTATTAGATGTATTAATGATTCTCAGTGCAACGATAACAATTTTTTGACCACTGATGTTTGCTTGAGCCCTGCAACTACTTCAAGTTCTTGCACTAATACACCGACAGCTTCAACTTGCGTTAATCCTATAAGCAATATGCAAGTAACTTCTTCAATAGCATTTTGCCCTCAAAGCCAAGCTTTTACTAATATGAATATTGTTGCTGATAATGTTGTAGTTGATTGTGGAAATACTCAAATATTTCCTGGGTACAATGGAACAGTATTCACTATTATAGATCGAAATAATGTAACTATAAAAAATTGTCGTGTTACTCGTGAAGCGAATATTATAATAAATATTCAGCGATCAAAAAATATTGCTATTATTGACAACAATTTTTCCTCTTCTTGGGATTCATCAATATATGTAACTGACTCAAATTTTATTACAATAACAAATAATGACGTTTATGGAAGTGACTATGGTGCGGCAGTTTATTTTTCAAGAGTAAATGATAGTCTTATACAACAAAATCAATTGCATGACAATGGCCGTGTTGGAACTTGGTATTTTGCTGGAGGAATTTATTTAGAATCTTCTCAAAGAAATAAAATTATTAATAATAATATTTATGATAATAAAAGAGCATTTGAGATTAGAACAAGCTCAAATAATATTTTCACAGGCAACACTTTGTGCACAAATTATTATAGGAGTGAGTGCATTAATGCAACGTCTAATTCAGCATCAGGCAACAGGATTGGTATTGATGATGCACTAGAGTGTACTTTCCTTGCAAACCAATCAACTATTTGTGGTCAAACTTGTGTAAGTAGCTCAAAAGTTAATGGTGCTTCTGTTTTATGTAATTGTTCTGATTTGCAAAGTGTTTCTAATAATTTAAGTGGAAATTATGTTTTGGGTCAAGATATTAATTGTTCTGAAACAAAGAATTGGAACGGTGGAGCAGGATTTAATCCAATTGGAAATAGTAATCAAGGATTTACTGGAATTTTTGATGGAAACAGAAAAATTATTTCTGATTTGTACATAAATAAGCCTTCGGCAAAACAAGTTGGTTTGTTTGTCTATACTTTCAGAGCTACAATTAAGGATGTTGGGTTAGTTAACTCAAATATAACTGGGGGTACCCAAGTTGGTGCGCTTACTGGATTTTTTGTTGGTTCTATAAACAATTCTTATTCAACTGGAAAGGTAAATGGAATAGATCAAGTTGGTGGTCTTGTTGGTTGGAATGGAGGGACAATTTCTGATTCATACTCAACTGCAAACGTAAGTGGGACAAATAATGTTGGAGGATTAGCCGGTTATTCTATGTATGGGGAATGTGTAATAAATAATTCTTTTTCAACTGGAAAGATAGTTGGAACTGGGGATAATGTAGGCGGATTAATGGGTGCTTTTAATGGATGCAAAATTAATAATTCTTCTTCAGTCGGAAGTGTAATTGGGAAAAGTAATGTTGGTGGTCTTGTTGGATTTTCTGGAGTTTATGGTTCGCTAGATGGTTCTTTGATAAATAATTCTTATTCGGCAGGGGATGTAAATGGAGCAAGTAATGTTGGTGGTCTTGTAGGAAACTTAGATTATTATTTTAAAGTAAATAATTCTTACTCAATTGGAAAAGTAATTGGACAAAATAATGTTGGAGGATTAGTAGGTTATTCTCCTTGGAAGACTGTGACTAATTCTTTTTGGGATATTAACTCTTCAGGACAAATAATTAGTGCGGGCGGAATTGGTAAAACAACTAGCGAAATGAAAACAAAATTAACTTTTAGGGATTGGGATTTTAATAATAATTGGAAAGAGGTGAGTAATAATTATCCTATATTAAATTGGCAACAAGAATCGGCTCCACTTTCAGTTCCTGCTTTAGCTTTGGATTCTGCATCTGAGTCAGTGAATTCATCTCCAAGTGTTCTTTCTTTGAATTCAACTCAATCTGAAGTTGATTGTTCAGCTGGTCAAGTTTGTGGTAATGCTATAAGTACTGTTTCTACAAATAATTCAGGGGGAAGTTCTGGAAGTGGATCTAGTGGGGGAAGTGGAAGAAGTGGAGCGCCTATTGTAGTAACTATTCCAGTAGTGGATCAAAATAAAATAATTGATTCTGATGAAAATGTTTTTGTTGATAAATCAATAGTTGCTCAATTAGATAGTAGTTCAAATCAACAAATTAGGGGGGTGGAAGAAATAGTTGTTCCTTCTTTTTCAATAAAAGAAGCGCCTAAGGAAAATACTTTGGGTCCGACAGCATTTTTTGGACTTGATACAACTTCTTCAATAAGCTTCGGAGTTATTTTTATTTTAGTGATTCTAATTATTTTAACAGTGAATCAGATAGTAAAGAAAAAAAAGAATATTTAATGTTTAATCTGCAATGGCGAGTTTAGGGAAAATGCGTGCACAAATAGGTTAACTTTGGAATTGCGATGGTTTCAAATTTTAAAAGGGAGGATTACGTTTTTTATATTCTAAATACGTTTGTATTTAATGCGTAAAGCGTTTAATAGACAGAAAACCATTAATAAGACCGCTTCTTATTTAGACCGACTTGAGTCTTCAAAGAAAGTAGGGACAGGGACAGTTTTTGGAACCATACCTATAGGTTTTTGGGTGATGAATACTTTTAGTTCACCAAAAGCGGTTGCTGCTACAATATCAATATTAGTTTCACAATTTGCTGGGTTAAAATTATTAAAGAAAAGTATTAAGTCTGAAAATGAACTTGCGGCAAGACTTCTTGGAAGCAGAAAACTTTGTTTAACTTTGAGTAAGAAAGTAAAAAATAAAAACGCAAGTTTTTTTCTTTTCATGATTGCAAAAGCAAATTTAAATGAAACAGAACGAGATTGTCTTAAGAAGCAATTCAATGGAACAGCAACAGTAGCAGAAAACAATCGTGCAAGTAGAGCAATGGCCAGAGAAACAAGAAGACTAGCAGAAAACGGAGAACTTGGGGTGCACGCCACGTTGTTTGAAATTAGAAAAGTAATGAAAAAAAAGTTTAAATAGATTTTTGATTACTAAGAAAGTTTTATATTCTTTAGAGAATTACTTATTGTTGAAGTGAACTTATGTCTCCAAGAAGAAAAACTGGTGCAAAAATTGGTTTAGCTAAAGCGGCACTAACTCCTATTCAAGTTAGATCTTTAAAATCAAGAGCAGAATCTTTAGAGGTGGCAATACAAAAAATTGGTAGACCAGGAAATTATAGTTTAATGTCAGAAACTGCCCGAACTTTAAAGGAAAAATCACTTGCGAAAATGAGAAGTGAATTAGCTCAAATTAGAGTAAGATTAAGTGAGTAAATTTAGCTAGCGAAAGAGGGTTCTGGATAGCTTTTTAAAGGTTTTCAAATGCAAATTAATTAGTAACTGTTTTTAGTTGAATTGCCTTTTATTTTTTGCAAGAGAGTTAAAAGAAAAGTAGTAAAGTGTTTTTGGAGAGCAGGGATTTTTATGAATCATTACCGAGAAATTGAAGGATTACCAATTAGTATGATAAGCGAAAGAGTAAAATTTAGTTCAGTTAATACTCCAGTTAATCCTAATCACAAAATGGAGAACAAAAAAACAGGAACAACTACGGTAGGGGTAGTTGGAGCAGATTTTGTTTTATTAGCAGCAGATCAACAAGCAACAATGGGGAACGTTGTAGCTGATGAAGATGCACAAAAAATTTACCCAATAACAGATTTTGTTGCACTAACAATCTCAGGAGGAGTAGGAGACGCACTAGCAATTATAAGATTTTTAAAAGCCCAAGCAGCATTATATGAAGTAGAAAGAGGAACAAAAATAACTCCAAAAGCAGTTGCTTCATTATTATCAAATGTATTAAACGGAAACAGATACTACCCATTTATGTTTATGCCTTTAATTGGCGGAGTAAATCACATTGCTGAATTATATGAAATTGATCCAGTTGGAAGCATAGCTGATAAAAAAAGATACGGAGTAACAGGTTCAGGATCTGACTTTGCAATTTCAATACTTGATGCTGATTACAAAGAAGGACTAAGCGAAGACGATGCTATTGCACTCGCAGTAAAAGCAGTAATGGCTTCAAAGAACAGAGATATTTACACTGGTGGAAAAACAATTTCAGCAGTAATAATAGATAAAGAAGGATTTAGAATAGTTGATCCAAAAGAAATAGAAAAAGCAATTAGCAAAACAAAAATCAATTTTGCAAAACTACCAAAAATGTAATTTGTTCGCTGCTTAATTATTTTTCTTTAAACTCACTTTGAAAAAAATGAGTTCAATTAATTGCCTAAAAAAATTAATTTACATTAAGATTAATTATTAAAAAAGATTAATTGTTGATAAAGATTAATTAATTGCATTAATAAAAAATTATTAAAAAAAACAAAAAAGGATTTGAATAAAATGGTACAAAAAATAAAAATACTGGACGACATAAACGAAATAATAAAAAAAATAGTTCCCTCTTCATGTGGAGTAACAAAAGTAGAGATGGAAGGGCCTGAAGTAGTTATTTACACAAGAAACCCAGCTGGATTTTTTGGAACAGAAAACTTAGTTTCAAAAATAGCTTTTGAATTAAAAAAGAGAGTTAATATTAGAACAGACAAATCACTTTTATCAAATCCTGAAGAAGCAAGAAAAAAAATATTGGAAATGATTCCAAAAGAAGCGGATGTAAAAGATATTTACTTTGAAGAACCATTTTGCGAAGTAGTAATTGAAGCAGTAAAAAAAGGACTAGTAATTGGAAAGGGCGGAGAATTATCAAAAAGAATTATACTTGAAACAGGATGGACTCCTAGAATATTAAGAGCACCAACAACAAAATCTGATACTCTTTCTGGAATTAGAAAACACTTATTCAAACATGCTGATGAAAGAAAAAAATTCTTATTAAAAACAGCTGAACAAATTTATGCAGAAAAATCTGATACAAAAAGACAATGGATTAGATTCACTGCGTTAGGTGGATTTAGAGAGGTTGGGAGAAGTTGTATGCTTGTTGAAACCGAAGCTACAAAAGTACTACTTGATGCTGGATTAAATTTTAGTGCAGATGATCCCTACCCTTACATTGATTCACTAGGTTATCCTTTAAGTGAAATAGATGCAATTGTAATTTCACACGCACACTCAGATCACACTGGCTTACTTCCATTCATTTACAAAATGGGTTATGATGGACCAGTTTATTGTACAGAACCAACAAGAGACTTAATGACTCTACTACAATTCGATTATCTTGATGTAAGTGTTGCTCAAGAAAAAATTGCTCCTTACGCAGAAGCAGATGTAAAAAATGCATTAATGCATTCAATCACAAGAGAATATAGAGAAGTAACTGATATTGCTCCTGATATGAGACTAACTCTACACAATGCTGCTCACATTTTGGGTTCAGCTTCAGTACACTTAAACATTGCAGAAGGTTCTCATAATTTAGTTTACAGTGCAGATATCAAATATGGAATGACTAGATTGTTTGATAATATTGATATAAAATATCCTAGAATTGAAACACTAATAATTGAAAGTACTTATGGATCAAAAGACGCAGTTCAAATGACTCGCGAACAAGCTGAACAAAAATTAATTGAAATAATTCAAGAAACAACTCAATTCGGCGGAAACGTAATCATTCCTGTATTTGGAGTAGGAAGAGGACAAGAGATGTGCATGGTAATTGAAGATGCATACAAGAGAGGACTCTTGAGTGAAAAAAATACTATTTACGTTGACGGAATGGTTAGAGAAGCAAGTGCAATACACACTGCTTATCCTGAATACTTAAGACAAAGTATTGAGAAAAGAATTTTAACAAATGATTCTCCATTTGATTCAAATTTATTTAAAGAAGCAAAGAAAGAAGATAGAGAAAAAATTTGTGCAGGAAGCGGAGCAGTAATACTTGCTACAAGCGGAATGATGAACGGCGGACCAATAATGGATTACTTCTACAAACTCGCTGAGAATCCTGCAAATACTTTAGTGTTCGTTGGTTACTTAGCTGAAGGAACTTTTGGAAGAAAAATTCAACAAGGACTTAAAACACTCCCGATTTCTGATAATGGAAAAACAAAGAGACTTGATGTTAAAATGAGAATAGAAACAATTGATGGATTTAGTGGACACTCTGATTTTAATCAATTAACTTCTTATGTTGCTTCACTAAAACCCAAACCAAAAAAGATTATAGTAAACCACGGAGACCCAATGAGAGCAGTAGAATTCTCTAAATACTGCGCAGCTAAATTTGGAATCTCTTCAACCGCAATAAGAAACCTTGAAACTGTAAGATTGAGATAAAATCTCAATTCTTTAATTTTTTTTGTTTTTTATTTAATTAATAACTCAAATTCCTGGACACATCTTACAATAAGTTGGAAAACTTTTTTAAAAATTAATTTTTTTATAAAACTAGATTAAAAAATAGTTTCCTTTTAATCATCACTATCTTTTTTCACAGGTTTTGCTTTTTGCAGTCTTGGAATCAAATCAGTGGTTACCCAGTTCTTCCATTGGCCTAAGAGTTGTTCGTAATTAGTTTTACCTTCCTCTTCAAGCATAGTTTCTTTCATTAAAAATAATTTGTTAGTAGCAAGACTAGTGTTCTCTGCTTCAAGTAAAGATGGAAGAGAAAGCGCATTTTTTTGTTCAACTAAAAACAATTTAGTATTTCCACGTAGTCTTATCTCAGCCCAAATATCATCAACAGTAAGTCCGCTAGTTTTCTGAATCTTTTGGAATAATTCACTTTCTTTTAAATTATCTTCAATTAATTCAAGAGTATCTTTGCCAGCATCATATTTCATTAAATCAAGTAATCCTCCTTGAGTAGAAGGATCTTCAGTCCAGTGTTTTTTAATTTCAGTAATTTCAACAATTCTTCTAACTCTCTTTAAACTTCCCTTAAATCTAATTGGTCGAGCAACAATAACTAAATCAGTTGCTTTGAAAGAGGTAGTTGGTACTCCTAAATCATTTACTACTCTGTCCCAAACAGAGTAAGCACTATCAGCGTGAATAGTTCCTAGTACAACATTACCAGCAGCACCAACACGCATTGCTTCGTAAAGTACTTTAGCTTCCTTAGAACGAACTTCTCCTAAAATTAGTGCAGAGTCACCTAAACGTAATGCAGTTCTAAGTGCTTCTGCAGGATCAACTTCTGTTTCAGTTTTAGAAACACTAATTGGAGAACGAGTTTTTAATCTTTGAATATTAAAACCAATTTCTTTCATATAAGGGATTGGTAATTCAAGAGTATCTTCTTGAACAATTATTCTTGAGTTCTGTGGAATCTCAAGCATTACTGCTTGGAGTAAAGAAGTTTTCCCAGATCCTCTTGAACCAGCAATTAATGTAGTTGATTGCATATCAATAAAGAAACTTAACATTCCTGCTGCGAGTGGATTTAGATAATTAACATCAATGAATTGCTCAAGCGTCCAAGGAGTCATCTTGTGTAATCTAAAAGCAAATCCATAACTTGATGGAGAGAGCGGAGGGCCAATTACTGCGACACGAGTCTCAAGATCAGGTAAATCAAAATCAAGTACTGGGTGAGCTTCATCAAAAGGACGAGAAGACATTGCTCTTAATTTTGAAATAAGTGAATTTGCTTCGTTCTCAGTGAAAGTAACATTTGTTTGACACTGACCATAATCCGAGTGAACAATATAAATTGGTCTTGAACCAATTGGAGAATCAATATAAACATCAGTAATTTTTCTATCATTCAAAATTACTTCTAAAATTCCATAACCAACAGTATATCTTGCAACAACTTTTGCAAGAGAAGACATTTCTTCAGGGGAAAGAGGAACTCTACTAAAAGCTGCAACCTCTTTAATTGTTGATTCGTATAATCTTTCAAAATATTTTCTTGAAGTAGCAACTGTTGAAAGAGAAGTTCTACCCGGTTTGTATGTTGCAACAATTTCTCTAGTTTTACTTAAAACAAAATATTGATCAGGCGCTAAAGAATATTCAGGAGGATTAATGAAATAAAGTTTCTCTACTTTTTTTGGATCCGCTAAAATTTGTACACTTGATTCACGAACAGTGTACTCATCAAGTAATTCAAAATCCTCCATTCCTGCGAAAGAAAGTTTTGAACCAATAAAACTAGGTTTAATATCTGCTTCAAAAAGCGATTTGTAAATTTGAGTAGTGTCAGGAGTTTGTTGAAGCTCTGTTAAAATTCTTTTAGCTCTAATTACTAAAAGTAAAGAATCAAATCTATTTTTTAGTTCAACAAGAGTAGCAACATAAGGTTCTGCACAAGAAACATATAATTGATCACTCTGTCTAACTTTTTCTTCTTCTTTTCTTAATTCTTGCAAAAGAGAAAGATAAGCTAAAATTGGATCATAACTAATCAAATCATTTGCTACTCTGACAATTATTTGGTGGCGCTCAGGGAAAAAAGCTTCACATTCTTTAATTGGTTTTCCTAAATGGTTATAACTCCAAACCCCTTCCACTGAAAGTTTTTGGGAAAGGTTTGCAACCTCCATTAACATTTTTGTTTGACTCTCTTCGTAAACACGTTCGTAAACTTCAGCTAAAACAACTCTATCTGCTTCCACTTCTTGCAAAATTTTTATTGCGTGGAATCTACAGTGATGGTCCTCTGCAATACTTGCAGAATAAACACAGTTCTTACAATCAAAAATCAGCGCACGCTTTCCACCAATATCTTTGATGACAAAGTCACCTACTTTGAATCCGCCAATCTTCATGCTTTCACGTAATTGTAAAGAGTGAAAGAGATATAAAAACTTGAGGGCTGTCAAATTATACGAAAGAAAAAGTTATTTCTTTTGACAAATCTAAAAGAAAGTTATTTAATATCAATAAACCTCTATTCTGGTGATGAGCATTAAGAAAAAAGCAGTTTTAAAAAATTCTAAAAAAAATAATGACAATATTTTTGATTCAGTTAAAAAATATTTTCAAGCTCAAGAAGAAAAAATTGTTTCAGATAATAAAAAACAATTAGTTTTTTTTGTGTTAGGATTTGTGTTCTTTTACCTCCTAATTACTGGATTAGTTTTGCTAATTCCAAGTGAATTTTACAAAGCCGCTGTTGGAAAAAGTGTTCAATCAATTATTTCCTTACAAGGAATTCCAACAAGCGAAGGAAGTTTTATTGGTTGCACTGAAGCAAATTGGATTGGGGCAGAAATTCCAAGTAATTGTTATTTCTTTCAAACAAATACTACTATTGAAAAAGTAATTTTTATTTCTTGGCTTTGCACAGGGATTTTAGAAATAATTGTTTTAGCAAGTGCGATACTTGCAAGCTTTGGAGTAAGTTGGAAAAAGAAATTACAAGGAATTTTAGTTGCAATAATACTTGGTGTAATTTTTAATTTACTAAGAATAGTAATAACAGTAAACATTATCCTTGGACAAGAAGGTCAAATAGTAGAATTCACTCATGATTTGCTATTTAGAGTAATTTTGTTTGTTTACATCGTAGGATTTTACGTTCTTTGGTTCTATTGGGCTAATGGAAAAGAGCAAAAATCACGAAAATAAAATATTTTTTGAATTTTTATTGGGGTTTTTGCCTGCTTTAGTTTCATTTTAAGTTAATTTTAAGTTTATTTAGTTAAATTTGTACCTTCTCATGCCCAATTGAGTGAGATTGCTTAGAGTTTGGGCTAAGTAAAAAGGTTTATTAAGTAAGTAAATGTAATTACTTATAGTGAATAGATAAGTTAGCTTTGTGGCGTTGGTGGGGTATTTTGATATCTGAAAAATTAGCCGGCATTTATACAAAAGCAGAAGACAAATACTTTGACACACTAGATTTCCTTGACGGAAAAGGCCTTCCTGTCTACAAGTACTCTGATTTTTTCGAAAACAAAGGAATACCAAGTTTTGTAGTTACAATCGCTATTATAGTATTATTATTACTAATACTCTCACTTCTTTTTACTTACAAAGGACCGGATGTAAATGAATTAACTCTTTCTTTAAGAGACGCTGACGGAAGCGCAATGCAAAACGTAAAGCTAGTAATAACAGATGAAAAAGGAGCTGTACTTTTTGATGGATTAAAGAGTGATGGGGACAGAGTAGCACTAAATCGCGGACTCTATAATGGAGAAAAAATATTACTAACTGCTTCTAAAGATGGTTTCCAACCAAAGTCACTTGATTTTACAGTTGGAAAAGATAATACCGCTCCAAGAGTTTCATTTAGCAAAGCCTACGAGGGAATTGAAGGAAAAATTAGATTAATTGATAATGAAACAAAAACAATTATTTATGGAGCAACAGTAATTGCCTCTACAAAAGATTTGAGTTTACAATTTGATGAAGATTCAAACGGGTTTTATAAAAAATCAGGAGTTCCTACAGGCGTAACAATGCTTTTGAAATTAAGTGCAGAAGGATATAACAATTACGAACAACAAGTAACATTTAGTTCTAAAGAAGTAAAAACAATTGAACTAATTCCATCAAACCAATCCTACGTTGGAAAAGCAAATATATTAATTAATGTAAAAGATATAGATGGAAAAACAATTAGCGACGCAAAAGTAGATGTTTATGATAAACAAAAAAATTTAGTAGTACTAAATGGTTACACTGCTGACGGAGTATTAATTGGAGAGGTAGAAGCAGGAACTTCACTAAGAATAGTAGTAACAAAACAAGGATATTTAACAAATGATTCAGATGATTCTGGAGCAGGAATTACAATTAGAAAACAAGAAGACAAAGTTGATATTGTACTAAAACAAGGTGGACAAAAATTACACGTAAGCGTACTTGATTCTAAATCAGGATTTGCAATTGATAATGCAATAGTTAGAATTTACAAATTAAATGGAGAAGTTTTTGCTGAACAAACTTCAACAATTGCAGGAACAGATTTTACTGGAATTGATTCAAACGCAACAATTTACATTACTGCTTCAAAAGAAAATTACCTGCCAAAAAGAGAACAAGTACTAGTTAGCACTACTGAAGAGGTAAAAATATTAATGGAAAGCGTAGGTGCAACTAATTCTGCAAGACTTGATATTTACACTTCTGATTCATTAGGCACTTCAATTAATGGAGTGAATTTAGAATTCTTTGAAATTAAAGATGGAAACAAATTACCCTACGGATTAGCTGGAGGACAAACAACATTCGCTGGATATTATGCAGCAACAGTTTCACCCGCAAAAACATACGAAATAATAGGAACAACAGAAATAATGGGAGGAAGAAGCGTAGTAGAAGTAAAAGCTGGAGAGGCGGATAAAAAAGTTTACTTAGTTATGGCAAAAAAAGAACAAGTCCTTGAAATGAAATTTATTGATGTATATGGAAAAGATGTTACTGGCAAAGCAAGAATATCGGGACTAGATGGAACACTTTTATTTGATGATTTAATTAGTAATTCAAGAGTATTCTTAGACGCGGGACAAAGAGAAATAATTGAAGTACAAGTAACTCTTGATGATGGAAATGTTTTCACAGAAAATGTTACAGTGAAGGGAAAAGATTACGTTGAAGTAGTAGTGTATAGTAAAGACGCAAGTACATTAACTCCAGTAATGGAATATATTGGACTTGAAGACGAACAAGGAACAGAAGTAAAAGGACTTACCCCTGGTGCATTTTACTGGGCAAAATTTAGTGTTGCATACCCACTTGCTGCAACAAAAGGGGGAGTACACTTTAGAAGCGGAGCAGATAATGTACCATTCGCAGAATCAGAAAAATTCGCTGTTTATGATTTAAGTTTCCAAGGCGCACAAATATCACAATCAAATACCTATACTCCCTCTCCAGTACCAGGAAACGAAGTAGTAGATAGATCAAATACTACAATGCAAGGAGACAAAAGTAAATGGATAGAAGGAGTAATAACTGACCCGCAAGGAACATACACTGTAAAAGTAAAAGTAAGAGCGGAAGATTTCTCTGAAGGGAAAGTACAATTACACTTTAGAGCATGGTCAGTAGTAGGAGAAGATTACTACAGATTACCTGATGATGTAGAACTATTAACAAAAAGTTATAGCGACAAAAAAGCTGGAGTATACGCGGCAACAAATACAGAGGACTTAACTTTATACGAAGCCCTTCCTGATTGTAAAGATAATATTTGCTTAACAACAAATTTCTTTGATGAAAGTGAACAACTAATTAAAGAAGTTGGATTTGAAGCACTCACTCAAAAAGTTTACGCACTAGAAATAGAAGTAACTGCAATGGAAGCAGATTATGTTCAATTAACAGCAAGCACTGATAATAATACAATTAGTTTCGTTTCTACCCAAACAGGAAATTTTAATTTTGTAAGAGAAGCCGAGGCTAAAGGGACAGGATCATCAAAAGCAAGTGCAGCAATAGCACTAGTTAAAAATGGAAAAGAAAAAACAAGATTCTACTTTAAAACAAATAATATTGGAAATGCACAAATAAGTGTAAAAGCAGTAGGAGTAGCAACAGTTGAGAAAAATTTAGCATTCAAAGTAGTACAAGAAAAAACTCTTTTAGTTGAATTATCAGAATCACAAATAATGGCTGGAAAGAACTTTACTGTAAAAGTAAATGACCAAGGATTAAAAGGAATTACTGATGCACTTGTAAAAATAATTAACAAAGATGGAAAAATAGTGAAAAGTGTAGTTGGAGAAGGAACTGACGGAAAAGGAAAGAACGGATATTATAGAATACAAAATGATTTATCAGTTGGACTTTATACAGCTGAAGTAAGTGTACCAACTTACGCAACAAACACAGTTCCATTACTAATTACTACTCAAAATATTTTGTCATTCACAGATGCAATTGAAGTAAAGATGCCACTAGGAACAAAATCAAATATGATTTCAGAAATATTATCAAACAATTCTGAATTCACTGTACAAAATATTTTTGTTTCAACTGATGGAGAAGAACTAAAAGATTCTACAGGGGTTGGAGAGAATACTTTAACAAGTGAAAGTGGAAAATTCAAAATTACTGCAATTGCCCCCTCTGCACTTGGTAAAGATCAAAAACAATCAGTACAAATAACTGTTAGTTACATTGGAGAGAGTGATGATTCTGCTGATGAAACCTCAACAATAACAATTTCAGGACTGGTTGAAGGAAAATTCTTAACAAAAGTAAGTGCAACCGTTCACATGACTTATAATAGAAAACTTGATGCTTCATGCTTAGTAATAACTCCAAACAAAGCAATAATTAATTTACTTGGAACACAAGGCTCAACTGATTCAGATGTAATAGAAGTAACAAATAATTGTGACCAATCAATAAATTTAACAAAGAGAATAAGAGCGGTAACAAAGAATTCTTACATTAGAATAGAAGCTGATGATATTGATTTACAGCAAGGAGAAACAAAAAATATTACAATTACAGCAACAAACGGAATAGATAGAGCTAATTCACGTGAACAAATATTCTCTTATGAAGTGGTTTATGATTCAAATTATTTGAAGAAAACAGTAAGTGTTAATGTAAAAACAATTAATCCAGCACTAGCACTAACTTATCCCCCACAAATAACTCTGTGGTTAACACAAAATAGTGCAGCAGAAAAAGCAATTGCAGCTCAACCATTGTTTGTTACAAATACTTCTGCATTCCCAGTGGATAATATTGGATTTAGTGTGGATAATGATTACACTTCAGGAGCAAATGTAAAAATAAGTGTAGAACCCTCAGGAACTACAAGTCTTTTACCTGGACAGGCAATTATTCCTACAAAATTAGTTATTGCTACAGCAAATAATAAAATAAGCGAACCAGCAAGAGCACAAATTCAAATAACTGGAAAAATGGGTCAACTAAATAATCAATCAGGACAAAATGATAGATACGGTTACTATAATGATTACTATGACGGAACTACTCCACTAAATAATTATTATCCAAAAACTTCTAATGTAAATTACTACCAAAACACAAATCAAACACTAGGATTAATTGAGGTAATAGTGTACTACTCAGGTTACAATTGCTTAAGCGCAAATATTGTTTCAGATAGCTTAGGTTACTTTGATTACTTATTCCCTCCCGAAGGCGGACAACTTGCAAAGAAAATTTCTGTAACCAACAAATGTGCAGAACCAGTAAGAATAGTGGGAGCAACTCCAGCAGGACAAGCAATGAACCAAGTTAATCCAATAATCGGATTCCCAATAACCTCAAGTTCAATAATGATGTCACTACCAATGGTAACAATTGGACCTGGCGAACAAATAAATGTTCCAATGACAATAATTACAGCAATTCCTAATGTTAATAGAAAAAATTATTCAGTAGTAGTAAATGGAATAACTGAAGTAAGTCAAACTCCAATTATTTCAAAACCATTCACAATAAATATTTTCTCAGGACTTGACATGGCAAGCGAACATGTTAAAGCAAATAATGTAAAAATAAAAGTTTGCGGAGGAAAAGTAGGAGAAGAATTAACTCAAGAAGTAACTATTCCAAAAATTAGTGATAATGCTAATTGTGGAGAAGCTTATTGTGATGCAGTACAAGCGGCAAAGTACTTGGATAAAATAATTAGACAAATAAGAAGCAAAGCACAATCACAAGGATACTCTGCTAAAAATTTAGAAGAAACTTATGATTGTCAAAACACTGGGGCTTGTACATTCGAAGAAATAGGAATGCAACCAGAATACATTGATCTATACTTACAAAATGATGCACTAACTCCATACATTTTACAAAAGCAAATGAATGGAGAAGAAAACGAAGGAGCATCATCCACTCCATTTAGAGAAACAAGCGACGCAACAGGATTCATTGTAGTTCCAGGCGAAGCAGATACCACTCTTTTGAAAATGAGAGCAATGGCTTATGATAAAACAGTATTCTTAGACCCAGTACTCCAAGGATGCGGATACTACAAATTATTTATTACAGGAGCATTTGGAGCAGGAGTAGAAGGAATTAATTCAATGACCCCAGTGTTATCAATTAAAGCAGTTCCTCAAGGAGGAAGTAATAAATTAGTAACAAGAGAATGTCAAAGTTCAATTACAAATATTCCTAACTTTAATCCAATTGATACAGGGTTAACTACCTCTTCAAATTATGGAACATGGTTGACTACAGTAGAATCAGATACTTTACTAAAAGATATGGCTGCAAAGATTGCTAAAGCAAGATTTGGTTCAGATAATAGAACACTAGCAGGATCAGGAAACAAAGTAAAGATAGTTCAAGGAGCACTAGTAGATTCAATTGCACAAATTTGTTTAACTGGTGGAGAAAAGAAAATAATTACAGTTACAGTAGATAGTTCAATTGCAAAAGCAGATGCACTCTCAAAAGCTACTTTCACTAATGCAATAGTAGATCTAGTACAAGATACTTTAGTAGGAAACTTCGGAGACAATTGCTTAATTAAAACTGGGGAAGTATATTCTTGTGTTAAATTAAATGACTCTGGAAATTTAGGAAGAAGAAGATTAGAACTAACTAATTCTATGTTAGCAATGAACTCTTCAACTTCTGGGGTAGAGAGTTGTGTAACTGGAACAATTTACTCAAACGTTCCTGAAACACTAACAGTACAAGTAGAGCCAATTAACCCAAGTGCATCTGGAAAATACTTTAATGCTATAAGAGAAATCCAAGTAAAAGCAAATGATTCAATAGTAGGGCCTGAAACAAAACTAACTACAATTGGACAAAGTGGAATAACTGTTAATGCTAACTCAACTACTGAAAGTATTATTGCTAACCAAAATTCACAAGCAGATAGACAAGCAGTGAATGATGCAATTCCAACAAAGAATCCAATTGGAGCAAGTACTTCAACAAAAACAAATGTTGCTGCTGATGATTCTAAAGTTGAAAAACTTTCATTTGCAGATGTAGTGCCTGCACTTTCATTTGCTGATACAGTGCCAGCTGTTCCAACTGCAGAAATACCTAACACTACAAATGTTAATTCAGTTCCTTCAACTGTTAGTACAAGAAATTTGAGAACAGATTATTACACAGTAAGTTATATGGGTGGAAATTTAGTTGAAGAAAAAATAAATTACCCAATTGAATTAAAGTTCAATCAAAATTCTAAAGATTACAAGTATTATAGAAATATTAAAATCTGTGCGCTAGCATCAGATCCAACTAAAGATACTACTGCATCATCAACTGATGGAACTCCAGTTTATGTACTTGCTAATGGAGTACAATTTACTTTAGGAATAGTTGCACTCAACCAATCACAACCAGAATCAAGTGCAAAACAATTAATCACAATTAATACAGGAACTCTACATCCAAAAGATTTATTGCAATTAGTACTAAGTAAATCAGTTGAAACTGGAAAAGGATATTACTTTACTCCAATGTGGAAAGATGGACCACAAACAATTGACTTAACTGCATACGAAACAGCACTTGTAAGACAAGGAAACTTTGATGCATACTCGATAGCAGGAAATGAACAAACAGAAAAAGATTTATCAGCAATATCTGCAGCAAGACAAGGTGCTGTAAAGAGTTATGCTATAGGATGTGGAATAACTTCTGCAGTTTGTAATACTGCACTTACTGGTGGAATTTGGGGAGCTGCTCTTTCAGTATTAACTGATTGTGGACTTCCATTAATGACTGTTTTACAATCAGATTTCGCAGAAACCAAGGGTGGAAGAGTAGCTCTTTCAGGAGCAGACAAATTTGTTAATGGGGTTTTAGATATATTTGAATCAGTGCTAGGATTATTTGGTAAAAAAAGTGATTGGAATTTAGATTGGTTTGTTCCGACAAAAATAGAATCACAAAGTCTCTCGGGGTATTCATTAACTAAATCTGGACTTGCTGCTGGAGAAGGAGCATTTAATAATGCAGTTTTAAATGGATTCAGAGCTTCTACAGGAAGAGGATTTGCGAACGGAATTAATTCTTCAAATATTAAAACAATTGCAAGTGATGTGGCAGAACCATATGTAAAGGAATTTGAAAAAATACTTGAAGAGTCCTTTGATCCAAAAAAGGTTAGTCAATTTGATATAGCTTATATGAGCACAGGATACAAAGATGAATTAGTAACGGAACTTACTAAAGAAATGCAAAAAAACAATCTTATCAAACCCGCTACAAAACCAACTGTTTTACAATCAGCCAAATCAAGACTTTTAACTCCTCCACAATACAATTCAGTAGAAACAAATATAGAGTTATCAATAAAAAATAATAAATTAATACAAGATCCTGCAAGTTATGTACTCACAAAACCAGCTGGATCAAAACTTACTAATTTTGAGGAAATGCTTAAAGCAAGAGGACGTCTTCCTAAAAACGCAGATGACCTTACAAAATTAATGATACCTGGTTCTCCATTAGAAAAAATCATAAAAGCTAAACTAAAATTAGATCTTACTTTATTTAATACAACTTTAAAGAGTTCTTTTGCAGGGTACGCTGATAATTTAGGTTCTTTAGTACAACCTTTAGACCATGCTGAGTTACGCCCACTAATTGAGGATTTAGTTAGCCAAACTGTTCCAGGGATTAAGGGTCAAGATAAAATAGATTTAATAGATAAAATACATAATAAGATTCCTGTGAAAAGTTATATGGGTTCGCAGGTAGGCAAAAAAGGATTAGTGGCTGGAACAGGGTACAGAGTAGACAGTATTATTAATGAAATAAAACTTGCTGCTAAACCAGAAATTGAAGTTGCTTTGAAATCAAGTTCGAGTTTGACTACAGCTATTGATGATATTGCTAAAGAAATTAGCCCTAAAGTAAAAGCTGGCGGAGACTTAGGATTAGCTGATATGACAAAAACAAATAATTTGAGATCTAAAATAAACTCTATGTGGTCTAAATCGGGTGCGGCTGCTTTAGGTAAAGGGATTTTTTGTGGATTAGTTTCAAATGCTGTTGGAATGAAAGCCTACAAGGATGAAATTGGGGATAGTATTACAAAAATCAATGGTGACATGACTAAGATGAAAGAATCTGTTTTCGTTACAAAAGGAAAATTGTATATGTTGAGACTTGATTCTGAACATAATTTAGTTGTTAGCGAAATACAAAATGTTTTAGATTTGAAGAGACCAGTTAACGGAAAATTACCTGAACAAAAATACTCTAAAGAAGTTGGGGGATTATTACCTGAACAAAGATTACTTGGAGCTTATCCAATAGTTACTTCAAGAAAAGTAGCGGTAGAATTAATGAAGAGCACACAAACAGATTACGTTGATGATTATGCTAGCGGAGATCCAGTAAATGTAATCAAAACTAATCCTTACAAGAGAATGTTTGGAGAAGATTCAAAATTCCCAGAAGTATTATTTAGATACACTTCAACAAGCGGACTTGATTGTAAAACAAATCCAAATCTAATTACAATTAATGGGACTACTCCTAATGCTGCAGAACCAATTGCAATTGCTATTGCTACAACTAAATTAGGTCAAAGAGAATACTCTCCTGATAGTGTAGTACAAGAAGCAGAAGGAAAAAGTACTTGGTTAAAAGGAAAATTAACTACTGCATTAGTTGCAATAAGTAAAAATTCTGAAAACAAAGTTGATTTAACTGTTGCAAAAGCAGTATTCCCTAATACAACTGATCAAAAATTGTTAGAGCAATTTGTAAGAGATTCAACACTATGGATAGCAATCTATAGTAAATCAAGACAAGAAGTAGGCGACTTTTGCCCGCAATAACATTGCCCACAATAATTGTTTGAAATGAAGTTTAATTGCCCGCAATAAAACTTTAAACTAATTTCTTCTAGAGCAAATTCTTTTTAACTACTTAATACATTTCTTTGTTTGATTTTAATGAAAAAGTTTTTTAAAAAAAGTTTTTCGCACGAACGCGGATTCAATATGTTTTCTGCGATAGTTGCAACTATCCTAATTATGACTGGAGTAGTGTTAACAAGTACTCTAATTACTACTGAAGAAAAAACTAGTAGACAAATTTATTCAATGCTAAATAATTACCAACTCGCGGATGCGGCAAATATTGCAAGAGCAGATGCGTTACAGACATTTAATTACAATTTTCGTGAACAACTAGAAGGATTTCTTTCTTATAGTGATTCGAAATTAAAAGAAGAACAAGGATTTAATTTATTTGTACTAAGACAACCTGGTAAAGAATTTGTTTTTGATGATGTAAAAAAAACTTTTGAAGAATCAATACTTTACATGGACGCAAACACAGGACAAGGATTTGACAAAGCAATTAGATTCGTTGCAGATAATACTATTAGTCAATTCAATGAAGACACTTATGGAAGATTTAGTATTTATTTAAGTGGATACAAAAATAGAGTGGATGCACAAAATGCGCTTTACACTGTAGTAAAAAGTGCGGTTAGTGAAGCAAATTTAGCTGATGAAAGTTTTTTGGATGTAGTAGGATGCACTAAAGATGATTGTCCACTGGGAACTTTTTATTTTAACATTCCATTAAACAAATTAAGTGACGAAGCATATGAATCACTTCCTCGAATTGTAGTAAAAGATTTGGTTACAAATGAAGAAATAAAAATGGCTATACTTCCAAGAACAAATTTGAAAATTTATATTCCATTAAGATTTTTTAAAGCACTAAACGAAGCAAGAAAAGCTGCTAATGGACTCGTAGAAGCACATGATGATTTAGATAGTTATGAATTAGGTTTTTGTAATGGTTGCCAACCAAATTCAGATTTCGCTGGAGGATTGAGTAGTTGGGCAAAACCTTGTGATGGAACATTAAAAGTAACAATTGCTGAAATATTAGGGGTAACTGAATACACTGCGGGAGATTCTCGAGCGGGAGATGAAGGATTATTTGCAAAAGGATCAGAAGTAGTTTGCCAAGCCTTACTTGATGCGGATGCATTTGATTTAACGAGTGGAGATTTTAAAATTTTAAATACCACTCTACCCCCTGAAGACCCACAAAGAAAAAGAGCAATTAATAATTGTGGAATTTATAGATTAAGAATTTCTACAGGTCAAGAAGCGAAATTTATTGTACAAACAGGTTCAGGAGCAGTTAGTGCAGGAGCTTTATTAAAATGTGGAAAAATAACAGGGGTTTCAGCAGACCTTGCATATAAAGAAGACAATTTAGCTTACATCGTAAAAGGGACTTATGATGGGGGAAAAAGCAATGTTTACCAAATAAGAGTAAGTGACGAAGCAATGACAAGAACTCAAAACGTGACAGGGCCTTCTTTATTAAGTTCAGGAAGAATTTGCACTTCAACAGGAGTAGGTTCAAGCGGAACTTGTACTTAAAATAAATAAAAAGAAAGAGTACAGGCACTCCTAATGAGGAGTACAGGCACTTAAAAGATAAAGTATAAACAGATTATAGAATAAAGTTAAGTTAATAAAGCCCTGAATAGTATATTAGTATAGTGAATAAGTTTGTTTCACAAACTTACAGGCAAGTTTATTGAACTTAAGTTGTGTTGGTTGGGAATAAATGGCTGCAATTGAATCACTAAAAGATGTTTACTACTCTTTAGAAGACAAATGGTACAATTTAGTGGACGGCGTTAGTGAAAAAGTTCCTGCAGTGGGAAATATAGTAGATGCTTTAGAAGAAAAAAACATTCCAACATTCCCTTTAGCAATAGTTATTCTTATTTTAATATTATTATTACTCTTTGTAGTAATAACTTCAAGCGGAAATTCTGCTCTAAGCGTAATTGTTACTGATGATACTCAAAGTGCAATCGAAGGAGCTACAGTAATAGTACTCCAAAATGATGTTGAAAAAGGAAATCAAACAACAAGCACTGATGGAAAAGTAGTATTCTTACTCCCTAATGGAAGTTATTCAATAAAAATTGATAAAGAAAATAGTGCAACTCAAACAAGAGAGATAACTCTAAATGGTAATGTTGAAGAAGAATTTACTTTAAGCTTAGAAGATGCAACTATTTCAAAAGCAGTTTACTTAAAAACAGCAAATGGCTCACTAATTAGTGGAAGCGGAAGTTTAATTTACAAATGCAAAGGAGCAAACGAAGAATCAGTAGCAAATTATACTAATGGAGTATTCCAAGCAACAGTAAGTCCATCTTGTAAAGAAATAGAAGTGCTAAGTTTACAAAATTATAATTTAGTTAACGCAACTGCATCATTCTCGGGGAACGGAGCAGTAACAGTAGAAGAAATAGAACAAACATTTGGAAAAGTAAATGTAACAATTACAGCTGAATCTTCAACTAGTGTTCCTGCTGGTTTAAGAGTAAAATTAGTTCCAATGGACGGAACAGCACCAATAGAAAATATTTCACTAGGAACAGCAATTGTTTCATTTGATAATGTTCCTGTAAAAAAATATTATATTTTAATAACTTCTCCAGATGGAAATTATTCTAGTTATGATGGAAGCAAAATTGGGGAAGTAAAAGATGTTCTAAAAGACACTACTACTCAATTTGATGTAACTTTACAAAAAGCAGTTAGAGCAACAACAAAAGTAATAGTAAGAGACGCAGCTAATAATAATCCAATTCTAGGAGCAGAAGTAAAACTAACACTTGCAACTAATAGTAATGATGTACGAACAAAATTAACTGGAGCTACGGGACAAGTAACTTTTGATGTAGCAGAAAATGGAGAATATATTGTAACAGTAGATCACCCAGAATATGTAATTGGAGAAACAAAAGCTGCCACAGCTGGAGACAATGTAGAAGTTTTACTTACAAAAGTAGATGCATCAACAAGCAATTCTATTTTAGTAAAAGTAGTGGATGGAAAAAAGAACCCAATTGATAATGCAAGAGTAGTACTAAAGAAAATTGATCCAGCTGAACCAATAATTGGAGAAAAAACTACTGGTGCGAGCGGAGAAGCAGAATTCTTCAATTTAGAATTAACAAAATCTTACATGGCAACAGTTTCAAAAGAAGGATTTGGAAGTGTTAACTCAACAAGCATACAAATTGTTCCAAGAACACAAAAAGTTTTAGAAGTAGTATTTGATATTGGAGAAGGAACAATCGCAATCAAAGTACTTGATCCAGAAAAAAATCCTTTGAGTGGAGTAAGCGTAAAAGCAATGAATTATTTCACTTCAACACAAGAAGGACAATCAAAATTAACTTCCTCTGATGGGGTAGCAGAATTTATTCTTAGAGCAGATAAGAAAGTTTACTTTGTAGTAGAAAGCACAGGATTTTCAAAATACTTTTCATCAGCAATTTATTCTAGTGCAAATGCTCGAACTGAAAAAGGAATAATTTTAGTAAGACCAAGTGCACAAATCATTGCTACTCTAGTTGGAGTATATAGTGGGAATGCAGAAGTATCAGCAAAAACAGAAAGTGGCGCAGCAAGTGTAGCACAAGGAACTTACACAGTAAGAACAATAGTACAAGTACCAAAAGGATCTTTCACTGAAGCAGGATTACACTTAAGAACAGGAAAAGAAACAGCAAACGTAACTAACCTAATGGAAGAAGACGGATTATACTTAAGCAAAATTGATTCTTCAGGAAGAATCACAATGGGAACTACTTACACTCCGCCAAGTGGATATGATAAAGATGCAAAGAATTTAACAACTGGGAATGCTAAGTGGGCAAATTCTGTTTGGAAGAATCCACAAGAAGGAACTTACGAAGTAGAAGCAGAAATAACTGTTACTGAAACAAATCCAAATGCTCCACTAAATTTATTCTATAGAGCTTGGGCAAAAGGAGGATCAATAATTAAAGATCCACAATCAACTTCTTCAGGCACAAACGAATTATACTCGACTGCAAAGAAAAGAGTACTACTAGCAGGAGCAACAAATCAATGCGTTGGATCATTCTGCAAATCTTATACTCTACAAATACTTGATGGAAGCGAAGCAGGAAAAACAAAATACGTTAATGGAACAATTGAAGCAAAGAAAGGAGTACAATACTTACTAACTGCAGACTTGACAAACTATAGTGGAAAAGCACTAGTTGGAGCAGTACTAAGCGTACAAGGAAAGAGCATTGATATTAATGCAATTAGTGTTAACGGAGCGGAACAAGCTGAAAAAACAATTAATCTTGGAACTGTAGGAATAGATGCTCCAATACAAATACAAATATTATTTACTGCAAGTGCATCAGGAACAAGTGGAATTAAATTAGCAATTAATTCTAGTTCAAAATCAGAGTTAGATGAAACAGTTACAATTAATGTAAAAGCAAATAAGAAATTCACTTTTGATATGGTTCCAAAAGTAATTGTTCCATACATAAACAACACTTTATTCTTTGAAGCAACTGATGGAAACGATTCACTTGATGGAGTAATGGTTTCAATTAAATCAGGAAGAGATCTGCTTTCAACAGTTGAGACAACTGGAGAAGGACTAGCAATGTACGAACTAGCTGAACCAAGAATCGGAGACGAAATTACAATTACAGCAAAGAAAGAAGGATATGACTCGCAAGAATTTGTAAAAATAGTGGATGATTCAGTACTAACAATTACTCCTCCACAAATAAATGAAACAATTAAAATTGGAGAAATAACTGGACTAGAAGAATCAGTAATAATTCAAAATGATACTGCAAAGAACGTAAAAATAACTAGCGCAGAGATAAATGGGGACGTAAAGAGCTACGTTGACATTAAATTCAATGGAACAATAAACGGAACAGTAATTGAACAAGGAAAAGACAGAAATTATATTTTATCAATGAAACTAAATAGCAACGCAATGAGACTAAAAGAACCAAAAGATCTAACTGGAAAATTAATAATTAATTCAGAAATAAGCGGAACAAACCAATCATTCACTAGCGAAATAAATATTGCTGTAAGATTATCAATGCCCGGAATGATTGATAGTGGAAAGTGCCTAAAAGTTAATCCAGCAACAATAGAATTCATTACTGCGAATGGAAACGCAACAAAAACAGTTACACTAACAAATACTTGTACTGCCGAAGGAACTGATATTGCACTAAATGATTTAGAAGCAAAGTTAAGTGAATCGGCTAAGTTTGGAACAATTTCAATAACAGGAAAAGGACTATCAAATGGAACACTAACTGATAGTTACGCTAAGTTAGGAGACTATCTTGAAAAGAATGCAGAAGAAGATTTAACTGTTACATTTATTCCAAGCGGAACAGTTGCAAGCGGAGCACAAGACTTTACAATTTCAATTATTGGAAAAAATATTCTTGAAGACAAGTCAGTTGAAAAAGTAGAAGCACAAATAAAAACAAGCACAACAATGAGCAATCTTTCAAAGTGTCTTGAAATAGACAAACCAATTGGCGGACTAATATTAGATATGGCTCCATGGAATATGGGTTACGGCGCACTAATGGGAAGTAATTACTCTCCACAATTATCTTTATACGGTGGATTCTCTAATAGATCTTCTCCATACGGAATGGGTAGCATGATGATGCCTGGAATGAGTATGGGTGGATACGGAAGCATGGGATATGGGGCAGGTTATAGTGGTATTGGACAAAGCGGAGCAACTGCTAACAATAGTTTCCAACAAAATTCTTTTACAATTAAAAATTCTTGTACAGTGGATATAGAAATTGATTTAGATCCTGATTCAAGAGTAAATGTTTCAGAAGAAAAAGTTACAATTTCAAAAGACTCTGATGCAACAATAATAGTAAGCCCAGGATATGTCTTAGGAAAATACACTATTAAAGTAAATGCAAAAGCAAGTGGCTCACAAGAGGTAAAGAAAAAAGTTGCAGATGTATCAGTACTAGTAAGAAAACTTGGAGACACTGACAAAGATTGTATTAAAACAAATGTAACAATGATTAATCTAAATTCATTTATCTATAAGCCACAAAAATACACTGCTTACAATTACTGTTATGATACAGGAGTAATGCTTTCAAGAGGAAATAACATGGCAACAATAGAATGCTCTGCTCCTAACTCAACTTACGGAATGCAATCAAGTGTACCTTACTTCCAAGTAGGAATGGAATCACAATATGCAAGCTCTTATCCAATTAATTCGCAATATAGTTCTTACTCACAATACACTCAACAAAGTGGATGCGCTTCATCAAGTAATTGCTCACTAATAACAGGAACAAGAACAAGAACTAGAGAAATAATCCAAGGAGATAGTGGATCAATTGAACAAGTTGATTTCGAAGTAATGCCAAGTGCACAATACATTCCTCAAAGAAAATTATTTGATTCAAGAACACAACAAGCAGGACCATTCCAAACACTAGGAAGCATTAGACAATGGGGGACAGAGACAGATGCACGAACAAACGTTTACGGAAATTTAAATATCTCTTATACTAACCAATACGGTTCTGGACAATGCATGGAATTCCCAATTACTATTGAAGATATGTGGAGAATTGGAGAGAGTATTGACTCAGCACTTAACTGGGGAGATCCAACTGCAAGACCAAAAGATTGTCAAAATCTAAGTTCACTTGATATTAGAAATTATTGGATAACTCGAAACGCTGGCTCAACTGGAGCAGTACCTGACTCAGCTTACGTTGGATCAAGATATGTTTACATAGCAGAACCAGCAGCACTAAGAATAGGTCCTGCACCAACACAAACAAGTACAGCTTATCCACAATATGACATGTACTATTACCAAAGTAGAAAAGCAGAAACTCAAACAGAAGCAGGAAGTGCTACAAAGAACTGCGGATTACTTGACGGAATCAAATTACAATCAACAGTAGATCCATCAAAGACTGGCGGAGTAAAAATCACTGTAAGCGAAACTTCTTCTGGAAGTTTGATTAACAATAGTAGAGGATCAAATTTAATGGTTGAAGTAGATAGAAGCGGAATGACAAAAGACTGCCTGCTAATAAGTGTTCCAGTAAAAGGAACAGTATCAAGAGCAGCTACATTTGATTCACAAGAACTAGTATGGCCACTAACAATACTTGTAACAAAACCAGGTTACACAATAACTGGAAATGTTGAAGAACAATGTTTGGTAGTAGCTGAAGGAAGCGAAGTTAAGTGCATAGCTGATTTGAAAGCATTCATGGCAGGCTCTCTTGTAGCAACAGATTCTACAGATGCACAATTAACTGCACAAGCAACCAGTATTTCAGATAGATTCCTAGCACAAAACAAAGGATGTACTCAATATGTTAATACTGAAGTAGTTAAATCAATAATCCGAGCAGGATCAGCAGCAAAAGCATGCGGAACAGACACCACAGCATATGGAATGAACTTAATAGAAACAACAAAATTAAATTGGAATACTCCAGTTGATTGTACAACTAAATTCTGTAACGCTGAAATGTTGAAAGCATTCTTACTAAAGAGATTTAATGAATTAAATCTTCAAATTACTTCTACAGAAGATTTAAACATGAAGAATAATGATTTGAATAAATTATATAGAGAAGCACTTGGGCCAAAAATAAGTTTGTGCAAAGATGGGGACTTGAATTATTATTTGAATGGGGATAAAGGATTAATTGCTGATCCTTATAGGTTAGTAAATCCTCCATTAACTGCAGATTATAATATGCCTATACAAAAACCTACTGATAAGGCGCTTTGGTCAATGAGTAATGTATTAAAGAGTAATGAAATTAAAGACAAAAGTAGTTTGTTATTTGAAATTGATGATAACCCAGCATACAAGGGGATGTTTACTAATTTAGGTATGACTTCTGTGCCAAACAAATATGGAAAAACTAAATGGTATATGTCACTAAATGGATTTGTTGAATTAATTGAAAAAGTTTATGAACAAGAAAATATTGCTGGTTCAAATTGTAATAAGCCAGGTACAAATTGTTCAATTACAAATTTCTGTAACAAAGGTACTGTTGAATTAGACGTTAAAGCATTCGAATGGATGGCTGCTGGGCACGTAAAGATGGTAAGAGCAGTTTATGATAAGAAGGATATGAATACTTCTGAAATTGAAAAAATTTATGATAAAAATCCTTGGTTGAATAAAATACACGCCTTAACAATATTTAGTAATACTGCAAATGTTGAAAATAAAAGTATTTCAGGCAGTTTGTATCTTACAGCAACAAGCGAACTGAATAAAGACATAAATGTTGATTTGTTTGAAGATAAAGACATTGTTCCAAACTTCCCTCTAACATTCAAACAAACAAGCACTGGAGTTGGACAATACGAAGTTCAAATAAATTATAATTACAAGGAAACTCCTACTAAGGAGAATGCTTTTGTATACTTTGGTAAAGCAAATAAGAATATTAAAGATGCTCAAAAAGCAGCTAGCAACCCATTACTAAAGAGCGGATTTGGAATTAACCCAACTCCACAAAATATGTATGACACTACTACGAATAGCACTCTTGCTCAAATAGATGGAAATAAATTAACTATTTATGCAAAAGTTCCAATAAGAATGAATGCAACTGTGAACGGTTATGAAACTAAGATTAATTATAATTTAACTTCTCCAGAAGCGGTTAAAGGAAATCTAATGAACTGGTATAGTAGTAATGGAGTATCTTTAGGCGCTGATACTAAGAATGGTGGGATGTTTTCATTCTCAATTACAAAGTCACAAACTCCTCAAAACTTAAGAGCAATATTCTATGCTCGAAATGGCGGATTAGCATTTAATAGCGGAACAAATGGTTATAGAGTGGATACAAGTGAAGTTGCTTTAGAGTCTGCTAAGGGAATTGATTTAAGTGAAATGGAAGTTACTTCAACTACATCAAATCAGTCATTACTAACTCCAAATTCACCACCAGCTATAATACAAGTATCTACAATCCCAGTAAAGTTCACGAATTTAAATGATCTTGATTTCATAAAAGCACAAATAGTTGCTGGAAATGCTTGTATTAGTGGAGACACAATTATTTGGAACGAGAGTAAGTTCATCCAAGCAAATTAAATTTTGAAAAGTTAATTTGATATAAACTCAAAATCCTGGACACCCTTCGAAATTAATAAAAAATAAAAATTAATTTTTTTCTTTTAAAAAAAATAAAATGGTGTTGATTTGGATAAAAGAGCACTCGCGCTAACTATGTTAAGTATGATGGCTCTTTTTGCAGCATTTGCTTATGCTTATTTTATTCCTACAAATACTTTCATGATAGATATTCCATTTACTTTAACTACAATAGGGTATTTTCTTTCTGGAATAATTTTTTTTGGATACTTTGTATTTATTCCAAGCATATTCTTCGGATTACAACTTGGAACAGAAAAAAATGTAGCAATTTTCTTGTACATTGTCCCAACTTTAATTGCAACTTATGCAGGGGCGAAAATAGGTTTCTTACTTCAAGATGATTTTAATAAAAAAAATAATTTTATGCAACACTGGAAACTAATTGCAACACTACTAGTGCTCTCAATTGCACTTGCACTAATAGCAGAAGCAATTCTTCCAATGATAATGGAATATTGGCCAAAAGATTTTATGGGATTAACTTTAGTAGATGGAAAAAAAGCATCTTCAATAATAGGGGATGTTTCTAAATTAATAAGAAGATAATTTTTTTAGAAAAATTTAATTGAAAAAAAATATTTTTTTAGTAAATTTTGTTAAAAAAAATTTTGGAATTATTAAAAAATAAAAATTAGTTAGTTTTTGCTAAAAAAATGGCTAAAAAACAAGGTTTATTGAGAAGTTTTTAGGCAGGGGTAAAGTATTTATATACAAGCAACGTAATTTTTATAGCAAAGTCAATTGATTGAGTGAGTAAGTTAATTTCGTGATTTTGATGGGTATTGGGGAAAAACTCAAAGATATTTACTACTTAGGCGAAGAGAAATGGTACGCTTTTTGGGACAAAATCGATGCCCACGTTCCTGTTTACAAAGTAATTGATCCAGTGGACAATATAGTCCCTAGTTTTGCTTTATTCTTAATTCTAATATTTTTAACCCTTTTATTACTGGGAATGGGCCTATTTGGAATAGTAGGAACTACTCCAGCTACTCTAAAACTAAGCGTAGTTGACTCAGACGGTGCTAGTGTAAGCGGAGCAAAAGTAACTCTGGTGGGGATAGAAGGAGAATATTACACTAACGAATTTGGAATGATACAAGAACTAAGCGTTGCTTATAATTCTGTTATTGAAGTAACTGCAGAAAAAGGAGAACAAACTACTACCGTTCCAGTTACAATTGATGATTTTGTAAAAGTAGAAGAACTAAGATTGCCAGTAAAAAGAGTAAGTTTCTCTCAAAAAGCAATTAGATTCGAAACAGAAACAGGCGAAATAGCTACAGGCGAAATGACTCTTGTTTACAGATGCTCTTCAGGAATAACTCCTCCAGAAGCAGAAACAATTTACGGTGGAACAACAAACGTATCGCAATCAGAAGAATGCGGAACATTAACAGTAGATATTTCTTCACCAAAATATGCAACAAAATCAATTACTTTAATTGGACCAAGCAATGTGTTCACAGTTGAATCAAAAATTCCAACAGAAACAGTAAGATTTACAGTTAACTTAAAAGTTGGAGCAACTTTAATTACAGAAAATGTTACAGTACAAGCATTCAGGGGGGATAATTCATATATTCCATTTGATACAAAACAAGCAAGCAACGGACAAGCAATATTTGATTTACCTCTAGGAGACTACAAATTCAAAGTTAGACAGGAAGCAGGTTACAAACAAAAAGAAACTCCACTTACTACAGTTTCAAAGAGTGGAGCACAATTTGTAGACCTTGCAATGGAAAAAAATTATATTGGGTTCATTAAAGCAACTGCAAAAGAAGGATCAATTGCACTTGAAGGAGTATACTTAACTTTACTAAAGAAACTTGATGCTTCAAAGACAACAGAAATAAATAACACTGATACAAACTCAACTGGAGAAGTACTATTCGAATTAGCTGAAGAAGGAAATTACGTAGTAGTTGCAACAAAAGATGGTTATTGTGACGCAAGTAGAGATGCAAATGTTGGGGATTCAGTAACTTTATCAATGGTTAAAACAAATTCTAATTGCGGAAACCCATTAAAAGTAAGAGTAATTGATCAAGATGGAAAGGCTGTTTCATATGCAAAAGTAGCTCTATTCGGTTCAAAAGATCAGGATGAATATAAATTATCTTACACTGAAAAAATAACTGATTACAATGGGTATGTAACATGGAATCCTGTAGTTAACTCAAAAACAGGAGAAACTTATAGAGCATTCGCATTCAAAGCATCTTACTCAGGATGGAGCGAAGCAAAAGAATTTAGCGCAAGAAATTCAACAGAAGTATTTACAGTACAATTACAAGTTCCACTAGGGAAAGTAAGAGTAAGTGTAAAAGATATTGATAACAAGCCAATTCAATTTGCTGAAGTACAATTATTTGATGAATACATAGAAACTGCCCAACTAAGTAACGCAGTAAGCGGAAAAAGAATGGTGGAAAATATTGATGGAACAATCGAGTTCGCAATTAAATCTGACAAAAAAGTTTACGCAGTAATAAAGAAACTAAAAGAAGACAACACTCCTGAGTACGAATCATACACTACAATGCCAGTACAAGTAATTGGAGACGGAACTATTTCATTTGATGTAGTACTAGTAAAACCACCAGTGCAAGAAATTAGTGTAAACTTTTTAGGATTATTCAAGAACAATTCAAAAGCACTAAAGGTAGAAGCAAACCAAGAATATGACGCACTATTTGAAGTAACTGCTCCACACGAAAAAGATTACGAAGAATTAGGATTATTTGTTAGAATGGGAAAAGATAATATTACAAAAACAGAGCTGGACAAAATTTTTATTAAAAGTGTTATGGCTCCAGCAAAGAAAACAATTACAACAGGAGCAACTTACAACAAACCAAAAGGATATGCTATTGATGAAAAATACATTAATTTAGAAGAAGCAAAGTGGGCAGAAGTTCGATGGACACAAGGAAGTTATACTCCTGGAAAAATAATTGTAGGGGTAAAAGTAAAAATCAGACCAACTGCACAAGCAGAAGAAAGACTTGATATTGGATACAGAGCATGGGGAATAGAAGAGGGAGATTACGAAAGAGATTTAGTGGACGCTGAACTGGGAAAAAGTCAAAATTCAAGTGCAAAACAAGAACTATACGCTTCAACTAAAGAAGCTTATGTTTCAGTAGGAACAGAAACTCTATGCGAAAATGTTAACGAAGAGAAATCATTTTGCATAACTTCAACTTACACTGATCCTGATAACTTTACTCAATCATTTACTGATTCATTTGAAGCAAAGAACAATTCAAAGTACTCACTTTCAATCAAAGTAATGAATAATTCATTAATTGGATTTGACAGAGCAAAGACAATGCTTGCGAATGCTGAAGAAAATTTGTATATTGAAAATTATTCACTACTAACTCCAAAGTACACTCCAGTAACAGCAACAATAAACGCTTACGAAACAGATTGGATAGATACTCCTGGATTTGTTAGAAACTCTTCAATTGATTTTGTTTCACTAAACGTTACTCCACAAAAAACTGGATCAGGAACAATCAAACTAAGAATAAGAGAGGACAACTCATTAGTATTTGAAAAAACATTTACAATAAACGTTGCTTCTGATAAAAAAATGAGCATAAAGTACATGCAAAATGGAGAGTTTGTTGACGAAATGCCAAAAATTGTTTCAGGAAAAGAAAGTACTCTAACAATAAAAGCAGTTAATGTTCAAAACAATGTAGAAGTAGAAGGAGCAATTGTAAAAATCTATGATAGATTCGGAGCACTTTTATTATCAAAGATAACAAACAAAAGCGGACAAGCAACACTAATTATTCCTGCTTCTTTCCCTGGGGAGAAATTGAGATTACAAATAGAAAAACCAGAATATGAAACACTTGTAAAAGAATTTACTATAGCTGAGGATGTAATAGAAGTTAGTCCAACAGCATTAGCATTTACAGTAAACCCACAATCAAAGCCAAGTGAAACAAAGACAGTAAAAATAACAAACAAAACAGGACTTGACTTAACAATTAAAGATATTAAATTAACTGGAAAATTAAAAGGACTATTAAACGAAGCACAAATAGAATCATGGTTTGCAGCTTACGTTGGAACAGTAATTAAATCACAGGACTTTGAAGAAATTGATTTCAAAGTAATCGCAGCAAGCACAATTCCTACTGCTGATGATTTAGATGGAGTATTTGAAATAACTGTTGGCTCAGACGGAAAAGAATGGGTAAAAGAAGTAGAAGCAAAAATTAGAGTAGGGCTTGGAAAAGATGTTGACAATCCATCATGCTTAGAAGTAACTCAAACTTCTTGGACAACAAGTACAAGAGGAAACCAAGTAGAAACAAGTTTCGAAATCAAAAACAATTGTATAGTAGATGGTAAACCAGTTTCACTAAAGAATATGGGTGCTACTCTAACTACAGCAGGAACAATTGGCGGAACATTTACAGCACAAACAAAAACAGTGCTAGTAGAATTAGGAACAGCTTATGCTAGAGTATTCAAAACTACTCTTAACGCTGGAGAAAAAATCCCAGTGACAGTAAAATTCACTCCAATGAGTGGAGGAAGCGGACAAGCGGTTGGAAGCATTGTATTTGAAGCACTAAATTCAACAGATTCAAAGAGCCAAAAAATAACTGCAGAAATGAAATATGATATTGCTTATGAAAATATTCAAGATTGTGTAGTAATAGGAGCAGATCTAATTACAATCTCAGCACCAGGCTCAGCAAGTTTCTCAATTACAAATTCTTGTAAAACAAAAGCAGACTTCCAATTAGATTCAGGAGACTTACAAGGAGCAATTTCTAATAAAACATTTACCCTTAACGCAAGCGAATCAAAAGATATTACAGTAACAGCAAGTGAAGGACAAGTTCCTGGAGCTTATAGTATATTAGTATACTCAAGACAACAAGGAACAAGTTTAGAAATAATTGGAAATGTGAAAGTAATCATAGAAGATGAATCAAGTTGCTTTAGCTTAACAAGATACCAATATGATGTATACGATTCACCATTCAATGAATTCGATGGAATAGATAGAGGATACTTGAAGAATAGTTGCCTTGAAAAAACAGTGAGTGCAAAAGTAGACGGAATAGTACCATACGATTACTCTAAACTTTGGAAGATGGCAATAATGGGTGCTATCACTGGTGGAATTGGTGGATACATAAACCAAGATAAAGACTCTGAAACAAATTGGTGGGGCGGAAAACCAAGTGCAAAAGATATACAAAATGCGAAGGATCACCCAACAAATTATATTGAAACAAGAAAAACTAATGTTCCTCCAGCAATAGCTGAATATGCTGCAGGAGAACAAGCAAAAATTTCGAATAGAACTGCGCAAGTAAGAGGAATTGCAGGAACAGAAGCACCAACACAAAACGGGCAACAACAATTATTAGTTGGTCAAACAGGAGCAGCACTTGAAGGAAAAATAATTGATTCTACTCCAGCTAAAAAAGGAAGTATGGCTAGTGCAGAAGAGGGAGTGAAATTATTATTCGCTGCGGCTGCAAGTGGACAAAAAACAACAATAGATAATGATTACAAATTAATTAAAGCAGCAGTTGCAAAAATACAAGCTAAGGATAATGAAATTAAGCAAGGTGGACAAGAAATAGTTCAAAGTAAAACACAAGAGTTGAGAAATTATTATGATACTCAAAATGTTGCGTTAGAAAAAAGTGAATTAGGAGTAGCATCAAATTTAGCTGACACAATTTATAGTAAAGAACAAGAGATAAAGAAACAAGTAGCTGAGTATTACACAATTAAACAAGCTGAATATGATAAATTATTTACAGAACAAGTAGAGGTAATACAGAAAAATTTAACAGATATTAATTCTAACCTTGAAGGAATGAAAAAACCTATTAATGATGTAAACACAATGCTTGATGGGTGTGGGTTTATTCCAAATAATCGAACAGGTACAATTAAAGCTCCTCCAATGGATTATGCAGATTGTGTAACAAAAGAATTTTGCCAATCTTCTAATTCTACTACTAAAACTGATTGTGCTGCTAAATTTACTTCTTTAGAATCAAATTTGTTACTTAAAGAAAACACTGTTTTGCAAGGTTACTACAGCTTTTGTAATAAATGCTTATCAAAAGACAGAGATAAAATTACAGGAGATGCAACTCAAAAAGCAAATGTATTTGTTAATGAACTTAATACCATCTTGACAGCAATGAAAAACACTGCCTCAAGAACAGCCTCGGCAATTGGAATTGCTCAATGTTATGGTGCTGATTTTTGTTCAGCAGAAAAAGAAATAAGAGATTTATTAGTTACAAACAAATTATCACAAATAGTTGCTGCTCAAAAAGCAGTTAGTGCTGATAGTACAAGACTAAGCGGATTAGTAAAAGTAAAAGTAGCTGATACAGTAGTTCCTGTTACTAATACAGGTTCAACACCTGCTGTTTCTAATACAGATAATACAACAAGTACAGATCCTACAGAATTAATTAAGCAACAAACTATTTTGAGAACCCAAGGGGTGGCTTCGAAAGCACTTGCATTAGATAATTATGATGAGAGTTGGAATATTACTGATATTTCAACAATACCTAACTATCCTGAATTAGGTACTTTTACTATTCAAGATGATGCTGAACACTATGAAATTTGGAATCAAGATGGGGAACTTTGGCAGTTAAATGGGGTTAAGGGTTATTTTTGTTATAATTCAAATATGGAAAAAGTAAGTGATGGAGTTTGTAAATCTTCTTCACCAACTGGCCAATTCATCCTAGCTAATAGCTTTACTTCTTCTAATAGCAGTCCTACTGCATCTACACAAAATGGAATGATGAATGCTTTGCTTAAAGGCGGAATGGGCTTTGGAGCTGGATATATGACTAACTCTTGGGGAATGGGTGCTCTTGCAGGTGCTGCTACTACTTTCATGTTTGAATGGTTGAGTGCAAGCGATACTCCTGTTAATTACTCTGATAGTTTCGTAGTACCAATGGTGGAAATTAATAATGTTGCACTAACTAGTCCTGAAGGAATCCAAATGACTGTTGGAGAAAAAACTTTTGATTATGATAGTTATTATGGAGCACAATCAACTGGAACAACTGCTATGCCACAAACTGGTCAATCAAGTAGTGCTAATTACACTGGAAATGTTTTATTCAATCAACAAGCACTAAGTGCAACAATGGGCTTAGCAGAAATAAGAGAACTAGAATTTGTTAACGCAGGAAAAGCAGTTAACAGATCACAATACCAACCATTCACAGGAATTTTAACTGTAACTGGGGAAGAAAAAGTTTATGACATGGAATATGATTATGATTACATAAAAGAACAAGCGGATAAGAGAGGAGAGGCAAAGGACAGCGAAAAGAGCAGCGGAATATTTGGTGCACTAGGAAGTATGTTTTCTCCAACTGGAGTAGGTAAAGAAATTGCACAAATAGATTCAAATGATTTAGTAATAAAAGAAATTAGAAACTACGAAAAGAAATTCCACTTATTATTCGATTCATACGAGTACGTTGATTGCGGACCAAAGACATACGCTTGTCCTGCAATAGCACTAAGTAATTGTGATGTTGACGGAAAGAAAGGAATAACAGGAAGCGAAGCAGTTCCAAAGATAAAGTTAGGATGGAACTGGAGTGAAATAGACGCACAAGAATGTGACTCAGAAAATAATAGTAATTACATTTATTGTGATTCAACACAATTCGCAATCTCTACACTAAAGAAAGTAATGTACCTAAGAGACTTCTTCAAGAACCCAGGAACTAGTCTAAAGAATTGTCCAACTTCACTTGATATAGTTGGATCAAAGACACAATTACTAAGTCCAACTTCAATGGATGTAGCAATTACTAGCGTTGTAATTAAACCAGTTGGAACAACTGGCGCAACAATCGAAACAATTGTTGAAAACAACAACGGATTAGAATTAAGCGCTGAACTTGCTTACAAGTTCGCAAGACAAGATGGAACATTAATAAGTAATGTTTGCGCAACTGAAACAAAAACATTCACTAGCGGAACAAAATACATTTGCAATGTAAGTTCAACTGATGCTAACGGAAGAACTGGAATAGGAACAGGAACATTCAATATTGATCTTTCAATGACACCAAAGCCACTTTGCTCTGGATGCGAAAATAATGACACTGCTAATGATTTAATTAAAACAACTTTAGTACTTGGTTCAGCAGGAGCAGCATCTTGCCAAGAATACAAGACTAATAAAGATTACTTTGAAAAAGTACTTAACGCAAATAGCTTACTAACAACTGATAGTGGAAAGAAAGTAATCCAATACATTTCATTCAAAACAAATTTGTTAAGAGATGGATTCACAGAAGATTTCAAGAATGATTTCATTGAATATATTACTCAAATAGCAGGAGCTCCACCAGAATTAACTTCAAGCGGAGTAAAAGATTTATTCTTATCAGACAAATTCTCAGTAACTTGGCCAAATAAACCAACTGCATTTGAAGCAGGAAAATACGATGTAAGAATATTAATTAAATTCAAGAACAATTCATGGGAATGGGATAATAATAATATTGAAAGCATTATAGTTGACCTTGCTCCACAAGGCGAACCAGATATGGATTTCCCAATTTATGATGTTGCATTCGATGGAACAGTTGGAATGAATTCTGAAAACGGAAGACAAGGATACGGAGCAGGATACATACAAATGACGGATGATTTATTTACAATTGCAAATGATGAAGGAGTAAATGTAATCGCACAACCAAATGCAAGAAGCAACGCAATAACTAATGTTAATGTTTCAGTAATAAAAGGAACACAAGCATTCAATATACTAAATAGTTCTCCAACAAGAGGAAATGTATTAAGCATTTCAAGAATAGGAGACGATGTTGATTTCGTAATTACTCCAAGTGTAGCAGTACCAGTAATACTAAATGTTACAAGAGGAACAGGAACAGATGCTTATGCATTCTACCAAGCAGAAGTAAATGGACAACCACAAGAAACAGGATCAAGTTTCATTACTTGGACTGGAATCGGACAAGGTTGTGTTGCATTTGATGGAACACCAATGACAGCTTACTATAATACTCCTGATTCAAAGTCAAGTGGAATAGTTACTGGAGCACAAGGATATGGAATGGCATGGATGATGGCAAGCGTTTCAGGAACCTCTTCATTCTACGGTTCATTCTTCGCACCACAAGATTCATCAACAATTTTTAAGATAATGAATTCAAAAGACTCAGCAACACTTGAAAGCACACACGGAAACGGAGAACTAATACAAGTAAGCACAGCTGGGGTAAATATAAAGAATTTGAAAGATGTAATTGCACTTGTAAAAACACAAAAAGTATGTGTAATTGGCGGAGACTATTACTGGAACAACACTGGATTAAGAGAAGAGATGAAAGGAACAATAGATGCTAAAGAAAGTACTTGCATTTCAAGTAGGTAAATTAACTAACGGGTTGCAAAAAGAAAGTAGCCTAATAGCAGATAATTAATTTTTAACTTAAAGAAAGTGTTTCACAATGGTTCTAAACGCAATCAAAGATATTTACTACTCACTTGAAGAAAAATGGTACGCTGTTATAGACAAAATAAATACAAAAGTACCAATTTATGGAATAGTTGACGCAGTTGATAGTGTTATACCAAGTTTCTTACTTTTTTTACTAATAGTTTTCTTATTAATCGCGTTTGGAGTATTTTTATTACTTGGATCAAACCAAGTTTATGATGCAACTTTTACTTTTGTTACAAATGATGGCAAACCAGTTTATGATACTTTGATTTTTGCAAAAGTAATGCAAGGAAACGAACAAGTAGCAGACCTAAACTCAAGAACGGATGCAAGTGGAGCACTAACTTTTAGTGAAATAAAAAAAGGACAGGAAATTGTTTTAGATATTAATTTAAGCAAAGGAACTTATCAAGGAACTTTTATAGTAAATGAAACTTTGGAAGAGATTGTAAAACTAAAAGCACCAATAGTAATATTTGCGCCAGTAACAAAAAAAGTTTTTGTGAAAAGTGCTAACGGATTAGTAGTAAACGAAGAAATAAATTTAAATTTCACTTGTGAAAACAGTACAATATTGCCAACACCACAAAGTGCAGTGTTTGATAAAATTGGGGGATTAACTCCAGTAGAAGTAACTGAACCAGTTAATTGTAAATTACAAGCAACAGTGGCAGAAGCGAAGTACAAACAAAAAACTTATTCAGTTAATTCACAATTATTTGATCTTTATTTGGAGGGAGTAGAACAGCCAACCACAACTGTAAAAATAACTATACGCTCAGGTGGGTTCCCTGTAAATGACGCAAGTTTCAAAGTAAAACTTGATGGAAAAAATACTTACGAAGAGGATACAAAACTAACTTCTCAAGCTACAATAAAAGCGCCAGCAGGAACTTATTTCTTATCAGTTTATGATCCTCAAAGTAATTACGGAATTGTTTCAAAAACAATTGAAGTAAATAGTACTGGACTTGAAATGGTAATAGAAGTTTCAAAAACAGTAAAATCAAAAGTAATAATTACACTTACAGATGATACTACAAGCGCTTTAATTTCTGGCGGAATAATTACCGTAAAAGATGCTTATGGAAGAGAAATCGCTTCAGGGACAACTGACACTAGCGGAACAGCACTTTTTACTTTCACTGACCTTGGGGAATATTCTTTCGCAGGAAAAAAACTCGGAGATACTAATGGAGGATACTTTCCTAAAGAAGTAAAACAACAACTCACTGGGGACATGAATGTAACAATGCAACTTGAAAAAATAACTACTCTTAATGCAGGAAAAGTAACTGTAAAAGTAATCGATCAAGATGGACTTGCAGTAATCAATGCAAAAGTAATGCTAAAATACAAATCAAATGATGGACTAGTAGAACTTTATCAAGCAAAGAATTATTCTCTAACTGATTTGAACGGAGAAGCAACGTTCATTGCAGGAAGAGTAGAAGGATTAGTTTACGCTTATGCAATAAAAGGAACATTTAGTGGCTCATCAGTAGAAAAACTTGTCCCAATTGATATTGAAAGCAAATTCAATGTAACAATCTTAGTAGGGAATTCTACAATAAAAATAAATGCAATAAATGAAGCAGGGGACACGGTTGATGCTACTGCAGAAATACTTACTATTGACGGAAAAATGGTTGATGAACACGGATTAACTGGGGTAATTCAATTAGAAAATGGAAAAGCAACAAGAAGCGTAAAAGCAGCACAAACAATTTATTTAAGATTAAAAGCAGAAACTTACGAAACTTACTACACAGCCCCACTAATGCTTTTCGGGGATAAGACTTATACTTTCAATGTAACTATGTTAAAACAAATCTCTGAACCAGAAATAAAATTAGTAGGAGTATACAACGAAACAGATGTTTTAGTACAAACAATGGCTGCAGGCAAAAAATATTATGCAAAGTTCCTTGTAAACTCTGATGCTGATTATAGTGATACTTTATTTAATTTCAGAGTAGGAAAAGAAACAATGCTAGAAAATGATATAATGCAAATAGATTCAATCCAAAGTGCTAACATTTACTCAGAAACAAGAGGAGTAACTTATGACCCAACAAAAGGATATTCTTATGATTCTGAAAATACTACTGATGGACTTGCGAAATGGAGTAATGTACTTTGGAAGAACTTTGGGAAAGGAACAAGAGAGGTAAAAGCATACTTTAGAATAACAAAAACCGCTCCACAAAACTCTGAATTACAATTCTTCTTCAAAGGAAAATTTGATAATAAAAGAGTACCAGCTAGCACTGCTACTCAAGACTTCTACGCAGATAGTTACCAATCAATTGTTTACTACGTTGGAACAGAATCAGTATGCGAAAGCGGATTTTGCGCAAACTCTGAATGGTTACTCTCAAAGAAAAGTTCTCTTTATGTTGACCCTCCTTACGCACTAAATCAAGTAGGGGAATACAATTACCACTTTACATTACTAAATAATACTGATATTGATTATAGTAAGACAAAGAAACCAATTTACATGAATATCACTGTACTTGGAGATAATTCTAGTGAAAAGAGAGTAAAGATTAAGGGATACGAAATAAAGGATTCAATTGCAAGTAGTACTAATACAAGAGAAATTTATTCAGCAAATAATATTGAACTAAATACTTTCGAAAAAAATGCTACAATTGAAGTGGGGATGACTCTTGAAGGGGTAAAAGAAGGAGCAGATGCAATAAAGTTTGAACTAATCGCTGATGGAAAAATAATTTATACTAAAGAAACAAATTTCTCAATTGTAAAAGAAAAAGATTTAACTGTTTCAATTAGCCCCCAATTTATTCCAGCATTCATTAACACACAAATAGAAGTAAATGTGTTAGATGAAAAAGGAGAATATGTTCCTGATACAAGTGTAAAAACATTTGCAAAAGAACCAGGAGTAGAACAATACTTAGTTGATTCGAAAAGTACTGATAGACTGGGAAGAGCAGTAGTAGATTCTGGAGCGCTATTCCAAAAAACAAAATTAATTCTTGAAATAACAAAAGAAGGATACGCAAGATTAATGTTTGTGATAACCGTTTCAAGCGATACAATTACTTTCTCTCCAGAAGCAATACTAGTTTCACTAAACACTTTCTCAAAGAGAGAAGAAACAAAACAAATTACGCTAGCAAATATGTCTCAACAAAAAATGGTTCTAAAATCAATTACACTTGATGCAAAATTCAAGGATACTATTAATGAAGATGCAATGAAAGCTTACTTTGATGAAATAACTGCTCAAGAACGAACAATTAATCCAGAAGACACACTTGATTTAACTTTCTTAAAAATAAGATTGGCTAATTCAATTACTCAAGGAAATTTCATTGAACCAATCTCAATAACCGGAAGCATAAAAGCAGAGTTTGAACAACCAGAATTATTTTTAACTTACGATGTGAATATTCCATTAACTGTAAATGTTTCTTCAGAAGCTAATCCTGGAGATAGTTGCTTATCAATCAAACCAGGTAAAATGAGTGCAACAACAGAAAAAGCACAAGCAAGATTTGATTTCGAAATGATTAACCAATGTGCATCAAACAGTGTAAACATTCCAATTGGAGATCTATCAGTAACCTCTTCTCCTGATATTGGAGGAATAGGCGAAATTACAATTAGAAATTCTGCTGGAACAAGTGTAGGAAGAAGCGCACTTGATGGTGGAACAAGAGTAATACTAAAAGATATTAAAGCTGGAGAAAAATTATTTGGAACAATTACTTACGCTCCGGGCGAAGAATCAATTGGAAGAAGTGTATCAATTCCAATTACTTTACAAGCAAAATTCCAAGGCCAAACAATTTCAACAAACCCAGCTAACTTAAATTATACAGTAAATGTAGTGAACCTAAAAGAATGCATGAATATTACTGCAGACTCTGCTCCAGTTGGATTTAAAGAAAAAGCAAAAATAACTATTAATACTTCAGCTTGCTTAGGACAAAAAGTAGATGTAATACTTTGTAAAAACGATTCAGGTTGCTCAGGTGGAGCGGAAGGAAAAATAACTCTAAGCAAAAAAGCATTTACAATCCAAAATCGATCTGAAGAAATCGAAGCATATAATCCTTCTTTACCAGGAACTTATGGAATAACAATTCATGCAAGAACAGCAGGGAATGCAGGATTCACTTACGTTGGAGAATTACCAGTATCATTCACAGAACCTGATGGAAAATACTTTAACTTAAATAAATTCGAAGTCCAAGCAATAGGAACTGGAGCAGAAGACTCAATAGTACTAACAAACCAACTGCTTTCTGAAACAGTAAACGTAAAAGCAAATGGATGCGTATGGGGACAACAAGATACAACTACAAATAGCCAAAAATATATGACAATTTTAACAGGGGTAATGATGGGAGCTGCACTAGGAAACATGGTGGGGATGGGTGCAAACAAAACAACTAAGGGTGATGAAAAGACTGAGAAAAATGTTGATGCTGATAAACCTACAACAGATGAGACTGGTACTACTACACAAGGGGAAGATGCTAGAATTAGGCAAGATAAAATAGCGGCTAGAAATCCTGATAATTTAGCAGCACTTAACGATTCAAAAACAGGATTAACTGATGCTGATTTTGCAGGAACAAGTGTAAATGATCAAAGAGCAAAGACACTAAGTAATGGAGAAACTATAAAATATTATACTGGGCAAAACGGGGATAAAGTAGTTAGATATGATGGAACTACTTATACAAGTTCTTCAAATGATCTTTCTAAAATTAACTCTTCAGTTGCAACTTCAATGAGTGCTAACCAAGTAGATTCATTTACACACCGAGTAGGGAATTGGGCTGGAATTGGTAATATATCAAGTGGAACTTATAATGCTTATACTTGGACTGCAAACAAGATCGCAAGTCCATTTGGTGGGGGAGCAACTACTCCGCCAACTGTTAGACCTACTGGGACCACTTCAAATGTTACACCCGTTGTTCCTTCAAATCCTTCTAGTCCAGCTAATATTGTTAGAACTGATGTGACTACTAGAACTAGTGAATTGGGTACAACTGGAACTTTAGTACAAAATCCTGATGGTTCAAGTAGTACTGTTTATCCAAAAATTCCTCAGGCAAATGTTACTTTACCAAATACTGAACCAACTTATTTAGTTACAAAAAATGGAATAGTTGTAGATTCAAGTACTATGAGTATTGATTCTAAAAAAACTTGGCAACAACTTGTTGTCACTCAATCGGCTCTCCCAGATTTCATTGCAAATATTCCTACTGTATTATTTTCAAATATAATTTTCCCAGAAATTAGTAGTGTTGCTCCTAAAGTAACTCAAGCTCATTTCTTAACTCAAGGAGGATACACTGCTATTGGTGCAGTGGTTGGAGGAATTATAGCTTACATGATGATGGATGAATTTGATTGCTCAGATTCACAGTATGATGCAGTTGTTCCTTTCGATGATTTTGTTATGCTCTTACAAGGAACCCAAGTTAGTGTTACAGAACAAGGTGGAAGTGGAAGTAGTCAATCAGTAATTAGAGAAGTTCCATCTGATGCTCGTGCACTAAGTTTCACTCTTAACAATATTTCGCCCGAATGGGATTTCACTGATGCACAATATAGCGGAGATGAAACAGTTTCACTAAGATTTACAAATAACGGATTAAGCGATACTCTTCCAAGATATGGTACTCTAACAATTAATGCTAATATGAATACGCACGGATCAAAAATATATTCAACAAGTGGAACAAATAGTGCTTACTCAAGTTCAAATAATGATTATGATGTGCTCTGCACTAATTCTTCATTTGGAAATTATTGGATAGGATCGGCTTCTGATGCGGGTTCATGCTCTGGAATAGGAACAAGGAATTATTCACAAAAGTATCACTTAAGAGTAATTACAGCTGAACCAACTGGAGAAGAAGCTTACATTAGAAAAGCAACTTCTTGTTACATGGGTTCACTAACTGGATCAACTGGAGCAGAAGCACTACCAAGAATAAAACTTGATTGGGATTGGCAATCAATTAACTCAAATACTTGTGATTACACTAATCCAAATTACATTTACTGTGATGCAACACAATTCACAATTGCTTTGATAAAGAAATTATCTAACCTTGATGAATTCTTAGTAAATAATGGCGGGCAATTCTCTTGTCCTCCTGACGGAACAGAACAAGAAGTAGCAGATTCAATTGCACAACTAAATGCAAAGAAACAACTTGTTACTGATGGATTTGTTGGAGTAAAAGATATTTCGATCTCAACAAACATGAGTACTGATGAATCAGTGGCTACTGTTACAATCCAAAATAATTCAGGTTCCCCACAATTAACTTACCTGTCTTATGCATGGAAAGGAGATGGACAACCAATTACTGATGGTTCACCTTACCAATGGACTGCTCCAGTTGGAGAGAGTACAGTAAATTTCGAAGCAACTACTCCTAAGTACGGAGGAATATATTTCTTTACAGCGGTTGTTAATGGAGAAAAGGGAAACAGAAGAAGTGTATCACGAGGATTCTTGAATAGAGAACCTGATGGGAATTGTTGGATGCCACAAACTACTGAAGCGATAGGCGGATTACCAGGATTATTATACTACGTAGCAAACGAAAGTGCTCCGACTTACTCAACTAACGTTGCAAACGAAAGCGAATTATATAATTCAATTAACTTTGGAGTATATTTAATGAAAGATGCTTATACAGAAGACTTCCTAAGAGATTTCAAACAACAATACAAAGACACTTTGCTACAAATCTCTCCAGGTTCAACTGAAAGAAAAATAGTTGATTACTTAGATAGTGGAAAAATCTCAATAAAGAAAAAATACTCAGGAGACAATGTAATAGAAGCAGGACTCTACGATGTATGGGTAAAACTAAAAGCAGCTGATCAATTTAGAGTAATTGATGGAAATAATACTGAAATAGAAATAACTTTACTACAAGTAAAATCACCAAGTATCAATTCTCCATTCTATAGTATGCCATTTGATGGATTACTAGGATCAACTGGAGGAAGACAAGGATACGGAAGCGTTTACACTAACGAGAACGATAAAGAAATTACAATTAGTAGCACTGGAAATCGAGCATATACTTTCTATAATGCAGCAAGCAACGGAGTAATGAACATTACTACTAAAACAAAAACAACTTTCGATGCAGTTAACACTTCAGTTGCAACAAGAGGACAAATAGCTGTTGCAAGCGTAAGTGGAAACCAAGCAGATTTAGCACTAACACAAAATTATGCAACTCCAGTAATTTTAAAACACACAATGGATACTCAATCAGGAAACTTAGCCTTCTCAATTGAAAATAGTAAAGGAGCAATTAGTACTGGTGGGAATTTGAGTTACTGGATTGGGGCAGCAAAGAGCAAGGACTTCTATGGAAGTAACGCAGTAGAAATGTATTACAATTCTCCAGATTACAGATTGAGTAAACTAGGAGAAAACGTTTACGGATTCGAATTCAAGGACGCTACAAGAAGCGGAAGCATGTACTTAAAATCAATTTTGTTTGTTCCAAAAGACGAATCAAGTTACACAATTAATTCAAACAATGAAGGAACAACTATTTGGACAGCAGCTAACGAATTTAGTGACGGATCAGTACTACAAGGAATACCAGGAATGAAATACAATGACTTACAAAGTGGAGATGCTGGAACAATTAATACACTTGACAAATTATTTGACGCAGTAAAAGAAGGAACTGTTTGTGTTTCAAACGACGGAAGCTCAACTAGCTTTTGGTGGAACCCAGCAGTAATAGAAAGAACAGTAGGTTCAACAACAAGCATGGCTAACAAAGAAGTAACATTAGTAGGAACAAATTAAACAAAGAAAAAATAATTCTTTGCGGGCAAAGAAGTAACACTAGTGGGTGCGAATTAAAAAACCAAAATAATTTTTTTAAATTAAATTCAAACAAGCTCTAGAAGTTAATCAGAATCTTTTTATATTCCAAAAACCTATTTAGTGCATGGAGTTTTTTTCATTATCCTTATTACCTTTGCTGAAAATAATGCCCACAATCCTTTTTTTGGATGGTTTGCTTGCAGACATGACTTTGGTACTCAAAATCTTTGTTCTATTAACAATAATTTCTTACGTAACCCAACACATGGGTAAAGGGCCTGTAGCGTTAATGGTAATAGCGGTTTTATCTTACTTCATAATCTTTGATTACTTCATGATTTTTGGAGGAATTTACATTTTGTATATGCTAGTTTTGTTTGGAGTAACTCAACTATTAATGGATTTCTTTATCCTTGCTCCCCAAGCAGCTATGGAGCAATCAATGGAAGGTGGGGGCGGAGAATTACCTGGACAACCTAATGGGCCGGAGTTTAGAGAAAAACAACACCGATTAATGCAAATGAGAAGAGCAAGAGGGATGGGATAGAAAAATGGAACTTACAATGAACCAAAAAGGAAATTTCATCTTTATTGCATTAGGGATAATGGTTGCAATAATAATACTTTTACCAATTTCAATGTACTTATTTCAACCAATTGATATTATTGTAAAAATCATGCTAATCTTTGTAATATTTAGCACGGTAAAAGGATACCTTGGAAATGGGGTACTTACTCTAATAATTTCTGGAATCTTAATTTATTTTTTAGTGATAAAATGGTGGTGGGTAGGAGCAACAGGATTCTTTGCAATTACTTTAGCTTCATTTGGTTTATTTAGTATAATTACTTGGGGATCAAAGACAGTAATGGATTTGACCAAACCAAGGAGATGATTTTTGGGTAAAGGTAGATTAACCTCCGAGGCAGATTAGACCTCGAAGGTAGATTAACCCTGTGAGGGTAAGTTAATAAATCTCCAAAAACAATAGTATTTAGTAATAAAATAAAAAGAAAAGAAAGAAAAATTGAAAATGTTTGAAGGGAAAAAATGGTTCCATTACTTGCAATAGATTTTGAAGGGGCTATAAGCGGGGGAGATTTCTTCCTAACTCTGACTCTAATACTTTTGATTATCTACTTTCTTTGGATTTATGCTTGGGCAAAAAAACAAGTGGGTCCAAAAGTAGGGATAGTTTTAACCTTGATAATAACTTACTTACTATTTTATCAATTCCCTGAATTAATCTGGGTGCCATTCTTATTGTTCTTATGGTCAATCTTTGGAAAAGATTTACTTGAAAGAGTGCCCAAAGGAAAATAATATTTTAATTAAATTAACTAAAAATAATTAAAATTAAAATAAAAAAATCGAGTTGAACAAAAATGGATCTACTAACATACTTAATTTCAGTTACTCTATTGGGGTTTGCAGTGCAACTCGGAGAGGTTTGGATAGTTCTTGGAGCCACTTTGATACTTATACTTGCTGCAAGAGATTTCAAAGCAAGTTTACTTTTAATAATTTCAGTTATTGTTCTTTACATTGTTAATGGAATGGGAATGAAAGAATATTGGATATTTGCAATATTCCTTTTACTTGGACTTGGTTACATACTTGGGCTTGGAAAAGAAGAAGCGCCTGCTGACCCTTACGCTGGATTACTTGGTGGAATGGGCGGAATGGGTGGAGAATAAAATTTAGGGCTAGGTGGAAAAATGAATTTCTACGCATTCTCAGCAGCAATAGGATTAGGAATGTGGTTACTCTATTTGAAAGTAGAGTGGCTTGGATTTATTTGTCTTTTTTTAGGATTACTACTTTTATTTCATGATCCCTTAAAAAAACAATCAACAAAAGCTTGGGAAGATTTAAAGAAAGCAGAAGGAAATTTTCCTGATGCAAAATTAGATTCTTATGCAAAAGGGTTCTCAAAACAAGTTGCGGAGCACACAATAAAAACTCCAGGAACTGAAGGAAATTATAAAGGATTCATACACAAAACCCCTGCTCAAGCAAAAAGCTTTTTTTCTGAATTAAAAGAAATACTTGGGATGAAATAAAAGAAATTTAAAAAAAGTAAAAAAGTTAAAATAAAAAAAGAATATGAGCTAAATTTAATAAAGAAAGGTCTATTTCTTTGCTTCAAGTTCGGTTAAAATTTTTCTATCAGTTTCTAAAATATTTTTCATTATGTCAAGAGTGGCTTTAGAAATAGAGTTAACTTCTTCTAGTTTTTTTTCAAGATCAGTAATTCTGTAACTCAAAATAGAATCTTGGGGAGAATTACTTGTGGAAGAAACAACTGTTTTTACTTCATCAAGTTTCTTTGAAACTTCATCAATTTTTTGTTCGTGCATATCAAGTTTGTTGTGAACCGAAGCATCATTCATTTCTTGGGTTTGGGATTGAATCTCGATTTGGTTCTTTACTAAAGCAATATCTTGCTGAGTTTGAGCACTAGAAGCATTTTGCGTTTGAGAAACTTGGGGAGCTTTTGATTTATTTACAATTGTAACTGCTTCTTCTTGAGTAAGACCAGTATCCACTAAAGTTGAAAGAATTGTAGGTTCATCAATTCCTGCCTCAAGCATTCTTGAAACAGTGTCCATCATTACTTGTTCATTAATCATAAGGCTCACTAAAAGTAACAAAATAAGGTTTTTTATGTATTTAATCTTTTTGCCAAAGTTTTGTTGTTCTTTTAGTTCTCCATAAAGGGTCTCTTCTTCCTTCTAAATAAAATGAAAATTTCTTTTCAGAAAAGCATAAATAGGATAAACTACTTATTATGACTAAATAGATAAAAGTGCTTTTGTATGGATTTCAAGTTAGATTTCGGGCCGTGGGAAACAATCTTTTCAGGCACCACTTATGGGCATGAAGTAGAGATTGTGTCGAACCCTGAACACTTTTATTTAGTGCTAATTTTTGATAAGCGTGATGAAAAAAGAGTGGGTGCAGTAATTGAAGGGTATAAAGCTTACTATGCAAAAGGGGCGATGGAATCATTTATTCAAACACTACCAAAACCAAGTTTTGGGGTAGAAAAAACTATTGGAGATAGGACTGGAAAAATATTTTTCCTTTCATTTGATCCATTTTATGTTGATTTTAAGCAAGAAGATTTTTCAAGAAAAATTGATATTGCAATAAAAAGAGTGGACGAAAATGCCATTACTATAGTTGATCTTGCAAGAGCTTCTTCACTTGAACTAAAAGATCTTTCGACTGTTGCAAAAAATGATTACGCTCCAATATTAGGGGATCCTTTTACAATTAAATCTTTGATTTCAGGGCAGAAACCAAACGATTTATCAAAAATTGATTTAAGTCAAGTGAATATAAATCCTGAAAGTACTGGTCCAATGATACAACTTGGCTTAAGTAAAGCTAGGGAAATAATAAGAGAGCCAATAGAAAGTTTCAAGAGAACCCAAATTGTTGGACAAGGTACAGCTTTACAGTATTCACTTTACATCCTCACTGAAAATCTTTTACTTGAAAATATTCCTGTAATAGTATTTGATTCAATAGATTGTTTTGATGGATTAAGCATTGCTACAAATGATTCAGCCTCATTAAAAGATGAATTAGTGGATTTTGAACCATTAGGTTTCCCCCTTAGACAATTTAATGCTAAAGATACAATAAAGATTTCTTTAAAAGATACTGACTTAATTTTTGTTCTTGAACAAATTGGACTAGATGACTTGGAATTCCAAAAGAATTTATCGCTATTTAGTTTTACTGCAAGAGTGAATACTCCTGATGAATTAATTCAAAAAGTATTTGAAACAAAGGATTTGGGGGACTATGAAAAACTTAGGGCGGAAAGAATGTTAAGAATAATTGAAAAATCTTTCAAAGGAATATTTGGGCCAGAACTGCCTCCTTACGAATTAACTAAACCAGTTCCTGGAAAACTTGGAAGAGCACTAGTAATTGATACAAGAAATTTAAATAAAGAAGAAAAAGTATTATTCATGCACACTATTATTAGACAACTAACAAAAAGTGTAGTGCAAACCCAACCAACAAATTGTATGCTAATACTTCCTGAAGCAGATTTATTATTTGAACAAAACTCTGAGAAAGCAACTACTGCTCTTAGTAGACTTGAAAATAGAGGGATAGGGGTAATAATAGCTACTGAAAAAGAATTACCTGAAGAACTTAGTAAATCAATAAGTGCAAAAATAAATATTGTTTCAGGGAAAGATATTGCGGTTTGGGTTAAAGGAAAACGAAGTTACAGAGTGAACTTAAGACCCAGTTTAAGTGGAAGCCCTAGAACTTAAAGAAAATTTCTAAACTAATTAAGACTTTTTTGATTTTGGTTTAATTTTTACTTTAATTATTTTTTTAATTAATTTAAGTTTATTTTTATTTTTTAATTAAAGTTTCTTACTTTAGTTCTTTTTCTTTTAATCTATTATCAATTAATTCTCGTACTTGTGAAAGAGTGGCAAATTCAAGTGGGTTAATTGAATCAATTACATACTTTAATTCCTTAAGAGATTCAGTAGTTGCACTCCTTGAACGCATATCCTCTATTTGGGCTTCAAGAAGAGAAACTTTTTGTTTCAAAGCTTCTACCTGTTTACTATCAACTTCTGCTCCTTGCGTAGCTGCAGGGGCATTAACCACTTTATCTTCAAGAGTTTTAATTTTCTTATTCAAAACAACTAAATTACTTCCTATAATCTTTTCATTTCTGACCAAATACTTTATTTTTTGGGTAATAAGCAAAATACTAGAATTGAGTGCACGAATATCCTCTCTAATTCCTCCTTGAACTGGAGTTCCTTGGGATTGTTGTTGCTGAATCGGAGCTTGCCCCTGAGGACTTGGAGCTGAACCTTGAAAATTTGATCTATCTGGTCGAGGCACTATTATACACCATTTTTTTAAAAAAGACAGCAAATTCTGCCTTCATATTAAATAGGTTTTGATACTTAAAAAGATATTGTATGCCTAAAACAAAAGAGATAAAAAACACTCTAGAAAAGGGATTACTCCTTGATGTGACCTATTTTGATGAAAATGAGGAATCAATAATCTCACTTTTTGTTAAAGGGGAAAAAAAGCATTATTGGTTAAAGGACAAAGAATTTAGGCCTTATTTATACGTACTTGCTGCCAAAGGAGAGGAAGAAAAAATAATTTTGGAATTAAAGAATTATACTTTTGGGGGAGAAGAGAACTTCAAAGTTAATAGTGTAAAAGAAACTAAGATGGAAGTAAACAAAAAAACTGTTTTAAAAGTAGAATTCAAAAAAGTCTCTCATTTAGTCCAAGCAAGAAAAAATTTATCAGAACTAGGGTTTGAAAAATATGAATATGATGTGCCATTCGCAAAAAGATACTTACTTGATAAGAGACTTGAACCAGGAAACTGGGTAGAGTATGAAGTGTTGGGTGAAGAAGATTTCAAACTAACCCCAAAAATTAATTCTCTTAATGAAAAGAAAAATACTTTTAATGAAAATAAATTCAAACCAACTGAAGAAGAGGATGAAGAAATAATAACTGGGGAGATAAAAGAAAAGGCAAAAGTAATTGGGGAAATAAAAGTATTTGATGCTCCTTTTTGTGGAACGGCGGTTTCATTTGATCTTGAAACTTATTTTGGAAAAAAATTTGGAATAGGGTTTGAACCAATTGTAATGGTGTCAGTTGTTTCAAATGACTTGGCAATTGAAAACAAGGATAATCAAGGTTCTGGCAGTCCAGGTTCTGGCAGGCAAAATTATGAAAGAGTAATGTCATATAATACTCAAAAAGTTTCTGGACTTGAGCTAGTTCTTTCTGAAAAAGAATTAATTAGCGAAACTGCATTAGAACTAAACAAAGTAGATACAAGTTTTATTGTTACTTACAATGGAGATAATTTTGATTTTGCTTACACACGCGAACGAGCAAAAAAACTTGGAGTAGAATTCAAAGTAAATGGATTCGAACCAAGAACAGTTCGAAGAGGAGTAGATAACGCAGTAAGATTACTTGGAGTACAACACATTGACTCGTTCCAAATAGTAAAGCTACTCGCAAGAACTGGGGCGATAAATGTAGTAAAAATGGATATTGAAAGCGTATCAGAAAAAGTATTTGGAGAATACAAGGAAAAAGTTTTTCCGATTGAAATAAATGAAGCTTGGGAAGGAAAAGACAAAGCGAAATTAGAAAGAGTGGTGGATTACAATTTAAAAGATTCAATAACTGCACTAAGAATTGCAAAAGAATTCTTGCCAATGTTTGTGGAAGTATCAAAACTAACCTCCCAAACTTTGCACGAAACTACAAGGAATACTACTTCACAAATGGTTGAAGATCTTTTAATGAAAGAAGTTCATATGCGCGGAGTAGTGGCTCCAAATAAACCAAAAGAAAGTCAAATCCAAGAAAGAACTACTAATCCAATCAAAGGCGCATTTGTAAAAGAACCAGTTGCAGGACTACACGAAGGGATAGCAGTACTGGATTTTGCTTCGCTTTACCCAAGCATAATTATTTCTCACAATATTTCTCCTGAAACACTTAATTGCAGTCACGAAGAATGCAAACAAAAAAATACCTCTCCAGATGGAACGCACTTTTGCACAAAAGAAAGAGGATTGTTTCCAGAAATACTTGAAAGAATGCTAAAGAAAAGACTCGCCCTAAAAGCAGAGTACAAGAAAAAGAAAAAAGAAGAAGGAATAGATGACAAAGTATTATTTGCAAAACAATGGGCGCTAAAAATTGTACTAAACTCTGTTTATGGATACCTTGGTTATGCAAGAGCCCGATGGTACTCACGCGAATGCGCAAGTGCAGTAACTGCATTTGCAAGAGGATACATCCAAGAAACAATAAAAAAAGCAGAGAAAGCTGGTTTTGAAGTTCTTTATGGAGATACTGATTCAAATTTCTTAAAAATGAATGACAAAACAAAAAAGGAAGTAGAAGAGTTTACTCAAAAAGTAAACAAAGAACTTCCTGAAGGAATGGAACTAGAAATAGATGGATTTTATAAGAGAGGAATATTTGTTACAAAAAAAGAAGGCGGAGCAGCAAAGAAAAAATATGCGCTCATTGATGAAAAAGGAAATCTAAAAATAGTTGGATTTGAATATGTAAGGAGAGATTGGTGCATTACTGCTAAAGAAACTCAGAAAAAAGTAATAGAACTCGTACTAAGCAAGGGAGATCCAAAAGAAGCGGCTAAATATGTTCGAAATGTTTTAACCGAACTCAAAGCAGGAAAAGTTCCTAAAAAAGATTTAGTAATAATGACACTCTTGCAAAGAAAATTAAAAGACTATGATTCAATTGGTCCACATGTTGCAGCAGCGGAGAAAGCAATTGCCCGCGGAAAAGAACTCGGAGTAGGTTCAATGCTTTCATTTATTATTACAAAAGGAAACGATAAGGCAAGTATTTCTGACAAAGCAGAACTTGAAGAATATGTTGAAGAAGGAAACTATGATGCAGAATACTATATTGAAAACCAAGTACTTCCCGCAGTAATAAAAATAATGCAAGAACTAGGTTACTCAAGAGAAGATCTATTGCAAGGGGGAAAACAAACTGGGCTAGGGGCTTGGAGCTAAAATTGAATTTAATTTGAGTTTAAGAACTTGAAAATTCATTTTAATACTTAACTAAATGTGATTTATTTATGGATAGCGAAATAATTAAGGCTCACAAAAAAGCCGGAGTGATTTGGTCAAGCGCAATTAAACTTGCACAAAAAAAAGCAAAAGCTGATGCTAATCTATTCGAACTAGCTGAGAGCGTTGAAAATTATATTAAGGAAGAAGGAGCGTCTCCTGCTTTTCCAATTAACTTAAGCAGAAACGAAGAAGCAGCACATTTTACTCCAAAATGGAATGATACAATTACTCTCAAAGAAAGTGATGTACTAAAAATAGATGTAGGAGTTGCGGTTGAAGGCTATATTTGCGACGGAGCAATTACGGTTAACTTAGATAATAAACACGCAAAGCAAATAGAAGCAAATACACTTGCACTAGAAAATGCAATTAGCGTTGCAAAATTTGGAAAACCTGTTGAAAGACTTGGAGCAGAGATTGAGAGAACTTTAAAAGAAAAAGGATTTAATCCTGTTTACAATCTTGGCGGACACGGACTAGGAAGATATGACATACACGCTTCTCCATCAATTCCAAATCACAAAGGAGGATCAGGGCAATTACTTGAAGAAGGGGCAATTGCAATTGAACCATTCGCGACGAGCGGAAAAGGGTATGTTAATGAAGTTCAAAACGTAGAAATATTTTCTTTAGAAAAAACTTTTGGAGTAAGAAATACTACTGCAAGAAGTTTATTAAAAATAATTCAAGGATTTGAAAAAATGCCTTTTGCGGAAAGATGGTTAAGAAGAGAAGCACAAAAACTTAATTTAGAAGAATTCCAATTAACAATCGGACTAAAAGAATTAATGAAAACAGGGTGCTTACACTCCTACGCTGGGCTAAGAGAAACAAATGGACACATTGTTACCCAAGTTGAGAAAAGTTTAATTATAACTGAAAGCGAAACAATAATACTTGGGGAATAAAAATTCTTAAGCTTAGAGTTTTTTTAATCCTATTTGATTTTGTTTGTTGAGCAATTTATTGTTTAGGGGCCTTTCTCAGTATATTTGCTTTTTTAAGAATTCTTTCTCTAAATCCTTTTTTTACAAGACCTGCACTTTCAAGAATTTCTAATTCTTGGTGGGCGCCAGTTAGAATACTTTTTAATTGATGAATTCTTATAGGGGTTTTTGATGAAGAAAGACCAACCGATTTTATGTCAAACGGCATAAGCTCTAATTCACTGTTAAACACTTTATCAAGATCCATTTCAAAAGTAATAAACTTTTTTTCCAAAACTTTTAATTCTTTGGGAGAAATTCTTTTGTTCTTTGCTAAAAATTCTTGAACGTTTACCAACAAAAGTTTCTGTCTTTTTCTCATTTTGTCAATTGCAGTCTCTTGGGCTTTAAATTTTTCAGTTAAAACCTTGGAGTGCATTCTTGCTAATTCTTTACCTTTAACAGTTTTCATGTAAACAAAAGTAGGATTAAGTGTTCTCTTTGTAGTTCTTTTTTGAGAAAGAACAGAGGCATTAGGAATAGGCATATAGAAATACTGGACTTGGGGTATAAATTACTTTTGGCAGGGTTAGAATTTTCTACTATGCCCTCACAGGGAATGTACTCAACTGTTGTTGAGACAATTCACACTGCTGTGCAGTGTTCATTCGAACCCAAGTCTTCTAATGCCCTCACAGGGAATCGAACCCTGGTCTATACCTAATTGCTGTTTAAATTGTCCAATTCTTTCTTTTGGGCAACTTGCACTTTGCTTTCTTTTAGAAAGAAAAGGGCAGCCGCAAGGTATCATACTAATCCACTATACTATGAGGGCATAATGACTTTTTACTCATTAAGTATTTTAAATGTTGAAAGAGGATTAAAATTACAGATAGTGTAATTTTTAATCAGATTTGTAGTTATTTTTTCATGCTTGAACCAATGGAAGACGACTTAGTAATGATGACTGATGATGAATATGGGATCATGCACGTTATCTTTAAAGAAAGATTTGAGTTTAATGGGGATGATGCAAGAAGGTATCTTCAATTCGCACTTAAATTTTCAAAAGGAGCTCAAAAATATTTGCTTCTTGATATTACTAAAATAAGTTATTTTGATTTAGGTGCATTAAAAGAATTAACTTCTCCTCTTACTGAACATTATACCAAAGCTTCGGCAGTAATTGTTTCGATGTCAAGTCCGGTTGTTGCGATTGGAGCAAGTTTTTTAGTTAATCTAAAAAAAGAACCTTTTCCAATAAAAGTTTTTACTACTAATGAAGAAGGGATTAAATGGCTTTTAGAATTAATGAAAGAAGAAAAAAATAATTCTCAGAATAAATCTACTGTTGAATAGTTAATTTAATCAATATAAATTCAGTTTCTTGGATTGAAATTTAGAATTTCGAGAAAGAAACTCAGTTTCTTGGACAAACGCTAGTTTTAAAAAGAAAAGGAGAGGATAATTAGTTATGAACGCTAAAAGTGAGTATATTCATCTCTGATTCCGAATGTCAAATTTTTAGCGTAAGCACTAGTCCAAAAAGCAATTATTTTAAACTTGCCGAAGGACTAAATAATTCATCTGGTCTGGGTGGTGCAGCAGTTAGCATAGGAGCCTGTGGAGCTTCTGACTCGAGTGCAAATCTCGATCCGGACCTTTCATCTTTTTTCTTTTTCCAAAAAGAAAAAAATATGTTTCTGGAGGCGTTTTGATGGAACTTCAAACAGTACGCGGAATGAGAGACCTAGTCGGTTCGGATGCGTTAATCCAAGAAACCATTGAAAGCCAATTTAGAAAAGTATTTGCTTCATACGGATACTTACCACTTTATACTCCTGCAGTGGAGAACTTTGAATTATTTAAAATCAAGGGCGCAGCTGGAGAAGCAATTAAAGAAGAAATATATTATTTCAAAGACAAATCAGATAGAGAACTTGCATTACGTTTTGAATTCACTGCTTCGCTTGCAAGAGTAGCTGCAACTACTCAACTAAAAATGCCTTTCAAAAGATATCAAATCGGAGAAGTTTATCGCTATGACAGACCACAGGCAAAAAGATACAGAGCATTCTACCAAGCTGATGCTGATATACTTGGAGTGGCTGGAATAGAAGCAGAACTTGAAATAATGCTTCTTGTAAAAGACTGTTTTTCTACTTTAAATTTAAAACCAAAAGTAATTTTTAATTCAAGAAAATTACTTCAAGAACTACTTTCAAAATTTGCTCTGGGAAAAGAAATAGAAGCAATGAGAGCACTAGATAAACTCGACAAAATGGAGAAGCGCGAAATTAAAGCAATGATGGATGAAAAAGGAATAGATTCAAGTGTAGTTGATTTAATCGAAATGAATTCACTAGAACAAATACAAAAAATAGTGGGGGTTGAAAGCGAAGGAGTAAAAGAAATAAAAGAATTTTTGAGACTATGTAAAGAAAGCAAACTTGATTTTGTTGAATTTGACGCTAGACTTGCGCGCGGATTTGAATATTACACAGGAATAGTTTTTGAAGTAAAATTAGATAATGGTCCTTCTGTTGGTGGGGGAGGAAGATTTGACAAACTCATTTCAACTTATGGCGGACAAGCCACTCCTGCTGTTGGAATTGGGCTAGGGGTAAGCAGAATATTTGATTACTTAAAAGAAAATAATTTCAAAATAAGAATGGAAGGAATATTCTTATTTGGAATTGGACTTGCTGGAAATGAATTATTTGGGATTGCAAATACTTTACGAGAAAAAGGAATTTTTGTAGAAGTAGATCTTTCTAAGAAAAATCTTTCAAAGAACATTGAGTTTGCTCAAAAGAAAGGATACAAGTACGTTGGACTAATTGGGGAAAACGAACTCAAAGACCAGACAATTACAATTAAAGATATTGAGGAAGGAAAACAAGAAACAATTAAGTTAAGTGATATTAACGCAATTAAAACAAAAGTAATGTGTTAAAATTTGGAGGTTGATGAATATGAATGGAAAAATACAAGAAAAAGAAATACTGCAAGTAGTGCAGACACAAGAAATTCTAAAAAGTGATTCATTAGCCCATCAACACTCAAACTGATTTTATAGATTCGCAAGCCCTAAAACTGCTTGAAGATAAAACAATAATTCTTCCAAAGAACTCTGGGCTAGAAGAATTTAGACAAATTATTGGAAGTTTGCCTAATGAACGAATAATTGTTCGCGGAGAGGATGTTCCTCTATTTGTGGATAAATTGCAAGCAAAAGGAATTAGTTGCATTGGGCTAACAGGGCAGGATCTCTTGAGGGAATACAAACTCAAAAATCCTTTAAGCGGAGTTTGTGAAATAAAAAATTTGGGTTGGAAAAACAAAGAATCAATGTTTGGAAAACCTACACTTTGTCTTTTGGGTCCACAGGGAAAAGAACTCAAAAACTTGGACACATTTCAAACAAAGGCAAAAATCGCGATTAATTCCAAGTATAGTGCAATTGCTGAGAATTATTTAGGTAAACTAACTCAAAAAGGATTTTCTTTTGAAAAAATCTTTTTATCAGGCGCAGTTGAAACTGCTGCGAAAATGGGTTTAGCTGATTTGGTAATAGATATTGTTTGTTCGGGTTCTAGCGCACGCGAAGCGGGGCTGAGGGTTTATGATCGAATAATTGAATCAGATGCAATACTCGTGGGGGTGAGAGAATGAGTGCTACTTTGAAAGAATTTGATATTAGTAAAGTTGATTTTGAGAAACAAAACAATTTGGTTCCAACTATTATTCAAGAACAAAATGGAGTAGTGCTTTCGCTTGTTTATTCAAGTAAAGAGAGTTTAGAAAAATCTATTTCAAGCGAAATGGTTTTCACTTGCAGTAGAAGTAGAAAAGGAGTTTTTCAAAAAGGAGCAACTTCGGGGAATATTCAAGAGTTAATTGAAGTGAAAAAAGATTGTGACTCGGATGCTTTGCTTTTTTTGGTAAAGCAAAAAGGAAATCTTCCTAATGGAAACGGAGTGGCTTGCGAAACAGGGAGTTATAGTTGCTTTGGGGTGGAAGAAAAATTTAATCTTCAAGCACTTTATGATAAAATTCTTGAAAGAAAAACCAATGCTCCGCAAGGATCCTACACAAAAAAGCTCTTTATGGATGAAGCTTTGCTTAAGCGCAAGTTAATTGAAGAGGCCGCAGAGGTTATTACTGCAAAAAACAAAAGCGAATTAATTTGGGAATGCTCAGATTTGATTTACTTTTTGTTTGTTACAATGGCAAACGCAGGAGTAACTATTGAAGAAATAGAAAAAGAGAACGAAAGAAGGGATAATGAAAAAAGAATTACTGAAGCCAAGGTGGAAAAATGAAATTCAATTCAATAATTTTCGATATAGATGGAGTGCTTATTGATGTGAGTAAATCCTATCGGCAAGCTATTCAAAAAACTGTTGAAACTTTCACAGGAATTTTGCCAACTCCTGAAGAAATTCAAAAATACAAAGAACGCGGAGGGCTCAATAATGATTGGGACCTCTCTGAAGCAATAATAATTGATAAAGGGAAAAAAGTTTCAAAAAAAGAAATTATTGATAAATTTCAAGAGTATTATTTAGGAAAAAATTGGGATGGATTTATTACAAAAGAAAAACTTTTACTTTCAAAAGCAAATCTTGAAAAGTTGGGTGAGCAATACAAATTAGGAATACTTACTGGAAGACCAAGAGCAGAAGCAGAATTCATTTTGAAATATTTCAAAATATTTGATTTGTTTGAAATAATTGTTGCAATGGAAGACACGGGGGGTAAACCAAAACCAAATCCTTTTGGATTAAATCTTGCTCTAAAAAAATTAGTAACCCCAAGTTGTTATTTTGGGGATAGTATTGATGATATGAAAGCTGCAATTAGTGCGCAAATGATTGGAATAGGGGTTATTCCTCCAACAGTGAAAAATAATACGCTTAAAGAAAGACTTTATTTGGGTGGGGCAAAAATTGTAATTGATAGGGTGACTGATTCAGAGGTTGTTATTTGCAAATTGGAGAGTGAAATTTTATGATTTCTCCAAAACAAACCGTGATTGAACTTGAGACTTATTCTCCTCCGACGAGTGGAAGAGAAAATATGCTGCGCTTGGACTTTAACGAAAACACCGTTGGGTGTTCTCCTAAAGTTTTATTAGCCCTTCAAAAAATTAATACAAATAAAATTTCAGTTTATCCTGAATATGGGGATTTTATTGAAAAACTTTCTATAAAATTAGGCGTTTCTTCTGATGAAGTTGTTTTGACAAATGGGACAGATGAAGCTATTAACCAAGTAATGCAAACATTTGTTGAAAAAGGGGAAGAAGTGATTATTCCTGTTCCTACTTTTGCAATGTTTAAATTTTATGCAACACTTGCAGGAGCGAAAGTGAGAGAAGTTTTGTATAATTTGGATTTAAGTTTTCCATTTGAACAAGTAATGAATTCAATTTCGAGTAAAACCAAAGTAGTAGTAATTGTAAATCCTAACAATCCAACAGGGAGTTCAATTAGCGAAATAAAAATACTTAAAATTTTGAAAAAAGCGAAAGCAAATGATTCTCTTGTATTAATTGATGAAGCTTACTTTGAGTTTTATGGAAAAAGTTCAATTGAACTCATTAGTCAATTTGATAATTTGATTATTACAAGAACTTTTTCAAAAGCATATGGGCTAGCTGGATTAAGATTAGGGTGCATTATTTCAAATAAAGAAATAATTGCAAATATAAGAAAATCAATCTCTCCATATAGTGTTAATACTGTTGCACTAATTTGTGCAAGCGCTGCAATTGAAGATAAGAATTTTGTTCAAGAATACGTGAATCAGGTAATCGAAAATCGAGCAATTGTTTCAAAAAAACTTTCTGAATTTGGGGTAAAAGTATTTCCTTCTTCAGCAAATTTTTTAATAGGGGATTTTGGTGAAAGATGTAATGTGGTTTATTCTAAATTAAAAGAAAGAGGAATTCTTGTAAGAAATAGAACAGATGATCCTTTGCTCAAAGGGTGCTTAAGAATTGGAATTGGAACAAAAGAACAATGTGAACAACTGCTTAAGGGGATTAGGGAAATACTTTTTGAAAGAAATTTAATTGTTTGAAAATAAGGGGTGTTGTAAAATGAAAGAAAATGAGAAAGTTGATTCAGTAAAAGAAATACTAAAAAATGTGCGAAGGAATGGAGACAAAGCAGTTCTTGAGTACAATATTTCTTTTGATAAGAATAGTTCTCAAAAGTTTGAAGTATCAAAAGAACAAATAAAAGAAGCTTATTCTTTAGTTGATAAAGAAACAATTAGTGCTTTAAAATACGCTGCTAAAAACATTCAACTTTTTGCAAAAGCTCAAATGGAACAAGTAAAAGGATTCAAAGTGAAAACTTCTTTTGGAGTGCTTGGGCAAAAAGTAATTCCTTTAGAAAAAGTGGGTTGTTATGTTCCTGGTGGGAATTATCCTCTTCCTTCAACTGCTTTAATGACAGTAATTCCAGCTAAAGTTGCGGGGGTAAAAGAGATAATTGTTTGTTCTCCAAAAATAACTCCTGTTGTAATAGTTGCTGCGAATATTGCTGGAGCAAATAGAATCTTTAACATTGGAGGAGTACAGGCAATTGGAGCTCTTGCTTATGGGACAAAGCAAGTTCCAAGTGTGGACAAAATTGTTGGACCTGGAAATAAATATGTTGCTGAGGCAAAGAAAGAAGTTTATGGAGGAGTAGGAATAGATTTTATTGCGGGTCCTAGCGAAGTACTAATTGTTGCTGATGAAACAGCAAATGTTGAGTTAATTGCTGCTGATATGCTTGCTCAAGCAGAGCACGATATTAATGCAAAAGCAAACTTGATTAGTACTTCGAAAGAAATAATTGAAAAAGTGAAAAAAGAGATAGAAAGACAGTTGGGTGAGTTGAGTACTAGTAATATTGCTGGGCAAGCTATTTTGAATTCAAAATTTATTTTGGTTAAAGATATTTTTCAAGCTGCGAAATTAGCAAATGAATTTGCTCCGGAACACTTAGAGATCCAAGCAAAAATAAAACCCAAATACTTGGACATATTTTGCAATTATGGTTCCCTTTTTGTTGGAGAAAAATCCGCAGAAAGCTTAGGGGATTATTGCTTGGGTCCAAACCACACTTTGCCCACTAACAGAGCTGCGCGTTATACTGGGGGATTATCAGTAAGAGATTTTGTAAAAATAGTTACTATTCAAAAAGTAACTAAAACTGATAAAAAACTAATTAACGTTGCAACTACTCTTGCAGAGATTGAAGGACTAATTGCTCACAAAAAAAGTGCACAAAAAAGAGTAAAATTAAAGTAATTATTTCAGTTAAGTTCTCAAAACTTTCATTTATGGTGTTTGGGTAAAAACAAAATAACTATTTTTTCTCCCCAACACCCGTTTTTATTCTTTTCTTCTCATTCTATATACAACAATGCAGTTTCGGGGATGAGTAAAAAATGGGTTTATTTGATTTTTTGAAAGGAAAAAAAGAAAATAAAGGATTTGCAAAAAAAGAAGTTGTTGCTAAAGTTGAACCCCCAGCTCCTGTAAAAAAAGATTTAGGAGTTTGTGTTCCTCATCACGCAAAAAGTGCTGAAGAGAAAAAAAAGCTTTCAAAAATAAAAGAAGTAAGTCCATTTGATAAACTAAGAATGCAACACCTAAAAGAAACTGCTGAATTTAACAAAGAATTCACTGAAATTGCTGCTCAAGAATCCGAAGAACCTTATGATTACGAACCTGACTTAGGGGTAGAAAGTATTGATTCAACCCCTATACAAGAAAAACAATCCTCTCAAAAAGGAACTCCTGTTTTTGATGAAAACGATGAACTAGATGTAGCTGCAAAAAAAATGGGCGAAGGATATGTTCCAAGATTTTCAAAAACTGCTCGAGAAAAAATGGGTTACGAAGAAAAAACTCCTATAGTTCCAACTATTACTGGTTCCATGGAAGTAAGTGGAATTTATGTTGGAGCAGAAACAATGATTTCGGGGAGAGTAATCTCTGGAAAAATAACTAAAAGAATGAGTTGCCAACTAGGAAAAGGGACAGTAAGAATTTCTGATTTAAAACAAAGCTCAATGAGCGTAACTGAACTAAGAAGTGGAGAAAATGGAACCATCTTTGTAAGAGGAAACCCTGGAAACATAAGAAACGGGGATATTTTAGATTTCTCTTAAACCAAAATTTTTCAGTAAAAAAGTTTACTATTTAAGGATTGCTGAAAAACAATTAATTTATTGCCTGTGTAGCATAGCCAGTTAGTGCACCCCATTGGTAATGGGGCGGTCGCGGAGGCGGATTCCGCCACAGGCTTATTTTTTTTAAAATTCTTTTATTTTAGGGAAAAGAGTATTCCTTAAGGAAATCTATTTATTTCTTTTTCAAGTAGTGTTTTCTTGAAGTTACTCTTATGGAACCTGTTTTAGTATTAGTTATTCGTTTTATTTCTTCCTCTCCGCCGTGGAGTCTTTTTTGAATAGGGGGGATTCCATAAACTACCTCTCTAAATTGCTTGGTGTGCGAAAACAAAAGCAAACTAATTCCAAGGAAAAGAACAAAAGTAATTACTTTAAAGAAAAAAGGAATTGGAGTACCATCAGCGTAATTAATATTAATTTCAGGATCAAGATAGAGGAAAATACTTAGTGCGATAATTGTTGCGAAAGCAAGTTCTCCAAAAACAAACATTGCGACTTGTCTATCAGTGTTCTCTATTTTTTGTTTAGCTGAATTAAAGAGCGCTCTTGTAAAATTGTGGTGGATTAAGTTAACTGTTTCATCTCTAAGAACAATTACAAAATAACCTATAAAAAAGAAAGCAATTGAGCCCGCGAACCACATAATGTTTTGAGTTTCAATTGAGTATTGGAATAGTAAGAAAGAGTTGTTTACAAGCTGGATTCCAAGTAAGTGGTAGAGTTGAATTACTATTAAGAAAATTAGAGTTGCTTCTTCAAGAATAAAGAAAAGCGCTTGGTTAGTTGAAAGTATTTTTTTCTTTGTGAAAAAACTTTTCTCTTTAGGAAGGTTTTTTGAAAAACGCATGACTAAATAACACTAAAGGGGTAAATAAACCCTCTTGTTTAGAGGGCAGGCCTTACTTGTGAGAAAAAAATTAAAATTAATTAAGTAAAATTAGTAAAATTTTTTAATTATTTTTTTTGTTTACAACTTTTGTTTAATATAAAAAGACATCAACAGAGTCCTAAATTAATGTTTTTTTATTATATCAAAGGACTTTTTTGTTCCTTAATTAAAGTCCTTTGACATAAATCCAAAGGAAATACTCTTTTTCCTTTGGAAATAAACTCTTTTAGGGCTTTTTTGGCCAATTTTCCGCAAGCAATCCGTAAAAATTGCAATCATGCACTTCCCCAGTTGCTCTTGACCTGTGGCCCTTCCACTTTACTCCCTCAAATTGAAAACCCAGTTTTTTTAATAGTGCATTTGAAGCATCGTTTTTTGTATAAGCCTCAGCATTTAAGCGCCGCAAATTTAGTTCATTGAAAGCAAATTCAATGAGTCGATTTGTAGCCTCAGTCATGAAGCCTTTTCGCCAATGCTTCTCTTCGAGCCAATAACCTATAGTTCCAGTTCCTTCAAACTCATTAACTTTAGTTAAGCCAACTGCGCCTATGAGTTCATCACTTGGCTTTAGAGTTATTGCGAGTTCGAAATTAGTTCTTGGAACTTTAGCTTGCTCTTCTATGGTGCGGTTTAGGAATTCGAGGGCATTGCATAGGTCCATACGGATGCGGTACGACTAAAAGGTATTGTGAGACCTTTAGTGTATTAATCTTCCCAATGATTGCATCCGAATCTTCCTTATACAATTCTCGTAGAACGAGTCTACTTGTTTCTAGTTTCAATAAACCACCTTCCTAATTACTTTCGAGATTTGTATTAATATAAACTTATGAAATTTGAATGTAACCAAAAATACAGTTAACTTCAACATAACAAAATGGTTTTTTTGGTTTAGTTGTTTTTGGTGAAGATTTGATTTGGTTTTAATTAGATTAATTTTGAGTTAGTACTTTTGAGCCCAAGTTTTTAGCTTCTCAATAGTTCCAATTAGCTCTTCAGCTTTAGGAGTAAGAGCGTACTCAGTCTTAACAGGGGTACCAAGGATTAGATTTTTTGTCACTAGTTTATCTGATTCCATCTCTTTTAGTCGGATGGAGAGGATTCTTGGATTGATTCCTGGAACCTCTTTTAACATTTGGTTAAACCCTGCACGTTTATTGTGCTTGAAAATTGTTTCAAGAATTAATAAATTATATTTCTTTCCAATCATCTCAAGAGCTTTTTCTAAGGGGTTATTTTGAGTTGTGTTTTTAGCCATAATTCAACAAATCCTTTCAAATCGCCAATATTACTGATTATTTCATTACTATACAATATATAGTTAGTAATCTTTTTAAAGCTACTTATTTATATATAGTTTGAGTATATATCTAGTTATGAATTGGGAAAAATTTGTTAACGCAGAAGAAACTGTGGTTCAGAAAAAGAGTCAAAACTTTTACCTAGAAGCGGTAATGGCAGAGATCTTAGAAAAGAATACTCTAGCTAACTGGGTAAGAGCTACTAATGACAAAATTAGCGTAAGAGATTATTAGACGCTTAGTTTTGTAGAATTAGTTAAATGGCTCCCAAGCACGGTTAATTCTTACAAAAATCTAAAGTGTCCGCTTGACAAAAACGAAGGAAACTTCGGGTTGGGGTTGGGCGGACCTTATTTTTACTTTTTTGTAAACCTTTTTTTAATTTTTTTTATTTTTTCCTCTTTATCGGAAGAAACCTTTTTCTTACGCTAATAATTGAGTTCTTCTTAATTCTAAATAGTGGAAGTAATACCCCAATAACGACAATTGTTCCGATAATGTTTTTGGCGTGGAGTGGTCAAGTTGGGTAAATGGACTAGTTTTTGGAAAAAAAGTTTAGGTTTTTTTAAAAAAAGTTAAGAAAAATTAGAGAAATTAGTTGAAGTGGTTAGAATTAATTGAACTTCTAGTAATCAAGCACATTATCTACAAAAGAAGCTGGGTGCTTTCCACTAAAGTTTACCTTAACTTGAGCCCATTCAGCATCAGTTAATTCGAACTTCTTAAGAGCTCCTTTACCAACAAGTCTGAAAATCTTCCAAGTGTTAGTATCAAAGAAGTGCTTTCTTTTCAAAAATTTCTTAATATCCTCAAGCTCAGCCAAGTTCTTCTTAGAAGCCACTGTGTGGACTTGGATATTTACTTTTCCAAAGAAATACTCAAACGCTTCCAAAAAGTTCTTAGAAGATTCTTCGCTTCTAAAAAAGTGAGTGGTAAGAGAATCAATAGGGATAGTTAATTCATCAGCATAATCAAGGAACTTTCGCCAAGTTTCTTTCTTATTATAATTCGCATGGATCTTTAGTTTAAGCCCTTTCTTTTTTACTTCCTCGCACATCAACCAAAAATCCTTGTTGAGTTCAGGATTACCCCCAGTAATAACAATTTTAGTTAAATGAGGATTCTGTCTAGTAGCAGAGTAAAGCATCTCTTTGAACTTATCAAAAGAAACATCTACCTGTCTTTTTTGAAAACAATATTTGCACTTTTGTTCGCACTTAGAAGTAATTGAAAATGCAATTGTTTTTTCTCCTTCTTTCATTTACATAATCACTCTGCAAAAAGTTCTTTAATACACCTTATCATTTTTAAAAATTTTAGTAATTCTCCTTTTCATTCTCTTTAGAAGAAGCGAGTTGATCTTTTTTCTCAAGTTCTTTTAGAATATTTTCTCTATATTTAGTAGAAGCACTAAAGTGATTAGCTAAATCCAAGTACTCTTTTTTTAGTTCCTCAATTGAAGGAACTGCTTTTCCTTTTAACTTATCAAAAATAGCTGGGTTGAGTATAGAAGGTCTTCCAATCATTGCTCCACTTACTCCAAGTTCTTTTAATTTATCAATAACTTCATTAGAATCAATTCCTCCATTAGCGATTAATGGAATTCCTCTTGATTTAGTAATATCTACGCACTCTTTTAGCACACTAAAATCTGCGCTTTCTTTTGATTCCTGCGCCCCAGTTTTAGCGTGAACTACAAAAAACTCTGCGTCCACTTCTTTTAAACAATTTAAGTAAACCTTGTGAGATTTTTCAAAAAAATTAGTTCCAAGTCTTAGTTTAATTGAAACAGGGTAATTGTGTTTCTTAATTATAGAAACTAATCGATTTGTTTTAGAGACCCGCTTAACCATTGCACAACCTCTTCCTTGTTGCATAACATTGGGGCTAGGGCAACTTAAATTCAAATTAAATCCCTTAAACCCTCCCTTGGGTTCAAAAGAAGAAATGTATTTTTCTAATTGATCCTCTCTTCCTGCCAAGAGCTGAATCTCTACAGGAGTATCATCATGTAATTGAATTTTTGCGAGAGTGGGTTTGTTTCTTCTAACAATTCCCTCCACTCTACTCATCTCAGTGAAAGTCAAATCCGCACCGTGGCGAAAACAAAGAGTTCTAAAAGCGCTATCAGAATAATCCTCAAGCGGAGCAAGCATAAATTTGAACATAAAAAAACAATGCTTTTATAGCAGATAAACCTTGCGGTTAAAGAAAAGTATTTTTTTTAAAAGAAACTAACTTTTATATATTTGAACTGCACTTGTGTTACTTATGAATAGTAAAGCACAGGGTGCAATTGAGTATTTACTCATAATTGGAGCTGCGATTTTGGTTGTTTCAATTGTGATTGTTGCAATGACTAGTGTAGTTGGAACTGGAAAAAATCAAGCAGGGCCAAGCGATGTTAATTCAGGACTTGATGAATTAAAAAATTTGATAAAAAATGAAAAAGGGGTGCTTGGAGCTGAATGTGCTTCTAATTCAAATTGCGCCTCTGGATATTGTGGGTTGAATAGTACACCTAATATTAGTTCAAAAAAAATATGTATTAATGGGAACAAAAATCAATATTGTTTTAGTAACTTAGGATGTGTTTCAAATAGTTGCCCATTTGGAGGAAATTACGGAACCTGTAATTAATTTAGTTGGTTTTTCTAAAAGTTTTTTTATTTATTGAGTTTTTTTTAACTATTTCTTATTAGCCTGTGATTTATTAGCTCTCTTAATTACTTCTGAAACAAAGAACAATTTCTCAAAAGAAAATTCTGTTTCGCGTTTGTGTCTTTCAAGTTCTTTTAACACTTCCTCATCTTTTGGAGGAGAGATTTTTAGTTCAGTTGAAATGTTCTCTTTTAGTTTTGCCCAATCTGCAATGAGTTCAATGTAACTCCCTTTCTCTTCTTCTTCTTTAGCCATTAAGTGAAGTAACTTCTTTGCGAACTTTTCAATTGGAGTAAGAGTGATTACAACTACTGGTTCTTCTTTCTCCTCTCTCCATCTACTCAAACCAAAGTCCTCAGGGTAAGAGAATTTCCTTGCAAGTTGCTTGGTTAAGAAAATGTCTTTACCAATTGTTAAGAAGAATTTCTTCTCGCTGCTTGAAGTGTTCTTTGCAAGTTCAGAAATTTCAAGTTCATCGAGGAAAAGAGATTGAAGATCAAAGAAAGACTTCGCAATCCTATTCATCCCAATTATTCTCTCGGCAATGGCTTTGGGGTCCTCTCCTTTAGATTTAGAAGTTTTCTCAAGAACCAAAATAGAAGAAGTAACAGAAGTCATTATTTTCTCAAGATCCTTTTGCTTAGAGCAAAAGTCTCCAAGTTCAGCAGAAACCATGTTGATTAACATTTCTTGTTCAGAAGGAGAGAGAACTGATTTCTCATCGCTGGCAATTTTTTCAAGTTCGTGACCATACTTTATTTTAGTAATAATTTTTTGCTTTAGAGCCTCTCTTACAAATGCTCTAACATTATCAAAGTCTTTGAACTTCTTACCATTGAATTTCTTTTGCATTAAAGAAATACTCTTCAAATTCTCTTTGAGTACTTTAGAAGAAGTTAGTACTATTTGGTAGTTTTTTGAAATCTCTACTCTTAGAGGAGTGAAGTCAATTTCTTTAGGGACAAAAGGAACCTCTGGTTTATCATCAACTTCACTAACGTGCTTCTTTCCTTTCTGGGCCTTTTTCTTTTCCTGAACTTGTTCCTCTATTTGGTCAGCGTAAAACTTTTTCCAATCCTTTAAGTTCTCAGGATAAACCCGCTTAAAGAAACGCATAATTGAATCCAGGTCGTGAGGAATCTTTATTCTCTTAATATCCTCGTTTCTTTCATAAGCAGAACCTTGGGTTAACAAGTCAGCTAATGAACCTTGTTCTTCGTGCAAAGATTTTCTATCAACAAAATACAAATCCTTATTCTCATCAGCAATCTTAATTACTGATTTGAAGTAATTAGGTTCAATCTTTTCATCAGTTAAAAGGCGAGTAATTAATTCAGAAGGAACATAATAGTAAATCACTGCTTTCTTGTGATCCTTGTATGACCTCAAAAGTCTACCTACTTTTTGAACAAAAGAAGTGGGGTTGTAAATTGGAGAAGCAATTATTCCATGCGAAGCATAAGGGAAATCAATTCCTTCTCCCAAGGTTCCAACAGAAATTAATACATTAAATTTTCCTTCAGAGAATTGTTGCTTTAGTTGATTAAAGTGATTTTTTTGATTGTACTGGTGGGACTTTGAGTGGTAAGAGTGAGAAACTTTTTCACTAAACTTCTCAGCAAGCATTCTATTCAACAAATCAGCTTTCTTTATTCGGTTAACAAATACGAGGGTTTGAAGACTTTCTTTAGTTCCAATGTGAAATTGATTTTCAAGGATTCTTTGGATACCAACAAAATCAGTACTCTTAGAAGTGAATACATCTGCTTCCTCATTCTTTGTTTCTTCTATTCCTTGGGCAATCTCTTCCTCAGCACTCTTTCCAGTTTCGAGTTGCTTTTGCTTTCCTTTCTCGGCCCCAGTTTGGAACATTATTTTTTCTACCTCATCCATTCCTTCATCAGGCAAGAAATCATCATAAGCGCTTTCTACAAGGTCAGTAGTAGAGTCGTTCTCGTTTTGAATCTTTTTGAACAATTGTTTGTTAACAGAATAGAAAACAATTTTGATTACGGGATCAAGAATTATTTTATCAGAGAGCGCTTGAGAGAAAGCATAAGTATAAACGATTCCCCCTAAATTAAAATCAGCATCCTTTCCTTTCTTCTTTGGAGTAGCGGATAAACCTAATTTGTATTTTATTGGAGCGTTAGGGAACTTGTAATTCTCCGTAGTGTTATGCATCTCATCTACAATCAAGAACCAATCATGGTCCTTCCACTTACACTCATTAAAGAATTGTTTTATTTGGTGGAAAGTAGAAATGAAAACTTTGTAATTAGCCAATTTGTCCTGAGCACAAATGTAGGCCTTTGATTCATTATTACTTGAAACCTCATAAATCTCACTTTTTTTAATATTAGAATACTCAGTAATAGAATCCACCCATTGTTGGATTAGAGTCAATCTTGGACAAACAATTAGTACCTTCAAATTAGGTTCTTCTTCTAATTTTTGAGTAAGCATTTTTACTGCTAAGATGGTTTTACCTGCCCCGGGAACCGCTTGGATTATTCCAACGTGATGCTTATCCCAAGCTTCAATGGCTTCATTCTGCCAGCCCCTCAGAGGAGGTCCTTTGTAAAGAGAAGTACTCATGCTCACCAGGAACAACTTTATCAGAGGAAAGAGTTATAAATTTACTGAGAAAAAAGTTGAGGAAAGGAAAAATAAAGGAATTTTCTTTTTTTTTAGAGGTTTGGTTTATCTAAATTATTTTTAAATTTTTACTGAATTAGGTTGAGAGTAGATTTATTAACAACCCAAAGTATAACTTATTTATGCAAAATCCCTTGCTTCTAAAAAAGTTTTCTTCTTCAGTTCAAAAAGAAAGAATGGAACAAGCTCAAAAACTAAGAAAAGCACACATGGAAAAATGGATTATTGAACACTACAAAAAAGGGGTAAGTACTGCAAATATTGGAAAAGGTTACAAAATTTCTTCTACTAAGGCATATATATTTGCAAAAAAAGCAACGAAAGAAGACCCCCAACTAGCTTTAGCAAGAACATTAATTAAAGGAAGGAGAAAAGTAGTTCCTATTGTAAAACAAAAAATTAGAAAAACTCGAATAAAAGAATTTGGTTTTAAAGAAAGAAGAAAATTTGAGCAATTCAGAATCTTTGATGTTAAAAAATTATTAAGACACGTTTCAATTGATGAGTACTCAGCTTCCGCGAGTAGTGAAAGTGCGGGTGTGAAAGAAAGTGCAGGAATTGTACAAGCTAAAGGAGCTATTAGACAAGTTAGTACAGGTACTAGAAAAACTAATGAAGAAATAGAAGAAAATAAAACAAAAAATTATAGAGCAAGAATAGAAGCTACAAAGTTCTTACTCCAAGATGCAAAAGGAATGAGGAGTTATTATGAAATTACCCAACACTTACTCCCAACTGGTTTAGTTAGAAACAAAGCAGTGGTTACAAACATAATGCTTGAGTTAGTAGAAATGGGAGCGGTAGATAGAGTTCCTCCAAAAGGATACAGAATTAGAGACGAATGGGTAAAAGCTCCTCAAAAATTAAGACCAAGTTACTAACATTTTTTTTTAGAATTCTTGAAGGAAGATTAAATAAGAACAAATGTGGTAATTAATTATGGTTAAGCCTAGAGTTAACCCAAAGCAATTCAGCGTTAATTGCAAGCAACTAGATTTTTTTGCGAATTCAAAAAAAGTAGGATTAATTCCAAATAGAAGATTGGGGTTTGTGAAAAGAAACATTGCCTCTCAAAGAGCAATTCTCTTAATGGAACGGGAAGCAAAAAAAGCTCAATCTCTTTCTACAAAAATCTCTGCCTATGAACTCGCTTGGAGAGTAATTAATTCAGGGGGCTACCGAGTAGGTGACCAAATGATTAACGAAGCATGGCACATAGTAAAAGCACTCTCTCCAGCAAAAGGAAAAAACAAAATAGGAGCAGGAGCAGGATTCAAAAGAATAAGAGGGGCTACTACTGAAAATCCTAAAGAACTTGAAATTGGAAAACTTTCTTTCGCCCAAGCCCAAAGATTCATTAAAACTATTCAAGAAAGTGTGCAATATCCCAGACACTAAAATAAATTTTTTAAAATTTTTTGTTTTTTTTAAATTAATAACGTTTATATACTTGAATCATGTTTATTCTATTATGTCTAATAAAATGAGCGGCGCTAAGGCGCAAGGTACTATTGAGTATTTGGTTATTCTTGCTGTTATTGTTGTTATTTCTCTTGTTGTTGTTGGTTTGGCTACTAATGTGGTTGGTTCTCCTTCTACACAAATTAATTCTTCTACAGAAAAGGTTGGTAGTTTGACTAGTGGAGGAATTACTGTTGTTGAATCTGTTACTGATTCGCAAGGAGATTCTATAATAAGATTGCAAAATAATTCAGGAGAAAATCTAACTTTGAATAAAGTTAGTGTTGGGGATAATGAAACTATTTTTAATGAACAACTTGTTTCAGGCGATGCGAAATCTTTTAGTTTAAGTGATTTGGATTTGAGTTGTCCTTGTAGTGAGGGGCAAGAAAAAGTTTCTTGTAGTTTCATTTTTTATTTAACCACTCAAAATGGATTATCAAAAAAACAAACAATAACAACCACTACTCAATGTACTCCTGTTACTACTCCTGTTGATCCTACAAAAGTAGTGGGACTAGGAACTGGCACAGTTGCTGATCCGTTCAAAATTAAATCTTGTAGAGAAATACAAAACATAAACCAAAATCCTTATGATAATTTCATACTTGCCACTGATATTAATTGTACTGAAACAAAAACTTGGAATAGTGGAGCAGGATTTATTCCAATAGGGACTACTTCTTCTTGCACTGATGTTGCTTGTGCAGATGAAACTTCTTGCGAATTACCAGTGGGTTGTGCTTCAACTTGGTATTCTACAACTGGTTGTTCGGAAGATTTTGATCCTTCTTGTTCTGATGAAACTACTTGTACAGGGTATTGTATGGGATTATGGTTTGAAGAAAACACTTGTGCAAATCCAACTTGTGCTACTCAAGAAAGTTGTATAAGGGCAGTTGGATGCGGATCAACTTGGAATCACACAGCATTTACAGGAAGTTTAAATGGAAATAATCACACAATAAATAATTTATTTATTTATGATACTTCTGATGAAGTACAAGTGGGTTTATTTAATTATACTAATGGGGCTACAATTCAAAATCTTGGGCTAGTTGATGTGAATATAACTGGGCGAACAGTTACTGGGAGTCTTGCTGCTTACCAAGAGGGTGGACTAATTTCTAATTCTTATTCAACAGGAAATGTAACTGGGGATATGTCAGTTACTAGCAATTTTATTGGAGGGTTAGTTGGACAATCTAATAATGCAACAATTAGAAATTCTTACTCAACAGCAAAAGTTGATGGTTGGGTAGTTGTTGGAGGACTTGTTGGCCATGCAGAGGGAAGTTTAATAGATAATTCTTATACGCTAGGGACTGTAACCGGATTACAAAGAGTGGGGGGTTTAGTAGGAAGTGCTTATTCATCTACAATAAATCATTCTTATTCTTCAAAAAATGTAACGGGGAATGTTTATGTTGGTGGACTTGTTGGTTACAATTATAATTCTCCAATGAATAATTCTTTTTCAACAGGAATAATAACCGGTTCAGCACCAGTTGGGGGGTTAGCTGGTATTTTATCAAGTGGAACAATTACAAACTCTTACTGGTATAATGTTGTTGGAGATAGTGCTACTAATTGTTATTCTGCGGGAAATACTGGTTGTACTGCAAAAACTGATTTAAGTTGGTTTTATACTACAACAAATGCTCCAATGTCAACTTGGACTTTTGGAACAGATGGAAATTGGGTTGCAAGAGATGGAAACTATCCAATACTAAGTTGGCAGTAAAACTGCAGGCAATAATTTTTTTTAACTAGAAACCTTTAAGTGAACTTAATCACAAGTGATTGTTATGAAGAATACAATTGTTGGTTCGCAAATAAGGGCTCTTGCTCAAGCAAAAAAAGCAAGGTTTGAGAAAGCACTTGCGGTGGAAAAAAAAGCTAAACGAATAGCATTGAAAAGAAGAGCTACTCAAAAACAAAAAACTGAAGCGGTAATAAGCGCACTACGAACCCAACAAGCATTCTTATCTACACTCAATGCAGAAATCAGACGAATAAGAGTAATTATGAAAAGGGTTAATGAGAACTCAGCGAGAATTAGCCCAGCTCTAAAAGAAAAAAGACTACTTAAATTCAGAAGACTAATAGCTGAAAAGAAAATGAAAAAAATAGTTACTAAAAGTCAAATAGAGCGATTCAAAAAAAATATTTTAAGTAAATTGGAATAATTTTTCTAATTAAATAAAACCTGCTAAAAGTTCTTTCTATAAACAACTCTTAACAAGTTCTTCTTTCTCTTTCCTTGAAAACTTTTTGATTTGATGCTCTCGCTTTAGTGCAGCACTAAGTGATGGAAGTTCTTCTGAGTAAATCATTCTAACAGGCCTTCTTCGCTTAGTGTATTTAGAACCAATTCCTTTGTTGTGATTAATTAATCTTTTTTCTAAACAAGTAGTGTAACCACAATAAAATGTTTTATCTCTGCATTCAACTAAGTAAACAAAAAAAGGCATAAATGAAATTAATGCAAAAGAAGTATTTATGGTTAATTGGAAAAAAGATTTTTAGGCTAATTAAAATTAATCTAAATTAGAAGGATATTTTTTGATTTTTTTATTGTTTTATTTTTGTAAGGAAGTTATAAATAGTGGGTTGGTTGTTGTTTAGGGGTATGGTGAGGAAAGCACAAACCCTCGGTAAAGGGCAGGGTGGGATGGAGTATTTGCTTTTAGTGGGTGTGGCGATTTTAGTTATTGCGATTGTGATTATTGCTTTGACTAGTATTACTGGTCAGGGAAAAAATGATTTTATTTCTGGCGAGAGTTCTGTTTTTGATTTGTTGAATAATTTGAGTGCTGAGTCTAGAAACGTTTTTTTAGTAGCACAAGGGGATCCTGTGGTTGTTGTTTATGATGGGCTTGTTGTGACAACTATTGGGGATTTGTTGACTCAGGGAAAGTATGTTAGTATTTCAACTCTTGATGGGATTACTAATCCCCAGACTCAAATTTTACCCGGTGATAAAATAATAGTTGAGGCGGTTAGTGCTGGTGCGGAGATGTCATTGGAAGAGGTGGTGGTTTATAGTGCTCCTAGTGGGTGTGGTTCTAATGCTGCTGGATTTTTTGGAGGGGATGGGTCTATTGGGGATCCTTACCAAATTTGTAGTTGGACTCAGTTGAATAATGTTCGAAATCATTTGAGTTCAAATTTTATTTTAGTGGATAATTTGTCTGCTGGTACTTCTGATTATATTGGTGTTGGAAATAATTGGGTTCCAATTGGAGAGGGTCCAAGGTTTATTGGTAATTTTAATGGAAATAGTAAAACTATTTCTGATTTGGTGGTAAACAAACCTACTGCTGTTTTTGTTGGTTTGTTTGGGGCAAGTCAAGGAAATATTTCTGATCTTGGTTTGGTTAATTCTAATGTGACTGGTTATATGCAGGTTGGTGCGCTTGTGGGTTACCAAGAGAATGGGGTTATTTCTAATTGTTATTCGACAGGGGTTGTGAATGGGGTTTCTATTCCTAAGGGGGTTTCTGTTAATACTGGTGGTTTAGTTGGTTCGTCAGTTAGGGGGACGATTAGTAATTCTTATTCTACTGTGACTGTGAATGGGGTTACTGTTGTTGGTGGGCTTGTTGGTTCGCAATTGTTTTCTACGATTACTAAATCTTATGCTAGTGGTAGTGTTAGAGGGAAAGAGTATGTTGGGGGGTTTGCGGGAGATGCGCAAGGAATTGTTTCTAATTGTTATGCTACGGGTTATGTGAAAGCTAGTATGGAGGGAGCTGGTGGTTTAGTTGGTACTTCAAAAGCTACTGTTTCTAATTGTTATTCTACTGGTTTGGTTGGTTATGCTCGGAAGAATGTTGGTGGGTTGATTGGGCAAAAGTATGGTGGGAGTGTTACTAATTCATATTATGATACAATCACTTCTGGACAAAGTGATGTTGGTAAAGGGGAGTTGAAATCTACTCTGCAGTTGAAAACTCAGTCTACTTTTGTTGGTTGGGATTTTGTAAATACTTGGACAATAAATAATAATTATCCTACTTTAAAAGTTGGGTCAGTGGTTACTGTTCCTGGTGTTCCTACTAGTGTGGTTGCGGTTGCGGGTGATAAGAATGCTACTGTTTCTTTTGTTGCGCCTGTGAGTAATGGTGGTTCTGTAATAACTGGGTATACGGTTACTTCTTCTCCTGGGAATTTTACTAAAACTGGGACTTCAAGTCCTCTTGTTGTTACTGGGTTGGCGAATGGAACTAGTTACACTTTTACTGTTGTAGCAACTAATGCAATCGGAAATTCTTCTCCATCAAGTGCATCTAATTCAGTTACCCCTTCTTCTGGAAAAAATTATTATGTTTCTTCAATCAACGCGAATAGAAGCGATTCTAATCCTGGGACAAGTCCGACTGCCCCTTGGGCTACGATGGATAAAGTTAAGGCAATGTGGGGAAGTTTGAGTGCAGGAGATACGGTTCACATGGAGAAAGGAAGTGTGTGGAATCTTACTTTCTCTACTGATTATTGGTATATGTCAAAAGGGGGAAGTGCACTTGGAGGGCAGATAACTCTTAGAGGGGATGATTATGGGACTGGAGCAAAGCCAATTCTAAAAAGAATTAGTGGGACAGGAAATGCTGCAATGGTTCTAGTTCAAACAAGTTACGTTACACTAAAAGATTTTGAAATTGATGGAGGAAATAAAGGAACAAGCGGAGTAATTCTTGCTGGTTGGTCAGGAAAGAATGAAAGCAACATTAATGTTCTTGATTTATATGTGCATAATCTTGGAGGAGATTCAGCGAGTTATATTTGCGGAATATGGATAGCAGGTTCGGAAGGAACTACTTTTTCTGATTCATTAATACAAGGGAACTATGTAGCTGATTACTCTGCACACGGATTGAATCACTATATGGCGGGGGATATGATTAATGTAATTTGGAGAAACAATATTGTTGATAACAATTTTGCCGGAGGGAGATATCCAGGAGCAAATAGTGCTTTGCAAATTGTTAGTGGAAGCACAAATTGTATATTTGAAAATAATTTCCTTAGAGACAGAACTAGTACAGAAGGGACAATATTAGCATTTAGTAAATATGGGAATAATGATGGAAGTACAAATATAATACGAAACAATATTTTCGCTGATTCTTTTAAGTATGGAATTCTTTTTACTTTTGATAGTGGGGGTAATGGAACAACTAGAAATGAAAAATTAACTTATGACATTTTCAATAATATATTCTATAATTCAACTATGGCAGGTATTGCAATATATCCTACTACCTCTTACGGGCCTGGAAGTAAATTCAATATTTATAACAACACATTTTACAATGGAGGGGCAAACGAAATCACTCTTAATAACGATGATGGGGATACTAACGTAAATCTTTACAACAATATTTTCTATGCAACTGGGACTGGCCCAGCTCTTAATATTGGGAGTACATTTGCTGGTCCAATAAATCACGGAAACAATTTGTTTTGGCATTCTTCAGGGTTGACTAGTAAGGTTGCAGTTTATAACAAAACTGGCAATGTTACAATTGCTAATGTGAAAACTTCTTTTGAAACAACTGCACAAAACACAAACCCTAATTTTACAAATACTGTTCAGTTACCTACTTCTACAAATAGTTTGATTGGGGTTAGTCCAAATGGATTAAAACCACTAACTGGATCTAATGCAATTAACAAAGGAACAACAGGCATTTACACAAAAGATATTAATGGAACTACAAGACCTCAAAATTCTATTTGGGATATTGGGGCTTACGAAGCAGGGTAAGTTTCGCTTCAGTCTTAAATTCTCAATATTTTTACTCAATTCTTAAAAATAGTCTTTAATTTTTTAGGATAAAAGAATATTTTTTTTTAAGAAATTAGTCTTATTTCTTTGAAGCATCTAAAATACTTTGATCATTAGAGCAACGCTTGTTCTTTAGCCAATTGTCTTCGTTTGCTTTGTCTCTTGCGGTTGAGCGATCAATTTGGATTTGATTATTTTTTTTAGTTTTTTCTTTTTCTTTTTTAGTAACCATTACATATTATGGTCTGCAAAGTATATATGCTAAGGGGTAAGAAAACCCGAATACTTGGACATACTTGGGGGTAATGATGGGAAGATTTTTTCAAACCTAACAAAATCAATACTTTTATATTCAAGGTTTGCGTAAATCTAATAGTGATAAAATGAAACAATACTTTGTTTTTCTAATTGCGTTACTCGCACTCTTGCTTTTCTTTGGTTGTACTCAAGAGATAAAAGGGCCTCTTGTAGCTTGTACTGAGGAAGCAAAACTTTGTCCAAATGGAAGCGCAGTGGGAAGAGTTGCTCCAAATTGTGAATTCGCTCCTTGCCCAGTTAGTCAAAACACTCAAATCGCAAACCCTGCTTCTACTAATTGCATTGATCAAAACGGAAATTTAGAAATAGTGGATACAAACGAAGGACAAATAGGAATGTGTACTCTTCCAAGCGGAAAAGTGTGCGAAGAATGGGCTTTGTTTAGAAACGAATGCAACTAATTCTTAGGTATATTGTAAATCAGTGTTGTTTAACCCTGGCAGGCAATGGCACTAACCATTACAGGCAATGGCGATTAGCCATTATGAACAAAACTATTTTATTTAAGTAAAGTCCTTTTTCTTTTTATGAAACCAAAAAAAGTAGTGGTTAATGATTTAATGCAAAAAAATTACACTTACTATTTAACCCAACCAATTGGAAAAAATTTTGATTCTGAATTCAAGCCCGAACTCACCCCTAAAGAGATGCTCAAACTTGGAGTATTTGGTGGAAAATATATGAGTGATTGCACTGAAGAATTTCCTAAAAGTTGGTTAAAAGGAGTAGAATTCTCTCATGAAAAACATGATTCTGGGCTCAATTTTTTTAAAATAAATGCTTCACTCACACTAAAAGAATGGCGTGATAAGGGCTGGATATACTACGAGGACCCTAGGGGATGGTTTCAATGGTACTCCAGATACTACTATGGGAGACGAATTCCGTTAGAAGACAATAGGCAAATCAAAAGATGGAAAGCAATTAAGCGACACGCAGGAATGATTAGAGCAAGATGCAAAAAAGGAGAACTACTCTGCCTACCAAAAACAAGACAAGCTCTTCTCCACTGGGCATATGATTCAAGAAAAATGTAAAAACTAAATCTTAGGCAAGCACCTAAATTTTTCCTCAAAGTTAAGCTTTTATTTTTGAGAATGAGTGATTGTTGTATGGTATTGAAGATTCCTTTGTTTGAAAAACTATTCAATGATTATGGCTTAAGTGAGGAAGATAAAGGAAGAATAAGAAGAGATTTAGAAGCAATTAAAGCTAAAGATGAAGAAACTTTTTTGCACTCAGTAAGAGTAACTCTACTTTCTATGAAAATAGCTAAACAACTTGGAATGGATCCAAAGCCCCTTCTCTTTGCTGCACCAAGACATGACGATGGAAAAATTCTTGTTCCTAACAAAGTACTGAAGAAGAAAAAAAATTGGGGACCAGAAGATAGTGCAATAATGAAAGCTCATCCAGTTGATTCTTTCCGCATGCTCGAACCCACTAATGCTTTCTCTGCTTACATTGATGTAGACCACCATAGGCATGGAGAGAATCCTTACCCAAAGAGACTTCCGAAAGGAGAAACTTTTGTTTTATCTCCTAAAGCAAAGAGATTAGCTTTCGAGTACTCAAAGCCCTTAGCGATAGCGGATTGTTGGGACGCCGCGGTGAATAGAAAAAATAGTAGATTTGGAGGAAAAAGAATTACACTAAAACTTATAAGAGAAGCCATGCTCCACGACCTTAGTCATATACAGCCAATGGTAAACAAACTCTTTGAAGAAAAATTCTTTACTCAACAAATGCTAGCAAACACAGTAATGGGCAGAGAAAAAAGAAGACTTTCGTTAAGAGCAACAAACCCTATTCTAAAAATGGGTGCGGGGAAAAGAACTCCAAACACTCTAACGAGTGTAAAGGGCAGAGTCATAAGAAGAAGATAAAAGTTTTACTCACCTTTTTATACTTTAGAGCACTATTTCTTTTGAATGATAAAAAGATTTACTAAATTGCGAAAAGGACAACAAACGGTTGCGGGACAAACGTCTGCAGGACAAACGCTGCAACAGCAAATAGAAGAAAAATTAAAGAAACATGATTCAAGTAAGTTGAATTCTCGACAAGAAAAAGTATTTCTTAAATCTCTTAAAAAACAACATCGAGAGTTTGAAGTAGCAATAGGGGTACGCAAAGAAGGATTTTTTGAAGGGATAAATAGAAGGTATAATAATTGGAGAGCAGGACCTGAAAGAAACAAAGTTCGATTAAATCCATTTCAAAGAAAGAAATACAAAAGTACTCTTGCGAGTGCTTATTCAGTAGATATTGCTTGTGGACAAAAACCCTCTCAACTAATTAAATATGCGCAAGAAAATCCAAATAAATTATTTGTTGGGGTAGAGCAATTCCCAGTACTTTCAAAATACAAATCCCAACTTAAAAAACTCAAAAACGCAGTGTTCATAAGAATGGATGCACGCGAAGCCCTTTCGTTAATGGATTCAAACTCAAAAAGAGTGTTGAATATGAGTCAGTTCCCTTACTTTGAAACAGGGGTTCATGGATTAACTGGTTTTAGAAAACAAATCCTCTCTGAAACCTTAAGAATTTTGCGACCAGGGGGAACACTAGCACTAAGTACTACTCAAAGTGAACTTGCAATAAAAGAACTAAAAGAAATGGGTTTCTTAGTTAGAAAACCAGTTCCTTGGGGCACGGCAAGAGTTCCACTTGAATATGGTTCTGAATATACAAAAGGAATGACTGCGAGGATATTCTCTGAAGCACCCTCACTTATAATTGCAAAAAAACCAAGGAACTAAACCTTTCAATTAAATACTTTTCCACTTTGTGTTTATCATGTCTTCAAAAGAATATTCTCCAGAAAAACTCGCACTTGTGAAAGAGATTTGTGAAAAGTGTGGAGGAAAATGTTGCAAACTTGGGGGGGCAGAGTTCACTAAAAGTGATAGAGACAAAGTACTTTCTGCTGGTCACCCTAATCACTTTAGAAAAATTAGTGAAGACCACTATGAAACAAAAACCAAGGAAGGGATTTGTGCTTACCTTACTAAAGAAAATCTTTGCTCTATTCAAGAACTCAAACCAAAGATGTGCTGGGCTTGGCCGGTTAACTTGGATTATAAGAAACACACAAAAGTTTTCCAATTAATGCTTTGCCCACTAACTCCTTTTATTACTGAAAAAGAAATAAAACTAATGAAAAAACAAATAGAGGGTTACGAAGAAGATGTTATTTTTGGAAACTTTTCAAAAATGAAGGACAGTGAAGTAAAAAAAGTAATGGGGAGATACTACAAGTACAAGAAAAAAGTATTGGACTAAATACAAAGAAATTAATTGAATAAAGAAAATAATTGGGTAAGGAAAAAGAAAACTCTTTTAATCTACCTCTGCATAGTAATAGTTATGCAAAGCAGAAATTTAGCTAGTTTTGTTAAAGGGTCCTTAAGAAGAGCCTATGAAAAACGAGGACATCCTTTCACTGGGGAAGTTAGAAAAACTCTATTTGAACTAGGCGAAAGAAATCCTCAGTACCGCGGAGTACTAAGACACTCTATTCAAATGAAAAATTTGTCAATTGATATTGCTGAAAGATTATCAGAAGCTGGTAAAAAAATTGATGTCTCTATGATGACTTGGGGAACACTAGCCCACGATTCACTTAAAGATAGAGGCGCAGAACACAGCACTGCCGCTGCGGAGTACTGGCGAAAAAAAGGAGCAGATGCTTTTTTGAAAAATGTTAGCGCTGAAGAAATTCGTTCAAAGCCGCGTTTAGCAAAAATAAAGAAAAATGCTGAAGTTATGTCAAGAAAATTAGGGGACTTAATTTCAACTGATATGAGTTGGTCACTTCAAAATTATAAAAAATGGTCAATTGAAAAAAAAATTGTTGCTTACTCTGATACGGTATGCAGAGGGGTACAATATGGAAGAGGATACTTACTAGGATTACTTCCTTCAAAAACCGCTTTTCGTTTAGCGGTTAGCCTTAGGCAAAAAGATCCATTACAAGTAGATGCTCTTGTTAGAGAAAGACTAGCGGTTATTAAATTTGAACAAGAAATGAAAAACATAGGAATTGATTTAGAAGCGGCAGTTAGATTGAGGGCAGAAAAAAATTCAAAGAACTTTGCTCCTCTAGTAAAGGCTTCTATTGATCCTAAATTAGAAACAATTGTACTCCAATCAATGAAACGAATGGGATTAACTCCCAATATAAAACTCCTTAAACTTTAATCTTTATGCAATTAATTGGAACCCTACATACTCCAATGGACTATATTAATTAAAATTAAAACCCTAATTGTTGGACAAGTTGTGTGCTAGTGAATTTGAATCTTTTCTAAAGTTAACCTTTTATTTTTAAGAAAAGTACCATTGTTATGCGTTGGACAAAAAAGCTTGGAAAGACAGCGAGAAGTTCTTTAGCAAATGCAATTAAGGAACATCGTGAATTGCAAATAGCCCATTTTAGTTTTGGTTACTCTGCAGCAAGAAGACTCGCTAGTATTTCGCCAGAAATCAATTTGACTGGAATTATAGAAAGAAGAATTAGTGAAGCAAAAAGACCTATAAGGTTCCTTGACTCTGGAGCTGGACTGGGCGGAATTTCTGCGGACTTAAAGAAAAGATTTGGATCAAAATTAGAAGTTACCACTCTTTCTCTTCGTCACCCAAATACTTCTAGAAAATCTCAAGCCCAAGCGATTGCTGAAATAAAAAAGAGTCATCACAAAGATTACTATCCTTATCAAAAAGATGAGTTTGATAGACTGGGAATAAGAAATCGATTAACAAAAGAACAAAAGCAAATTCTTAGTGAGGCTAGAAAGGATTCAAGAATTATTGACAACATAAGAGTAGGAATAATTGAGAATTTTGTTCCAAAAGAAAAATATGATATTATTTTTGATTACACTGGGCCTGTGCAATACAGTACTTATAGAAAAAGAGTAGCCATGCAGTATTCTAAATTACTTCCAAAAGGGGGACTTTTAGTAGTTACTTCTAGTGAGTCAAAAGAATATTTGATTAAAAGTGGAAAATTTAGAATAAGAGAAAAGATTGGGGCTTGTACAGTGTTTGAAAAACTTTGAACATTCTAGTTTTTGAAAAGTTAAGAGTGCTGGCTTTTTATTGATTGAAAGAGTATATTGTATATGAAACGACCTAATTTAGTAAGGAGAGTTAATTTATCTACTAAGAGTTCTCTTGAGAAAAGAATTTCAAAAATCCCTATGGAAAGACAAGTCTCTATGGAAAGAGCGTTTGGAGAAGGAATGCATCATAGTGTTTTATCAGTTGCACTCCACGTTGGAGTACCAAAAGCTCAAGCAAGAGCTTATCTTTTACACTTAATTAGAACAAACAAACTTCCAAAAACTAATAAATTTGTACAAAGATTAAAAACCAAAGCTCCGGTTCGCAGGACTAAAGTCTAAATAAATATTAACGTTTAAAGAAAGAACAGGTGCTAGAAAATGATTACTAAAGCTACTTTTGGAGCGGGGTGTTTTTGGGGAGTGGAAGAAAAATTCCGCGTAGCCAAAAAAGTTAGTCAAACAAAAGTAGGTTACATGGGCGGAAAAACTAAGTACCCTACTTACGAAGAAGTTTGCACTGGAACTACTGGACACATAGAAGTAGTGGAAGTAAGTTTTGATACTACAAGAGTTAGATACGAAGAACTACTTGAATTATTTTGGAAAATACACAATCCTACTCAACTTGATCGCCAAGGAAATGATGTTGGAGAACAATACAAATCAATTATTTTTTACCACTCTGAAGAACAAAAGAAAAAAGCGTTTCTTTCAAAAGAAAGACTTGAAAGAAGCAAAAAATATAATGCTCCTATTGTAACTGAAATAAGAAAAGCCACTGAGTTTTTCGAAGCAGAAGAGTACCACCAAAAATATTTGCTAAAACACGCTAGGAAGGTTTGCGGAACCCTAAATTGTGGAAAAAAGTAATTCCCTAATTTTTGTTGAGTTTTTAGGAAAAAATTACCTTTTTTTGGCTTTAGATTTAGTTATTATAGCCTTGTGTTGAATAAATTAGTGTTAAATAAGTAGTTTATTTAACTTTTAAATGGTGAAAAAAATGGTTGATGAAAAAGATAGTTTTGGAAGAGAAATGCACAAAGCAACATGCGCAGATTGCGGAAAGGAAACAGAAGTTCCCTTCAAGCCTGATGCATCAAGACCTGTGTACTGCAGAGATTGCTACCAAAAGCACAAAAAGCCAAGAAGCAATTACTAAATACTACTTTTAGAAAGTGAGCTCTCCAAAAAGACTCACTTTTCTTTAATTTTCAAATAAATTTTTTCTTGAAGTTCTTTTATTAATGTTTTCATTTTTGGTTTTATTTATGATACGAGTTGTCTCTGAAAAATGCCCGCAGGATCATATTTGCCCGATGATTAGGGTTTGCCCAAAAAAAGCTATTACTCAAAAAGGATTTAGTGCACCAGAAATTAATCACAAAGAATGCATTGAGTGTATGGCTTGCGTAAATAGGTGTCCTTACAAAGTATTTGAAAAAGAATAATTGTAATTGTTAAATAAAGGGCAAAGATTTATTAAGTTTTCAAACGCTTTTTGTATTATGCCTATTCTAAACAAACCAAATTCTATTCTACTAAGAGCTCAAAAAGAAAAAAGAATTGCTGTTAAAAAATTTGCTTTCGCCAGAGAATCTGATAGAGAGGTTCCAGATATTGTTTCGCCCCTTTTGAGGAGAAAAGCTTTTGAGAGACTATTAAAAGCAAGAAGAGGACTAAGACAGGGCCAAGGAAAAGTCCAAGTGTTAAAATTAGGACAGGGATTTAAATCTGCTCGAGGAAAAGCCCGAACAGCTAAAAATACTGCGGTTAAAAAATTTGAAGAAGCTAGATATTATGACAGGGCTGATCGTGATGGGATTTCAGTTATTTTGAGAAAAAAAGCGTTCAAAAAAATGCTAAAGGCAAGAAGAAAATTTGAAAATGTTAAATAAAAATCTATTTTAAACTTTTTAAAAAAAGAATTTAATCTTTTGTACATTTTTTGCACTCGTGCGCTCTTCCTTTATCACAAAAGTTTGAAAGAAGCTCTCCGTTCTTTGTTGGGTACTCTCCGTTCAAACAAGCAAGGCAAAGTTTGTTCTTTTCAAGTCCAACTGCTTTTACTAAGTTCTCCATTGATTGGTAAATCAAAGAATCTGCTCCAACCTCTTTTGCGATCTCATCCACACTCTTTTGATTCGCGATGAGTTCTTTCTTTGAGGACATATCTATTCCGTAAAAACAAGGGGAGGTTATTGGAGGGCAGGAAACTCTTACATGAACCTCTTTAGGTTTACCTACTTTTCTAATAAAAGCAATTAGGTGTTTAAGAGTGGTTCCGCGAACAATACTATCCTCTACTAAGAAAACTTTTTTCCCTTCTACTAATTGTTTAATTAACATAAATTTTTCGCTTACTCTTTCCCCTCTTTTGTTTGATTCAATAAAAGTTCTTCCAGTGTAACGATTTCTAATGAGTCCTTCTTTGAGGGGAATTCCTAGTGCTTCAGCAAAACCTTCTCCTGAGGGAGTACTTGAATCAGGGACAGGAACAACAATACAATCCTTATCTAATTTTTGAGTTTCTAACTTTGCTAAGAGTTCTCCTAAAGAGCGACGAACTTCGTAAACCAATTTTCCATCAATTACTGAAGCAGGGTGAGCAAAGTAAACCCATTCAAAAAAGCAATGAGCGCACCTAGGACTTTCTGCAAATCTTTCTATTCTAAAAGAATCTTTTTCTACAATTAGCATAGTGCCTGGTTCTAAATCTTTTACCTCTCCGAAGCCCGCATAATTAAGAGCCACACTTTCTGAAGCAAAAGCTGCTTCTCCATCTTTTATTGCGTAACAAAGCGGACGAAAACCAATTGGATCCCTTGCTGCAATCAAAGTTCCTTCAGCGTTAATAAAAGCAATATTATAAGAGCCATCAAGTTTCTTTGAGAGCTCTGAAAAAACTTGTACAAAATTATTCTCTCCAGTGTCCTTCATGGCTTTTGAAATAATATGCATTATTACTTCAGTATCAGTGTCTCTAACTAAGTGGTAATTGTTTTCCTCTAAATCCTTTTTTAGATCTAGGTAATTTGAAATATTTCCATTGAAACAAAAAGAGAACCACTTAATTTTTTTTCCATGAGTTCTTTCAAATGGCTGAGCATAGGATTTATCATCCGCTCCGCAAGTAGCGTACCTAACGTGACCAATTCCTTTCTTTGAATCAAGTTTTTGCATATTTGATGCAAACTTTCCTGCGTGCTCCGCTCTAAAAACAGTGTTAACTAAACCAAGCTCTTTATGAGTAACTAAAATTAGGGATTCATCAGGGCGATAAGCAGTTATTCCAGCACTCAATTGTCCTCGGTGTTGGAGTTGTAAAAGCATTTTATATAAAGAGCCTTGTGCATTTTCTTTTAGCGAAACGCCACAAATACCACACTTGTGCTTCACTATTGGAAACTTATGGGTAGGGAATAAAAAGGAATTTGTTAGGGAAAAAAAATTAAAAAAAGAAATTAAATTACTTGGAGAACTATCTGCCAAGTAATCTACTTAACAAAGATTTAGGTGCTCTACTAGCTCTAAGTCTTTGAGCTTCTAAAGATCTAAGTCTTGCAATATCAGCTGTTCTTTTGTCTATTATCCTCGGTGCGTTTGATCTTCTTCTACTCATAGCATTTTGTGATTTGGATAATATTTGTCTTATTGGAAATTCTCTTTTTTGAAAAGAAGGACCTACTTTTTTTGCTTCTCCTTCAAGTCTCATTTCCCTGACTTTAGATCCTGGGATTATTTTATTTAAAGCTCCTCTGCCTGAAGAAACACGATTTCTAAAGTTAATAAGTCTAGTTTTATCTATTTCGGAAATTGCCCTGGTTCTTTGATTTACTCTTAAAGTATTTCTTGTAGAAGGTGAATTTCCTCCTAATAATACTCTTGGTCTCATTCTTGGTAGCGGCATTTTTTGTTTCACCTAAAATAATACACTCGGGGTAGTAGATAAATGTTTCTAAGAAAACAAAAATAAGAATTTTATTTTTAGAAAAGGATCAGTGGCAGTTAATTATCTGCGACCAAGTAATCTATCCCAAAAAGTAGCTGGTTTTTGAACTTTAAATTTTTTTGTTTGAGCTTTTGCGCGTTCTTTGACTTTTTTAGCGTGTTCCTCTATTCTTACTTGAGTGATATCCACTCTTGGAGAATTAGAAGTACTAGCTTTTTTTTTCTTTCGAGCGAATTGTAATTCAGCAATATTCCTTGCTGTTTTAGGATGCGTTGTTTTAAGTTGATTTTTTGTAAACAAGTTTTTTACAGGGTTTCTTCTTGGTAGGCGCATTTGTTTCACTAATTATAATAAGTTGGAAGAAGTAAATAAATGTTTCCTAAGAAACCCGGTGGTTTCTAGAGGAAAAATTTTCTAAGAAGTAAAGCTTTTATTTTTAGGAAAAGACTTACTTAGTATGTCTTATGGACTTAATTTGTTTAAATCAAAATCCCTCAAAAAAGCAAGGGTAACTACTTTTGAAGCACGCTCAGCAAGATTCAAAGCAAGACCTAGATTGGTTCGAGCAAGGATTTTACAAAAACTAAGAAACGGGGACAAGCAACTAAAGCAAGTTGTTTCAAAAGAATTTCGTCCAGCAATGTATAAATTAGATGATCTTATACGAGGGGAATGTTTTGGGTTGGGTAAACCTTCTCTTGAAAGAAGAAAAAAAGCTGCTAAAGAAGCAAGAGTGATACTTAATGAACTCACAAAAAAAGTAGATGCTCAAATAGAGTACTTAAGCAAACTCGAAAAGCTTGGTCAAAGTATAATTGAGCCATTTAATCCTACTATGATGGGAGTGTATAAAGAAACTCAACTAGAAAGGAATTACCACGAAAGACACAAATCGCTTTGGGGAGTAAAATACCAATTAGAAGAATATATTCAAATGCTTAAATTTGAAGGACTCTAAATTTATTTTAAAACTAAATCCAGTTGTCTTGGAGACGAGTTTAGAATGAGTTCCCTAAAACTATCTGCTGACATTTTTTTTCTTAATTTTAACAACCCAATGAGATCTTTTTCAGAGAACGAATTAATGTTAGCAGTTAATTTTCTTAGAATTTGGGGGCTTGGAAAATAACTTCCTTTTTTAGGAGTAAGACTAATCATTACACTATTTTTAACTTCTGCACGAAGCGGAGCAGTTCTTTCCTTTGGAGAGAGAAGAGCAAGAATTTCTTTTCTATGGGACTCATAAACTTCAAGAGGATTCTCCCTTAATTCAATCATTAATTGTCCCCTTTTATGCATTAGTTGCTGGGATTCTGCTGACAAAAATTTAGCAATACTTGGGAGAGAATAACCCTTTAAGGGAGGAGTAGAGGAAACAATTTTCTTACTAACGGTTTTCTTCATAAACAATTTTACTTCTAAGGAGAATAAAAATAAATCTTTTTAGAGCCAAAGAAAAAAATTAGTTTTTATTAAAAGAAACTTGTTAGTTTCTAGAGAAATTTGCTAATTTCTAGAGAAACTCAATCGTTCCCAGAGAAAAGTTAAAGTACTTCTTTTGGAGTTAATTCTTTATGATTCGAACTAGTACTGCTAAAAAAATTCCAAAGTTTAGGGGAGCAAGTGCTTTTAGTTATCGTTCGCTTTGGGGGCCCAGAGCGATTAGGTGGATGGGTAAAGCTCGTCCTAGGTTCTTTCGTTCAACTGACGGGATGGTTCTTGCAGTAGGAGTAAGAACAAATAAAGATGGTTGGTTTTCAACTATTATTCTTCATAGTGATAAGAAAAAGCCTTTTTCTTTTGCTGCGAAATGCAATTACTTTCCTGAAAAAGAAGATTTACTGTTAAGTGACGCTAATTCGATAGCAAAGGGAAAAGGAATTGGGTTTTTTAGATTTTTTTTGAATGATGCAATTGCAGTAGCAAAGAAAGAAGGTTGCAGTAACATAATGCTTTTAGCAGCTAATCAAAAACTCGTAGAGTACTACGAGAAATTTGGATTTAAATTTAAGGGACTTGAAGGGAAAAGAAAAGTTTAATTGTAATTAAAAAATAATTCTAAATATTGGGTCTAAAAAAATCACCATTTTTTTGTTGTTGATGCAGTGTCTGAGAAGGCGAGGACATAACTTACTGTTTTGACCTCAATGTAAGTTGGGTCACTACTTGGTGGTGAAACATAAGTGCCCGCAACGCTACTAGGGTCATCAGTTTTTCCTTCAAAATAAATATTGATCCACTTTGATTCTGTTCTCGGATCTAAATCTTCTGCGGTTACATAATCACAAGCATGGGGGTTGCTTGGAGGGGCGTCTCCTTTTTCTCGCAAAACCTTTATTATAACTTCTTTATTCATACTGCCTTCAACATCAGTTTTGTTTGACATATAAATTAATCCATCTGATAGTCCTTGGAGTTTTATTGTTCCACTGCCTGTGCGTGTTTCAATAATGCATTCATCATAACTAAAGCTTGGTGTTTCTTGGAAAGTCCAAGTAAAATCAGCGTCTTCAAAATAATAGCTGCGAGTGTTCTCTTGTGCAAAACCCATTACAGTGTATTCTTTAAGATTGCCTGTAATGTTTGCGGTAGTAATTGAAGAAGTTTTGTTAGAGATATCTTCTATTTTTTCTTGATAATTTATTTTGTCGCACATAGTTCTAGCGCTTGCAGCTAAAGTGTTAGCGGTGGTAATTACTTTATTCATATCAAACATTTTAGCCATAGTTGAAATCTCAAGTAATTGTTTCTTACAAAGATTTTGGCTCTGCATTCTTTCAAGCAGAACACTAGTTAATTTTTCTTTATTCAAATTAGCAACTCTTTGTTCATCCCAATCAATTGATTGAGTCATTTGCATAGCAACAAGCAAATCAGGAATTGAAACATATGGATCGTTTAAAGCTTCTTGGTATTTTTCATAAGACTTATCGGCAACAGTTTTCATAGCTACTGTTCCTTCAAGCCCCAAGTACTGCGCTATTTGCGTTGCTTCAAGGAGTTCCTTAATAGTTGCGTTCGGATCACTAATAACTTTGTTTACATATGCTTGTGCTCTTAACCGGAGTTTATTTACATCAGGATTAGTTTCAGTAAGCTGTAATTCAGCAGCTATTTCGAGTGCTCCTAAAATTTGGGAAACAAAAACTTCGTCAGTATTAACAACATAATTAATGAACATTTGTCCTCCTGCTGAAGCATCAGGACTAATTCCGCCTCCGTCAGGTGGGGTTGGATTATTTCCTGGGGGAGAGCTTGAGGGAGGAGCACCATTATCTGGAATAGGGAATGGATCTGTTCCACCGCTTGGGGGAGAGCCACTATTATCTCCTGGGCCGGGATTACTTCCGGGAGGATTATTTCCAGGAGGATTATTTGATTCGCCAAAAAAACCTCCGCCAAAATTACCGTCAATTGCTCCATCAACCGCATTATCAATATCTTTAATTGAGCAGCCACTTAGTGCAAGAAAAAGACTAATTGAAAGAAGAATAATTGCAAACTTTAATTTTTGCATAACATTCAAATAGAAGCGTTCTAGGATTTAAACTTTCCTAACAAAGAGAGATAAATTAAAACGCTAATTCTAGGACACATTTTATAATCTGCAAAAAATAGTTTTTGGAAAAGTTAATAAGTATCTTTTGTTTTATTTAGGGTATGTCAAAGAAAATTTCGGTTTTGTTTGTTTGTTCTGGAAACTTTTTTAGAAGCCAAATAGCGGAGTATTATCTCAAGAAATATGTTCGCGAGCACAAACTTGATTGGTTGGAGGTAGCTTCAGCTGGTACAATTGCTCGAAAATTAAAAGATAAGTTTGGTGCTCACAAGGAACTTCGAAAGGACAAAGTGTATCTTTCGCAATACAGGCAAAAAAGACTTACTAAAGAAAGACTGGCTAAAGCGGATTTTGTTGTTGCTATGGCTCAGAACCACTATGACTTTATTTTGAAAAAATATAAACAAACTCCTTTTTTGTTTAATGAACTTGCAATAGGGAAGAAAACATCAGTAGCTGATTTGAAAGAAGTTATGCCTGATTTTCACAAGCATAAAGAAAAAGCTTTAGAGTACATTGATGAGGTGGCTTTGTACATTGAAAAGAAAACTCCTTTACTTGTAAAAGAATTATCTAAAAGAACAAAACAAAAACGCTAATTCCTGGACACATTTTCAATGAAAGAATTTTTAGAAAATAGTTCCTTTAAACTTTTTTGTAATATAGTGGAGTAGAGTTTCCTTTTAGGTATACTGGGGTGTAAGCAGAGTTGTTTGCTACTTCGCAAGAGTATCTTACAGTAAATCCTTTTGAATCTTGAACCGAGACTCCCATCCAAGGAAATAATTGAGTTTTTTTTCTGGTTAATTGTAAAGGTATTTTTCCTTCTCCTAAATGCGCTGAACCTCTTAATGCAGTTGGTTGTACTCTGTTATACAAATCAAGTAATTCAATTGTCTTGTTTAGGATTAAGTAATCCCTTGCTGCGTTTTCTGCTCGGTGCTCAATATTTCTTTTTAGGAGGATTTCGTTAAGATTAAGTTCTTTTTCTTCTAATGAAAATATTCTTTCAATGGTTCCATGAGGTATTCCGGTAGTTGGTAAATTTGCAGCAGCACTTCCTCTTAGAGCTTGAACAGTTTCTCTTAGCGACTTTGGATCCTTAAGTATTTCATCAACCACTGATGCGGCTTGTTGGTATTTTTGCCTAAAATCTGGTTGTGAGTGAAGCGTTGAACGCAAATCAAGGAAACTAATTTCATCCTCAAGTCCCATTAATTTTACAAATCTATGTAAGTCCAAACCGTATTGTTGAGCACTTGTTGCTGATCTTGAGAAAACATCTGCATACAAAGCGCCGTCTCTGATAATACTAATTTTGAGTCCTTTTGGATAAACTCTTTTTACTTGGGTGCAAAGTTCGTGTAGTTTTGAAAGCGAAACTATTTCAGACATATCCGCTCCCACGCTCCCAGTTTTTAGAGGGTGAGTAAACTTGAATGGGAATGCTGGTAAAATTATTTCAATTGGTTTTCCATGCGAAATACTATTTTGGATTTTCATAATAGATTCTTTATCAAACGCTCCATTACCCATTTGGTATCTTCTTCCGCGTCTATACCTTCCGCTTGTAATAACGTTGAATAATTGTTCACTCAAATTCTTTCCTTTAGGTTTAAGTTCGGGCATGCTTCTAGTCCAAATGTTTCTAGCCCACTTCCAATCAAAAGTAGTTAGTTCTGTTTTCTTCATTTGAGAATTAGGTAAATGAATAATTGGTTTCCCAATACGTCCACGTAAACCACCCGTCATAGCTTCTTTAAAAAAAATTCCGCTAACTGTTCGAGTACGAGTCATAACAAATATACTTCAAAGTTAGTATATAAATTCTACTGGGATTTTGATTTGAAATAGTTTTATTAACCCTCAATGAGTGTTATTGTTTATGGTTGTTAGAAGTTTTGGCGGAGCAAAGAAAGTTCGTTCATTCAAACCTAATTCTACTTTAAGGTTTGGGGAAATTAAGAGAGTGCAAATAGTAGAGAGACGTCCAACTGGAATGAATGCAGATTTGGCGAGGATTAAAGTTCAATTAGAAAAAATGACTCCTAAACAACTTCAAAAAGAAGTATTCAAACTAACTAGCGTGGAACCTGTGCAAGGGACTTTTAGATTCAAAGGAACTGGAACAAGATTAAGTGAAGAAACTTATTACAAATTAGGTGAATATCAAAACCCTCTTGCTTTGAAAGACAGAGAAGGACTAATTAGAATTCTACTCCAAGCAAGAAGAGAAATAGTAAGAGGAAAAAAGTAATTTTACTTTAATTTTTTTGTAGACAACACATCCTAAAAACTCATTTTCTTGGACACTATTTTACCTATGGTTTTTTATTTTTGAAAAGAGTATTTTGCTTATGTTGCCTTACAAGGTTTACAAGCTCAGCGTGAAAAACCCACACAAGCGCTTTGGGGTTCTGCCTAAGAGTCCTGTTGCTAGAGCAGAACTCTCAAGAAAAATCGAAATAAGACTCACAAAACTCAAATACCATAGACACGTCGCTACGTTAGCTTTTATTGACAAACAAAAACTTGATGCGACAATCCGACACCTGCAAAGAGTTCAAAAAAGGTTAAATGAGCGAAAGTGAAGAAGAGAAAGAAGCTTGTGGGTGCGTTTAAGGGGTTTTTAAGAAAACAAATCAAAACCCAATGAGAAGAAGGTTAAAAGCTGGATTAAAAGCTTTTTGAGGTTATATTTTTGAGTATGGATTCTGGAATTGTTAGTGCCTTTTTGAGTTTAAATGATACAAAACTATTTCAGAAGCTTATTCTGTTATTTGCATTTTTTATTCCAGGGGCAGTATATCAAACTATTATTTTAGGTGTTTCTCCAGCAGGGTGGTTTGATTGGGTGCAGTATATAGTGAGTTCAATTTTATTCTCGTTGCCTTTTTTGTTTATGGGTCTGTTATTATGGATTTGCTATCAAATATCGCAACCAGTTAGAAACCCTGCAAAGGATTATGAAAAATTTTTGAAAGAAAATCTTGAAAATAAAAAAATTAATTCGGTTGTGTTTGCTGACCTCTCGAAATTTTATTTAGATCAAGCCCTGGATGAGTCTGCGATATTCTTACTCTCTTTTGCAGGTCTTTTGAGTTTTGCGGCTGTGTTTTTTGACTGGTGGGTGTGGGGTGTATTTAATGGAAATGATATTGTGCTAAAAGGTTTATTTATAGTTGACTTTTGGGAGGTATTCTTAGCAAACATCATAATATGTATTCTTATTTTTTATTTCTTAAATTCAAAGTCGAAAAAATTAGCGGGGATAAGAAAAAGATTGAAGGCGCGGTTTAGGTAGGTTCATATGATTGCAACAGAACTTGATAGTATAAATGCTGGGCGACAAGCAGCGATTGAAAAAATTAATTCTTTTTTAGCTTCCGAAAAGTCTGTTTTTAGAGAACATTTCAAAGACCCTAATTTTGAGAGGGGCTATATAGATACTTTGGAGAGTTTAGAATATCTTATTTCTTATTATCCTGCGCAAACATGCACTATTAAGGAACGATCTGGGTTTTATATGAAAAAGGTGATGGGGAAGGTTAAGACGTATATTTTGAAAAAAGATAGTTTACTCTGGACTAGGTCTCAGGAGAACTTGTTTATTTTTGGTTTTCCTAAGGAGGCTTGTCTTGTTTCGAGGGCTGTGCTAGAGGATACGCTAAAAAGTGAATTTGATTGCGAGCATTGTAAAAATTTATATGGTGTGATTGAATGTAATCTTAGTGGTGAGAATAAAGCTTTGGCACACAAGATCCGTAAGAATGGGAATGATTATGCTCATGAAAAGTTTGATGCTAACTCACTTGGGGTTGTAGAAAGTATGGTTGCTGATAGCAAGTCAATATCTTCTGCTAAAGCATTAAACAAACTCCTAACAAATTTAAAAATTAAAATTCCTGAATATTAGACTTTTTTTGAAATGTCTCATTTATAGTTAATTTACTTTTTTTTAATAAGGTCTATTTTTTTCATGATGAAAAGGGCATGAAAAATGTGCTGGGTGATTAAAATTATTCCCATGGTATTATAATATTATTTAAATTTTCATTTTCTTTTTTTGAAAACTCTTCTTTCACAAATTTGAAGTATTCTTTTCTTTTTTCTAGGGGCACTAGTTCCCAATTTTGTTTTAATTTTGTTCCTTCTTGAATTATTTTATTTAAATTTTTTTGTTCATTAGTTTTGTTTGAAATCATACTTTCTATCCAGTAAGGAACAATAAGTAGAGCCATAAGGATAATTAAAACAAAAATTGTTGCGAATATAGATCCCCACGGGCTTGGGAAAGATTGTATTAATCCTGTTGCGCTTTGGGTAATTGATCCAATAAGCCCACCACTTAATGCACCAAAAACAACTGCATAAAAGATGCTTAGGTACATAAGCAAACTTCCTCTAGTATCTTTTTTGTTGTCAAGTTCGTTTTTGGATAGTTCAATAATGTAATTAAGCAAATCATTTTTACTAGATATCATTTAGTTCACCTAATTTTGTTTTATCTGAATATTTGCATCCCCTATTCTTTGATAATCTATGGTTCTAATTATGCATGAAACAAAACAATTGTGATTATTTTTTATTCTATTTGAGTCAATTGAAAATTCTTGATCTATTTGATTTGGGGTACTAAAAAATGCCCTGTCCCCAATTTTTAGTATTAATGATCCTTTTTCAAAAAAATTGAAATCTTCAACAGATCTTTCAGTGGCTACTGAAACAACACGAGCAGGAGCTAAATTATAAGTTAATTCATTTAAATCATCACATTTGACAAACAAGACGCAATGGGGTTCGAGTAAAATAGTTCTATATCCAGTATTTTCAATCCAAAAACCTGTTGACATGTTTGTATCTTGCGTCAGTTGACCAAAAGGATAAGAAAAAGAAATTTTTGCAGTCCTTCCAATTTGTTCTTGAACAAGTGTTGATTGCTCTTGGGCATAGTTTATCATTTTTTCGTTTGCTTCAAGAGTAAGTTGGTTTTGAGCAATTCCTATTAAGGATATGCATAAGGCAGCAATTACAAGGGTTATTTCAAGTTTTTTTAATTTGGTTTTAAATTTTTCATCAGCAGAAAAACTTGCAACATTGATTATAATTGCACAAAGGGCTATAATTATTGCACTGGTCATATAACCTGCCCACAGACTGCTTTTATTAGATAAGGCTAAAACAAAAAATGTTAAACATCCAAAAATAATTAGCCCTAAAAGTAGAATAAGTCCGAAGAATGGAGTGTGCCAAAAGCTTGAGTTGGTTGGGGTAGGGGGGTTATTTTCATTGAATTGTTTAATAAGTTGGTTTGTTGCTTCAATTGATTTGTTAATGTTTTTTTGTGTTTTTTTTACACTTTCATTTAAGATAACGCTGAGTTCATATTGATGCGTTAGATAATTGTCAAGAGTTATTTGTTTTGGTGTTTTTTTTGAGGAATGTTTATGTTTAGAACTAATTTTGCGTATTACCATACTTGATTTTGAGTAAATGTTTGTTTAAACCTTTGGATTTTATATGCCTCAATTTATTGGACACTATTAATTTTTAACCAAAAATAAATTTTTTAAGTATTGCCGGCATTTCACTTCCAAAGTGTTTAAAAATAACAAAATCAGAGTTCCTTAATGCTTTCAAAGGATTATATTTTGGGTTTTGTTGAGGGGGAAGGTTGCTTCTCGATTGGGCTTGGAAAGAACATTGATCGCAAGCCAAGAAAAACCATTCGCAAAAATAATATAAAAAATCCTTGTCTTTTTGTTATAAAACCTAGTTTCAGAGTAACTAGTTGTGATTTGCCCATTTTAAATGAAATTAAGCAAACCCTTGGGATTGGTTCAATTCAAATACAAAGAAGAGCAGAAACTAATGCTAATTTTAGAGATACTGGTTACTTTTATACAAAAAGCCTTAGTGAGGCTTTGGTGGTAAAGGATTACTTTAAGGATTTGGAGTTTCATACAAGCAAAGGCAAGGATTATCTGCTTTGGTGCGAAGCTATTGAGATTATTCAATCAAAAAGGCATCTCACTAAAGAAGGGTTGCTTAGGGTTTGTGGATTGAGGGATCAAATGAATCAAAGAATGGTGAAAAAGAAGTGGACTACGCAAGATGTTGAAGTGGTGTTAAAAGAAAATCCTAATCATATTTCATCTAATTTTGAGCAAACCTCACCAGGACTTGTACATAACAAAGACTTTGATTTAAATTCTTGGATTGCTCCAAGCCAGGGCAATAATCGACCGAACCGTCCAACCAAGCAAATGGCTCCTTAGCCAAGCGTATTGAAATCAATTTTGAAGTGCATATTGACGTAACTTTCTTTATAATGCGTCATTTTGTCAATTTGAATCGTTTTAACTCTTTCGTGTGCTCAAAACCACTCAATTTTGACCCTCAGGAATCAATATAACCTCCGTTATCCTGTAAAATTCCTTCACAATATTCGAGTATTTTTACAAATTGATATGGCAATAATTTAGTAGTGGAAGTACGCTAGCCTCTTGAAAGTGGGGTGAAAGCCAAAGGTGGCCTAAATAGTTATGTAGAAAGATTCCTTTGGGTGGCCAAAACCAAAAGTGAGGCAAAAGCTCTAGGGTAAAGATGGGCTCAAAAGAAGATCCTTTTGGGGATTGAATAAGCTCTTGTTGGGTTAGGGGTTAAGTTAACTCTATTTTTGGGTGAAATTGGAAAAGGGAAAATTTGGGGTGAAAAAGTCCTGGGTCAAGAGGAACAGGGGTTGTTAGTGCTATTCCTAACACCCTTTCTTTATTATCTCACAACCCCAAAAACCTTTTTTTCAAGTGAGTTAATTATCCTTCAATTTTCTTCTTATTGGGAAGAATGTCCTAGAAATTGTGCAAAGTGAAGTTTGGGTGAAATTAAAGGTACTCAAAAACAAAAAGTAGTGGAACCGGGGCAAATAGCCAGGTTATGTATAAAAAAACAACATAACAAAAGAGTTTTTCTTAAAGAAAAAGAGTTTATTCCTTATTTGTTTTGGGCGTAAAATAATTGTAGGTACTTGTTCATGAATGGATTTTTTTCCTTCCAACTATTAAGTGCTTGGTCATATTTTCCTTCTTCCGCATTTCTAACTGCTAGCGAAAAAGGGGTTCCGTTCGCGGTTTCTTTTAATATCATTAATCCTATTCCGGGTTTTCCAAATCTAATTTCAAAGGCAAGTGCGTATGTCCCTATGCGGTATCCTAATCCATTGGGTGATTCAGGTACTAATTTTTCAGTTTTATACTCTCTTATATAGGGTTGACTTGACAATTTTTTGATGTCCTTTTCAACCAACGTAATTTCTGTTTTACCATTTTCCCCAAACAACGCCTCGTTCCTTGCCCACGCTTTAAGGTCCAGCGGGTTCTTTGGTTTGATTTGAGACTTACCGTGCTGGTTCCTCGTCAATGGGAAGATAAATCCAAAATATCCTCCAAATGAATTTGCCCAAATGGGATCGCCTTTCCCAAGTAATTGCTTGTGTATCAATTCGTGGGCAATTATACTAGTTCTTCTGGAAAAAGTAAAGTCTTTTTTATTCACTCGAATGTGTCCTGTGAGGGGGAAGTAGGTTCCATCGTATTTGCGGCCAAACATAAAGCTAGTCAAATATACTTTTTTTGCAGTAGCTTTCGAAACCGCATCCGCTTGGCTTAAAGACATGGAGGGATTAAAGAGGGTAAGCAAGCCCCTCGAAATTATTTTTGCATCCACTCTAAGTCTATTTTGTTGAGTGGGTTTACTTACGCGTTTTATTACTTTAACACGTGCACGAGAATAAGCTTTACTCAAAAAATTTCTTGGCATAATAAACATTCTATTCTTTTCAATAAAATACTTTGGTTTATTGAAAAAATTCATTATTTCTTAAAGAAAAAAAGTTTTTCTTAAACCTAATTTAGTGCCTTCCATGATTTTTGTGCAGTGGGGAAGACTTGATTCTATTTGATCCGCCAGTTCCTGTTGCAGTAAATCTTTCTTGTTTTCTAATCTTTTTCAAGTTTCTTAAAATAGATTTTTGCTTTGCTCCAAGTAGTTTGTGCTTCTCAGCAACCATTTCAATTACATTAACATTAGCACAAGCCAAGAACTCCCCCATTCTTACAATATCTGAGCCACTAAAACCAGCTCTGGCAAAAATCCCTCTAATTTGTTCATAATTAAGTGGAGAGGATTTTGCTAAATGGTACATAGCATAAGCCGCACTAGCATGTCTGCCGTGAATACATTGGATAACAAATTTTCCTTTTACTTGCTTAGCTTCTTTTTCAAAGGATTCGTAACTTCTAAAGTTTTGTGGGTTTCTTAAAAGTGAAGTTATTTGGATTCCATTTTCTTGAAGTTTAGTTGCAATTAGCGGATCAATTTTGAATCTCCTGTAAAGATCCATTAGATCCATTTTGTCGCTTGGGTGTTCCTTAAATTCTCCAGTTGCATCAAGTTGTTTTTGGCTAGTTGGGAACAAGAAAAAAACTTTTTTTACACCCTGTCGTTTGAGTTCAGATAAGTGTTCTGGTTGAGTTAAATTATAATCAACTCCAGTAAGAAACATATTAGTTTCAGGTAATTGGACCATTCTTGGTTTAGCAACTGGTGGCGTCATAAAGTAATACTGCTCTTGTTAGTTAAAAACTTTTCTTGAGCAAAGAATTATATCCTTTTTTTGTTTTATTTAATCATGCTTAAAACTTTAGAAAAAGCAATTTCTGAAAAATTTCTCTTCAAGCCTTATTCAAAGAATTATCCAAAACTCTTTTTGAAAGAAAAAAAACTTTTAAGTAAAGCTCTAAGTTCAATTGAGAAAAAAGAGGTTCACCATATTGGTTCAACTTCAGTTCCTGGTTTAGGGGGAAAAGGAGTAATTGATGTTATAGTAATTGTTGAAAAAAAGAAAGTTTCTCTTGTAAAAAAGTTGTTAAAAAAAGCTAAATTTAATTATCATCACACAATGGGTAAGAGGAGTTTTTACCAAAAGTATTATGTAGATGGGAAAAAGATTCCAAGGTTGATTCACTTACACTTAACTTTTTTTGGCTCGGGGGAAAAAGAAAAAGCATTAATGTTTAGGGATTATCTAATTTCTCATCCAAAGGAAAAGAAACAATATTCTTTACTAAAGAAGAAAGCTTCATCTCTTCATTCTTCTAATGGATTAAAATATGCAAAGTTTAAGTACAATTTCATTGTAAAAATTTTAAAAAAGGCTCAAGAAAAACAAGCAAAACTCAAAAAATAAATATTATCTTAAGGAAAAAGAGTTTTTCTTTAATTTCTTTTTGGAACTACTTTTTTTAGAATTACTTTTAATTGTTTGATTTTTTTCTTCCTCGCTAATGCTCGTATCCCGCTTCTTGCGAGTATTCGTTTGTTATTATCTGGGTTTTTTGTAGCTATTTCTGTTAATGCTGTAAGAGTATCAACTTCTCCTTTTTTTGCTAGGTTCACGACTTGATTTAAAATTGAAGTAAATCTTTTTTCAGTTACTGCTAGTTTGGATAATCCTTTGACAGCGTCTTTTATTCCTAGTTCAGCTAAACCATTTAATCTGTAAATTGCACGATTTTGAGTGGAGGGATCAGCATTTTTCTCAGCTATTTCAATAATTGCGGCCAGCGCTTCTTTTTCTCCATTTCTTGATAAATTATATAATCCTTGTATTGCCCAAAATCTATTAATTGGAATTGTGTCTTTTGTAGCTTTTTTTAGGTAAGGTAAAGTTTCTCTCATTCCTTGTTTTGCTAATTCGGTTAAGCTTTGTATTGCAGCATAACGATGGTCAACTTGTTCTCCAGTTATAGCGGTTTGTGCTAAAAAATCAAATGCTTTTTTGTTTTTTTCCAGTGCTTGCTGAATTTTTGGTTCAAATATTGATTTTATTTCTCGCATTTCGGTTATGTCTTTAGTGTGGTGGTAAAGTTGTATCCTTTGGTTGTTAATGGTTTTTGCTTTTTTTGAAGCTTGAAAGGTTTGTTCGTTTTCTAGCCCCCAAAGTATGTTTTTATAAGGAAGCCATTTTTTGTAAAGGAAATTTTTCATAAATAGTTATTGTTTTTTCGAGTTTTTAATTCTGTGCTCTTAAAAAAAATAGAAAAATGAAAGAGGGTTAATCCTCTTTCACTTTGTTTAAAATTTATTTCTTCTTTTTCTTTGCAACTGCATATCCTGCAAGTGCTCCTACTGCAGCTCCTAATGTTGCTGCGATTAATACAGCTTGATCAGGGTGTGTTTCGATTTTCTTATCAATACTTTTGTGAGCAGCTGCGAACTTTACTTTTGCAGCAGCTAAAGCTTCTTTAGCTTTTTTCTTTGCAACAGCAACAGCTATTTTTGCGTCTTTCTTTGCTAATTCAACTGTTGGATTTTTTTTCTTTGATGCCATAATGTTCCCTCCTTTTTTGTTTTAAAAATAATTATTCATTATTTACAAGTTTGTAAATAAAGAATGCAATTAATAGTGCGAGTAATCCTACGCACAAAAAACTCAGTGAGTAACTAAATCCTAAATATTCTTTTAAGAAAAACATTAACGAGATTAAAACAAAAATAAGTGCTATAAAAAGAAATACAAAACTCATTGCAATTTCAAGAGCCATTTTTTCTAATTTTCTTATCTTTTCCTTAACAGTTTTTCCAATCATGCCAATAAAGTTCTCTCTAATATTTCCCATGAAAGAGGAAATCATTGTCTGTACTCCTGACTCTTGTTTTGCTTTTGCCATGATGAAAAAAGAACTTTGTAGTTTATATACTTAACTTTTTTTTCTTGCCAAAAGCTAAAACACTAATTAAGTAGTTTAATTTTTTTATTTTAAAGTTTTTATTAATTTTAAAAGTTTTTTTATCTTCTTCTCTTTAATGGTTTTAATCCTTTAGTCATTCTGTCTTCTCGCTTGTCAAGTGCATGGAAAATAGTTCCGGGTAAAGGCATTTCTCCAAGTTTATTCATTCTTTGAGTTGAATCAGAAATTTTTTTGATTAATTGGGTTCTTGTTTGTTTTCTTACTCCTTGCAAAAATCTTTTGAGTTCCGCAGTGTTGTGACTCAATTTGTTCACCACTCTTTGAGCTTTCTTTCTTCCGCCTGGTAAAAAGTGGGTAATTGCTTCTTGAGCAGTAGTAATCTTCACAGGATTGTGTCTAGTTGACCATGGATGCTCGGTAACATTTTTCATTTTTTCCCAAAGCCACATTAAATCAATTTTGCTTGAAAAAGGAATCCCTGCTACTTCTGTTCGGTCAAGTTTGTAAAGAGAAAATATTAAGGGGTGGGAATTGTATTTTTTTTCACACATGTCCAGGAATTTGAGTGGGCTCATTACTTCGTTTGTTCCCATTGAGAGATCGCAAATAACCATGTTGTATTTTTGTTTTTCAGTTTTAGTTAGCGCTTCTTTTATTGAACCGGCAGTTTGGAGTTTGTAACCTAGTGCATCACAGATTTTTTGAATAGGTTTGACATATTCCTTTACTTGGTCATCAACGTAAAGCACGTGTACTTGTTCCATACTAATAGTAGTGTTTCTTTTGGTTAAAAATAGTTGGGGTTTGCCCTAAAATCACTTTTGCTTGTAAAAAGTTTACTTTTTACTAAAAAACTCTTCAACTTCTTTTTCTGGCGAAAAGGTTTTTTTAAATTCAAAGTCTTTTGGATAATAGATTTTGAATCTGCTTTCTCCAAATCTCTCGTCCAAAAATACACATACTCCGCGGTCGGTCTCGGTTCTAATTACTCTTCCAGCTGCCTGCATTGCTTTAGTAATAGCGGTTCCGTTGTAAGCATACTCCCATCCTTTGTGGAATCTTTTTTCATAAAACTCAATTAGGGCGTTAGTGTAAATATCCATTCTTCCAAAAGGAACTCCTACTATTATTGCGCAACTCAAATAGTCTCCGGGAAAATCAAGTCCTTCAGAAATGCTTCCTCCGCTCACCGCTAAGAGTACTCCTCCAAAGCTTGAACCGAGTAATTTGAATTCGTGTACTAGTTTTGTTTTCTCATCCTGACTCATCTCTCTTTGTTGTTTTAGAATTTTTCTTCTTGTGTGCATAACTAGAGCAATTGATTCAAGCGTTTCAAATGAAGGAAAAAATACAATTGTGTTTCCTGGAATTTTTGAAATAACACTATCAATAGTTTGAGCGATTTTATTGTATTGCTCCGCGTTTCTTGAAGTGTACTTCATAGTAGTTTTTTCAACAAACAAATTCAACCTGTTTTCTTTTGGAAAAGGGCTTTTGTATTCCTTCATTAATAATTTTGATTCCTTGTTATGTAAAGAGTTATTTTTTTGTTGTTCTTTTATTTCGTGAGCACTTACTAAAAAACCATTGTTATGTAGTGAATTCATTTCTTTTGTTTTATTTATTTCCTCGATTTGTTTTTTTAATTGTTCATCTACTCCGCTCACTCCTAAAACATCAGAGTACATGCTTAAGGGTAAAAGAGTTCCTGACATGAGTACTGCTGAGTGAGTCTTCTTTAGTATGTCACTAGCCATCTCTGATGGATCAAGTGGATAAACCCCAATTCCCAGTGAGTTCTTTCTCTCAATAACATAAAGCGTATGTTCTTTTTCTTTTAGGAGTTCGTAAAGAAATTCTTCGAGTGCAAGTAAAAAAGAATTCTCAGTGTTGTTTTTTGTCATGAATTTTGCAGCACTCTCTTCAATTAGTTCTAAATTTGTTCGAGCAATTTTTTTCAAAAACTCAATGTCTTTTAGTTCGAGTGTAGCATTTGAATTGTTTAGTGAAAGTTTTTTTCCTAAGTTAAGAATTTCTTTCTCAATATCTTTTAACAAAAATTCAGTTTCAAAAGAACCAATATTTTTTGCTTCATTAATTGCTTTCCCAACCGCATTAAGGTCAAAACTAATTGACATCATATCTCTTAATCTCTCAGGCAAATTGTGCGCTTCATCAACGATTAGAATAATATCTTTTAGTTGAATTCCAGATTGGCCTAACACATTCTCGCGAATATCCTCGTGAAATAAGTGTGAATAATCTCCCACAATTAGGTTTGCATTTTTTATCATTTCAAGAGTGATTTCATAAGGGCAAAGTTCACTAAACATGGATTGCTCTTTTATGGTTAAATAAGAATTATTGTATTGAGTAAGAATTTCTCTTTTCCTTCTAATAGCAATTGCTTTTTGTTTAGGAGTATATCCTTTTGTATTAGTGTAATATTTGCACATTTTGTCTTTTTTTCTTTTAGCACAAGCCTCGTAAAATCCGCTTTGTACTCTTGATAAAAAAGGATCAATGCACATTTGTTTTCTTCCAACAAGATCAATAGTTTTTATCCCAAGTTCAAAACGTTTATTCATCAAATTTGCAGTTTCAAGTACAATTTCGTGTTGAGAAATTTTTGGAGTAAGAAAAAAAACTTTTTTATTATTCTCTAAGGCATAACTAAGCGCAGGAGCCAAAGTAGAAGCGGTTTTTCCTAACCCGGTAGGAGCATGGGTTAAAAAGATTTTTTCACTCGCAACGCTAGCCGCAACATCTTTAATTAATTCTTGTTGCTCCGCTCGGACCTTTTCATAAGGAAAATAAACTCTCATAGATGAAGAGAATGAGCTTGGGCTTTTAATTATTTGCAAAGTGTTTTGCCGGTATTGTTAATTACCAAATCGCTCTTTTAATTGATCAAGTAAAATAAGCGAATTAATTTCTTGTTTAATTAATTCAGTTTCAAAATCACGAATAAGGGGGTTGTTTTTGGAATATAGGTTATTTGTTTCATAAGGGTCAGTGTTTAAATCATAAAATTCTTTAATTCCTCCAGATTTAATTATGAGTTTTAAATTATCCTTTGTTATGTATTCGCAACCATTTGAAGAGGTGTAAGTATACTCTCGAGTTATGTTTCCAGTTTGCATTAATTCATTATAGAATGATTTTCCTGAAATATTATAATCTATTTGTATGTTAAGTATATCATATAATGTTGGAGCTAAATCAATTAGTCCAACTTGATCATTTATTATAATTTGTTCTTTTATTTTTGGGTGTCTTATTAATAGCGGGACATGTACACAAGATTCATAACAAACTCCATGATTTGGTACGCCATTATCAAATAGCCCTTCTCCATGGTTTGAAAATAAAATAACAATTGTGTTATCTAAATAATTATTATCTTTAAGAAAATCAAATAATTGTTTAAGTTCATAATCAACATAAGTTACTTGGGTTTCATATTCTTCTCTCATTTCATTATAATCACTAACTAAATAATTTTTTTCTTCTCCATTAACCTTTACAGTATACATTATATCATTTGATTCGTTTTTATCAAATGGGGTTGTAATTACTTTGGCGGATAAAGGAATTTTGTAGACTTTTCGAATATTATCTCCAATGATTTTGTAATTTGGTTTTATAACTGGGACTAATTCTTTTGGAATGTTATAAGGGTAATGCAAAGTATTAAAGTGAATTTGTGAAAAAAAAAGTTCTGAATTTTTTTTAAAATTTTTAATTGCAATTATGGCGTCTTGTATTTGAGAGTTTGTGCTTGTTTGATCATACTTTAAATAGTTGTCATACCCTCTGTCCAAATTAACTTTATTTCCAGAGTAACCGCCCATATCTAAACTTATAGTAGCATAATTTTTTTGTTTTAATATTTGAGGAATAATTGGGACTAAATCAATTAAGAATAATCCGTCATTTTTAATAAATTTAGGGTTTTTATGTTCGTTTATTTTTTGTTCAAGCCCAGTAAACACTGAAGTAATGCTGTTATATGTTGCTCCTGCAGGGGAACGCACATTAGTAAATATTACCCCTTTATTAAAAAAAGCATTAATATTTGGAGTTATATTTTTATCTGAATTTATTAAATCAACATGATCCGCTCTTAATAATTCTACATTGATAAAAATTACGTTGCACCCTTCGCATGAAAGATCATATTTTTTTTCTGGGATAAAGGGATTATTTTGAAAGTAATATAAAGAGAGTATTATGAAAAAAATTGTCAATATTATTAATAAGAAAAAATATTTGCCGTTATTTTTTTTAGTTTCCACATTTAATTCCTCCCAAAAAAGAGTTTATTCTATTAGTTGGTTCATTCTCCAAGTTTGTAAAATAAGAAATTTCATATAATTTTTGAGTTTCTTCGCAAAATAAAAGCCCATATATAGATTTGTACACTGCTAAGTCGGGTGAACAAGCACCTGAAACATAATTACTGTTAGAAAAAGTTCTAAAGAAACTTATTTTTCCGTTTAAAATTTCTTTTTCTTCAAATATTGGTTTGAATTCAGCAGGACACTCAATGTATTGTGAATATTGCCCAGGATAATCTACTCTTTTTTTTTCGAAAAGTGATTGAAACATTGCTATTTTATCTGAAATTATTTGATTGGCGATGTTTTGTTTTATTTCGCTAATTAATTGTATTTCTATTTTTTGATTTTCGTCAGAGTAATTATAAAAACTAAATTCATTTTTTAAATAAGTTTCTTTTAATACAAATCCTGAAAAAGTAATTTCGTTTTCATTTTCTAAATTATTTGTTGTGCATCCAATAAAAAAAAATATTGCAAATAAAGCAAATCCTAATAGAATTGCTTTATTCAAAATAAAATTAGTTTTTATTTTCAAATACCTCACCCACTGTTCTGCCTTCTATATACTCTGGGGGAGTGTATCCTAGTGCCGTTAGTATTGTTGGTACTTGATCAACTAAATTGATTGGTGAAGGCATTTGGAAGTTCTTTTTTATTCCTTTTCCTGATATTATAAATGGAGTCCATAGGGACTTATTATCTTTTGCAAAGAGTGCTTGTTTGTATCCGCTTTCTAGTGGGTTCTCATCAAAAATATTTTGATCAGGAGTTATTTCCTCATTAAATCCATAACCTGGATTGTTAGCAACTACTAAATCTCCTACTCTATCTTTTGGGAGATCTAAATAATCTTCAACATTTTCCCATTTTACTACTGCTGCAAGTACTTTGTCTCCATTTGGGTGAGATAATTCTTCAAGAGTTTTTATTACTTCATCTCTTAACTTGTCATATTCTTCTCCTTTCCCTCTTATCCAATTACCATCAAGACCATTAGGGTTTATGTAGATGTTATCCATTTTTAGATAAACAACTTTTGAATTTTTCCAGTCAATTATTGGTTCTCCAGTATTTTTATCAATTGAATATTTTATCCAACCTTTTTCTGCAAATAAATTGTTTAGTCTTACCCATTTATCAAGTGGAGCTGCTCCATGATCTGAGCTAATTACTATTAAAGTATTTTCATCACTGTTTGCAATAGCTCTTCCAATTATGTCATCAAGTTTTTTGTACATATCAAAAACTTCTATCCACAATTGATTTCTATCTTCATTAGTTACTTGATCATATCTTCTACTTTGAGGATCAACGTATCCCATCCACCACCTACTTGTAAGCATTTGGTTTGGATTATAAGTATCGTGTATGAATACATCCGGATTATATTCAGTATATATTGCATCAACTGCTTTTGCATGCCAATCAAGAGACAAGTTCATTTCGTCAAGGAATGCTTGTTTGTCTTCAGGATAATATACTAATTGTGGCGGAAAGTTATCTACAAAATCAACCATTGGCCCAATTGCAGTATCTAATGTACTTGCAACTTCTTCAGGGTAAGTTATATATTTATTCATATTATCCACTACTACTCTTAATCTGAAAAAATCATCAGACACTAGTATTGGATATAATTTTATGTGTGAATCAACATTTTTGTCTTTCCATTTTAGAGTAAAAGGAATCCATTCACTCCATTCGCCTTGTTTTAATGAGATTATACTGCTATTTTTATCTAAAGTAAAAAGCATATTGTTTTTATCAAGTTTTGTGTAAAAATTTGTTCCATATACATTCAATTTGTAAGGCCAGTCTTCACTAGTTGGTTCAACAAATTTGGTTAGTTCTGTGCCTAAGAAAAATAGTTTTACTCCTCTTGCAATTTTTTCTCTTTGTCCAGGAGTTTTTCTTTCAAATACTATTGAAGCAAAATCTGCACCCCATCCGCCCCATCTTCCTCTAATGGTTATTGCATTTTTTGTCAATTCAGGAGGGGTTGATCCAGGGATAGATAATATTGCAACACTTTTTCCTTGTTCAGCAAGTATTGACCAAATAGCTGGTACTTTTCTTGCAACTGAACTAAATCCTGCTACGGAAGGAGCTTGCAAAGGGTATCCTTCAATATGCATTGGTCCATCTGCAACTCCATTTGTTTTTGGATAAGTTCCAGTTAATATTGTTGCGAAGTTTGCTGGTGTGTGGGAAGGAAAAGTTGGTATTGCATAACCATATGAACCTGAATCCATCAATTTTTTTATGTTAGGTAACTTTCCTTCATTAGCCCATTCATATAATTTAAATAATTCTGACTCTGTTCTCATCCCGTCAGGAATAAACCAATAAACTTTTGTTGGTTTTGAATCACTTTGTTGATTAACAACTTGTTCTTTTTGTTGAGTACAACCCAAAAAAATTAGTCCAATTAAAATTAGTGTTACTATAATAATAAACTTTTTATTCAAAAAATCACCTGACGATGATTTGTAAGCAAATTCAATTTATATATTTATGTTGTGTTCTTAAATAAATTTTTTAGTTTAATGATTAAGTGAAGTTATTTATAGTCCAAGTTCGTAATTTGTATATAGGTTTTGATTATGGTTAAAAGAGTTCAACTAACAAAAGCAGGATTAAGAAAACCCCTTCCTTCTGGATTAACTAAACAACAAGTACTAACCGAACTTCAAAAAAGAATTCAAAAAGTAGAACAAACAAAATCACTTACCACTCCAAGAAAGCCAGGCACTAGCATGGTTGCTCGTGGAATGATTGGAACTAGTTTTGCACAGAATAGAATTGAAAAAGTAGGGATGCTTGCAGCTAATGGTGGAAAGCAAGGAAAATTGGCTCGAGCAATTGGATTAGTTCACACCGCACTTAGTACTAGTGGAATAGAACTTGAAGCAAGAGATCACCAAGTACTAGTAAATATTGTAAATAAACTTGGAAAATCTTCTTCAAAAAATGCAAAACCATTAAAACTTACTCTGCTTGAAGAAAAAACACTTAAACAATATTACAGAGCAAATACAGGAAAAGAATTAGAACTTTGAAAAAAAGTTATGAAAATATTTATATTGTACTTTGGATGAATGATTATTATGGTTCGACAAATAAAATCTGTTTTTTTAAGACATGCTAATTCAAGACGAGGGGAAATTCCTAAAGGAAAAACAGAGGTGTCTTTGACTGGTGCAAAACAAATAGTAAGATATGGGAGAACTCTTGCTAGTACTGGGGAGAAAGTAAAGCATTATTCAGGTCCAGTAAAAAGAGTAAGGGAAACAGCTGCTTTTGTAAAATTAGTTTCTGGGATAAATGGTGGAAAGAATTACCCTGTGATTAGAATAAAGAAAGAATTGCGTAATGTTGTAGTGGATAAAAAGAAGTGGGATTATTTTTATGATGAGGTTTTTCAAAAAAATAATTCAGCTGCAATTACTGCTTGGCTTGAAAATAAAATTCCTTCTGATGTAAGAATCCCTCCAACCATAGCAGCTGATGCTGCAATAAAAGGAAGATTGGGCTTGGCTGCTAGAATAGCTAGAAAAGAAGGACAGAATTTAACTCTAATGAATAATACTCACCAAGATGTAATGGCTGCTGTTTTTGAAAGACTTACAGGTAAAACATTTAAGGAACTCTATAAAGGAAAAATGCCTCAATCAGTAGAAGAGATGCCTTTTGTTTTTCATACTGATGGAAAAGTTGAACTAGTTTTTAGAAAACAAAGTTTTGATGTTACAAAAAGAGTGCAAGAAATTCTTAAAAAATAAAACTAATCTTTTATTTACTAATTAAATATCAAATTATAATTCTAAAATCAAAAACTTTTTTTAAAGTGAAATCTTTAGAGTTAATATTCCTAGTAGTGTCATTGCACTCAAAAATCCAAGTACTAGTAAAATAGCCCCTATAATAAATCTAAATTGGTTTTTATTAATTCTTTTTGTAAAAGAAGGTCCAAATAATCCGCCAACGATTGCTCCAATTCCTAGGGCCGTAACTAAACTAAATGCACTAAACCCGTTTAAGAAAAAGTAAGAGGTAAAAGCAGTAATACAAATTAGTGGTTCTGAAAGGGTGGTGCAAGCAACTGAACTTTTTTCATTTTTTCCAAGCACAATTTGACAGCCAGTAACTATTGGGCCAAATCCTCCTCCTGAGAGTCCTTTGTTAAATGCAGAAATTATTCCAACAAAAACCATTTTTTTACTTGAGTATTTTAAACTGAATTTTAATAGAATAAACAAAGCCATTACTAGTACAAGAATTGTAATATACCAACTAAGCATTTGTTTTGAAATGCTAATAGCAACAAAAGTAGAGAATAAAGTTGCAAGCACCCCTAAGAGGGTTATTGCAAGCACGGTGTGAGTATCATCACTAAGTTCTTCTTTTACAAATTTAATTAAACCCAATTTTTTTAGTTTAAAGAAAAATCCGCCACTTGATTTATTTTTTAAAGAAAAATTAGCGTTTTTGTGTTTGTGGTGAGAAATAGAAGCAATTATTCCTCCAATTGCTTGAGTAATTAAAATAGAGGGTACAATTTCAAGAACTGGAAAACCCATTATTAGTAAAGTAGGGGAAAGAATGGTTCCATAACCCATTCCTAAAGAAGAATCAATGAACTCGCAAATAAATGCTATTATTACAATGAGAATAAATATTTCAATTAACACAAAAAAACCTTTGGATAAGAAAAAGAAAAAAGAATTTATAAATTAATGCAAAGGGCCAATTTTGGTTTTTTGGTTAAATAAGTATTAAAGCGTTTCCGAGTTAAATACTAATTAGATTTTTCAAAAATATATTTGAATTATTTTAAGTATGTTTGAAGTAAGTGGTTTTTTTGGATAGATTAACTGAACTTGAACAACAATCAATTTACATTATTAGGGAAGCTTACGCAAATTTTCCGAATCTTTGCATGCTTTGGTCAATAGGGAAAGATTCTACTGTTCTTCTTTGGCTGGCAAAAAAAGCTTTTTTTGGGCATGTTCCTTTTCCGTTAGTTCACATAGATACTGCTTACAAAATTCCAGAAATGGTAGAATACAGAGACAAACTTGCTTTAGAACTAAAAATAAACATGATTTATGGACAAAACAAAGAAGCCTTAGAAAAAAAGCAAAATTATCCAAGTAACACAATGTCAAGGATTGATTGTTGTAAAACACTAAAAACTTTGGCTCTAAAAAATACTCTTTCAGGGGAATGGCCAAGATATAAACTAAATCACAAAACAAAAAAATATGAAGTAGATGAAAACAAAGAACCTTACACAGGAGTAATTGTTGGAGTTAGAGCTGATGAGGAAGGTTCTCGTTCAAAAGAAAGATATTTTTCGCCAAGAGATAAGCAAAACGATTGGAACATTAGTGACCAACCCCCCGAACTTTGGAATCAATTTAATACAGATTTTCCAAAAGGAGCTCACTTACGAATTCATCCTTTACTTGATTGGACTGAACTTGATATTTGGAAGTATATTGGTAAAGAAAATATACCTATAACAAGACTTTACTTTGATAATGGAAAAGGCCAAAGATATCGTTCACTTGGTTGCTATCCTTGCACAAAATCAGTTGAATCAACCGCAAAAAATGTAAATGAAATAATAAAGGAACTCGAATCAGGAAAATTTTCTAATATTGCTGAGCGAAGTGGAAGAGAACAAGATAAAGAAGATGGCGGCGGACTTGAAACTCTTAGAAAAGATGGGTACATGTGAGTAATATGACTGAAAGAATGAACATTGTAATTGTAGGTCACGTAGATCACGGAAAGAGTACTCTAGTTGGAAGATTATATGCTGATACAAATACTTTGCCTGAAGGAAAATTAGATCAAATAAAAAAATATTGTGAGAGAAATTCAAAACCTTTTGAATACGCATTTTTACTTGATGCATTAAAAGATGAACAATCCCAAGGGATTACAATTGATTCTTCAAGAAGTTTTTTTAAAACAAAAAAAAGAGATTATGACATTATTGACGCTCCGGGTCACATAGAGTTCTTAAAAAACATGATTTCGGGAGCAGCAAGGGCAGAAGCCGCAATATTATTAATTGATGCAAAAGAAGGAATACAAGAAAATTCAAAACGCCACGCTTATTTGCTTTCAATGCTTGGAATAAAACAAATAATTGTTTGCATAAACAAAATGGATTTAGTAAATTATGAAGAAAAGAAATTTGAAAAAATAAAAAAAGATTATTTGGCTTTTTTAAAAAAAATAGGAGTTACTCCTAATGAAATAATTCCAATATCTGCTTTTAATGGAGAAAATTTAATCAAAAAAAGCACTAACTTTAGCTGGTTTAAAGGTTCCACTTTGCTTGAAGCTCTTGATGATTTTAAAAAGGAAAAATCGCTTTCTGAAAAACCTTTTAGAATGTTTTTACAAGATGTTTACAAATTTACTAATTATAATGATGAGAGAAGAATATTTGCAGGAAGAATAAACTCTGGAAAAATAAATTTGGGGGAAAAAGTAATATTTTTACCTTCTTTTAAAGAATCAACAATAAAATCAATTGAATCTTTTAATGAACCTGAAAAAAAATCTTCTATTTCAGCTGGATATTCTGTAGGATTTACTTTGAGTGAGCAAATATTTGTTAAAAGAGGGGAATTAATGTGCAAAAAAGAGGAAGTAAATCCTCTGAGTAGTACTACAATTAAAGCAAACTTATTTTGGATGTCAAAAAAACCTTTTGAAAAAAATAAAGAATACAAATTAAAAATTGGAACAGACACTGTGAAATGTTACTTGAAGCAAGTTCAAAAAACTCTTGATACCACTTATTTGAAATATTCTAAAAAAGAAAAGATGGAAAGACATGAAGTAGCTGAGTGTGTTATTGAATGTGCTAGTCCAATTGTTTTTGAAAAACTCTCTGAAAGTCAAGAATTAAGTAGATTTGTGATAGTAGATGAATATTTAATTTCTGGCGGAGGAATAATAATCGATAAAATAGATAATAAAGAAAATTATTTAGATGAAGTAAGTTTAAGAGAAAAAAAATGGTATAAAAGCGAAATAACTTCAATTCAAAGAGCAACTCGTTTTGAGCAAGAACCTCTAATGGTACTAATAACAGGTAAAACTGGGATTGAGAAACAGAAAATCGGAATAGAGTTTGAGAAGTTATTGTTTGAAAAAGGAAAAAATGCTTATTTTTTGCCAATTGGAAATTTATTAAGAGGGATTGATAAAGATATTCCAAAAACATCTGCAGAGCACGTTAGAAGATTAGCTGAAACAGTGAACATATTAATGGATACTGGTTTAGTAGTAGTTGTTACTTTAAGTGATCTTGAAAAAGAACAATTAGCAGAGATAAAGACAATTGTTGGAAAAAATAATGTAAAAACTATTCTTGTTGAAAAGAATCATTTAGATGCAGATCTGATTTTAGGAAAAGAAGGTTATAAGAAAAATGCTTCAAAAATATATGATTATTTATTCAAAAATAAAAAAGAATTTATAAAAGATAAAAATATTTTTTGGCACGATTTTGACATTACAAATAAAGAACGAGAAGCTTTGTTAAATCAAAAAGGAATTGTGCTTTGGTTTACGGGTTTAAGTGCTTCTGGAAAATCTACTGTTGCTTGTGAATTACAAAAAGTACTATTAGCTAAAAAAAAGCTGTCCTATGTTCTTGATGGGGATAATGTAAGGTGTGGATTAAACAAAGATCTTGGATTTGAGCCAGGGGCAAGAAAAGAAAATATTAGAAGAGTAGGAGAAGTTGCTAAATTATTTTATGATTCAGGAATAATAACTATAACCACTTTTATTTCCCCTTATAGAGAAGATAGGGATATTGCAAAGAAAATAGTAGGGGAAAGGTTTGTTGAAATATATGTAGAATGCCCAGTTAGTGAGTGCACAAAAAGAGACCCTAAAGGATTGTATAAGAAAGCTATTTGCGGGGAAATAAAGAATTTCACGGGAATAAGCGCTCCTTATGAAGAACCAATAAATCCAGAAATTACAATAAATACTTGTAAAGAATCTCCCTCTCAAGCAGTATCTAAAATAATGAAATATTTGAGAGAAAAAAATTTGTTTTAAATAAAGGTGTTTTTTTGGGTAATGGGTTTGGAAAAACATTGTCAAAAAATTTCTCAAAAACATTTTTAGGGTTAAAAGAAATTGACATTGTTAAAAATGAGCCTTTAGTATCAATCCTTTTGCCGAGTTACAATTATTCTAATTATATTGAGCAAACAATTAATTCTGTTTTTGATCAAACATACAAAAACTGGGAATTAATAATAATTGATGATGCTTCTAGGGATAGTTCAGTAAAATTAATTAAACAAATTATGTTTAAAAATAAAAAAGTTAACAAAAGGGGTCAAAGAATTGTTTTAATTGAAAATAAAAAAAATATAGGGTTAATTAGTTCTTACAAAAAAGCTCTTTTAGAAGTTAAGGGGCAGTATGTCGCGTTTATTGATGCTGATGATTGTTGGCAAAAAAATAATTTGGAATGCAAAATTAGTGTGTTTGAAAATTTCCCTAATAGTTCAATTGTTTATTCAAATTATACTGGATTTTTGACAAATTATTCTAAACAAAGTTTTTTGGATAAAGTTCCAGTATTAGTATCAAAAAAGAACAATTTGCTTTTCTTTAGGCCTAAAATATACAGTTTTTCTTTAGTTATTACAAAAAAAGACTTTTTGGATAAAATTAGTTTTGACTTACCTGCGAAATATGCAGTGCTTACCGATTGGTGGGTTTATTCTCAACTTTCTCAAAAAGGACAACTTGTCAAGGTGCCTCTTAATTTAGTTGCAAAAAGAGAACATGAAGATGGATTTTCTAAAAAGTTCTTTTCTAAAATTGATAAAGAATCTTTTTTTGTAGAATTTAGGCAATTTTTAAATGAAAAGTTTTTGAAAATGAGTAAACTTAGATTTTCGTTATTTGTGTTATTTTGGAGTGTTAATTGGCGATTAAAAAAAATAATTCTTTATTTCATGAAAAACAAAGAAGTTTTTTAGAAAAATGGTTGTATTCTTAAAGCCAAATAAGTGGGTTTTAGTTTTCTTAGATCAAAGTGTTCTTTGATGTTTTTCTTGAAGAAATTAATTTCTTGTGTTGTTGATTTAGTGAGCTCTTCTTTTTTTTCAACACTCGCAAAAGCTCTTCCGATTAAAGTATCATTATTTCCTGCTAAATGTTTTGTATTGTACTTTACTATTTTTGGGAGTTCTTTTAGTAATGGGTAAAAAGCTTTTTTACTCAAACAAAACATTGTTCCAACCGCATAATCTACTTCAATATGTTTTTTTAATTTGATTTTCAAATTGTTTTTTGTTGCCCAAAGAAGAGCTCTTTTTTTAGTGGTTTTTCTAATTATTCCTGAATAATCTCGTTTTTGAAACAACTCAAGTATTTTACTAAAGTTTTTTACTTTTATATCATCATCACATTTAATCAAATATTCAAAATCATAGTTCTTTTTTATGAATTTAAATGATTCAAAAAGTTTTTTTGATAAATTAGTCATTTTTTCAGGGGTTTTTAGAAACAAATAGTCTCCTTTTTTGCTTGCTTTGTTTTTATCTCCAATTGCAATTAGTAGTTCAACGTTTTTGCTTTTTACAAATTCTTTAAACCATTTTTGTTTTTTTAATTTTTCAAATTTATTAATGTTCTTTTCGCAAGTGATTACAAGAAAAACAAATTTTATTTTTTTCATTCCAAAACAATCCTTTTAATTTCATCTATCAATAAATCATTTTTTTTAATATTTTTTGGCACAGTGCTTTTTTTTATTGCTTCGCCTAACTCGTTTTCATCATAAACTATTTTCAAAGAAAAATGCTTTTCCAAATATTTTGCAAAATCAACTTGGTGATCATCAATATGTTCTTTAAATTTTTCTTGTCTGGGTACAACAACAATTCTCTTTCCTGAATCAATTGCTTCCATTAGTGTTCCAGTTCCTGCGTGGCAAACAATTACCTCGCTCCAATTCATCCAGTCTTCTATTTCTTGTTTTTTTAAGAATTCAAAGAATTTTGCTTTTGTGGGTTTACTTGATTTGCCAATTTGCATTACCACTCCTTCTTTATCCATTGCTTTAATTAGTCTGTCAAAAGGGTAATCCTTAGTTCCTATTGTGACAAAAATGTTCATGAGATAACTTTTGGTAAAAGGGTTATTTAAAACTAACATTCAAAATTTAGTTGAACTATTTAGTAGAGCTTTGTTAGTAAACTGCACCCAAGTAAATTGCTTTGGGATACTTTTTCTTTAATGGTTCCCATTGGACAAAAAAGTTTTTTATTAAAGGATAAAGCAGTTTTCCAGTTAAACTCAAATCATCAATTCTAGCAAAAGTTTCTAAGTAAATAATCTTTTTTCTTAATAAAAAACCAATAATTACTGGTGGAAAACCTATTTCTGCCCCAGTACTTATAATCGCATCAGGGTTTTCTAATAAAAATATCCTAATTGTTTGCAAAAAACTCATTATTAATCGATGAACTTTTCTTCTTGCAGGAGTAATAAAGTAAGTTCTTTCCTTTTTAGCCAAATCTAATCCATTGCATCTTCTTTCAGTAATAAAAAAATAATTTTGGTCTTTCCAAATGTCACTAAGTCTTAGTGCTTGTTTTAAGTGTCCTCCGCTAGAAGCAGCAATACAAATTTTTATTTTTTTCATACAAAATCATCAGTTTTTTCAAGTGGAGGATTATTTGTTGTATTATTTGAAAGTTCGTTTAATTTTTCTCTTAATTTCCTGTTTCTTTGAATAAGTCTTTTATTTCTAATTCGTTGTTTTCTTAGCATATTTCTTAATGGGCGATTTGGGATAGTTTCATTAGTTAATTTATTTTTTTCATTGTAAATTTTAGGGTTTTTTATTTTTTTGCTATTAAGTTGTTTATTTTCCAATTGTTGGTTAATTAGTTGGTTGTATTTTGGAATAACTATATGGGGTTCTCCTATTGAAATAATTTCTCCTTTTTCAAGGAGGATTACTTTTTTGCAATATTTTTGTATTAATCCCAAGCTATGAGTTGCGAGAATAAATGTTGTCCCTCCTTGTATTAGTTCTTCAGTTTTTTTAATTGCTTTTTTTCTAAATTCTTCATCTCCTCCGCCAGAGAAAACTTCATCCATCAATATAATTTTTGGTTTATTAAACAAAATGAAATTTATTCCTGCTGAAAAAGACAGTCTTGAACGCATTCCTGAAGAGAAATGATGAATTTTTGTATCTATAAATTCTTTTAAGCCTGAAAATTCAATTATTTCATTAAACAAAGAATCTATATCTTTGTTAGATAAGCCATAAAGGGTACCTATAAAATAAATATTTTCTCTTGTAGTTAGTTTTGAATTTAGTCCCAAATTGTATCCTGAGATATAAAAAATTTTTTCGTTTGTTATTATTTTTCCTGATGTAGGGAGGTATGTTTCATCTAATATTTTTAGTAAAGTGCTTTTACCAGCTCCATTTCTTCCAATTAATCCTATGTTTTGGCCTTCTTTTAATTCAAAAGAAATGTTTTTGAGTGCAAAAAACTTTTTTTGTTTTTCTTTGCCAGAAATGCTATAAACAAGTTTTTCTAAAATGTTTTGGTTTGTTTTATTTCCAATTCCAAATTCTTTTGAAATATTATCTACTGTAATAAGTGGGTTCACTCAGCCAACTCCGGGAAGTATTTGTTATATTTTTTAAACATTAAATAACCTATAATGAAAATTATTATTGCTGAAGAAAAAGCCACTATTATAAAAAAAGGATCTGAAATTTTAGAAAAAAGTACTAAATCTCTTGTTATTTGTAAAAAGTAAAAGACTGGATTAAATAAATTTAGGGTGTAAAGAAAACTTTTTTCTTCAAATATAAAAAATATTGGCATTACAAAGCGAAGTAATCTAGTAAATAAGTGCCAAATATTTGAAAAATCTGGGAAATAAGCTCCTATCACCAAAATAATAAAACTAACCCCCATATTCAAGATAGAAAAGAAAAAGAAAATTATTAGTATATATGCTAAAATTCCTAATAATGATCCATTAAAAAAAAGCGCAAAAATAATTAGCACTATTATTTCAAATAAATGTAAATATGCGCTTTGAAAAAATTTTCCCAAAAATATACAATTATAACTTAAATTTGAATTTTTTGCATAATTGCTGCTTGATTTTGAAAAATTAATCATTTTTGAAGTAGAGTTTACAAAATAATTGTAAATTATTAGTCCTGTTATTAAGTATAAAGGGTATTGTGCAAAATCAGCTCCTTTAATAAAACTACGAACAAAAATAATCATTAAAAAAAACAAGATTGGATCAAGTAGATACCAAATTATCCCTAAATAAGTGCCCTCAATGCTTGTTTTGAGATTAATTTTTGCTAATTTTATGGCAATTTTTAAATCTTTAATAAAATTTTTCATATGCACGCAACCTAATTAAATTAATTTTGATACTTACCAATTTTATATTAACCTTGTTTTTTAAACAAAAACTATTTGGGTTTAGTTATTAAATCTATTAAGCTTTTTTAAGGTGGTGCTTTAGTTGTCATTTTTATTAGTAATTAGGTATTCCATGATGGAGGAATGTATGAAAATTTTTGTTTTAATTTAGAATAGGTTTTCTTTAAATTTGATTTAAGAATTTGATCTATTTCATTAGTAAACACAAATGGATGGGTTGTATTTATTTTTCGCTCTAATTGTTCTTTTGGGATTTGTATTTGTGAAACACCGAGGAAGCGTGTAATTTCATCAAGAGTTTTTTGATTTTCTTGCATCATATCTTCATAAAACAAGTATAAAACATCATTGGGTAAAAAATGTTTTTCAAGTTTCTGAATTGTATTTTCGTAAGATGACATGCCGATAATTAATCTTGACGATGCTAATTTAATGAGCTCTTTAAGTGGCACTTTTTTGATATCTCTCTGTTTAGTCTCAAAATAATAGCGCATAGCAGATTTTGCTCTTTCTATAGGATCACGCATAATAAAAATAATTTTTTTATTTACACATATTTTATTGATATTTTCATATCCTGAACTAGGAAGAACTGCATAAGAGGGGGTAAAATCAGCAAAATATTTTTTATTAGTTTTTGTAGCAAGTGAAGTATACCATGAATCATTAAACTCGGAACTAAAATAATTTTTTTTACTAATTTTGTCAAAATAATGCACTTCTTTTTTTGATGAAAAACCAATTTCGGGGTGATTCTTAAGTTGGACATATAACCAAGTGGTACCAGCTTTTTGAGAGCCAACACATAAGAATAGATTTTCTATTGGTTTATATTCCGTAGTTTTAATTTTATTAGTAGTCTTTAAACTTAGGGGTAAATCTCTTTCGTTGGTTTGTAAATAATTACCTGCTTTAAATTTATTTACTACTACGTTTTTTCCATCTTCAAAACAAGCAACTATTTCAAAGAATTCTTTTTGTTGAGCATTAATATCAGTAACAAGAAATCTTGAATTTTTTGCATATGGATTGTCAGGGAATTGCTTTGCAGCTACTGGTGATGGTAAACCAATTTTTCCACTAGTTGAAAATTTTTTCCCGCGCACAAAAACACTTATAATTGCTTGATTGTTAGCCTTTGGCACCAAAACCCCGCCTACACGAATTTTTTTTGTTGTTTCGTCAAAATTGCAAATTGGGTCAATTGAAATTTTTGCAAAATATTTTTCTAACAAAGCCTGATTTGATTCATTGTTACTTAGAAAGAATTGAGCGGATTCATTTGGTTGTAAATTTAATCCTAAAAGTTTGTTTTTTGTAAAAGGATCTGATATTTTTTTTATTATTCCTGAAAATTTGTTAAGTGAAAAAATTTTTTGTTGATTTGTTAGTCTAAGTAATTTTTGTTGAGTATCCATAGTGAGATGTTCTTCATATTCAGTAGTAAATTTGTTATTTATTTCTTTTCCTCTTGTAGGATAGTTAAAGCTTTTTTCATCAAAAACAAGGTATTGTGGTTTAAAATCCAACCCTATAAAGTCAAAAACTTTTTTAATTTCTTGTTCTGGGTTTTTACAAACATCTTCATGTTTAATAAGCAATATTCTTTTACCTAACCCTTTTTCTAAAGCTGTTTTATACCCTCTATAATAGTTATTATAATGTTTTGAAAAAGATTCTACATTCATTTCGGCCCACTCTTCTTGACTTGTAAAAGGTGGTGCTTTTCTGTATGTTCTTTTTGCATGAGTCCACAAAACTGCGCGTGGGTCACGAATAACAACAATACAAGGAATCTCTGGTGCTTTTGTAAGAATCGAGTCTAAAAAAAGCATATAACGTGGAGTTTTATCAATTAGAAAACAAGTTTTATTTTTGATTATTGGTGATAATTTTCTTAATCTATTGTATGTTTCTGGCCATGAATCAGTATCACAAATATATTTTAAATCAGAATCAGAAATTTTCCAAGATTCTTTTAAATTTTTTGCGTAAGGTGAACAGTTAATGAAATCACGCGGAGTATTGCATAATAAAAAGCCTCCTTCAAAACCACTTTCTATAGAAGGGTGCATTTTAATAATTTCAGAAATAAGTGTAGTGCCTCCCCCTTCAAAACCACAAATAAATGCTTTAACAATATCCTTTGTTTCAATATTAGGCAGCGTAGAAGAATTTTTTTCTTCATTTAAAAAAAGAAAATCATATTTTTCAAATTTCTTTTTTATTTCATTACAAACTTCTTCAGAAAGATTTTTTTTGTAATCATATATATAATCTGCACTAATCAAATTTCCATACACTAGCTTATTTTTATTTTCTCCAAAACACATATACTCTTTCTTAAACTCGAGGTTGCAATGTTTAAATATGTCTGGTAGTATTTTTTCAGGGGATAGTACAAATAATTCATAAGGGACAATCATAATTCTATTTTTAAAAGCACTTGATTTTACAATTGACAATTCTTCGTAGCATTTACTTAAATACCAAATTGTTTTTTGATATTTTTTAACCATCCATTCATCAAATGAAAGTTTTTCATGATCTAAATATTTTTCTTTATTTGTTTCACGATTACAAATTGACCATACAAATGCTCGTGGATCACGTACCAGTACTACACAAGGAACGTCGGGCGTTTTTAATAAAACTTTTCTTAAATGTCTTAAGTATCTTGGAGTCTTATCTATGATTTTAGTAGTATTTTCTAGTACTGGTGAAATTTGTATAAGTCGTTTATATGCTTCAGCAAATGAATTAGTGTCGCAAATTTCTTTTATTTGATTCTCATTAATGGAATAACCGTTTAAAAAATTTGTATAAAAAGGTTCAAAATTAATAAAGTCTTTTGGAGTATTGCATAACAAAAATCCTCCTTCAAAGCCGGAATTAATAGTTGGGGCTTTTTTTAATATTTCCAAAAGCATAGTTGTTCCACTATGTTCAGGACCACAAATTATTGCTTGCAAATAATCTTTAACCGCAGGTTCCTGATTATTATCCTTTTTTTCCATAAAACTAAAGTTCATTTTATCCCAACCAAAATTATTTTTATCTAAATTATAATAGATTCTCCATCAATTTTTATTTTGTATTGTTGTTCTTGAAAAATTTGTCTAAGCTTATTTCTAGATAAGGGGTTTGTTGATAAAGGTCTTTTTTGAAGAATACAGATGAATTCCATTTTTTTAGTGGGTTTTATGTCTATAAGTTCTAATTCAACTAATCCTAAATGAAAACAATCCAAATAAATTGAGCCAAAAGAATATGGGTGAAAGTACCAGATGTGTCCATGCCAATTAGCAACAAAATTTTTATCAGCTAGAATTTTTTTAATTTTTTTGATTGGATTTGGGTATTTTGGGGTAGTTATTTCATTATCCCCCATTGACCATGCTACGAGCCCATTTTTTTTTACTCCATAATTAAATTCATCAATTATTCTAGAAATTGGGGCTTGTTTTTGTTCGTTCAAAAATGCTTCAACTACATTTCCAAGGGTAGTTGGAGATTTTTTAGCATCAAAACACAGGTACATATTAGGGATAATTAAACAATACACTCCTGAAGGGTTTAGTATTTTGGAAACATCTTGGAAATGTTTTATAAAATCAGGAATGTGTTCGATTACGTGGGCTGATAGTACTACATCAAATTTATCCTTTCCAACAGTTTCTAAAATTGATTTTTTTGGATCATGAATATAATCAATTTCTGGAACTTTGGAAATGTCCTTTCCCTTATTGATTGCTCTTTTAAGTAACACATCGGTTCCAACCAAATCAAGATATTTAACATTGAAATTATCGTTTTTTAGAATCATTGGATTTAAATTTGGTCCAATTTCTAAAAAGCTATTCCCATTTTTTGGGAAATAACTTTTAATATATTCAACGTTTTCTTTGCGTCCCTGAAGCATTTTTACTTTATTCAATTTTTGAGTTTCTTTTATTAGAAAGGGGTTTGATTCGTTATTCATTTTTAAATTTTTATAAACTTGGGCTTTTTTAAAATGTTTAAGTATATTTTCGTTTACTTTTTTTAAAATTTTATTCAATTTATTTCACCAATTAATAGTAGTTTTTTATATAAAAAAGCAATTTCTTTTGCTTGCTCTTCAGGTTTGCGTATCTTTGGTTTTATATTAATTTGTTTTAAGTATTTTTCAGGATTTGAATCAATTTTTTTTAAAATTTTTACTAAAGGCGTAATTGTTTCAACTGAAATTATAAATCCATTATCTTTTGTAATACTTTCGCTAACCGCTCCTCTATCTGAAGCAATTACCCACATGCCTTGGTTTAGAGCCTCTCTAACTACTAGTCCATAGCTCTCAGGCCAAATGGATGGTGCTGCCAAGACATCAATGTTTTCATAGATTTGATTAACTTTTTCAAAAGGAACTCTGGGAACAGTAATTACAGGGGTAGTTCCCCAAAAAGTTTTTTTTGGTTTTTTAAAAGAAATTGAATCATTAACTGTAAATACTTCAATATTTTTTAAATTTGCTTTAATTATTGCTTCTTTGAATAAGAAAAATCCTTTATGGTGATTTTGTCCACCTATGTGCGCTATTCTAACTTTTCCGCTTTTTGAAACTTTTTTTGTTATTTGATTCATTGAAGAACCATTAGGAATTGCAATAACATTGTTTAGTCCCAAAGATTGGTGTAGTTCTGCAAAGCTTTTTGAAACCCCAATTATTTTTTTAGCACCAAATAAAGCACTTTTTGCAAGTTTGTATTTCAAATAATATTTTTGGTCAAAATTAATTAGGTTTTGAATATCATTAGAAAAATCAAAAGTACTAATTTTTCCTTTTTTATCAAGCAAAAATTGGTGAGGGGAGATCCAATAACCATCATGAACAGTTATAACATAAGGGATTTTTTTTAACTGGGTAACTGAAACAATTCCTGCGGTTAATCTTTGTACACAATGAAAGTGAACAAGATCAGGAGAAGTTGATTCTAATATATTTTCAAATATTTTTGAAACTCTACTATCCATTATTGCCTCATCCATTCCACTGTAACTAGGAATTTTTATTGCATTAACTCTTACTCCTTCGTGGTAATAGGTTTTTACTTCATTTTCTTCTTTTGCACTAAAAGAAGTTACTACTTCTATATCAAATAACTTTGAGTATTGTTTTTTTATGTTTGAAATATTTTCATAAACTATTCTAGTCGCCCCTCCAATTGAGTAGGGTGGGTAAAAAACGTTTACTACTAATATCTTTTTTTTGTTAGTCTTGATTAGTACTGAGTTTAATATTTTTTCAATACTTTGAGAAGAAACTTTAAAATTATAATTTTTAATGATTTTTTCTCTAGCAGCAGCTCCAATTTGTTCTCTAAGATTTTTATTGGATATTAATTTATCAAGCGCGGTAAACGTTTCTTTGTGTGAAGAAACTAAATATCCATCAACTCCATCTTGTATAACATCAGTGTAGTTCTCAGTTGGGCTAACAATTGAAGGAATCCCAAAATAACCAGTTTCCATCCATTTTATTTCGCTTTTGCAATTTGAAACATTGTTAGTAGTAATTAATGCGAGATTTAGGTCCATTGTGCTCATTGTTTGCCAAAACAATTCAATATCTCTTGTAGGAGGGATAATTGAAAAATAATTTTTATATTTTTTAAAATTCCTTGAGGTTTTTATATTCCCAAAAATGATTATCTGTATTTTGCTTTTATATTTTTTTATTATTTTAATTAATGGTTCTTCGCACAGATTCTCAAAGTCTTTTGCATGAGCAGAAGTATTACTGCTAATAAATATTTTAATAGGGTTTTGTTTGTTTGATTGGATTTTTTTTAATTTATTTTTTCTTTGTTCATCAATTAAAATTAGTTTAGAATCAAGTGCATTTCTGTGAACAAAAACCTTTTTTGTTATAACATGTTCTTCCATTAGTTGGGCAAGTGAATTTGTAGAAGCTATTCCATAATCACATAATTCCATGCATTTTTTGAAAAGCAAAGCTCCTACTTTTAGACTAGTATATTCTCTTTTACTGATTAGTCCTCCATATGAGCTAAATTTTTCTGGATAAAATTTGTTATCAAAAAGTAAATCATCAATTTCATAAAAAGTGGGTATTCCTAAGTTTCTAGTAGTAATAATAGTTTCGATTAACTCATAGCTTACAGGGGTTCTGTAAAAAATTACTGCGTTGTATTGGTAAAGGTTTTTGTAAAATTTATCTAAATTAGTCCTATAATTTATTATATCGCACTCTATATTTACGTTTTTTAGTTGCTCTTTTTTTTGTTCAACTCTGTATAAGTTACATTGAGTAAGATCAGTGCTTGCTACTATTGCAATTTTTTTAATTTTTGTTGAAAATGGTTTTTGGGGGTTTAGTTTAAAGGATTTTTTTGTTTCTTCAACCAAATTTTCTATTAATTCCCAAGCTTTTTCGTATTCTTCTTCTCTTCCAAGTTCGTATGCTTTGTCAATAGTTTTGTTAAATTTTTTGATTTCATTTTTTTTGTTTTTAAATAAACCTTTTTCATTAGCATTAGAATAAAGGTTAATTTGGCTGTAAGCTTTTCTAGTTACCAAGCTTTTTTTTATTGTTCTAAGAAAAGAATCGTATTTGTCTCTACTAGAGGTTCCTAAAGGTAATTTGTTATTTATCATTTTTCTATAAACATTTGCTAATTTAAATGAAAGGCTTTTTTTAATAGAACTTAATTCTTCATCAGTATAAGAAATAATATTATTTTTTTCTTGCAATTGAGTTTTTAGGTTATGTATTAGTTCCTTTTCATGATTTGTTATTTTTTTTGAGTTTCTTTCTTTAATATTTTTTAAAGTGGATTCTTCAATTAACTCTTTTTTCATGTAAATATAAAAAGTGAATTACTAATAAAAAGCTACTCTCCAAGGAAAAACTTAGTGGGGTGCATTTATCTATTTTTGGATTTGAATTGTTTTTGTTTAAAAGATTGTTTTAAAAATAAAAAGAACTTTAGTTATATTGATTTAAATGGTTAAGTTTTTTTCTAAAAGGACAGCAAGTGCCAGGGTTCTCTCGCGAGCCCAAGGAACAATTGAGTATTTGTTGATTATTGGGGTTGTTGTTACTATTTCTTTGGTTGTTGCGGGAATTTCTACTAATATTTTGGATACTCAGCAAGTTTCTAGTACTTCAGAGGATATTGGTTTGAGGACTTCTGTTTTGGGTGTGAGTGAAATTGTTGTTGGTGGGGACACTAATGGTTTAGTGGTTGTTAAAAATAATGATTCTACTTTTATTCTTCTTGAAAAAATTATTCTTGATGATGTTGATCACAATTATGGGGTGGTTAGACTTAATTCCGGTCAATCAGCTTCTTTTTTGTTAAGAAATTTGGTTGCTTGTTCTTCTGGAAAACAAGTTTTTGATTTGAAGATTAGATATCTTTCCAGGTACGGTCTTGAAAAAACTATTAATTATGGAAAAGTAAGTTTTGATTGCATTCCTACAATTAATCCTGTTGGAAGTTACTATGATGAGAATAATGGAACAGTAACTTTGTTAGAAAAATTTATTTACTTGTATCTTAACTCTGATTTTGCGAGTGGTACTTTTAATTATGCACAATTAAAAGGAACTGATGTTGGAGTGGAAATGGATGTAAACAAAATCAAACTCTCAAGTGGATTAGTTGGGTTGTGGAACTTTAATGGAAATGCTCTTGATTCAAGTGAAAATGGAAACAATGGAACTGTGAGTGGAGCGACTCTAACTACTGATAGATTTGGGGTAGCAAACAAAGCATACAGCTTTGATGGAGTAAATGATACGATATCTGTTCCTGATTCAAGCGTTCTTGATTTGACAAATCAATTGACTATTTCGGCATGGATTTACCCGACAAAAGCTTCAGGGATACAAAATGTAATAAGTAAATCAAGTAGTAGTCAAAATAATGCTTATATTTTTCCAAGAACTGAGAATGGGTGGAGTCAAATATCTTATCTTGCAAGTATTAATGGGTGGAAAACTATTTTTGTTTCTTTTCCTTCAAGAAATGTATGGCACCACGTTGTTGGGACTTATGATGGGGTAACAATGAAAACTTATATAGATGGAGTTGCTATTGGGTCCACTACTTATTCAGGAACAATTTTGACTAATTCTAACCCACTTGTCTTTGGAAACCAACCAGGATTTAGTGAATATTATGGTGGTACTCTTGATGAAGTTGCTGTTTGGGATCGTAATTTGGGTGCTAGTGAGGTTCTTGCTTTGTACAATTCTACTGAAGATTTAATTGTTGCTACTGATTCTAATTATCTTTCTCCTGTTATTGATACTGGTGCTACTGATACTAATTTTGTTTCAATGAAATTTAATACAACTAACAAAATTATTTATGGTGGGGAATTGAATCCTTCAATTGAAACTGATTACAATACTGATTTAGTTGGTTTGTGGCATTTTAATGAAGCTAGTGGGACAACTGCGATTGATTCTAGTGAAAGAGGGCATATGGGACTTATGTAAATAGCCCTACAATAACAACCGGGTTGTGGAGTACAAATGCGAGAAGTTTTGATGGATTAAATGATTATGTTAGGGTGAACAATTTTGGGGGTTTAGATAATAATTTTACAATGAGTGCTTGGGTAAAGCTTGCTGGAAGCCCTTTGATTTATGGGCATTCAATTATTGGTACTGATGGTTGGTCTGCGAATGGTGATTTATCTTTTGGAGTAGATACTCAATCTGGGCAAAATCTGCTTTATGGTTATATTTATAATTCGTCCCCGCCTAACCCAGTATCTTCTAGTAATTTATCTTTAAATAATTGGTATTATGTTACTTGGGTGCATCAGAATTCGCAAGATAAATTTTACATAAATGGTTCTCTGGACACTATCTATAATTTTAGCCCTTATCCAACAATATTTATGTCTAGTCATGATTTGTTAATTGGTAGTTGGTTTGTTAATAGCGCTTATAGACCATTAAAGGGATCACTTGATGAAGTTGCTATTTGGGATCGTGCTTTGTCTGAGACTGAGGTTAGGAATTTGTTTAGTAAGGGTTTGACTTCTCTTAATGTTAAGTACAGAGCTTGTGATCAAAATGTGGATAATGATTGTTCGGGTGCCGATAATGTTAGTGATTGGAGTGGAGCAAATATTTCGCCTAATACTGGGATTGATTTGTCTTCTGCTTTGAATGATAATGGTTATCAGTATTTTCAATTTTTAGCGAGTTTTGGTTACTCTGATATTTTTGGTGGAAATTGGGTTAATGGTTTTGGTGGGAATTGGGGAAATGCTACAATTCCTGTATTAAAAGATTTAAACTTTATTTACAAAAACTAAATTAAAGTAGAAAATAAATCTTTTTTTATTGTAAACAAATATTTTTTTTTAATACCCTAAAAAGGAATAATTATTTTTTTCAAATCAAGGTTCTTTCTTTTCTCTTTCCCAAAACCTTTTTATACTCAATTGCTCTTAATAAATTAGTAAATTTGTGTGGGTGAATGTTGATGCAATTAAGTGATTTAAGTACTGGTGGAAAAATAGTTATTGGTGCAGTAATACTGTTGATTCTTATTGGTTTAGTTTTTGTTTTTAATATTCCTCAAATAATTTTCCCAGCAACTGACTCTAATTTGCCAATTGTTAATCCCATAGATTCTAATAATCAGGTTATTGTTAATCCAATTGATACAAATATGCCTGCTGCAGTTTTGTGCAAACCCCTTGATGTTAATACACACAAATTACTTGCAATAGTTTCTGATACAAATACTGCTAAGCGTATTTCAATAAAAGGGCCAAGAGCTCCGTTCTTTTTATTATATAGGGATATGAATTTTAGAGGAAGACTTTACAATATTGAGCAAGCAAATATTGATGCTAACAAGCTAATTTCTTTGAGTGCTATTGCTACTCAATTAAGTGATAGAAATGTAGATGCTGTTGTTCTTCCTAACCCTACAAAAGCTTTTGTTGATGCTTTGAAGAAAGAAAAAATAACTTGTTACACAGCAAGAGGTATTGTGGCAGTGGCTATTGGTAAAAGAATCCCTGTTGACAAAAATGAATCAGTTCTTCCTGTTGTTAATTAAATTAAAACTTGAATTTGTTTGCTTAATTTTTTTAGCAAACAATTGTTGTAACAATTGTAAACAATTTTTTTTAACAATTGTGGACAACTTTTGTTTTGAGTAATGCTTTTGTAAACGATATTTATTAATACACCAAAGAGCTATTTTAGTAATGCAAATAAAGAATTCTTTTTTTGAAAAAATTTTTTCAACTCAAACTCTTTTGTTGCTAGTAATTTTTTTACTTGCTTTTTCAGTTAGGACTAACTTTGTTTCTGAAGAGTACTTGCATGGCCCTGATCCTTATTACCATGCGAGATTAACCGGATATTTAATACAAATAGGGGAAATTCCAACAATTGATCCTTTGGCTTATTATCAAATAAAAGATACTCCTATTAGAAAAGCTAGTTTCTTGGATTATTTCACTGCTGCTATTTATCAAATAATTTATCCATTTGAAGGATATGATAAAGAAAAATTAGTTTCATTAGCAATGCTTTTACCTGCGATTTTTGCAACGCTGTGTTGCTTAGTAATGTTTTTTTTAGGAAAAGAATTATTTGGAAAAACGGAAGGCTTTGTAATGGCTTTTATTTTAGCTATTCTTCCGGCTTTTATTTTCAGGTCGGTTGCAGGATTTTTTGAAAATGATGCACTGGGAGCACTTTTATTGCTATTAGTATTATTATTTTTTGTTAGAGCTACGAAAAGACAAAATTATTGGGATTTGTTAATATCCATTTTGTTTATTGGCTTGCTTTCGATTACTTGGAAGATGTATATAATTTTGCCACTATCTTTAGTATCGTTAATAACAGTTGGGCAATTAGTTCTTTCAATAAAAAATCTGAAACAAGAACGAATTTGGATTAAATTTAGTTTAATAGTTTTATTAGTAATGACTGTGATTTTTCCTTTGTTGGGGGTTTTTTGGTGGGAAGATGTTTCTGCAGATATTAGAACCCAGGGGCAAGGGGCTGATTCACTGATTTTTCTTGCAGGTAGTATTTTGGGCATAATAATTTCTTTGGGATTATTTAAGGTAATTGCAAAATTAAATGAAAAAGGAAAACATTTAGCGAAATTAGGTTTAATTACGTGTTTTTATTTATCAATTTCATTTGGTTTATTTGGAGTAGTTATATTTTCAATCGCACTAAAGAAAAATGTTTTAAGTTTTATTCTAGAAGAAGCTTTAGGGTACTCTTTTTTTATAAGGTCTTTTGGGGTTTTTTTATTAATCATTATTTTGTCAATTTTACTAATTCCTGTAAAAATATTTTTTTCAAGAGAGCCTCTAAAATTAACTTTTATTTTTATTCTTTCGGTTGTGGGGTTGTTGTTAGGCTTGTATAAGTTAAAATTTATTTTTGTATTTGGAATATTAGCTCCATTATCAATCGGATTAGCCCTATTTTTTTTGCCGGAAGTTATTAATCAAATCAATTTAAAGTTTAAGGTAAAACCAAAGAAGCATAAAATAGTTCAAAAAGTAACTTTAATTATTTTTGGGGTTATTTTGCTTGTAGGGGCCTCTCAAGTAACTTTATTTAACGAGGATGATCGTTCTTTTGCTTATCAAAAACCAGAAGTATTTGTTTTAGCAGAGTGGTTGCACAATAACACTGATTCTAATGCAAAATTAATGAATTGGTGGGAACTAGGTCACGTCATTACTTTTATTTCTGAAAGAAAAGTTTCTTCAGACAATCAGAATTGGCCTTGCCCTACTTGCGGGCCTAACAAAAATTTTGCTGAATTTGTTTTAGAAACTGATATTAATAATGCTTTTTTAATTGCTTCAAAAAGAATTGGGGCTGATTATGTTATACTTGATGCAAGAATGCTTTCTCACCCAGATTCAGTTAAAGCCCATTTGTATGGGGTGACTAATGATAATGTTGTGGCAGGCAGGTATATTGATTGCTTAAATGCTCTTAATTTGGATTATTGTAATTCTGCTTTATCAAGTAATTTATTAAATAAGACTCTTTTTTCTTGGAAAAATTTGGATTTGAATGCAAGTAAGAATTATGTTTATGGTGGAAAAGATTTTGTTTTATTATTAAACCAAGTAATGAATAACACAAATATGGCAAAAGTGTTTTTTGAAAGTGAAGAAACAAAAGTTCTTTACACTAAAGTTTATGATAGACAAGGGATAAGGGTATTTAGAATTAACAAATGAGATTTTGACAGATGAAGAAAATGGCTTTTGAAAGCCATTTCTTTGAAAATTTTTAGTTTCTTAATTTAGTTAATCCATTTACACAATTTTTTACTTCGCCGTTTTTGAGTGCGAGTACTATTTGTTCAGCTACCTCTATTCCAACGTTTTCTTGGGCTTCAAAAGTAGATGCTCCTAAGTGAGGGGTGCAAACAACTTTCTCATGTGCAATTAGTTCTTTTTTCATTGGGGGTTCTTCAGAGTAAACATCAAGTCCCGCTGCAGCAACTTTTCCAGAGTTAAGTGCTCGTAAAAGTGCATCTTCATCAATTACTCCTCCGCGTGCAACATTAAGTATTCTAACATTTTTTTTCATTTCGTTAAATTCTTTATCAGAAATCATGTTCTTTGTTTTATCAGTTAGTGGAACGTGAACAGTAATATAATTCGCGCTCGCATAAATTTCTGCCAGCTCTGCTTTCTTTACTCCTAGTTCCTTAAATTTCTCATCAGGTAAGTAGGGATCATAAACAAGTACATTCATTTCAAATGCTAGTGCAACTTTTGCAACTTTTTTTCCAACATTTCCAAATCCAATTAATCCTAATGTTTTGTGTTTGAGTTCAGTTCCTTCAAAACTCTTTCTGTCCCACTTTCCTTCTTTCATTGTTTTGTGGCTGTGGATAATGTGCTTTGAAAGTATTATCATTAATGCAAGAGTGTGCTCTGCAGCAGCGTTAGTATTTCCAAATGGAGTATTCTCTACTACAATTCCAACTGCTTTAGCCGCTTCTTTGTCAACATTATCTACTCCTACTCCTGCTCTTCCTACAATTTTTAATTTTCCACTAGCTCCACTATCAAGAATTTTTTTAGTAATCTTTACTCCGCTTCTAATAACAAAAGCATCATAATTAGGGGCAAGTGCTGAAAGTTCGTCTTCTTTTAAGTTGAATTTGCTTTCTACTTCAAGTCCAGCATCTTTTAGGATACTGATAGTTGTTTCACTAACTGGATCTGTTACCAATACTTTACCCATTTTTTCAACCCCTTAATTTTTTTATCTTTTTCACACTTGTCCAACATATAGTGTTTTTATAATTTCATTTCCTCAGCCAAACAATTCAAGTAACTCTTAAGTTCTCCAATTGTTAAATTTCCCATGTGTGGAATTCTAAATGTTTCGTTTTTTCCAGCTGCAAGTAAATCATCATTGAGTTTTCTATAACCTGCATCCATTACATATCCTCTAAGTTTTACTTTTTTCTTAACTTCTTCAAGATTAATTTTCTTAGTATTCTCAATCGCACTTACAGTAACTGATCTATACCCATCTTCAGCAAATAGTTCAAGTCCTTTTTCTTTTGCCCATTTATGAGTCTCTTTAGCCATGTCTTCATGTCTTGCCCAAACATTGTCCAGTCCTTCGGCATTAATCATAGTATCAAGTTGGTTTTGTAATCCAAAGATTAATCCCACAGCAGGAGTGTAAGGAGTTTGATTAGTGTCATACTCTTTAGCTAGTTCAATGAAATCAAAATAATATCCTCTTCCTTTCACAGTTTTTGCTTTGTTAAGCGCATTCTCACTCATAGCCGCAAAACTTAATCCAGGTGGAAGAGAGAAACATTTTTGTGAACTGGTTAAGCAAACATCTATTCCAATTTTGTCAACCTCTATTTTTGCTCCGCCCATTGAAGAAACAGCATCCACACAAAACAGTGCTCCGCTTTCTTTTACAATTGGGGCAAGTTCTTCTAAGTGATTCATTACTCCAGTAGAAGTTTCATTATGAGTAACGCAAATTGCATCATATTTATTATTTCCAATTTTTTCTTTGAGTTCGCTAGGATTAATTCCTTTTCCAGCAGGGACGTGCATTACATCCACATTTTTGCCGCAAGATTTAGCAATATCAACCCATTTTTTTCCAAAAGCTCCGCACTCAACCATTAGTACTTTGTCATCCACGCAATTTCTAATAGTGGCTTCCATTAGTCCAGAACCTGAACTAGTTGAAATTAAAACTCTATTTTTAGTATAAAGAACTTTTTGTAGTCCCATAGTGCATTTTCCAAATATTTCCGCAAATTCTTTTCCTCTGTGTCCAATCATTTCGCGGTTCATCGCGTTCATATTGTCTTGTGAAACACTAACTGGCCCTGGAATAAATAGTCTCAAATTACCAACCCCGTTTTCTTAATTAAATTTTTTGATTTGCCTGCTTTGTTAAATTAATTTGTTTTAGAAGAGATTAAATTAGTTTCGATTAAGAAAAAATCAAAAACTAATTTAAAAAAACCAAAACTTTTCTAATTTAAATTAATTTTCTTAAACTAATTTGAATCAGTTTTTCTAAAAAACTAATCCACTCTAAGTGTTAGTTCTTTTACTTTCTTGCTCTGCACGTATTGGAAAGAACCATTGAAGTGTTCATTAACTTCAATTCTAATTGTCTCCACACTATTAGTAGCGTTTGGTCTTGGATAAATGTGATAATAATCTCTCATTCTTTCTCCGGCTTTGAATTCAATTATTTTCTTTGATTCAACATTCTTTCTTCCGCCCTTATCAAAAGCAAGCATATCGCCAGCGTGGATTTCAATTGAAACCATTTGAGATTTGTTAGTATTGTTGTTCAGTTCAAGCATTAGCTCAACTGGTTCTCTTCTTGCAAGCACCATTCTAATTGGGCTTAACTCTGCTCTAAAATCAATCATTTACATCACCGAAAAATCATTGACAAATGTAATGCTGCGGGGCTTATTAAACTTTTTTACTGAACAAACAAGTTATGTAGAGTAGGTTTTGTCAGGTGTTGATTGGTAAAGGGTTTAGTTTTTATTGTCTGGATTTTATATATTAATTATGTCTGATACCCAATCCGGATTTGTTGGAACTTCTTCAAACAAAAAATATGAAGGAAAGGAAGTTGTTTTTGTTAACAAAAAAGAGGCTCGGCAGCGAAAACAAAATGCTTATACTTTTGAAGAATTATATGGATTTTATACAGGGATTTATCATGCTTACCAAAGTATTGTCTACCAAGGATCAAATGCAATAATCTCTCCACTAAGAGGAGCAGAGCCTTTAGTAAAATCAATTAACTTACTTGCAACTTATGAAGGAAATAATAGTAGAATTCCAAGATTATATTATCCCAGAGTGGGTCAAGTAAATTATGGGGAAACAAAAAAAGTAGTTGCAAAAGTAAATCCAGATTTTGCTTCTACTAGAACCCAAATAGCTACTGAACAAAAAAGAGAGATGCGTAGAACCCTTGAATCAATAATTAAAACAAATAATCCAATTCACGATTCTAGAAAAAGAATTGTAATTACTTTACTTGATGAGGTTTTTAGTGGAGGGGCACTAGCAAAGAATTTTTCAATAATGGAAGAAGCTCTAAACGAAATAAATGCTGAAAGAATAAAAAGAAGATTACCTATGCAAAAAGTTGCTTTCAATGTAATAGCAATAGCAGATTCTGGGGTTAAGCGTTGTTCAGAATACCAACACCTAAAATCAATGCGAATGGTAAAAGAATTTGTAGTTCCAAGATTATTTACTACTGATAATCCTAGATTTTTGTTTCCATTGATAAAAACAAAAGATCCTTCTTTGTGGGAAAAAATGAGGAGAGGAACTCGACCAAAACTTGGGATAACAAGAAAAGCAATTGAAGGAAGAGATGCTTTGCTTTCAGATTTACAAGCTCTTCATTCGCTGAGATTAACTCGCGGAGTAAATACTCAAGAGGGTGTATTAAGATTACTTTCTTCTCGTGTTTATCAAAACGCTCATTGCAATGGTGCAAAAAGTGCTGCAAAAAGTTGTTTAGGGTTTACAAAAAACGTTGCAAGATTAAAGAGATTGCATAGATAGTGAATTAGTTATGATTTTTTAAGGGTTATTTTTTTTAAAATCAGTTTTTTTTTAAAAAAGTAGTTTTTTATAGTCAAATGTTGTTATTTTATAATGATTAAAAGTAATTTTGATTACCATATGCAAGGGCCTGCCCCAGGACGATTATCGCGAGCCCAGGCACTCTATCGAGGACAGGGTACTATTGAATATTTAGTAATAATTTCTATAGTTGTTGTAATTTCTTTGGGCACAGTAAGTATGGTGACAGGAATGTTAGATGATTCGGGTAGTGCCGTTTCAAGTACTTCTGCAGATATTTCTTCGAAGGCAGGGTCAATTAATATTTTAGAATCCGAGGTAAATTTTGGCCAGTTTGGAGGAAATTATTTAGTCAGAGTTGGTAATAATACTGGGGGAAATATTACAATAACCTCAATTGTTGTTGGTTCAGATTCAAATTCTTATTCTTCACTTTTGCCTCAAGGTTCTGCCCAAAATTTTAAAATTGTTTCTAACGCCGTTTGTACTCTGGGTCAAGCTATCCCTAAGAGCATTAGAATAAATTATACTTCTGCTTATGGTTTATCTAAATCTTTTATTCCTACTAGTAATATTGTTTTTAATTGCAGTAATTGGTCTGCTACTAACCTAGTGGGTTAAGAGTTAAACAACTTTTTTTTAAGTTGGTTTTAATTAATTATTTTTTTAATTTTTTTTTCTAATCTTTCACTGACCCTCTATGAATAAATACTTCTTTTGACTTTACTTTGAAAGGAAAAAGAGTTTTTCCTTAGATTTTTTGAAAAATAATTTTTTAGTAAAATAATTTTTTTATTTGGTGGTTTGTTGGTGGCTGAAATAATTCCTGAAGCAGAGTTAATTAGAAGAGAGATAATTCTTCGTCAACTAGATCTTCCTGCAAGTGTTACCCTTACAAAAAAATCTCTACTTCGCTGGTGTTGTCTTTCTTTGGGATTAATTTCTCCAAAAGAAACTCGTGATAAGGGTTTTTTGGTTTTTGATGCGTTGTTTGAGTACTTGTTTACAAAAAAACAAAACCCAACCACCCTTGAAATAAAATCTTTTATTTTGGAAAAAAATAGTGTGGAAATGAGTGAGAAACTAATTCGCTACCACTTGAACAGAATAATTGAACTCGGTTTCATTCAGCGTGATGGATTAGTTTACAAAATCAACCCCTCTCCAAACAGTGAGAGCAGAAACTCTCTAAAAGAAGCTTTCAACGCTTGGACAAGAAAAGTGCTGGAAGAAGAGGCAAAAAAGATTTCAGAGGCCCTTGAAAAATTACAAAAGAGTTATGAGAAGGAATAAATTGAAATAAAATTCGTTTTAGTTAAGTTTATTTTTTTTAGTTTTTTTAATTCCTTTTTATCTTTTTTTTCAAACAGTTTTTTCCTCAAATCAACTTAATAGTTTGCTTTTTATAGTTCTTTATTCTATTATTTGCAAGAGTTATTTGGTCTGTATTGGTGTTGTTTTTGGCTGCGCAAAAAAAAATGGCTTACGAGGCTTCTCCTGGTGAACTTTATCGAGGAATTACTGCGGTTGGAGAAAATTTTGAGGGCGGAGAAACAAAGAGCGTAATAGAAAGAGAACCTGATTTTGTAATTTTTTGTAAAAGAATGAATAAGCAATTTCCTGGGTTAGGGAAAGGATCTGTTTATACTCAAAAACAAAAAGAAGCAATTGATTTTTTGGGTTGGCACTTGAAAGCAGAAGAACACATGGGGGCAGTTAAAGCAACTTTTGTAGTTGGGTTAATTCCTGCATTAATTCTAATCACCGCTTTTTTCTTTATAGGGTTTGGTTTTGCTTTGGGAGAAGATACTTTCATTGGATTAAATATGCTTTCAGACATGGAAGAAACAATGAAGAGTGTAATTTTATTTGCAGTCCCATTATTTTTATTTGCAATAATTGGAGCAGCAGTTTATTTTGTTTATAGTTATCCTAATGGGGTAGCAGAAGAAGAGAGAACAAGAGCATTAACTTATGTTCCTGAAATGGTTGGATATTTAATAATGTCAATGAAATTAGTTCCTAATTTAGAAAAAGCAATTGAATTTAGTGCGAAACATGGGAAAGGAAAAGTTGCTGATGATTTTAAGAGATTGATTTGGGATTTTCAAATAGGAGTTTATTCTTCAATAAGCGAAGGATTAGATATGATGGCGCTTAATTGGGGAAAATATTCTACTGAATTAAAAGAATCTTTAATGAAAATTAGAGCAAGTGTAATGGAACCAAATGAATCCCATAGATACGCAGTGTTAGACAAAACCATGCTTGAGGTTCTTGAAAGTGTTAAAGACAAAATGGGGGATTATGCTCGTTCGTTAAATCAACCCTCAGTAATGTTATTTTACATTGGAGTTTTGCTTCCACTTTTATTAGTAATTATTCTTCCAGTAGGCTCTGCTTTTTCATCAATGCCTTTCTCCACCCCTCCAGTTCTAATTTTTGTTTATTGTATAATGATACCAGCAATAGCATTTAGTTTTGCAAGAAATGTAATAAAGAAAAGACCTCCTACTTATGATCCCCCAATAATTGATGATAATTTTGTAGGGTTACCAAAGAAGTGGCACATGAAATTTGGAACAGGAACAATTGATACTAGATTAGTTTTTGCAATAGTTTTGTTAGTTGGAATTAGTGTTTCTTTTTTTCTTTCAGTTGAAGGGCTTCCTCCTAAAGATATGTTTCCAAGAGATGAAGAAGGAAATGTTATAATGGAAGATTTGTTTCAAATAGTCCCTGCTGACAGGCAACTAAGTGACGTATTCAAAGAAAATGGAGTAGATTATTATGAAAAAATTAATTTTGATCTTTATTTTATCCAAATCTCTATTCCTGAATTAGGAGGAGGGGTAAGAAATGGAACTTATTACAAATCCCTTTTAGCTCAAGGAATTGAACCTGATGTAGCAGAGAACATTGCTTTCAAAGCAAAAATTGATTTAACAAGCAAACCAAGTAATGATCCAACTAAATATATTTTCTGGGCAGGGGCAATTCTTTCACTAGCAATTGCTTGTTGTATTTTGCTTTACTATAAAAATATTTACAAAAGAGAGGCTCAATTACAAATAATGCAAATGGAAGACGAGTTCAAAGAATCAATGTACATGATTGCTTCAAGAATGGGGGAAAACAAACCAGTTGAGAGTGCCCTAAAACAAGCCCGTGATTTTTTACCTAATTTATTAATTAGTAAAAGAATTTTTGGAAAAACAGTAGAGAACATTGAATTAATGGGGCTCCCGCTTGAAACAGCAGTATTTGATCCTATTTATGGTTCAATGAGAGGAATTCCTTCAAAAGCACTTACAACCGCAATGCGCTTATTAGTTGACTCGGTAAATTTAGGAGTAGAAGTAGCTGCCCGAACTCTAATGTCTCTTTCTCTTCAAATGGAGAACATGGATAAGGTAAACAAATCCCTAAAAGATATGGTTAGTGATGTAACTACTACTATGCAAACTATGGCGCTTTTTATTGCCCCCATGGTTCTAGGAATTACTACTGCTTTGCAAAAAGTTGTTGTAATGACGCTTGCTCAAGTAGTAGCCGCTCCAGAAACAGGTACTCTAACTGAATCCGGTCAAGCTGCAGTGCAAGAAGTTGGAGGAAGCGGTGGAATGGGTAGTGGATTATTTAATATTTCAATTGAGACTTTCAAAACATTTGCCTCTCCTTTAGATTATTTATTAATAATTGGGATTTACGTTGCAATGATAATAATTATCTTAACTTATTTTACTACAAAAATAAAAGAGGATAACGAATTATTGTTTAGAATTAATTTAGCAAAATCTCTTCCGATTGGACTAGCAGTTTATTTGATTACAACCATAGCAGCGAACCTAGCTATTAGCGCAATAATGTAAATTTTGGTGAAAAACTTGAATCATAACTCTAAACCCCTTAAGTTTTCTTCAAAAAATGTTTTCTTGGAAAACAAAGCCCAATCAGAAGTAGTTTTTAGACTTTTAATTGATTCAATTATTGGTCTTGCAATTTTGTTAATCATAATTTCTTCTATTTCTTATTTCCAAGAACAAGCAATTGTTCAGGACAGAGAGTCCCTTGTTTCTTTAATTCGATCAGCAGTAAATTCTCCTGATGGAAAAATATTTACTGCCCAAAATTTAACTTTCAAAGAGGGTTTTAGCATTAGTTCAATTAATACCCAAACTTGGACTGGGATGAGTATGAATTGCCTTACTTTTGATGCTCTTTCTCCTTCAGTAAAAATTGGGGAAGGGCAAACAGATAATGGTGCTACTTTCTCTACTCTTAAATTTGAACGCTTACTAATGTCTAATGTTTATGCTAGATGTAGTCCTGCTATTGGTTGTAACCCAAGAATAGAACCTGCTACTCCAAATGATTGTTGTGTTAATTGTTTAGTTTCTTTTGGAAAAAAGATTGAATAATAAATTATTTTTCGATTTTACCAAATTTTTTAATTCTAATTTTTTAGTTCCTTTCTTATTTTACTCCAATCAAAACCAGTTAGTTTAAATACTACTTTGCATTTATTGTTGCAGTAGACTAAGGTGATTTGATGAATCAGAAAGGACAGGCATTTAGTGTTTTTGAGTTAATGATTGCGGGAGTTGTGGCATTCGCTATTTTAATTGTGTTATTAACCGTAATTAGCGGTTTTGGTTTTAATCCACAAAATAACCCTAAGGACGCAATTATACAAGGATTAAAAACAGCCGGGATTTCAGGGTCAACAACAACTCAAGTTTTTTCAATGGAACCTGGTCAAACTTTGCTTGCAACAAACTTTGCAGCAGCTTTAGGTTATGATGTTGAATCAGTTTATTTTTGCAAAAGTGAAAAAGTAACTAACGCTTCTTTAACGGTTAATGAGGCCGATGTGAGTGGAGATGCTGGTACTAATATTTCAACTGTTAAATGGTCAGGAGCAACTAAGCAAAAATTTTTAGCTAGAGTTGTTTGCGAAACAACAGCTGATTTAATTGATAGTGCAGCTGATGCTGTTAGTGCAGGTTGTGAGGATATTGCTGGTTATTGTTTAGAATCTCAACCATGTTGTGCAGTAATATTTGAAAAAGGTCAGTAGTTAACTACTGCAGGCAATAGTTAATTATTGTTAGCAATAAAAGTAATTTGAACAAAAAATAGTTTTTAGAAGAGGAAAAGAAGTTTTATATACTTCTTTTCTCCTTATTCTTTTTATGGATTATTCTTTATTAGAATGCAGGCATTCTTTATTCAACAAGGACTCAGTTTTCTTTGAAGAAGATGGGGACGGCAATTTTGGTGCTGTTTATATGATACTTGTTTTTGCGATAGCTGCTTTGTTATTGGTTCTAATTGTAAAACCAATGTACCAATCTGCTCAGAAATCTATTCCAAAAACAACAACTAAATAATTAATATTTTTTAAACAATAAAATTAGTTTTTAGGATTTGATTTTTGTGGGAAAATTTTTTGGGCAAAGAGGGCAAGCTTCTGCTCCTTTTGAATTATTTGTTGCAGTAACAATAATGGCTTTTGTAATAGTTATTGGTTACCAAACCCTCGAACAAATAAATAGAGAGGTTTGTCTTAGTACTGTTGAGCGAGAGATGACTAATTTTAAGATTAATTTAGAAGACACAGTTGCAAGAAAGAGTCAAAACAAGATTTTTTTTAGTCCTGACCCAAAGTGCTTTTCTTCAAAAAACACTGTAATGAAAATAGAGATAGAGAAGAGCAAGAGTGTTTGTGCTTCAAGATGTAGTTATCCTTCCGATACTTGCTATGTAATGACTTTTCAAAATCCTAATATTGCTAATGCTTTTAAACAAAAGTGTTTAGATTTGCCAAAGTACACTTCTTTTGTTAGCGATGCTTCTGATAATGGTTTGTGTTCTGATGTTGAGTTGAGTAAAGATAATTATCATGCGATAAATCCTATGGAAGCCGGAACTATTATGATAGGTAGTTACATTTTTAGAAACATTTCTCCCGCTGGAGAAACTTTTCCTAAAGTTTGTGTTTTTTATAGGCCTTGATTTTTTTATTTTTATTAGTGAGTATTACGAGTTGATTTTGAATGCTTGGATTTATTTTAAGTAAAATGCAAATGCTTTTCTTTGCAGTAGCTATTTCAGTAGTTGCCTTATTGTTTTATTCTTTTGTTTCAAATATTGGGCTTTCTGAATCTGCAAACAATTTGCTGCTTTCAAATTCTAGAGTTATTTCTGACCAATTGAACAATGATCTTCTTTGTTCTGATAAATTTGCAGTTCTTCCTGATGTTCTTACAAAAGGATTTGCGGCTGACCCATTTTTTTATGATTTAGAATTTTCAAAACAAACTTTCGGATCAGAACCAAACATTACTAATACTCTAATTTTGAGGATAGTTGAACACAAACGCAGTAATCAACAAAAAGAGAATGTTATTGCTGCGAAAAGTATTTCCACTGAAGGAGAATTTGTTTTAGTGGATGCAAAGTTTATAGTTGAAGATTCAAGAGTAGATAGTTCTTACAATGATGGAAAAAACACGTTTATTTCTCTTTATCCAAGAGCAGCATCAAAAACAGCGGTTCAAGCAAGTGCTCCTGATGCTTTTGTTGCATTAAAAGAAATTGTGGGCGGAAAGAAAACAATTTACATTATTCCTTGTTCTACTGAAAAAGAACCAAATAATTGCATTAGAAATATTCTAAGAGTGGGGTGCTATAAATTAAGTAAGAAAACTAATTTACTTGATTCTGATTTGATTCCTTCTTGTTTTAACAAATCTACTTCGGTTTCTGATACTATTGATGTAACAAGGAATTATACTTGGGGAGATTGTAAAAATCTTTTTGGTTTAACAAGTTAATTTTTTTAACTTCTTTTCTCTTTTTTTAGTAATGTCTGCTTCTGAAGAAGGTTTATTAATTCCCTAATCCTTTTATGAGTAACATGGGAAAAAAATTTATTTCAAAAAAAGGTTTCATTGGTCCAATTGGGGATGATTTACCTTCACTTGTTCCAATAGTTGTTTCACTTGTTCTTTTTTTTTCTATTTTTGCTTTAACTCTAAATACCTATAACACAAAAAATACTTATCTTAGAAAGCAAATGGATATGACTTCAGTTGCTAGAGAGATTAAAGGGGATTCATTAATTTTGGGGATTGATCAATTTGAAACGAAGTGTGCTTCAGTTAAAACAAAGTTCTTACCTTATAATTTTATGACTGGGCTTTATAGTGCGGATAATCCTCTTTCAGGAACAAAAAAAGATTTTGTTGATGCTTCATTTAATCAGGACAATTTAACTTCTTTAGGTTTTTTGAATGCTGATAATAATTTTGGTGAATTAAAACCATTTTTTTGTGAATATGCTAAACCTGGTGCAAAAGCTTTTACTGGAAAAGAAAAGAATTACCTTGTAAGGTATTATCCAGTTGCTATTCAAAAAGAAGTTGAGATTGATGGGAGAGGACAGTTTATTGTTGTTCCTGGGATAATGGCGATGGTGGTTTGGGAATGACTACTCGAAAATTTATAATGGGGATTAGAAAAGATACTAGTGCTCAAGCTGCTTTAGTAGATTCATTATTTTTTATTGCAATTGTTTCAGCTATTTGCACGGGGTTATTTTATTTTGCAATTAATTATGGTTTGGGTCCTGAAAGATTACTAAATTCTTTTTACTCTTCGGATTTTGCGATGGATTCGCTAAAAGTAATTACTTATATTAATATTATGCGTGATGGGAGCTCAGTAAGTTTAAATCCCACTTTGGGTCCGGATCCTTATTCAGGGGTAGTGGTTACTCCCGAGTATGATTATTTACTTGCTTTATTAAAAGAGGATTTTGCTCAAAACAAAAGCATTGGATATGATTCAAGAAAAGCAATTTCTAATACCCTTTACTCAGTACTCAAACCTTTTGATGATTCGATTGACTATGTTTTTTTCATTGCAAAAGAGAGTTATAGTGCTCAAGAATCAAAATTTGTTGCACTAATAATTGCTTCAAGAAAGAAAGTTGAAGGAACAGGGGAAGCAGGGGTGGATTACATTGACCCTGATACTGGGGAGAGTTTTTCTGTTAATAGAGTATTTTATTCTTGTGACCCAACTAACAAAGCAATTCTTGAGAAATACATTTATCCTTATATAGGAAAAGTAGATTCTGCAATTGGGAAAATTACTTTGAGTGCGGGTGATTTAGGGAGTTCTTCTCCTTATATTATTGGGTTAAGTACTTGGATTTCAAAGGACATTAACATAATGTCAAATCTTGATGTTGATCCTAATTTTAATTGCAAATTAATAGAAGGAGTTCCTGCTTTAAATTAATTAAAATTTGCTAATTAAAAGAACTAGTTTTTGTTTAATTAAATCTAAAGAATTAAGCCTTAGTTTTTGTCCCACATTTTGGACAAATATATTGTCCGTTTTCTTTCTTTGCACAATTATTACAATAAGCAGTTCCGCACTTTGGGCAAAAAATAATTTTCTCAGCATTCTTTTTGCAATTAGGGCAGGTAGAAGATTCCTTAATATCAATTGATTCAATTTCATTCGTTCCTTCATCAATTGGAGCTCCTTCTGAAATTTCTTCATCTAGGCCCATATCAAATTCGTCCTTTGCTTTTCCTTTCTTAGCACTAGGTTCGCTATTATCCTCTAGAAGTGATTTCATCTCAGCTATCTCTGTCGAAACATTAGAGTTAGAAAATTGTCCTTGCTGAGTAGGGGTTTCTCTTAAGTTATTGTTAGTGGGTATTTTGTTAGCCTCTGGATTTGAACTATTTTTTCCCTTTATTCTGGCCAATCTTCTTGACCTTGGATCTTGAGGGACTTGGGAATAATTTTCTTCTCCAGGGATACTCATTTCGGGATAAAGTTTTGACATATCAGTATTTTTTAATTGAGTAAATAAATTTTCAGCGATTTTGTCAGATTCTTCTTTAGTAGGCAATCTGTTGTATTGTTGTTTGAATTGCTCTACTTTTCCTAGTGCAAGTTTCTCTTCCGCATTTTTTTCTTGAATCTTTTTTAATTCAGCAGCGTTCTTTGAATCAACATCCTCATAGTTCATTGAAGGAATTTTTGAAAGTAAGGGTCTTCCATTTGGAGCAAATGGATCTTCTTCTACCTCTTTTTTAGAGTAATCTTCGTTTCTAGAATAGTTTCCTCTTTGAGAATTATTGTTTTCCTCTTGGTTTTCATTTTCTCTACAAAAACGCATCATTCTTCTTGGAACATTTTCAGGCATAATTTTCACATTTTTTAAATTTTATTTTTCAACATTAATTTTTTTAATAATTATAATTCTTCTTTATTTTTACAAATATTCTTCTTCAGTTTCATCACTCATTTTACTTAACAAATCTTCCTCTATTTCGTTACCATCTTCATCCTCTGTTTTGGTTTGCTTTTTTGAGAGCTTTATTTGCTGAGCAAACTTTCTAAGTCTCTCAAGGGCCTCATTCTTTTCATTCTCTTTAGTTTTATTTTCGATTTCAGCCGTATTCTTTATTACTGTGTTGACTATATTACTTGGTTTTTCTTTAAAAACCTGCTTTTTTGTTTCTCCTTCTTTAGATTTTACTATAAGCCCTTGTTCGAAAACAATTTTTTTCTGAGGCATTGTTTGGGTTTTTTCAACAATACTAGCAGGGACCTCTTGTACAAAGGGTTTCTTTTTCTTTTCAACTTTAGGAATAACTGGATCTACTTCTTGTAAAGAAATTCTTTTTACAAACATTACTCCGAAAAGGAGCGTAATTAGGATAATACAAAGTAGGGAGTAATAAGTTTCATTAAGTCCTAGTGCTGCAATTACCAAAACGGGTAATCCAAACAAAATTAATCCTAAAAAATACCCTAAAGAAATTTTTTGTATCATTCCCCAGTTTTGAGTACTAGGAAAACCTGCTCGTAGTAACATGTATCCTGGAGAAAAGCTTCCTAAAATAAAGAAAGCGTAAAGTAGGTAATTCATTTTTTATTCACTCTTTTTTTTAGTCTCTTATTTCTAATTAATATTTCCCTTTTTTTAATTTTGATTTTCTCATTATCTTGTTTTTACTTTTCAAAGAACATTTAGGTTTTTAGTGGTATTTATTATTACCTTTTTGCCTGCTTTATGCTTGCCTTTGGCCCGCTTCATGCTTGCAGGTGGGATGATTTTCTTGTCTAATAGAGTGAGTTTTGCTCCAAAGCAATTCTTTTATACTAATTAATTCATTATTTTCTTAATGGATATTGGAATAATCTTAGGAACGTGCATTAGTTTTCTCAAACTATTGCTTTTAGTGTCAATAATTTCTTTTATAGGGTATAAGATTTTTTCTCCAGTTAGACAAAAAATAGCGGAAAAATTTTCACTCTCTTGGACAAAATCTTGTTTAGTTTTTAATTTTGTATTTATTATTGCTTTCTTGCTTTTAGTTTTCGTTTACTTTATGAGTGTAGGAATTCTAGGCGCCCCTGCTAGAGCTGAGGATATTGATTACAATTTAGGGGATAATATTTTGTTATTAGCTTCTTCTCTCCCTAGATTAATTGTTTCCTCAATAATTTTGTCTTTGTTATTGTATTTCTTTGAATTAGTAGCTAGTTTGTTTATGGTTCAAAAAGCATTAAAGAAGAAAGTTAAACCAACTAATGATTGGGTTTCTCAATTCAAAGGAGTTTTAGTAGCTAGTGCTCTTTTTTTGATTTTGATTTTATTTGTTTTTGATTGGGTTCCTTTAGGATTATTTGTTTACATTTTTTATGGTTCACTAAAAGTTTTGCCAGTGTTATTTATAGTCCCTTAATAGGATTGTAAGTTTAATTTAGCTCTAGAAAAAGGGTTTTTTAGTTAAGGAAAGGGTTTATATTTAGGGAAAACACTATTGTTATATTGCAGGCAATATTGTGTAGTGAATAAGTTATTTTGAGTGGGTTTTAAGTTTTTTGAGTGGGTTTAATGGGTTTTGGGAATGATTTTTTAACCGGTTTTTTAACCGCTTTTTTATTCTTAATTCTTTTTTTATCAAACCCTGCTTTCGCTTACACTATTAACTCGGGTTCTTTAGACTCAATTTACTCTTCAGTTTCTTTTGCAGAGGTTGATCCCACTCTAACTGCTACTCCTTATTCAACTGATACTTTAGATTCTACTACTTCAGGAACAATTGCTCCTGGGGCTTGTTCTGTTTCAAAACTCTCTCCTACTCAAGCTCAAGAAATTCTAAATCTTACTCACGAGGGTTTTGATGGGAATAGTATTACTGATGGAACTGATGTTAATGATGGTAAAGTACTTGATATTGGAGAGACTCCAATAATTGGAAAAGAACTTGGGGGAGACCAAGCAGTTAAAGTTAGTGCTCCTCAATACGCAGCTTCTTCTAGTAAATTTAGTTATTTTGATGGAGTAAGTATTAGCGGTCCTTTTGGAGTAGGGATGATAATGGATGATACTCTTCGTGTGGGTAGATGTGAAGGATTGACTCAAGAAGAATGTAGAATTAATGGAAATGGGTTGAGTTACAGAACTAGTGGAACAGGAATTGTTTCAGACCTCTCAACAGCTTTTGCTTCTTTCAAAGAAAGCACTACTAAAGCAGCTGCTGGTTTAACAGAAGCAGAGTACGAAGCAATGCAAAATAATGTAATTGATGATAATAGTTTCACTTCAAGAGTAGTTTCAATTAACAAAGGAGAACAAATTACAAATTCTTTTTTAACAAGAGATTTCTCAGCAAAAACAGCTACTACTTGTAACAATAATTCTTGTACTATAAGCACTTACTCTTCTTTTGATAAATATTATAACGCATGGTTCTCAGGGAACATGATTGTAACAAGCTTTGGTCCTATTCTTCTTCACGGCGCAGGAAAAATGGTTACTAATTTAGGATTTGGTCAAGGAGGAACTGCAAAATTAGGAGCAGATACTTTAGCAAATAAATTTTACCAATCAACAGTAGGTAAGAAATTAAAAACCATGGCTGAGAAAGTTGATTTAGTTTCAACCTCTCCTTCTACTTTACTTGGAAGAAATGCAGTTGATGAATATATTAGAATATCAAGAATGGAAGGGTTAGCTCCAATATTTGAAAAGTACACTGTTAATAAAAAATTATTTAGTTCAGGAGCTGCAGGATACACTAGTGAATTATTTGCAGTGGATGGTCCTCTTTCAAAACTCTCTGCTGAGAAAAAAGATTTATTCTTTAAAGCACTAACAAACCTTAGAGCTTATTCACAAGCAAGTACGCTGCAATTGTTGAAGCAACAACACAATATAACAAAGATATAGCTGCAGGAGTAGCTAAAGAGATTGCAGATATTAAATTTGGTAGAGTAGTTACTAATCAATTTATTGATTGGGATGATTTTACTAACCTTGATGCAATTGAATGGATAAAAGACAAAGAAGATTTAGTAGCTTTAACCGGAGTGGGTTTCAAGAACGCTGCTTCTGGAAAAGTATTTGAAGTAAGTACTTCTCCAGCTTATGATTTAAAATCAGCAATGCAAAAATTTACTGCTCAAGGAGACTTTGGTGGAGATTGGCCTTATATTGGTAAAGTTGGAGACATTAAAGCAACTAATGTTCCTTTAGTAACAAATGGAGCCAACTTAGTAAAATATAAATTAAGTGAAACAGGAAGATTAGTTCAATCTGTTCCTGTTGCTGATTTGAAAGGAGCTCTTGCAAAATATGGGACTTCTGGAGAACTAATGGTTAGAATTCCTGGTGGAGAAAATCTCCCTTTGAATGCTGCTAGTGTAGATATAATTCAAGCGAACCCTGCGATTGGGAGTACTATTAATATTTACCGAGCTGATTGGGTAGAAGATGGAGTATTAACTCCTGCAGAATTTGCCCAAAAATTTGCTTCAGCAAGAGTAGGAAAAAGAATTACTGCTGCTGAAACAAATCTTAACGAAGCTTACGCTATAGCAAAATCACAAGGATTCTCTTCAAGAAGAGTAGCAAGTTGGTATGATTCATGGATAGCAAAAGAAAACAAAGCTTTCAAAGATTATTATACTTTTAATAGAAATTCTTCAGGATTCTACAAATTATTATTTGGTCCTTATGCTTACTGGGGAATAAAAACTGGAATAGGTAATGAAAACTTTTCAGCATTCATGCTTCCAGATTCATGGTCAATAATTAACGTAACAAACAGTCAAGATGATGTTTACAAAAATTCTTACATAGATTTCTATGCTAACGAAGGATCCGATCAAGGAGATTTGTTTACGAGAATGCTTAACTCAATGGCAAACTTACCAGCATTCACTGCAAGAACTTTACTTGATACTATTCCTAGTCCTCAAGTAAAAGCAACTGTTGCAAAAGTAACTGGGGAAGGAGGACTTCTTGGGTCAGGTTCAATACTAAGAGACACTGTTAAAGATGTTGCATTTTATTCTCAAAACGAGAGTTGCTCGGGTTGTACAAGTAGTTTCAATATTGATGGAAGTTACTTGAATTTAGCTGCAGTTGCTCCTGTGGAATTACAAGCATTCCTAGTTGAAGCAGCGGATGAAACTACAAAGAAAGAAACAGGAACAACTTTAGTTTCTTACGCTTACCACACTAATTTAAGTGGAAAAACAGGAAGCATTGAGGGAGAAAAAGTAAATTTGGCAGAAGCAAGAATGGATGGAACTACTTGTGACCAAAAACTTAGAAGTTTAGGATTGGGGTTTGGGACTGTATTTGGAGGGGCAGGTTCAAGTATTGGATTAATTTTATCAGGTGCAGAATCATTAGGGTACATGATTAACCCAGGATTTGGAATATTTGGAACAGTGCTACAACAAACACTAATTGCTCCAGAGTTACAAGATTGTATTGATGATGTAGATGGATATTATATCCACTTTTATACTCCTCCAGTTGCAGAGGCAACAAAATCTTCTTCCTCAGTTTCAAATGAAACAGTTACTACTGCAATTTCTGATATGAGTGATAAACTCAATGATTTTGTTAAAACAAATTCACTAACAAATCCTTCTGGAGAAATAAAAACTACTGATAATTCTGTTGATAGTTCAATGAATAAATTAAAAGATCAATTTAGTGAATTCTCAAACAAAGCAAAGGAATCAAACATTTTGCAAGAATCAATTAGTTTAATTGCTCCTTCAAGTGGATCAATAAATGGAAAAGATATTTTTTATATTTGGTTCAAAGAAACAGCAATGCCTATAGGTTACAAGACAACTGGAAAGAGTGTTACTACTGATGGAAATCAATCAATAGAAAAGAATTACGCTGCAGGAACACTAAGTATTAATGGAAAAGAAGTTCTTGATTCAACTAAAGCAGATCATGTGAGAATGATTTCTCAAGATAATAGAATTCCAGCTGAAGTAGTTCCAATGACTCTAAATAAAGTAGCAGCTCCTTTGAGCGTTGAAACTGTTTTCGAATTAAATGCTTCAGGGGAAATGAGAGTACTAAGCAGTAGCGTAATTGATTGTATTAGAAGAGCAATTAAAGATCAATCAGGAATAGATTACACTGGAAATGAATTAACTCAAGTATTTGGAAATTTAAAACAATTAAGCACTGAGCAATATTCTTCAGTTTCTGTAATGGATGGAAAAATTTTCCTTGAAGGAAAAGGACCAAGAGCTCAAGGGGAAAATTACGCTAAATTTGTTATTGATGGATTTTGGAAAGCTAAATTAAATATTGATACAAACAAATCAATTGACGCTGGTAAATTTGTTGGAATGACTTTCGAATATGGTTCAATTGTTCTAAAACCAGAAACACAAGAACTAATAATTTGGTTAAGACAGAACAAAAATGCTATTCTAACTAACAAAGATGTAAAAGGACTAAAGACTACTCTTTCAGAGGTAACTGATGCTACTACTGGTTGTCCAGTTCCTGCAATTGATTTAGCAGCAATTCCTTTCGCTAATGATGAACTTGGTGGAAGCAAAGTAGAGAAATTTAATACTTCAATGGATTTACTTGGTCCATTCACTCAATTTGTTACTGATAAAAGAATTTACGAATTCTACGCAAAGAAAGACGAAACAGGAAATTGTAAGAATTACTTTAGAGTAAGAGACAAAGCAACTGGAAATATAATTACTGATAAAGAAATAATTGGGGGAGTAACTCAAGATGCTGATGGAACACTAAGATTCAAAACAGCTGATGGAAAAGATAATACTCTAAACTTCTCTGCAGAGAATGGAGTTCCAAAAGTTTCTTACAACGGAGGAGCACAAGAAACTCTTCTTTCAGCTCAAGGACAAAATGGTTCATTTTGGTATGATCCTGAAAAAGGATTATGGTACCCCGAAAATGGTTTACAAATGCCACTTAACCAATCTTACAAAGATAACGGTGCTTGGTTTGGAGCAGATAAAAATGGAAATGTTACAGGAACTCCTGAAAACAAAATGACTTTTAATTTAGGCCAACAAGCAGCAGGTGGATTCAACTTACCTTCAATGCCAGAAACAACTGTTGGGATCATAGCATTCGTTTCACTATTCTTATTAATTTCTTTTATGCTAACCAGAGGAAGAAGAAATCAAAAACAAAGAAGACTAAAAAAATAAATTAGTTAAATTTTAATTTCTTATTCAATTAATTACTTACTTTTGATTCATTAGTCAATCAATAAACCTTTAAATAATTTCTTTCTTCTAATAAGTATGCACAAAGATAAATACGAGCAAAAATCTTGCAGGCAAAAATCCTTTTTTGAAAAAGAGTTTTTTCTTGATGAAAGTTCTTCTCCAAAAGTAGATGATTTTCTAAAAAAAGAGTTTCTAATTAAATCAAAAAGCCCAATTCACGGAACTGGGGTTTTTACAAAAATTGCTATTCCTCACGGAGAGGTTTTCTATTTAATTCCATTAAATAATATTAGTCCCATTTTCGACCCTCTAGCCTTACGTATTCCGACAGGAAATTTTGTTTCTGATGAAAAAGTACTTAATTTTGTAAATCATTCCTGTGAAGCGAATAGTGAAATTGTTCTTGAACAACAACGAGTGGTTCTTCGGGCAAAAAGAACAATAGCGCCAGGCGAAGAAATTACACTTGATTATACTGTGACTGAAGAGAAAAAAAATTTAGTTCCTTGTAATTGCAAATCTCAAAAGTGCAGAAGCTTTTTTTTTACAAGTTAAGAAATTATTTTTTTAATTACTATTTTTAAGTGTACATTGGAGTACTTTCTAGTTTGCAATCCTTGCTCTCTTCAACTGCTTGCAAGTGCTTTACTAAAGATTGCTCAAGTATCTTTGCTTCGTTAAGAAGGGGTTTAACATCAAGCGTCATTTTAGTAATACTGCAAATAGTTTTCACTACTTCAGCCGCTGCATTGTAATCCGCGTTATTTTTTGCATTACCAAGCAGGCAAAAAGCTTCAACATTGTTGTCTTTCAAATAAAGCATCAAAAGGGCAGTTACTCCTGAAGTAACCCCGTTTTCTATTATATCAATTTTGTTTTCCTTAATAATTTTCTTTGATTTTTCATTACTTGCAAATGCATAAACGCTAGGCCCATCAGGGATTCTCACTCCTGAAGTAGAAATTACTCTTGTAATTCCTTTTCTTTTAATCCAAGAAACTAATTCCTCTGCCATTGGAGCAGCAAGCATATTTTCAATTATTTGTTCAGCAACAATAATTACTACTTTGCTTTTTTTGTTAGCATAAATCTTAACAGGATGAACAGGCATTCCATTATGAATTCTAATCATGGGCATAAATGCCTTTGAATCAATAAACCCTACTTGTTCAAATTTCAATTTTTCAATAATGTATCTTGCCCCAATAGTTCCAGCTAAACCAAGGTCGGGGAAACCCTCTATGAAGGTAAATCCTTTCATTGAAATATTTTTAGTTTCAATAATGTTAATTATTTTTTCTTTATCACTCATCTTATCACTAATAGAAAAGATTTTGATGTTAATAAACTTTCTTACGCCCAGTGGGCGCAGGTGGAAGGGCAGGCTTTGTCTTTTTTTAGGGGTAATTAATCTTTTTTTAGTGCATGTTTTTTGCAATGAAAAACTTAATTGAAGCAATTTTTTATTTGGTAGTTTTTCATTTTACAAAATGGGTTGTTAAGTAGGCATTTATTAAACCCATTTTGTTGCAATAAAAAAAGTAATAGAAGCAAGTGGGATTAGGATTAGGGCATAAATCCAAAAGTTCTTTTTGTTTCCCTCTTGAAGAGCGAGGAAGAAAGAACTAATAGCAGCGTACTCAAAAATGTAAAGGGTTGTCCCAGAAATTGCGGTTTGGAAAAGTGCTTTTCTTTCAGTTGGGCTTAATCCAAAACTAATTTCTCCTAAGGAATCAAAATTTAATCCTGAAACAAGTCCAATAATTAAACCTAAAATTGCTGGAACGATAAGCCCTGCTGCAAGGAGAAGGGTGTACTTGGTAACAAGCATTACCGCTTGTCTTTCTTTGATAATCGCTTTTGTTTCAAGCAAGTCCTCTGCGGTTTCTTTTAGTAATTCAGAAATCCTTGCTCCGCTCTTGTACCCTTGGAGGAAAAGATCAATTACTCTTGAAATCGTTTTACTTTGATTAAGTTCTTTTAGGTGAGTTAGTGCTTCTTCAGTACTAGCGCCATTACTAATTTCATTATTAGCCCGCGCAAAATCTTCTTTTAGTAAGGGAAAATCTTGTTCAGCTAATCTGTGAATAGTTTGATTCGCACTTGATTCATCACAAAAAACACTTGCCTCAAGAAGCAAATCGCTGAGAACCTCTTCTTTTCCTCTTTTTCTTTTTTCAAAAAGAATATCTTGGAAAAGATAATTAATTAAAAAAGGGGCAAAGAAACCAGCAATCCCCGAAAGCAAAAATAGTTCTAGTTTTTCTTGAATTGGAATTAGTTGGGAAAGTAAAATCATTACAATGCTCATCAAGAACATTCCTTCAATTACGCTCCATTTTAGGAAACCTTCCAAGTTCTTCATTTTTGATTGATTTAGTAAAAGCTTTGCTTCAAAATTTTTTATTTTCTTTTTTTCAACAAAGTGAGTTAGGGTATTTCCAAATAAAATTACTGCATCCATAAAAATCATTGCTTCAAAAACAAAGGGGTCTTTTTATCAATCATCATTAGCACTGCAGTATCAACTATTGGGAAGAGGGCCACGCTGATTAGAAATATTTGCGGAGCGGTGAAAGAGAGTTTCATAAAAAATGAGCCAATTAGAACAAAGCTTTGAAACATTGCAGGGACAATTGCAGAAACTGCAATGAATACAAGCGCATAAACAACCATTTTTCCTGAGAACTCTTTGCTTTCAATTCTTTGTTTTAACAAAAGTTCTTGAGCAAGTTTTTTTATTCCAGAAACATCTTTTGCCCCTTGAATATTTAGGTTGCTTAGATTACTGCAAGCTCTTCTAATATTTAGTGAACCAATTCGTTGGTTCATCTCCCCTAGTGCCTCTTGGAAACTTGATCCTTTATTCATATCATTAATTACTAGTTCAAATTCCTTTGAGGCAAAGCTCTCTTCTTTGCAAGAATCCTTAATCGCTTTTGAAAAACTTTTACCAATTTTTAGTTCAGTAGCTAATCTCATTAGAAATAACGGGAGATCAGCCTCTATTTTTTCTGCTTGAGCTTTTCTTTTAGCAAGAGGGAGTTGGATTAGTATAATGAAAACAAAAACGGTGAGTAAGAGGGCAATTCCCCCTGAGAGAATAATGTTTTTCATCACCACTCCAATCCCTAGCCAAGCGAATAGTCCAATGAAAGCACTTAGTTTTAGAGAATTTGATTTATGCTTTTCGAGTTCCTTCTCCCTCATTTGGGTTTTCTTTTTTAGAATTTCTTCTACAATTGAAGCTCTTGAAATTTTTTGAGCATTTTCCAAAGTTTCTTTTAATTTTTCTTTATTCATCCTTCTCAACATTCCTGTCTAAAATATGTCCAAGTACTCCTTAAGGAGTACGGGACCCGCAAAGCTCTGCTTTGCTTGGTCCAACAAATTGAGTCTTTGTCAAGTTTGTTTTTCTAATTTTGTGTTTCTCTTTCAGCAAGTTCAAAAAATTCTTTAAAATTAACTGTTCCTTTGAGTTTCTCAAGTAGATTTTCTTTTTCCTTAATCATTTCCTTAGTTTCGCTTTCGGTGCAAGAAAAAGTTCTCATTATTTTCTCAAGTAGCCTCTTTGCTTCCCCTGTTTTTTTTAATTTTCCTTCATTGTGAGAGTACTCGAAAAGTTTTTTTATTAAAATCCCTTTTTTATTTTTCTCAATCTCACAAATTTCAGTGACTTTTCTTTCTTCTCTTCTTCCTCCATTTTTTTCAATCTTGTTTAATCTCTTTTGAACAATTATAAGATCAAGTGAAGAAAGAGAACGTTCTTCTATTCCAAATGAAACCAGTCTTTGAATAGCTTCCTCCGCGCTCTCTGCGTGAAAAGTTGCATAAGATCCCCTTGCTTGTCCTGCAAGCATAGTATTAACAAAAGCAGTGGCCTCTTCTTTGTTTCTAATCTCTCCAACAATTACTCTATCCGGTCTCATTCGAAAAGTGTTATCAATTAAAGAATTCAAAGAGATGTTTAGTTGCTCCGCAGTGTTTAGTTTTATTACATGGGTTTGGGGCAAAAGTAATTCAGGAGTTTCTTCTGCACAAACAATTCTTTCTTCTTTAGGAAGAAAACAAAATAGTGAATTAAGAGTGGTAGTTTTTCCAGATCCAGTGTTTCCGCAAATTAAAATAGAACTACTTGTCTGCATTGCGAGCCACAAAAAAGCAGTGGCTTCTTTTGAAATTGTTTTATACTCAGTAAGATCAATTGGAGTAAGTGGATTTTCTTTGAACTTTCTAATTGTAGCATTAATTCCGCTAAACGCAATTGGGTTCATTGAAGCATTGAGTCTTGATCCATCTTTGAGTACTGCGTTAAGTAAAGGGGTGTGATAGGATAATTGTCTTCCAAGTGGAGCAGCCATTTTGTTAATAATAGTTCTAATTTTATCTTCGTTAGTAAATTCACAATTAGTAGTCAACCAACCAAAGGTTTGATGGTAAACCATAATTGGTTTCTTTGGACCGTTAATTACAATTTCTTCAAACTCAGGTTCTGCAAGAAGTGGGGTAAGAATACTTTCTCCTAAGGATTCCCATTCTAGTAGTTGGAGTATTTTTTCTCGCTGAGTTTTATTTAACAGAACCATATTTTCAAGGCAGTACTCTTTTAGAAAAAAGTAAACTTCTCCTTTGGTTCGAATTTCTTTAGTAGATTTTTTGAGTTCATCAAGAACAGTGCTAAAGAACTTGAGTTCTTTTTCACAAAGCTCGGGAGCTTTGACTATTAACATTCTTTTCTCTTTTTGAGCAACTATCTCTCCGCTCTGGCATTCACTTAATTTCTTGGAGTAACTTATACTCTCAAAAACAAATCCGACTTCTTGCTTCATGATGAACTTTTGTTTTTTTACTTAAAAACCTTAGTAAAAATTCGTCAATTGCCTTACTAATTTTACTTCTCAGTTTTCTTCAAAAAGCCCTAATTTCAACAAAAAATTAACTTGCTAATAAGCCAAAAAACAAGCATAAATAGGGCTTTAATTGGGTTTTTGCCTGATTTAATTAGATTAAAGCTGTTTTTAGGTTCGTTTTGTCAACCCTCTAGTTTTTTATATAAGTTTGATACACATAGTGTTGGGTTATCACCCCGATTTCTTAATAGGTAAAGGCAAGAAAAAAGGCAAAGGAGGAAAAGAAAGCTCCTGTTTTTGGCTTTCTTTTCTTCTTTAATTTATTTTTTCTTTCGAGCTTGGGCTTTGAGCTAAGGTAAGTCAACTCTTGGTTTAGTTATGTTTTAATTAAGTAAGATCCTTGCTTTTACCATTCTACTTTTTGCCCAATCTTTGCTAGCTTTGCTTTTCCGTGTGGCATTTCAATTACAAACTTAGCCGCTTTCTTAGGAGTGTAATTTGGAATGAAGGGTTGAAGAGTAACCTTATCCACTATCTTTTGTTGCTTGTCTAAGAACAATACATCAATTGGAAAGAAAACAAAGATCATGTGGAGTGAGGTTCTAACTCTGCTTTCAAAAGGAAAATCAAATACAAGGGCGTAATTGAACTTTTTTTTGTCCTCAAACATTAGTCCTTTGGTTCGTTCCCAACTATTTGAAGCAAATTTTACTTTGCTCATCAAAACTTTTTTTCCAATTTTTAGACTCATAAAAAACACTTTGTTATGTTTACATTGTTTATTTTCTATTAAATTTTTTTAATTATTTTTTAAAAATAAAAAAGTTATGTTTTGGTTTTACTTTAGCATTTCTAGTGAAGGAACTTTGATTTCTTGTAAGATTCTTTCAGTTTTCTTTGGAGAGTTACTTTGAGTAAATTGTCCAATTTCTTTTCTTTTTTCTTCAAGTTCAGTAGTAATCTTATCAATTTCAACCATTTTTTGTTTTAATTCAGCAAGAATCTTTGACATCTCTGCTTTAGTATCCTCAATAGAACTTTGCTTTTCAGCAGGTTGGTAAGATTTAACTTCAAGAGGTTTATTTGAACCTAATCCGCCTCTGATTTCTTGGAGCAAGGAATTGTTTTCTTCATCCATGCCAATACTAACCACTTTCTTATATTAAAACATTCGCAGAGCGGGGGTAATTATTTTTTTTAAGTAGTTCGTTTAATATTTGCTTTTTCTTGTTGAAAGCTTTTTGGCGGCTTGTCTAGTTCGTTTAATATTTTTGGTGGCTGTTATTGGAAAACGACCGTATAATTTAATCAATGCTTTTATGTATCCGGATTTTCTATTCTTTGTGTGAATAATTCCATTTGGGTTTAACTCTCTTAACACCATTCTATACTTTTCTGCAGGAGTGATATAAATTCTATGGCCTGCATTTGATTTCATGTCTGCAAAGTTATCTGAAAAAAAGACTGCTTGATTCAAATTTATTCCAAAAGAATTTTTTAATGCTTTGGCTTTTGTGACTGTACGCACTCCTTGTTTCCACCCGTTTTTATCTCCAATAATTAATTTGGCTCCTTTTAATCTTCCCTGGGAATCATATAATCCAATACTTCCAATAACTCCTTGAAATAGTTTAATGTTTGCTCTACGATTTAGTTCATTTGCGATTAGTTGAATAAATTCTTTTGGAGAGGATGATGCAATGTAACATTTTCTACCCGTTTTTACTAAATATTGGACCGCTTCAATAAATTCAGGTCTAATCAAACCCATGTTAAATACTTCTTCCACAGCTTGAGAATATTGTTTTTTATTGATTCCTATTTCGCTTAATAATTTGACATAGTCTAGATTTATTTGTTCAGTGCTAGATTTATTTCTTTGCCATTTGATTAACAACTCTTGAATTTTTCTGGTTTGTACAGTGTTTGGAGGAAAAACTTTCAATAATGCACTAACAGTAGTTCTTTTGGTTATAGTATTATCTAAATCAAAAACAACTGGTTGATTTTGGCTTGAAAGAAATTGAGTTTGTTGAACAGAGGGCATAAATCAATATTAGATATAATACCTTAAAAGCTTAAACTTTTTCAGTTTACTTCAAAACGTTTCCAGTTTCGTTGCTCCAAAAGATTAGATCTAGTTCTGCGAAACTAATTTTGTATTTGAGGCAAAACGTTCTCATTTTTTCTTCAATTTCTAAGTAATTTTTTTTACTTAGTGTTTTTGGAACCTCTTTTATTACTCCGCACTTAACCAAGTTCTTCAAGATGTGCCTATCAAGGATTGCTACACTCTCTCCAAACCCAATGTTTCTCAAAAAGTGAGAGGATTCTTTCATTCCATATCCATTAACGTTCGCATGCAAGTACTCTCTGCACTTAATTGCATCATTAGGTAATCCATTTTCAATTAAGAGTTGTTTTAATTTTCCAATTTTAAATTTTTTTTGAGCCTCTTCCATTCGAACAGCTTTAGTTCTAAAGAAACGAACATTTCTCAAGTACTTTTCTTTTTGTTTAGCCGTTCCTCTGTGGAGCAAATTATTTTCTTTGAGTTGATTAATTGTTTTGAATGCTTGCTTAGCTGAACTTTGAGGAGTAAGCAAGCAGAAGCAAAGTTCTTCATAACTTTTTCTTCAGATTTCCAAGTATTCTTAAAATCTGCTAAAGCTTGCTTGATTTTACTTTCAATCTCAGGGTGAGGGATGCACAATAATGGTATTGCAGGTAACGCGGGCATTGCAGGGGAAGAAGATTTACTCATAAAGTTCCCTTCAATTATCCCATTATTAGTTCTTCTACATTTTGCATACTATCCATTATTCCTTCGAAAAGTGCTACGTGTACTCTTTCAAAGTCCGCTAATTCTTCAAAGAATTTTTTTACAGCCCCAGTCGTCTTTTCTGCTGCTGAAGAATAAAACTCAACTGCTTTTTTTTCTCTCCAAAGACCATAAAGTATTGCAGATAATTCGCTTTGTCCACCAGGGATAGCGTGAATTGATGGGGCAGCGTTTCTTGGGAAAGAAACATTTTTTAGTTTATCAGCTTTAAGTAATTTTTGTAATTCAAGTATTTTTTCTAAGTGCATTTTTTCTTCTATAACCAAAAAAGCAAAGAAAGCTTCTAGTTCAGTTCCTTTAGTTTTCTCTACTTCAGCTTCATAAAAATCCTTGCTTGATTGTTCTACGTGCTCTGCAAGTTTTAGTGCTTCAAGAATAGCTCCGCTTGAATTGTGATCAAGACCCTCAATAACTTTGAGTATTTCTTTTGCTTTGATAAAATCCATTTTCCCCACCTTCTATCTAAAATTCTTTTCCCTTGTTGTTTAAAACCTTTCTTTGATTCATTAGAATCCTTTTTTGGTTTTTTAAAACCTTTCCAAGTAGGCCTTTTCATTCATTAAAACAAGTTTAATTAGTACAAGGTTCGAATGCACTTTTCTTGGAATGTTTTTTAAACAAACTAAAACATTTATTAGTAGGTAAACTAAACCCTTTATTAGTGGGTTTGCGGGCAAACAAGTTGCAGGCAAAACAATTTTTGTTAAATATTGGTTGATTAAAATGATTGAATCAATTGCTTTTATTCCAGACGGAAACAGAAGATACGCTAAGCAAGTAGGAATTTCGCTTGCAGAGAGTTATTCACTAGGTACTCAAAAAGCGCTTGATGTAGTAAAATGGATCTCAAAGTATCCCTCAATAAAAACCGGAACTTTTTACACTTTTTCTTTAAAGAATTTCGATCGAAGCAAATTGGAACTTGATATTTTGTTTAGAATATTTGAAGGCCAATTAGATAAAGCAAAGAAAGATCCTTTGTTCAAAGAGAATGGAATTAAATTAAAGTTCATTGGACGAAGAGAGATGTTTCCTCAAAAGTTACAAGAAAAAATGAATTCTGTTGAAGAGTATACTTCTGATTTTAAAAATTCTCAAATAAATTTGGCTCTGGGTTATGATGGTCAAACAGAAATAGTGGATGCGGCTGCTCGGTTTGCTCTTGATGTTCAAAATGGAAAAGCAAAACCAGAGGATCTTTCAACTGGAAATTTTTCAAAGTACTTGTACGCTGATTTTAAAGCACCGGATTTAATTGTTCGAACCTCAAATGAACAACGCTTATCAGGATTTTTAACTTACCAAAGTTCTTACTCTGAACTAGCTTTCATTGATAAGTACTGGCCAGAAATAAATGAAACTGATGTTAGTAAAGTAATAACTACTTTTGAAGAAAGAGAAAGAAGATTTGGGAAATAAATTAGACTATTTTTTTAAAAAAAATAATTAGCCCCTCCCAGATTCGGACTGGGGTTTCTGCCTTCAGAGGGCAGTGTCATTGGCCACTAGACTAAGGGGCTATCAGAGAACCTTTTTAACAAAAGCTTTTTAATCGGGTGTCTGAAACCAATTTTCTGAGCAAATAATTTTTTACATTTAGTCGTTTTAACCGAAACTGTATATAATGGATAATATTTTGGATCTTTAATCCAAACATTAATACTGGTGCAAATATCTATTTCGAAAAGTATTTTTTGAACTTGTTCAGCCATTATTTTACTTACTGTAGAATATCTAATGTATCCATTTGTTATTGTTCCATCTGAATCAAATAAGCCTTGGATTAAGGCAGCTTTATTTGTTAAATCTCCATTTAATATTTTTTCAGGAAAACAGATTTTGTGTGCTTTTCTTCCGTTATGCATTCCTAGTTCTTTTACAAAAAAAGTGTGAATTATTTTTGATGCAAATCCTGATTCAAAACAATTTTCTTTTCTTTGTCCTGAGATTGATTTAATTTTAAATTCATTTTCAACTAATTTTTCATAAATTGCTCGATGTTCTTTATTATCAAAAAATACAATGATTGTCCAGTTTCCTTCGCTATTTGAGTTGTCGCAGGCAACGCTTCCATCACCAAGAATTATCCCTATAATATAAGCTAAATCTTCTGAAATATCATCAGAAATTTTAATTTTGTGCGGAGAATATTTGCAGCTTAGTCTTGTTTCTTTTGATTCAATTTTTTTTGTTACTGTTTTTTTAAATTCTTCAGGACAAAGATTAAGTAGTTTTTTTAGGTCAAATAAAGAAATTGGTTTCTTTCTTATTGCCCACTCTTTTAGTTTTGTATATTTGACTCCGAGTTGTTTTGCTATTTTAGTTGGATGTTTTAACTCAATAAATATTTCTTTGACTTCTTCATTAATTCCATGTAAATATACTTCTTTACAGAATTTTTCACCAGTGTTTTCAAAAATTGATATTTTCATTTAGAATTAGCTTTTTCTTGGATTTAAGTTCTTTTCTCAAGTGTCATGCCGGCGTTAACTTGAATTAGTATTTTTTAAAATTAGCTTCGCATGAACTTCATTGCGGTGCCTAGCATTGTAAAGAATTTAGGATTACTCATTAGTTTTCCAACGAATTTGCTTGGCTCATCCATGTTTCCTTCTTTTTCTAAGAATTCTTCTATTCCTTTGTGTTTTAGTTTTACAAATAGATCATCAATTTCTTGATTGCTTAAAGAGTTAGCATATCTTCTAATTTTCCAGTGCATTTTTAGTTCGTTGTTGAGTGGTTCCAATCTTTTTTCATAATCCTTCATAGTTGCTTTTCCTTTTAAGTTATCAACAATTGTTTCTGCAAGTATGTTTGCAGCTTTCATCCCAAATATTACTCCGCCGCCAGTAGTTGCTTTTGTGTGAAAAGCAGCATCTCCCACTATTGCTAAATTGTCTTTAGTAATTCCCACTAGTGGAGCTCCGTATGGTATTAGTGCTGAATCATATTTTAGAACTTTAGTTCCAGGGAATTTCTCTGCAATAAATTTCTTTAAATTTTCAGAAACATCTTCCCCTAGTGTACTTCCAAGTCCGATTTTTGCTTTCTCTTTACTAATTGGTACTACCCAAGCAAAGAATCCTTTTGCAAAATCTCCTAAGTAAACGTGAACATTTTTGTCATCGAACTCTCCATGACAAGTAGCTTGAATAGTGTGAATAAAATTTTCTTTTCCAACCTCTATTCCTAGTAAGTGTCTTATTGTAGAATTAACTCCATCTGCTCCTACTACGAACTCTGCTTTTCTTAGTTCTCCTCTTCCTTGACTTTGAACAAAGAGAGTATTTTTTCTAACATCAATTAGTTTAGTATCAGTTGCAACATGGATTCCAAGGAGCCTTGCTCTTCTAAGAAGTACTTGATCAAACTTTTTTCTATCAACCACGTAAGCCACAGTTTCTTTTCTCTTAATGTGTAACATGTGTCCTGAAGGAGAGAATAGTTTTGCTCCAGTGATTTCATTTAGTAGCGAATCGCTTAAGTTTAATCCAAGTTCAACTACCCCTTTTTTTGAAATTAGTCCTGAACAATGAGTGGGTTCTCCAATAATTTCATGTTCTTCAAAAACAGTAGCATCAAATCCTTCTTCTTTCATTCGTAAAGCAGTTTGTAGTCCAGCAGGCCCTGCTCCAATAATTGCAATTGTATTCATGTTATCACACTAGTTTAAGTAAGACAAGTATAAAAATACTTCTGCTGATTTCACTAAAAATTAAAAAGATTTTTTTAAGGAGCTGACCATTTTGGTTTCTCTTCTTCTTTTTGTGGAGTTAGGTGTTCAACTATTGTTTTTTCTTCTCCAAATCCGTGTCCGTCTTTAGGGTGTCTGAATTTTAAGAACAAGGCCGCCCCAATGATTGCAACTATCACTAAAATAATTAATACAATTACTGCAATTGTTAATGTTCCTGAGAATAATGCCTTTCCAACTACTTCTTCTGTTTTAACTGTTGGTAAAGTTAGTATTGGAGGGTTAGTAAACTTTGCTATTACATTATCAGCAATCATTTTATCAGCAGCTTCTTTTGTTATCTCCCCAATTCCATACGAAAGAGTTACTTTTGCTCCTTTTTGTGCAGGAACAGTAAACTCAATTATTGGATCTTCTTGTACAATTCTAAAATTTGCATCCGAAACAATTTTTTTAGCAGAATCAACTAATTCTTTTGGAATTATTTCAATTATTTTTAGCAAGGTTTCGTTAGTATCATTTGTAAAAGAAAGTTCTATTCTAACTTGTCTTTTAGCTTCATCCCCTGCTTTTACTATTATTAGTTTTCTAGTAATACTAGTTGAATTAATGTAATTAATTGCTTGTTGGGTTTGTTCGTTAGTAAATCCTAGTTTGGTTAAATTTTCTGCTAAGTTATTTGAATCGATTACATAGTTCTTTGTTTCAGTAGTTTCTACTTTAGCAGCTTTATTGAATTCATCATAAAGAGTAATTGCTTGAGTAGCGCTAGTTAAAGCACTTTCAGGAGTAGCTATTAGTGTGCTAATTGCTGTGTTTAGTAAATTATCAGCATTAACTTTCTTTGCATTAAGTGCTTCTGGTACTATTAGCGACTCTGTTTGGAAGTATTTTATTAAATCATTAGCAGTTTTTTGTTTTGCTTTAGCATCACTAATTGCTTTCTCTGCTTTTTGTTTTGGAGTTTGAATATTTTCAAAAGTAGCACTTCTAGTTATCTCTGTTTTATTTCCTGATCTGTCATAAGCAATTGCTTTTATTGTATAAGTTCCGTTTTCGTATTTCACCGTGTTTAAATCAAAATAATAATTGTTATTTGAATCTTTTAGTGAATTGTAAATTACTTTATTAAAATCAAATTCCACTTTGTCAAAGTATCTATCATCACTAGCTTTTGCAGTAACTCTTTTTGTTCCAATAAAAGTATTGTTTGTATCTACCCAAGAAATTGTTGGTTTAATGTTATCAATGTAAATTGTTTTAATACTTGAATCTCCAACACTAGTTGCTTCGCACCAAAACACTATTTTTTCTTGTGAGCTATTAAAATTAATTGAGAAATCAGTTTCTAGTGTACTAGTGCTTGAAGAACTCTCTTCAAGGATATCATCGCTACTTGTTGGAGAATAAGTCTTTGCGACTATTTTTGCGCCACTAACACTCGCTGAGTAAGAGCATTCAATGTTAATTGAATCTCCATTCTTTGCATAATCCAAATTTGTAGAAGAATTGTTTTTCTTAATAGTAATTGTAGCGGTTGCTGTTGCAGGGGTGGCATTAACTTCACTTGTGTAATCACTATAATTTCCAGCTACATCCTTTGTTCTTAATTTGAAAGTATAAGTAGTTCCGTTTGTGAGTCCAGTAATTTCACAGCTTGTTGTTCCATAATTAACATCACAACTATTAGTAGTTGATCCATTTTTGTAAGCATATACTCTTGAATTTCCTGATCTATTATCAGCAACTGGTTCAGTCCAACTTAGAGTTACTTTTGCATTTCCAGCAGAAGCACTTAGTGAAGTTGGTGCGCTTGGTGCAGTGTTGTCATAAAATTGGGTAGTGTGGTATCTATTTGAATCAATATTTCCTGCTGCATCTTTGAATTTTATATAAATAGTTTTGTTCCAATCATCAGCAGCACAACCATAATTTATATTATGTGTATTAAAGTCAGAGTAAGTTGCTGCATAATTAACCCAACTAGTCCAATTAGTATCTTCGTTTGCATTAAAACAAGAGAAAGCCATTTGAAGTTGTCCAATTGCTCCTGAGTGATGAGTTGCATTAATATCAAATTGAGGTTTAGCACTATTAGTCCAAAGAGAATGTGCGCTTATTGTTCCAGTTGGAGCGTTTGTGTCATAAATAAAACTAACTGATTTCTGAGTTATATTGTTTCCTAAAATGTCATTTGCGTCAATGGTAATTGTGTGGGAAACATTTGCACTAACTCCAGAAAGAGGAGCTCCATTCAAAATTGGACTTCCATCAAGTAAAGCAGTATTTTTGTCCATTCCTACTCCGGAATCGCTGCAATAAAAATTTAAAGTTAAACCACTTATTGTTGTTGAGTTGTAATCAGTACTTGTTGGAGTAGTTATTGTACAAGAAGGGCCATTTGTGTCAACTAAAATTCCGTCTGCAAGATTGCTTGTAATAGTTAAATCTGCTGAGTTTCCGTCTGCTGTTGAAGTTATTGTTCCACTTAATGTACTTACTTTTAGGTTAGTAGCATTTTGATTTGCCGAAATAATATAGTTAAAGTCTATTTTATCGTTAGCTGAAGTTAAGAAAGTTGCTTCGCCAGTAGTGTTCATTGTAAGAGTTGGTGTTCCAGTAACAGTAATGTTTTCATTAAAATCAATTTGTAATTGGATTGCATCTCCTGCTTTGTAATTTCCATTTGGGGTAGTGGTTGTTATTGAACTTATTGAAGGCGCTGCCAAAGAAAAAGTCATTAGAGTTATAAATAAAAGTAAAGTTATTGCTTTGAAGTTCAATTTCATCACGTTTTTTGTTTTATTAATTAGAGGGTTTACCTTTATTAATGTTATTAGGGGGTTTGATTTTTTTTGTTTTGGTTTGTTTTTAGAATTTTTTCTATTTGGGTTTTAATGTTAGGAAGTTTTATTTCAGATTCTATTTTTTTTGAGTTTAGAACACAATTACTGCGTTTTGCTTTTGTGAAAGAGTGTAGTTCTTCAAGAGAAATAGTTTCATATTTATGATTTGGGTTAATTAGTTGAGTATACATTTGTAATATCTCTTTGTGTGAAATTGTTCCTGGATTAACTATATTGTATATTCCAGTTTTTTTCTTTTTCATGAGTATTTCGGTTGCTTCTAACATATCTTCAATAATTGTCATTGAATTCTGGATGTTAATTACTTTTTTATAAGTGGATATTTTTGTTATAAAATTTCTTGGACCCATTTCGGTGTCTATGGGCATTCTAATTCTTAATTGCAAAGGGTTATGTTCTTTTAGTAGTTCTTCACTCAAAAGCTTTGTTATTGAATAAAAACTACCGTAAAAATTAGGGGGGTCAGTTTCGGAAAAGCCAATTCCATTGTTATCTCCTTCATAAACACAACCGCTTCCAATATGAACTAAGTTGGATCCAGTTTTTTCGCAAGCCTTTGCTAAATTTAAGGGTAAAAAAACGTTTGAATCCAAAGTTTCTTTTTTATGATCTTCACACCAATCTACATTAGGTCTACCGGTTTTTCCTGCGCAATTAATTACAAAATTGGGTGAAAATTTTTTAATTTCTTGAAATGCATCTTTTTCAGAAAAAATCTTTTTTTTGACATAATGCTGACTTTAAAGTAGTTATGAAATTTGTTTCCTATATAGCCATTTCCTATGATTAATATTTTTTCTTCCATCAATAATAGATTATGAGATAGTATTTTTAATTAGTTATACTTGGTGAAAAAGATTTTAATTAATCCTTTTTTGATTTAAGATTTGATTTAATCCAACTTTCTAAATATTTCAAGAAAACGGTTGCATATACTCCTCTTGCGAGTTCAAAATTGAGTTCATATTCAGTTTTTTGGTTTTTTATGTCAGAGTTTTTCGTTAATTTGTATTTGAATTTGTCTGCAGTGAAAAAAGTTCTTCTTTCAAGTCCATGTTTTCGAAATTTGCTTTCAAAATCAGTTGGGGTAATTATAATGAATCTAGTGAATGCTTTGGAAGCGCTCATTTCTAAATCCATTTCAGAAATTTGTGCTTTAAAGTTAATTGGTTTTTTTTCTTTTGCAAGAGCATTAAGTTTTTCATTGAATCTTAGCGCTTGCGCTGCTTTTAGAATAGTTTTCAAACTCTTTTCTTCCGCATGCAAAAAAGCTCCTTCAAAATTAGTTGGATTCTTTTCTAAGTACTCAAACAAAACAACTTTTCCAGTATCCTTAATTTCTTCATGCTCTAGAATTTTCTTCCAATTACCCCAATTAGTTTCAATAACTTTTTTCATTGCTCTGCTTTTAGTTGAATCAAATTTGCTTTCTTTTGTCAAGAACAATTTTAGTGCACTTTCATAGTTCTTTTCTTCAAGTACTCTACAAATACTAATAGTGTTTTCACTAAATCTTTGTTCTCCAAAGTAATTGCACACATACTCGTTCTTAGCTTTGAAGTGTCTAATTGATTCAATTTCTTCTTTAGTTAATTCTACTTTAACAGTGAAAGCATTTCCTTTGTGCAGACCAATGTGGATTCTTTGATTTGAAAAACCTTTAAACTTTACAACAAAATCTTCTTCATTTAATTCTTGTACTTGTTCTTTTGTACAAAACCACTGAGTAGTAGTTGCATTCTTATCCTTAATACCGCAGAAATAAGCATTTGTTCCAATTCGCTTAGAAGCTTCCTTATGACTCACGCCTTTTTTTTGCAGAGTATAATAATAGTAAGAACCAGTTTTACCAAGTTGCGGATTAAAGAGTTCTCTAACAAAAAAAGATTGGGGAGTTAATGGGTAGTTCATGAGTGTTTCACTATACTAGTTTTGTCCTATAAAGTATTTAAATCCGTTAAAGCTTTAATTTTGAATAGACCCTAAAATTTGAATTACTTGCAAGTGAAGTGTATGGACTCAAAGGAAAAAGAGATTGATTTTAAAGAATTGGATATTTCTTCAAAAAGAATTACAGTTACGGGTGGAGCTGGCTTTTTGGGTTCTTTTGTAGTGGAGGAACTAAAAAAGCAGGGTGCAAAAAGTATTTTTGTTCCTCGTTCTGAGGAATATGACTTAGTTTCTCTTGATGCATGTAAAAAAGTTGCTAAAGACTCTGACATAATTATTCATTTAGCTGGAAAAGTTGGTGGAATTGGAGCAAATATGCAAAATCCAGGAAGTTTCTTTTATGATAATTTAATGATGGGTGTTCAATTAATTGAACAAGCTCGTTTAGCAAAAGTGGAGAAATTTGTTGCACTTGGGACTATTTGTGCCTATCCAAAGTTTACTACAGTTCCTTTCAAGGAAAGCGATTTGTGGATGGGTTACCCTGAAGAAACAAATGCTCCTTACGGTTTAGCTAAAAAAATGCTTTTAGTTCAAACTCAAGCTTACAAACAACAATATGGGTTTAACGGAATTTATTTGCTTCCTGTAAATTTGTATGGTCCAAGAGATAATTTTGATCCCTCTTCAAGCCACGTAATTCCTGCGCTTATTAGAAAAATTGCTATTGCTAAGAAAAATAATTCTCCTTCAATAGAAGTGTGGGGCGATGGTAGTGCTTCAAGGGAATTTTTGTATGTTAAAGATGCTGCAAGAGGAATAGTTTTTGCAACAAAGCGTTACAACAAAACAGACCCTGTTAATTTGGGTTCAGGAATGGAAATAACCATTAAAGAACTTATTGAACTTCTTTGTGACTTAATGGAGTACAATGGAAAAATAATTTGGGACAAATCAAAACCAAATGGACAGCCAAGAAGATGCTTAGACGTTTCTTTAGCAGAAAAAGAATTTGGATTCAAAGCAACTACTTCTTTTAAGGACGGATTAAAAGAAACAATTGAATGGTTTTTAAAAAATGTTGAATATTAATTCTATTAAGTCCAAAGTTTTGTAGGTGTATTTTTGTACTATACCTAATTTTAAATACAAAAAACCTCTAAATCTATTACTATGCAGCGTTTTTCTAGAATGGTTAAAGAGCTCAAAGAACGCCCTTACTTAAAAAAAGTAATAAAGAATACTTGGTGGATTTATTTTGATAAATTTTCTCGTTTGCTTGTAAGCCTTTTTGTAGGGATATTTATTGTTCGTTCCTTGGGTCCGATTAGCTTTGGAGAATTTAGTTTTGTACTTGCTTTAATCGGATTAGTTAGCCCATTAGCAGCACTAGGAATTGGAAGTATACTAACTAGGGAATTAGTTAAATTTCCTGAAAAACGTGGACTCTTACTTGGAACCTCTCTTGGAGTAAAAATTGTTTCTTCAATTGTCTGTATAATTCTTTTATTGGTTTTTATTTATTTCTCGAACTTTAGCAGTATAATTTTGTTAATGACTGCAATTTATTCGCTTTACCTTATATTTGATTCTTTTAATGTTTTCAATCAACTCTTTGATTCAGATTTGAATTCCAAGTTTGGGATAATAGTCGGTCAAATAGTTTTAGTAATTTCCACATTAATGAAAATAGTTTTACTAATAATTGGAGCAAGCGTTGTTTATTTTATAATTGCCTCCTTAATGGAATCCTTGCTTAGTACAGTTTTGCTTTGGTTTTTGTTTAAGAAAAAGTATGGAGGGGTAAAGCTTTCAATAGATTTAGAAGCTGGGAAAAAACTTGTTAAAAGTGGATTACCATTTATGCTTGCTGGTCTTGGAACAATAGTTTACATGCATGCAGACCAAATAGTAGTAGGATATATGCTTCCAGTAGCTGCAGTAGGATTCTATGCAATAGCAGTTAAACTCAGTGAATTTTTTTATTTTATCCCTGCAGCAATGTCCACCTCAGTTTTCCCAAAATTAGTTCATTTAGGAAAAGAAAATTCTCCTCAATATAAACAGAGACTCCAAGATTTTTTTGATTTAATGACTATTCTTTCAGTTATACTTATTGTTCCAATCAGTCTTCTTTCTTATTATATAATAACTTTAATTTATGGGGCAGATTATGCTTCTGCTGCCCCAATTTTTTCAGTTTATGTAATATCAGGGATTTTTGTTTTCTTCGGACTTGCTGCAAATAATTATTTAGTAATAGAAGATCACGGAAAAATAACCTTGTATCGTTCAGTACTTGGAGGAATACTAAATGTAGTTCTTTCAATAATTTTTGTTTATTATTTTGGGCTTATGGGGGCTGCATTTGCAACTCTGATTTGTTTTGCTTTCACTTTTTGGGCAAGTTTATATTTGTTTAAAGAAACAAGGTTTTTGTTCTTTATGTTTCTTAAATCGTTTAATTTTTTAAGAATAATATCAAGAGTTTTTAATAGAGTCTTTAGTAAATAATGGGTTGGTGTATTATGGATCGAATGAATGTAGTAGTGGGAATTGATGATAAGTATACAATGCCCTGTGGAATAACTCTTATTTCATTGCTTGAAAATTGTTCGACACCAGAGTTAGTTGATATTTATGTTATTCATGGGAAGGGTAAGCTTTCTGAAGAAAATAAATCGAAATTAAGAGAATCAGTAAAACCAAAGAAAGCAAATATTTCTTTTAAAGAAATAATTTCTTCAGAATATCTAAACTTCAAACCGGGTGCATATTATTCCGAAGCAATTTGTTACCGTATTTTTGGACCAAGAATATTCCCTAACCTAAAAAGAATGCTTTACTTAGACAGTGATCTTTTGGTGCTTGGAGATATTTGCGAAATTTACTCAACTAAATTTGGAGACAAATACATTGGAGCAGTAAAAGATCAGGGAACAAAACTTAATCCAAGTATGATTAATCATTATACAAAAATTGTTGGTGAAAAAGGAACCTACTTTAACTCAGGGGTGCTTTTGATTGATTGTATTAAATGGAAAAAATTTGGTGCAGAAAAAAAGGTAATTGACTATATTGTTTCGGGTAAAGCTTGTCTTCCAGACCAGGATGCATTAAACAATGTGTTTAACGGAAAAGTTTTGTATCTTCCAGACAAATGGAATTTTTTCTTTAAAAATTTGATTCTTAATGTGTGGCATTTTTTTGATAATCCTAAAGGAATTGGGATAATTCATTTCCAAAGTCCTTACAAGCCATTCAAATCTCCAAGAATTACTCGTTATGAATTTGCTTATATGAAATATTTGTTTATTTCGCCATGGAAAGGAATGGTGCCTTTGGGGTTATTGTCAAAATTACTTCACCCGTTTTTTTGTCTGTATTTATTTTTTTGGGTATTTTTTAATAATTTGAAAAAATAGTTATTCACTAAATTAAAAGTTAATTATTTACTCTATTTTTTTGGGTGAATTATTTTTCCTAGCGGTCCGCCGTCTTCTAAGTAATGTATTTTTTTTGAACCCAATATTGAATAGTGAAAGTTGTGCATATATCCAAAATCTGTTTTTTCAAGAACTGTTGCGTTGAATAAACCCAAAATCATGGAGTGGACAGTTGTATCTTGCCAATGTTTTAGTATTATTCCATCTTCTTTTTCAATTGTATCTAAAAATTTTTTCACTTCGGGGTTTTTCCAAAAAGAAACTTTGGAAATATGAAAATTATTGTAGGGTGATCTTCCATTAAAATTTCCAAACACATTTAACATTTTTAATTTCTTAAACCCTTCCAGCGAAAGACCATTTTTTTTAGCGTAATTTTTTGTGAATTTCCAAATGCTTTCTTTTTCTTTATGATCTGTCCAAACGCTTCTATAAAGATAATCAAAATCATATTTTTTTATGCACTCTTCAACATCAAGTTTTTTTGGTTCAACAAAAAAGGAATCATGGTCCATTCGAATATAATAATCAAATTTGCTTAATTCTTTTGTATTTTGCAGTACTCCTGAAAAGAATCTACACATCATTCTATATCCTGCAGGTCTTCCTTCAACAAATCCTTTTTGTTTTTTCATCCATTCATCAAGATTTCTTTTACCTTTATAAGAATCAAAATTAACTTTAATAAAATTTAATTTTTGTTTATTGACAATTTGTTTTATATTCTTCATGTCGTTTGCTGTGTAGTCTTCATGAAAAAACATTATGGGGTAATCTGGTAAGTATTTTTTTACTGTAAATAAGCTTTGTTTAAGCAGTTCAATTTTTCTTAGATTTTTCTGAAAACCCATAAACCCCGTGCTATGAACACTTTTTGATGGAGAAACAAGATAGACAATGCACAACTTAGGTTTTTTTTTCTGTATAAAATATTTTTTTTTATTTATGACATTTTCAGTGCGTTTAAGTGAAATTCTTGCTTTGCCCGCAAGGGTGGCGAGTTCTTCATTTATTGCAGCTATTGGCTTTATTATTTCATTTTTTATGTTCAAATTATCGCCAAGTATTTGAATAATTAATTGTATATAAGCATTTTGGTTCTTTCAGCTGTATAAAAATTCTATTGAATTTAGTTAGATTATCATTATCTGAATAATTTTTGTACTATAAGCTATTTAAATGAGTAAAATCATTTCTAGTTATGGGAAAGTCATTTAAACCAATAATTTTTATTCATAGGGGTGACTCTTTCTATTTGAAGTATGCGTTTGAGTGCGCTCGAAAGTACAATCCTCATTCTAGAATAATTTTGCTTGGTCAGGGTGTAAAAGAGATACCTGATTTTGTTGAATATTATGAGATATCTTCTTTTAGTAAGACTCTAAAAAGTTTTCAAAAAATTTATAAACATTACAGCTACAACAATGAAGAAATTGAGCGTTTTTGTATTGAGCGTTGGATAATATTGAGTGAATTTCTTAGGTTAAATAAAATTGACAATTGCCTCACCTTAGATTCTGACATTCTCCTTTTTGTGGATGTTACAAAGGATGCGGAAAAATTTGAGAAATATGATTTTACTTTGGCTTATCATTCTTCTGGTGCTTTGATGTATATTAATAGATCCAAAACAATTAGTGAGCTAGCTGAGTATATTATTTCACTTTATTCTACAAAACAAGGTTTGAAAAAATTGCTGTTTTTTTGGGATAATTACAGACAAAATACTGATGGGGGGGGTATGAATGATATGATTCTCCTAAAGTGGTTTTATGAAAAGTGTCCAAGTAGGGTGGGGGAAGTTTCAAATATAATAAAGGGTTCGCTTTATGACGCTGCAATTAATGGAACTCGACAAAAAATGGTGATGGACCATGGGATCAAAAAAGTAGACTTTATTGAAGGGGTGCCTTATTGTACTTTATCTGGTTCGGAAAAGAAAATAAGAATGTGTTGTTTTCATTTTCAAGGACCTACTAAGTTTTATATGAAATATTTTTCTGAGGGACGCTTATCTAAAACTGATAAGCTAACTGTAATTGGGTTAATGTTTTTTAGGGATAAACTCAGCCCAATATTGTCAACTGGATTAAGATCTTTTTTTAAAAAATGTTTAATGTGGCTTAAAATATAGTGGTTTTATGGAATTTTTTTTGAAAAAACAATTGGTTTTTGCGCTTGATAAATTAGTATTACTTAAACGTTTTTTCCCCATTTCTGTCTTTTATAGAGGTTTTCCGAAAAAGTTAATCTCTTTGAACGAAGTTTTTAGCAAACAAAATTTTTTGATGGTGCATAGGAATGTTCTTCCTGTTGAAATAGTTATTTGTGATTTACCAAAAACAATTGAAATGGAAGTTCATTCAACTTTTTTGAAGATTGCAAAACATGTGTCTTCTGAGCGTTTTGTTTTGGTGTTAAAGAACGCTCGCGTTGCACTTTCAGAGTGCGCAATTATTACTGCTGATGACGAGCTAGTGGAAGGGATAAAGCCTTTGTTTGGGCATATTGCAAGTGGGATTTTTTATGAAAATTATTTGCCAGTATTAGTGCCTAAAGTAGGAAAAGTTGTTGTTTTATCAAATAGTGATAATTATTTTCATTGGCTTTTTGAGATAATTCCTCGAATTTTGCTCATACAAAAAGCAGGGCTAAAACCGGATTATTTTGTTGTTGGAAAAGATAAAAAGTTTAAACTCGAGTCTCTAAACAAGTTAGGAATTAGTTTAAAAAAAATAATTCCTGCTGATAAAAATTTGCACATTCGTGCAGAAGAACTGATTGTACCTTCAATGCCAATACATACGGGTAGTCCGACGCCGATTATTTGTAAGTTTTTAAGAAAAACATTTTTGTCCAATTATGATCAAAAAAATTATTTAAAATATAAAAGAGTATATATTCGTAGGGGTAATGTAAAAAGCAGAAAAGTGTTGAATGAAGTAGATGTAGAGCGTTTGTTGTTGAAGAATGATTTTGTGTCAGTTACTTTGGACGGATTAAGCATTGAGGAGCAGGCAAAAATATTTTCTTCTGCTGAGATTATAGTTGCGGCACACGGGGCTGCTCTTTCAAATTTAGTATTTTGTAAAAAAAACACTAAAGTAATTGAAGTTTTTCATCCAAGTTATGTCAATCCTTGTTTTTGGTCGCTGAGTAATTGTGTTGGACTAGATTATTACTATTTTCTCGCATCTCAAGCAAAGTTTATTGACACTAACCTTGATATTAATATAAGTCCAGTAAAATTATCTTTAGCGCTTAGGTTAAGCGGTCTAAAAGTTAATGAGTAATCTATTGCGAAATTAAGGTTTTAATTAATCTTAAACAACTTCACTACGAAATTTTTCTTCCATTCCTTTGGTGAATAGAGTTGTTTTGTATTTATTTGATATTTTTGCAATTGTTTTTGGAAGTACTACTTTATCGTCTGGTTTGTGGTATGCGCTGAAAACTATTAAAGGGAGATTTCTTGCAATAACATTCTTTCCTCCAATTAGCACTTCTTTTTCATATCCTTCAACATCTATTTTCAAAAAATCAATTTTTTTTGATTTAAAGTAATTGTCAATTGTTGTTAACTTAATTTTTTCAGTTTTGTTACTTTTCCTTTCTAAGGTGATTGATGCACTTGGGTGTCCTTCTTCAACCAATTTAATTTGCACTTCTTTTACTTTATCGCCTAGCCCCAATGGAATTATTTTAACTTTGTTCTGTATTTTATTACATGCTACGTTTGATTTTAGCATTTTAACAGTGGATTTCACAGGTTCAAAAGAGTATATTTTTTTTGCTCCATTTTTTGCAGCCCAAATGCTGAAAGTGCCAATATTTGCCCCTGCATCAACAACTATTTTACCTTTAATTTCTTCTGGGGTGCAGTATCCTTCACCTAAAAATACTTGATTAATCAAATTAGTGTTAAGCGAAATATCTTTTAGAGTTGATTCACAATTCAACCAGTAAGTTATTCCCTTATTAGTCACTTGTATTTGAGTTACTCTTGATAAATGCTCTGCTGCATATCCAATTTTTTCTAAAAAATCAGGTCTCTTCATTTTGGGTCCCAATTTAAGTGCTTCTAAACCCAATAAATATTCTAATACAATTTTTGCATGCCTTTGCGTTTTTTTGATTAGTTTTGGTATTTGGACTATGGAAGTTAGTCCAGTTTTTTCTACAAAATCAAGTGCTGCTCCCGCATTTTTTACTTCTTTTTTTTCTTTATCATAATATTTTATAGTGCTCATATTATACAAATTTAAAAACAATTAACTTATTAAACAAGTTAGTTGTTTAAGCATGAGCAAGGATTTTAAATAAGTAATTTGATTTAATATATGGTGCTTTGATGAAAATTTCTAGTTTATTTAAAAGATTGAATTTGTATTCCAAAATTTTATATTTTAAATTTCTAAATTTTTTTTCTAAGTCGTGTGGTATTACTGATAAGCCACGAAAAGTTCCAGTTATATTAAGCCTGACTTCTTACCCTAAAAGGTTGGATAAGGTATATTTGACATTAGAATCCTTGCTTAATCAGGATGTAATGCCTGATAAAATAATTTTGTGGTTGTCAAGAAAAGAAGTTTCCAAAAAAGATTTGCCTGGAAGCATTTTGCGGTTAGAAAAAAGAGGTGTAAACGTCGAATTCGTTGATACAAATTTTAAACAATATAATAAACTGATTTACACCTTAAAAAAATATTGGGGTGCAATAATAATTACTGTTGATGATGACACGCTTTATCCAAATAATTTTATTAGTGGACTTTATTCAAAATATTTGGATGATAAAAAGTGTATTGTTGCATATCGGGCTACATATATGGAAAAAGCAAAATCAAATTTACTTACTCCTTATGTTTCGTGGAAAAATGTTGTTATGACTGAATCTTCATTCAATCTTTTTCATACTGGGGTAGGAGGAGTTTTGTTTCCCCCAAACTCTTTAAATAAGGAAATTTTTAATTATAAAATGTTTATGCGATTATCTCCTGCGAATGACGATGTGTGGTTCAAAGCAATGGGATTGTTAAATAAAACAAAAACTGTGCTCGTGAGTTCAAATAGTGTAGAATTTTCTACTGTTTATGGCACCCAAAGTCAGGCTTTATGGCATGGTAATGTGGGGCGTAATAAGAATGATGCCCAATTGAAAAAGGTATTTGATATGTATAAATTGTATCCTTTGTTAGATTAGTTTTTTTAGTATTTTAGTTTTGTTTTTTTTATGAATTTATATTATTTAGTGGAAGTTATTTACCATTTGCTTTAGATTGTGTTAATACCCAAAAATTTTGTATCATAAAGTTTTTATTGTTCTTTTTGTTTGTATTTGTATGAAACGAATAAAACTAGCCCCTATTGCTCTTTTTGTATATGCGCGCCTAGATCACACAAAACGTACTATTTGTGCATTAAAGCAAAACAATTTAGCAAAAGAAAGTGATTTATTTATTTTTTCAGACGGCCCAAAGGATCTTGCAATGGCAAATGAAGTGAAAAAGGTTAGGGAATACTTGCGTTCAATAAATGGATTTAAATCAGTAACTATATTTGAAAGTGCCACTAATAAAGGTCTTGCCTCTTCAATCATTACAGGTGTAACAAAAATAGTAAATAGATATGGTAAAGTAATAGTTTTGGAAGATGATTTAGTTACTTCACCATATTTTATTTCTTTTATTAATGATGCTCTTGATTTGTATAAAAATAATTTGCAGGTTACAAGTATTTCCGGTTATGCTTATCCCATAAATGATTTGCCCGAAATATTTTTTTTGCGAGGGGCTGATTGCTGGGGTTGGGCTACTTGGAAAAGGGGGTGGGATTTATTTGAACCAGATGGCAAAAAGTTGTTGTCTCAAATTGAAAAGAAAAGTCTTTCTTTAGAATTTGATTATAATAATAGTTACCCGTTTACCCAGATGCTTCGTGATCAAATTGATGGAAAAAATAATTCTTGGGCAATTCGATGGGTTGCATCCAATTTTTTGAAAAATAAATTAATATTATATCCTGGTCGTTCGTTGGTCAGAAATATTGGTAATGATTCTTCAGGTGTGCACAATAAGCAAAAAACTACCTGGCTTGACTCTAAATTGATTGAAAAGCCACTTATTTTGAATAAGATTGAGATTACAGAAAGTCCTAAAATAAGAAAAAAATTTGAGACTTTTTTCAAATTTAGGAAAAGTTTGATTGGTAGAATATGGTTAAAAATAATTTCCTTGTTTAATGGTGATTAGTATGTGTTCTTTTTTGAATAAATTAATTTCAAAGAATAGGTTTAATCCGGGGTTAGTAGGGGTTTTTTCTAATCCTTTTTTTATTGCACGAAGAGGGTTATTTAGAGAAATTTCTTCTCTTTCAAAAGAGATTAATGGGCGAATTTTGGATGTGGGCTGTGGAGAGAAACCCTATGAACAATTATTTACTGCTAAAGAGTACATTGGACTTGAATATGACAATACTGAAAATAGAGCTGCGAAGAAAGCCGATGTTTATTATGATGGGAAAAAGTTTCCATTCAAAAAGGCAGAATTTGATTCAGTAGTTTGTAATGAAGTGCTTGAACATATTTTTGAACCTGACAACTTTGTTTTGGAGATTCATCGAGTACTCAAACAGAATGGAAAATTACTTTTAACAGTTCCTTTTGTTTGGGACGAGCATGAACAACCCGTTGATTATGCAAGGTATTCGTCTTTTGGTTTAAAGAGTTTACTTGAAAGAAATGGGTTTAAGGTACTTGAGCAAAGAAAGAGTGTTAATGACTTTTCAATTATTTTCCAATTAATAAATTCTTATTTATTCAAAAAAGTTTCAAAAAATAAGTTTTTGAAATATTTTTGTATAATTTTTGTAATGAGTATTTTTACTATTTTAGGTATAATATCTTCAGTTATTCTTCCAAAAAATGATGATTTGTATCTTGATAATATAATTCTTGCAAAAAAGGTGAAAAAGTGATTAATTTTTGCACATTATTTGATTCAAATTACCTTGACAGGGGGCTGTTGATGTATCGCTCTCTTGAAAAAAATTGTTCAGATTTTCATTTGTATATTATTGCTTTTGATGACCTTGCTTTATCTGTTTTAAAAAAAATGAATTTAAAATATGCAACAATAATTTCTCTTAAAGAATTTGAGGACAAAGAACTTTTACAAGCAAAGGAGACTAGAGACAAAGTTGAATACATGTGGACTTGTTCATCAGCTTCTATTTATTATGTTTTAAAAAAATACAAAGTTCCTTCTTGCACCTACATTGATGCTGACTTGTATTTTTATTCAAACCCAAAAATATTGATTGATGAAATTGGTAAGTCTTCAGTTTTGATTAGTGAACATCGTTATACAGAAAAATATGATCAAACAAAAATCAGTGGGAAATATTGTGTGCAATTCATGACTTTTAAAAATAATAAATTTGGGTTGAAGGTACTTAATTGGTGGAGAAATGCTTGTCTTAATTGGTGTTATGCAAAGCCTGAGGATGGGAAGTTTGGAGATCAAAAATACCTTGATGATTGGACAACAAGATTTGAAGGAATTCATGTTCTAAATAACCTTGGTGGTGGGGTAGCGCCTTGGAATATGCAACAATACAAATTTGTAGAGGATAATCATTTGATTGAATCTTCTTCAAACAAAGAATTTAACTTAGTTTTCTTTCATTTTCATTCTCTAAAAATTTTTTCAAATGGCAAACTTGATTTGTGCCCTTATTTTCTTCCAAAAGAATTTCTTTCAAATATTTACTTGCCTTATGTTAGAGAATTGCTTTCAGTTAGAAAAGAATTAATTTTAGTAGATAAGCGTGTTTTTTCAGGTAAAATTGTACCAAAAACCAGCTTAAAGACCTTAATTCTTAATATTAGAAGAGCAGTGTTTAATGAATTTAACAATTATAATATTGATTATTTTAGGTGAACTTTTTGGCTGAATTAATTAATCTCAAATCTGTTTCGGATTCTCGCGGAGCACTAACTGTAATTGATAGTGTTCTTCCTTTTGAAATAAAAAGAGTTTTTTATCTTTATTCAGTTAAAGGAACTCGTGGAGAGCACAGGCACAAAAAAACTTGGCAAGCTCTTATTTCAGTAGTTGGAAAGTGCTCTGTTTTTGTTGATAATGGTTCAAAGAAAGAACTTTTTGTTCTTGATTCTCCTGAAAAGTGTTTAATTCTAGCCCCTCAAGATTGGCATAGGATGGAAAAATTTAGTAAGGGCGCTGTATTATTGTGTTTAGCTTCAACAAATTATGATAAAGAAGATTATGTTTCTGAGGGATATTCATGATTGACTATGAAAACCTTTCAAAATCTAACGCCCCTTTTTTTAAGGACTACAAAGAAGCATTTGCAAATTTCTTGGAAAGCGATAGATATGTTCTTGGGCAATCAGTTTCTGATTTTGAAAAAGAATTTGCAAATTATTGTGGAACAAAATATTGTGTAGGAGTAGCATCAGGACTCGATGCATTAACTCTTTCTCTAAAAGCACTTGATTTGCCTGAAGGAAGGGAAGTAATAGTTCCTTCAAATACTTATATTGCTACGATTCTTTCAATTCTAAATGCTAATCTTAAACCAGTACTTGTTGAACCTGATATTAATACTTACAATATTGATCCTAAAAAAATTGAAGCAAAAATCACTAAAAAAACTGTTGCAATAATGCCTGTTCATTTATATGGAAAATTATGCGATATGGAACAAATAATGGAGATTGCTAAGAAATATGATTTGAAAGTTATTGAGGATTGTGCCCAGGCTCATGGAGCAATGCAAAATAAAAAGAAAGCAGGAAGCTTTGGACATATTAATGCATTTAGTTTTTATCCAACAAAAAATCTTGGAGCACTTGGTGAAGGTGGAGCAATAACCACTAATGATTCAGAACTTGCAGAGCGAGCAAAGATGCTTCGAAATTATGGTTCAAAAGTTAAATATTATAATGAATTAATAGGCTGTAATTCTAGACTTGACGAAGTCCAAGCAGCTCTTCTTCTTGTAAAACTAAAGCATTTAGATGAGATTACTTCTCACAAAAGAGAATTAGCAAAACTTTATCTTGAAGGGTTAAATGCTTCTTTTGTAAAACCGGTTATTCAAAAAGATTTTTTTGATGTTTATCATATATTTAATGTAAGACACAAAAAACGTGATGAACTAAGGGAATATTTATTGAAAAATGGGGTGAAAACAGAAATTCATTATCCTGTTTCTCCAAACAAACAAAATGCAATGAAAAATATTATTGGGGAAGAAAAATGTCCTATTTCAGAAGAGATTCATAGTACAACTTTAAGTTTGCCAATTTCTTTTTTCCATAAAAAAGAAGAAATTTTGAGAGTAATTGAAATAATGAACAAATTCAAATAGGGATGGTGATTTAAATGAAAGGAATAATTTTAGCGGGCGGGGCAGGAACAAGACTTTATCCATTAACTCAAATTTGCTGCAAACAATTGCTTCCTATTTATGATAAACCCATGATTTACTATCCTCTATCAGTTCTATTACTTGCAGGGATTAAAGATATTTTAATTATTTCAACTCCAAAAGATATTGATTCATTCAAAAATCTTTTTGGAAATGGGCAAATGCTTGGAATTAATTTAGAATATGCTGTTCAAAAAGAGCCAAAAGGAATTCCCCAGGCTTTTAGTATTGGCGAAAAATTTATTGGAAATGATAAAGTATGCTTGATTTTAGGGGATAATTTGTTTTTTGGAGAAGGATTTATTGAAATGTTAAAAAGAGCGAGAGATAATAAAGGTGCAACTATTTTCGGGTACTATGTAAGTGATCCTGAACGTTTTGGGGTAGTTGAATTTGATAAAAACAAAAAAGTTATTAGTTTAGAAGAAAAACCAAAAGAACCAAAATCAAATTATGCGGTAACTGGGCTTTATTTTTATGACAATTCAGTAGTGGGTATTGCCAAAAATTTGAAAGCTTCTCCAAGGGGGGAAACAGAAATAACTGATTTGAATAAAGAATACTTGAATAATGGTAAATTAAATGTAGAACTTTTAGGAAGAGGGTTTGCTTGGCTTGATACAGGCACTCCAAAGTCTCTTGCAGAAGCGTCTGAGTACGTTAGAATAATGGAAACAAGACAAGGACTAAAGTTGGGGTGTGTTGAAGAAATTGCGTATAACCAAGGATTTATTTCAAAAAAAGAACTTGAAAAAATTGCATTAGGAATAAAAAATAGTGAATATGGAAAATATTTGCTAGGGATAATTAAAGATTAGTCTAAGATGAGAAACTAAAAACACGGGTGAATATTTATGAGAGTACTTGTTACTGGCGGATGCGGATTTATAGGATCAAACTTTATCCTAAAGATGATTAAAGTTCATCCAGATTGGGAAATAATTAACTTAGACAAATTGACTTATGCAGGCAATGAAGAGAATTTAGTTTCTATTAAGGCAAATAAAAGATATACTTTTGTAAAAGGAGATATTTGCGATAAAGAACTTGTTTTTGACTTAATGAAAAATATTGATTATGTTGTTCACTTTGCTGCTGAAAGTCATGTTGATAGAAGTATTTTCTTTGCAGATGAATTTGTAAAAACAAATGTTCTTGGGACACAAATACTCCTTGAAGCCTCAGTGAAGAATAATGTTAAACGCTTCCATCATATTTCTACTGATGAAGTATTTGGACAACTTGGAAAAACAGGAAAATTTTCTGAAAAAACCCCTTATGATCCAAGATCTCCCTATTCTGCTTCAAAAGCAGGTTCAGATCACTTAGTAAGAGCGTATAATCACACTTATGGACTAAATACGACTATTTCTAATTGCTCAAATAATTATGGGCCTTATCAATTTCCTGAGAAGTTACTCCCTTTGTTTATTACTAACTTGATTGAAAAAAAGAAAGTGCCTGTTTATGGGAGTGGACAAAATATTAGAGATTGGATATATGTTGAAGATCATGTTGATGCGATTGATTTGATTTTATCCAAAGGCAAATCTGGTGAAACTTACTGTGTTGGAGGGAATGCGGAAATAAAAAATATTGATTTGACAAAACAGATTTTGAGAGAATTTGGTTTTGGTGAAGAAATGATTGAGTATGTTGCTGACAGAAAAGGGCATGATTTTAGGTATGCAATAGACTTTTCAAAAATTAATTCTGAATTAGGTTGGTTGCCTAAACACACGTTTGAACAAGGATTAGTTGAAACTATTAATTGGTACAAATCAAATTCTGCTTGGTGGAAACCGCTAAAAACAAAAGTAATCTCCAGCATAACTAAAAAACAATAAGTCACAAGGTACAATTTAGGAGTGATTTTATGAATTCAAATCTAAAAGTTTCAATTATTACTGTTTCTTTCAACGCTTCAAAAACTATTGAAGAAACAATAAAATCAGTTCTTTTTCAATCCTATAAAAATATTGAATATATTATTGTTGATGGAAAATCCTCTGATAACACTATTGAAATTGTTGATAAATACAAAAAAGAAATTGCAAAAGTGATTTGTGAGAAAGACAAAGGGCTTTATGATGCAATGAATAAAGGGGTTAGAAATTGCACTGGTAACGTTGTTTATTTTCTCAATGCTGATGATGTATTCAAGAACAATAAAGTAGTTGAAAATGTAGTATCTGCTTTTGATGATAAAATAGACTTTGTTTTTGGGGATGTAGAGTTCTTTTATCCTAATGAAAACAAATTAGTTAGAGTGAGCAGAAATGCTTCAATTAGTGAACTAAAAAAAGGAAATATGCCTCCTCACCAAGGCTCTTTTGTTAGAAGAAAATTACTTGAAAAGTTTCCATTCAATTTGATTTATCGTTCCTCTTGTGATTTTGACTTTTTTTGCAATATTATTATTAATGGTGCAAAAAGCAAGAAAATTAATCAAGTAATGGCTGTAATGCAAATGGGGGGAGTAAGTTCTGGGGTTATTTCTTATAAAGAAACTGAAGCTATTGTGAAAAAGAATTTTGGGGTTGTTTCTTATAGTCTTTTAGTAGCAAAGCACAAAACATTTAGGGCCGCTAAAATTATTTTAAATAAATTAGGATTAAAAATTCACAAAGGCTAATAAAATATTATTGGTTAATTTAGTTAAAATTGAATTTAGTCAATTACTTAAACAAGTTTTTTTATTTCATTAACTAATTTACTGTCTTTTTTAATTTTTGGTTTTGTTGTTTCTTTTAATAATTCGATTAGTTCCTTTTCATTCTCAGTGTATTTTATTCCATATTTTTTTCCAAAAGCTTTACATAGTTCAATTTGGTGATCATCAACTGCTTCGCCAAATTTTTTTAATCTTGGGAACAAAACAAATTTTTTATTAGCGGTTAGTAAATCAATTATACTTCCAGCCCCTGCATGGGAAACAATAACATCAGCCCATTTCATTTTTTGTTTTATTTCTTCTGAATCAAAAAACTTTTTGTAAGTTATATTTTTTGGTAAATAGCTTGATTCTCCTATTTGAGCTATTATTTTGTATTTTTTATCTTCCGCGAGCAAGTCTAATTCCTTTGTCAATCTATCAAGAGGATAAGTGCTCCCAATTATAGAAAATATTTTTGTGCTCATTTAAACCACTGCTCCAACGTATTTTGCTTTTGGAAAAAACCTTCTACCTTGGGGCCACTGAACATAAAAATCACTAATGAATGGGTAAATTAGTCTTCCTGTAAGGCTAGGGGAATTAATTCTTGCAATGCTCTCAATGTAAATAACCTTTTTTCCACTTAGTGCTCCAAGCAACATTGCAGGGAAACCTACTTCTGCTCCTGTAGAAATAATTATGGCAGGGTTCTCTTTTGAGAAGATTTTTCTGGTTTCATTAAAACTAATAATTAGTTTTGTTAATTTTCTTCTAGCAGGAGTAATAAAATACACTTTTTCTTTTTTATTTAGGTCAATAGCATTTATTCTTTTATCGGAAATAAAGAAGTGCTCTTTACCTTTCCAAACTTCTTTTAGTTGAAGTGCTTCTACTAAGTGTCCTCCAGCGCTTGCTGCAATACAAATTTTCATAATAACTAATTAGTTTTTAGTGTTTTTAATTGATTTGGTATCAATTTGGAATTGTGTTGTCCTGATTTAGTGCATTTTCAAGATTTTAGTTTGGCGTATTGGTTTGTACCAACTTCATTTAAAAGGCATTTAATTAAGATATATTTTAGTAAATGTTAGGGTGATTTGTTTGAAAGTAGCTTTGATTACAGGGGTAACTGGTCAGGATGGTTCTTATTTAGCTGAACTTCTTTTAGAAAAAGGTTACTTTGTTTATGGCCTTGTTAGAAGATCTTCTTCTTATAATAGATTGAGGATTGAGCATTTAAGGGATAATAAGAATTTTAAAATGCTTTATGGGGATTTGAGTGATTCCTCTTCTTTGATTCACATTTTGTACCAAACAAAACCAGATGAAGTGTATAATTTAGCTGCTCAATCCCATGTTAGAATTAGTTTTGATATTCCTGAATACACTGCTGATGTTGATGGAGTGGGAGTACTAAGATTACTTGAAGGAATTAGAATGCTTCAAGAAGAAACAGGAAAAAAAGTTAAATTTTACCAAGCCTCTACTTCTGAACTCTTTGGAAAAGTACAAGAAATTCCTCAAAAAGAAACTACTCCCTTTTATCCAAGAAGTCCTTATGGTTGTGCAAAAATTTATGGATATTGGATAACAAAAAATTATAGAGAAAGTTACAATATGTTTGCTTGTAATGGAATTTTGTTTAATCATGAATCTCCAAGGCGAGGGGAAAACTTTGTAACAAAGAAAATAACTTTGGAAGTTGCTAAAATTAAAGCTGGTTTGAACGATTGTGTGGCATTAGGTAATTTAGATGCTAAAAGAGATTGGGGTCATGCAAAAGACTTTGTAGAAGCAATGTGGCTAATGATGCAACAAGAAAATCCTGATGACTTTGTTATTGCTACTGGAGAAACTCATTCTGTAAGAGAATTTTTAGAAGAATCCTTTAAAGCAGTGGGAATTCCAATTAAGAGTAATGGAAAAATTGGAGTAGAAGAAGAATATATCAGAGAAGATAATGGAAAAGTGGTTGTAAAAATAGATCCAGTGTTTTTTAGACCTGCTGAAGTTGAATTATTAATAGGGGATCCAAGTAAAGCAAAGAAAGAACTTGGCTGGAAACCAAAAATATTGTTCAAAGATTTAGTAAAAGAAATGGTTTTAGATGATTTGAATACGATTAATAAACAAAATGGCTCTAAATAAATCTAAGGTGTCATTTTGATTAAAGCTCTAATCACAGGAGTAAATGGTTTTGTCGGACCCTATTTAGTTGAAGAACTAGTTTCAAATGGTTACACTGTTTTTGGTTGTTCTTTAGAAAAAGAATCTACTGTAAATAAATTAGCAGGTTATTTTTCTTGTGATATTACTAATCCACTTGAAGTTGAAAAAGTAATTAATTCAATCAAACCCGATGTTGTTTTTCATTTAGCAGGTTTTAGTTCTGTTTCTAAGAGTTTTGAAAATCCTGAGTTGTGCTTCAAAATAAATGTTGAAGGTACAAAAAATATTATTGATTCTTTTAATAAATTGAAAGTTTTTCCAAAATTAATTTTAATTTCCTCTGCCGAGGTTTATGGTCAACCAGTTAAAAATCCAGTTAATGAAAGTGCTAAATTAAATTCATTATCACCTTATGCTAACTCTAAAATTGAACAAGAAAAAGTTGCTTTAACTTATAAAAATTCAATAATAGTTAGGGCGTTTAACCATACAGGAGTGAATCAACCTCTTCCTTTTGTTATTCCTTCTTTTAGAAAACAAGTTGCTGAAGCAAAAGAAGGTGGAGAAGTGTTGGTAGGGAATATTGATATTACCAAAGATTTCTCTAATGTTTTGGATGTAGTTAAAGCTTATAAAATAATTTTTGAAAAAGGAAAAGTTGGTGAAATTTATAATGTTGGTTCGGGAAAAGGATATTTGTTAAGAAGCGTTCTTGAAAAGATGATTAAAGAATCGGGTAAAAGTATTTCAATTGCTATTGATCCAAAAAAATATCGTCCGGCTGACATTACTGAATTAGTTTGTGATAATTCAAAAATAAAAAAATTAGGGATTAAGATTAAGGGTTATTTTGATTGACTTTTAGTTTTAAATATTTTCTCAAATTGTTTTACAATTCTTTCTTTTCCACACCATTTGTTTGGTTTGTTCTTATTAAAGTAAGGTTCTTGGAGCATTTTAATGTATTTTTTTTCATCTGAATCAATTTCTATTACCTTATCAACTACTTTCTGAGGGTCATTATAATCATACCAATTAATGAAACTCTTAGTGTTGAACTCTCGCCCAATCTCAGGATTCCCCCAATAGATTGGGATTGAGTTAGCAAGCATTGGGTGGTAAATCTTTTCAGTAGTATACCCGGGGTAAGAAGAATTCTCAAAAGCTATAGTGAATTTGAATTGCTTTTGGTAAGCAATAACATCCTTTCTCCAATTTCCAAAATGCCTTGAAAAAAGAGACGAAAAATAGTGTTTTCCAAAAAAGGATTCAATTGCATTAATAGGTTTAGTAATTAAAGGGAATTTTTGGGTTGGGATTGGAGAGGAATTGTTCATTGACTTCCCAGGCGCATCAATTCTTTTGTATTTTGAAAGTTCATTAAAAAACTCTACTCTCTCTTTAGCATCTTTTGAATAAGCATAGGTACAGAATTTTGTTTTTTCTTTCATTATTTGCTTGGGGTTCTTAGTTTGAGTTAAATCATCTCCGGCTCCATAATAAGCATAAAGAGGCAGACGCATATAATTAGGTGAATTAATTTCTTCTTTATATTCATAACCAAATGCATAATTGCATTTTTTCATATCAGTTCTAATATTTTCTCCTGTCCAAAAAATTGTGGTTGCGTTTTCATTGATTATTGGGATTTCGCGAGTATTTTTTCCAGTAAAAGTAGAAAATAAAATAAAATTAGGGTTTTTGCTAATTTCAATATCAAAATTTTCGACTAAAAGATTTTGAAAGAATTTATCTTCTTTTACTGCTTCTCTTGGGAAGTGCCTAAAATCAACTTTTATTTTATCCATGTTTTCACTATTTAGAATTGAATTATAAGAATTTTAAATAAAATGCAAGCGCACTAATACAGATTAATACTTGAATTCCAATTATTGTTAAGGTAACTTTGTCTTCAGTGAGTTTTCCGTTCCCTAGTTTCATTATTATTTGAGTCAAAGAACCACCCTTAGGATTAGCTGACAACTCTCCTTTTTTATTGGGTATTCCGAAGCATTCTGATTGGAATTTGTGTTTTGCTTTGATAAAGAATTCGATAAAGAATAATCCAAATATGAGTACTCCTATAGTTTCCATGTTTCCAATAATGCTCATTATTGCAAGATTTGCTCCAACCATTAGAGTTAGCGAGTCTCCTCCAAAGATTTTTGCAGGGAACCAATTGAATTTCAAGAAAGCAATTAGTGCTCCTATCATAGTAAGCCCTAAAATAGCTGCAGTAGTTTGTCCTGAAAGTAGAGCTACTATTGTGAGAGTAGTAGTAAGAATAATTCCTTGTCCTGCTTCAAGTCCATTAAATCCTGCAAGCATATTAAATGCATTACTTGCACCAGTTATTCCAATTGGAATTATAATTAATGCATAATAAATTCCAAAATCAATTGTTCCTAAAAAAGGTAAGTTCATTGTGGTTTGTCCCGCTGCGATTGCCATTAATGGTAGTGCAGCTAAAATTGGAAACAAAGCATGTTGCCATTGTCTTATTCCTCTCTTCCAACCAATAATATCGTCGATAAATCCAATAAAGCAAATCATTGCAATAGTACAAAAACCAGCGAGTAATAAACTAAGTTCAATTGTAAATAATTTCAAATAAGTTGCAATAAAAATTGCTCCAAAAATTCCTAAAGAAAATCCTAAGAAAACAACTACGCCTCCAAGTTCAGCAACTTGGGGTTTATTGAATTTGTTCATATCTTTTCCAGAAAAACCCTGGTCATGCATTCGCTTAATGAAAGGGGGCATTATTAGTAAAATCGTGACCAAAGCTATGAACAAAGGAATTAGTTCAAACATACTAGAAAGTGGTTTTTTCTGTTTTTAAATCAGATTGGTACAGATTTTGTTTTCAAAATTAGGCTATTTTCTAAACCTTATTTTACTTTAAAACTTGATAAACTTTGTATCCGTTTTTAGAGTAAACTTCTTTGTAAAATTTGCTTGTTTCATCACTGTTTGTATAAACTTTTGCAAAGTTAGTGTTGTTCATTGCATTATTCAAAATAAGTATTTGATCATTTGTTCTGTAATAGAATACTGGGTTTGTTCCATCAGGGAAAGCATCAGGCGTGCTCTTCCATTTTGGAGAGATTTGTAAGAATTGATCCTTAGGAATAGCGTTACTTCCGCAATTAACAACAGTGTTGTTGTCAGTGCAATCAAGTATATTGTAAGTTCCAACAGAGTATTTTCCTCTAGCAGCACTTGAAGCTAATTTTCCTGCATTATAATCTTCAAAAGAAGGCATTGCTCCAACTAATTCACTTTCAAGCAAAACATAATCTGCTCCTATTTGATTTGCAGCAATAAAATGAGCAAGATTTGTATCTTTAGTAATAATAAATCTAGCATAAGCTTCATTCGCGGGGTCTGAAGAATTTCTGTTATCAGTAGAAAATCTTCTTTCAGTAGTTAGTGCTAAAACGTGTCCTTCATTCCACCAATTAAAGAATTTAGCATCAATAGGAGTACTAGCTATAATCCAATCCATTCTCTCAATAGTTCCTGGGGATTGATTAGGGAATGGAGCATAATCTGGAATAAATCTGGCAGTAGCTCCCACGCCTAGTAAAATTATAAATATTAAAGCAATTACCGAAATTTTTGCTTCTAATCCTTTATCTAATTCAAATTTCTTTAACATTTCAAATAACATGAACGCTACAATTCCCGCTCCTGCAGCAAGTCCTAGTCCAAAAACAAAAGTGTATTTTAATTTGTACCACGCCATGAAAAGAGTTAAAATTACCCAGCTCCAAAACAAAACACTTGTATGTAAATTTTCTTTTTTGAGCATTAGTAAGCCTAATGGTAATAATAATAATCCAATCCAAGGCAAAATAATTAGAGCATTATATTTTGATCCAAAAAATTGATTTCCTACGCTTTCTTCTCCAACCATTGAACTAATGGTAGTTCTGTCTTTTACCATTATATCTGGTTGAGTTAGGAATAGTGCAATTATTGCAAACAAACTTAAATACAATCCAATAATTAGAATAGTCCAAACGATTTTCTTTGATTCACTGCTCAAATTACTAATAAAATAAGCTATCGCAGTAAATCCGATTCCTCCAATTAAAAGTAAAATAGTAATTAATTCCGCATCTAGTGGAACAATTGAAGCAGCATAAGTGGCAACTGAGAATAACCAAAATACTGGGTCTTGACTAAAGGCGTGTCCTCCTAAAAGGAACAAAACAGAAAATAAACCCAATGAAAGTAAAACTTTTGCTGTAAAGTAAATCACTTCGTTGTGCATAAAGTCTTCTTTCTTTGAAGTATTGCAAGCAATGTAAATTAGAGTGAACAAAATGTAAGGGATTAAAATTGCTGGTATTAGTATATACATTCTCCAAGTCATTGACATTATTAAAAACATTAATCCTGCAAGAAGAGCGTTAATGATATCATTTTTGTTTAATGTTCTTGTCTTTACTGCTTTAACAAAGAAATAAAATCCAAGCACCATCCAAAGGAAACCAAGTGAATTATCTCCTTGCGCCCCACTCATTGTTCGATAAACAAAAGCAGGGGTTATCGCGGTAACAAAAGCAGTAACTATTGCAACTTTTTTACTATTAAAAACTAGTTTTGCTAAAAAGTACATTGCTATTGCGATTAGTGCTCCAAAAATAGCGGGAAAGAACTTAACTGTAAATAAAAGTAAATCTTTGCTAAATGGTTGGCCTAAAGCAACTATTCCATAAAGTATTGCGCTTAAGTACCAATAAACCGAAGGAGCTTGATTTCCAACTCCTTCAATCACTTGGTAATAATTCAAATTATCTGGGTTAGGTACTTGTCCGTCTCTAACCAAATCAAGTATCATTCTTGCGTGGTAAGAAGCATCTGGCTCAAATAGATAATTTCCAGGGTACTTCATTAAATCAGATCTAACTGCTACCGCTAGTAAAAAAATTGCGATTAAGAAAATAATTATTACTCTATTATCCCAAATAGTTTGGGTAATATTTTCGAAAAAATTTTTCTTTTCAGGAGTATGGTGATTAGAATGGTGTTCATGATGAGAATGCTGTGTTTCTTCCAATTATAATCACTGATTAATACAGAAAGCAATACTTTTTAAAAGAAACTTTGGACTAAAAAATAATTATTTGTTTTAAGAGGTTTTTTATTTAGTTCTTTATTCTTTTTGGTTATGTCTTTCAAAAAGCTTCTTTTTGGTACTGCTGGTATTCCTCTTTCTACTGCGGATCACAATACTATTGACGGGATAAAGCAGGTTCATGCGTTGGGTCTTAGTGGAATGGAGCTTGAGTTTGTTCATTCGGTTCATATTTCAAAAGAACAAGCCCCTGAAGTAAAAAAAGTTGCACAAGAAAACGAAGTTATTTTGACTTCCCATGGTTCTTACTACATTAATCTTAATGCAGTTGAGCGCCCAAAAATGCATGCTTCTGTTTCAAGAGTAGTTGCTTGTGCAAGAAGAGCAGAAGAAGCAGGAGCTGTTTCAATGACTTTTCATGCAGGATTTTATTTAAAAGATTCTCCTGAAAAGACTTTCTCAAATATTAAAAAGTGCTTTGAAGAAATTACTGATGAACTAGGTTCTAAAAAAAGCAAAATAACTATTCGCCCAGAAACTACTGGGAAAGGAAAACAATTCGGTTCAATTGACGAACTCCTATTGCTTTGCTCTCAATTAGACAATGTTCTTCCTTGCATTGATTTTTCTCACTTACACGCTCGGTCAAATGGAAAATATAATACTTATGAAGAATTTAGGAGTGTGCTTGAAAATTCAGAAAAAATGCTTGGAAAAGGTTTTTTGAAAAATATGCATTGTCACGTTTCAGGAATAGCTTACTCTGAAAAAGGAGAACAAAAACACTTGGTTTTAAAAGAATCAGACTTCAATTACACTGATTTACTAAAAGCACTAAAAGAATTTGATTGTGCAGGAATGATTGTCTGCGAATCTCCAAACATTGAAACAGATGCTTTATTACTAAAAAAGACTTATGAGAAATTGTAAATCTATTTTGTTAAATTTTGTTCTTTTTTAATTACTCTTTCTCTTTTTTTGTTTTTTGATAATTTTTTCTAAGTAAATCATAGAATCTTTTCATCTCATTTTTTCCAGCAACTTTTAGTACATCGAGTTCTGGACCAAAAATTTCGGTATAACGATCTCTTCTTCTGATTAGTTTTGTCTTACCTTCTTTATCAATTTTTACAATTGGGGCAAGTTTTAAGTTGTTAAAGTTCGAACCAAGTGCAAAACTATATGCTCCGCAATCCATTACAACAAGTAGATCTCCTTTAGTTAGTTTAGGCATTTTTTGGCAGGTAGCAATAACATCAATGTTATCACAAGTACAACCAGCGATATCATATTTGTGCGTGCTTTTTTTTCTCATTTTGGTTCCTGGTAAAATTTCATAATCGCAATGAGAGATTAAAACATCGGGGAACATTGAGTAACAAGATCCATTTGTGATAGCAATTTCTTTTTTATCAAGTTTCTTATTACTGACCACTTCCATTATTCCTATTCCTGAATTAGCTACAATAAATTTTCCCGGCTCAAAAATAAGTGTTGGTAAAGGAATTTCATTTTTCTCGCATAGTCTCTTAAGAAAAGGAGCAAATCTATCCCCTAATTCTTTTGGCTTAAAGCATTTACCTGGACGATAAATTGTAGGAGCTTCTACAGGGAAACCTCCTCCAAAATCAAGCATCTCGATTAGCATTCCATTTTGTTTAGCAAAAACAGCTAATTTCATTAATTTTTTTGCAGCCAAAAAGTAACTTCTTGTATTGTAAGAATAAGAGCCGTGGAAGTGGAATCCTTTAAGTCTAATAATTGGATTGTTGCTTATTTTCAGCAAAGCTTTTTTTGCATAAGAAAAAGGGATTCCATATTGTTGTTTCTTTGTAGTATACTTTCCTTCAGTTATCATGGGGTTAATTCGAAGCATTATTGGGACCGCTTTATTCATTTCATTTCCTGCTAAAATTGCAGTATCAAGTTCTTCAAGTGAATCAATAGTAATTGCACTTATCCCTACTCCTAAAGCAAAAATAATATCTTGCTTTGATTTATAGAGATTAGTAAAAGTTATTTGCTCAGGACCAAAATCAGCGAGTAATCCTAAAATTATTTCTCCCACACTACTAGCATCAAAATCAAATCCTTCTTCTTGTATAATTTTTAGTACTTCTAAATTAGAATTACATTTACATGCATATTGCGGTCTGAATAAAGGATAATCAAAAGCTCTTTTGAACTCTCTACATTTTTGTCTTATTTCTTCATCAACAATTACATAAAGAGGGGAAGAATATTTTTTTACTATTTCTTTAAGATTAATTCCTTCAATTAGCAAATTTCCTTTGTTATCTTGAGAAATAAAGTGTTTCCATCTTGCGCGCAAATACTTTCTTGAAACGTTTTTTCGCTCACTTTTCTTTTTGGGTTTAAGTGCTGGAAGATTTTTCTTTCCTTCAATAGGCTGCCCTGAAAGTTCTACTTCTTCTTCAGTAACTTTTTTTTCAACTTCCGTTAAAATCAACTCTTTAATTTAGCATTAACGTATTTATTCTACCTTAATGCATTTTACCGGACAAGCATTGCTCGCATCCTTACTACATCCAGCATCCTTTGCTATTTTAACAAATAATTTTCCTTCTTTTTTTCCGCCTATTAGTTCTGCTTTGTCTCCTTTTAGACTCCAATCTATTGGGCAAATAGCTGCACATGCTCCGCAACCAATGCAAGCATCTTGATCTTGAATTATTTTTGATGACATTAATACACCTCGATTTCTCACTAAAGTAAAGATTAACATGTTTAAATAACTTTTCCCTAATTTTTTATTTTTTTCTAAACAAATTATTCTTTGTCTTTACTTATTTCTTTTGCAAGGATAGTTGCAACAAAATACATCCAAGCCAAATCAATTGTTTTTGCAAAAGGAATTACTAGGTCTTGTTCCATTCCGCTAGCTTTTGCAAATAGCAAAGTTGCTGGGTTTAGAACAAATGAAATAAAATTCGCCATCAAAGCAAATGGAACTAATCCAATTATTATTGTTGAATAAATTTCTGAGATTAAATAAACTAAAAGTAACCAATAGAACTTCTTCCAACTTGGTCTAAAAAAATCCATTATCTTCAACAAATCACCTAAGTCTTTTGTTAATTCTTACTTCATTCTCCTTCAAAATACTTGCTATTGGTCCAAAAGCTAAGTTTAGAATCCATAGCTAACTCATGATAAAGAATAAACACACCCTTTAGGGTGTACAAAGAGTGAGGCAGCGCCTGACAAGCTCCACACATGGTGCAGGGCTAAATGCCAATCCTTGCGAGTCTTAACTTCCGGGTTCGGAATGGGTCCGGGTGTTACCATCGCGGTCTGGCCGCCTCATATATTTTGCATCATGCAAGGTTTATAAAGCTTACCTAAAACCCTCTCGAAAAAAGGGTTGGTAAAAATAATTGGGCGATTTCTTCGCCCAATTTAATTAGAAACTAGCTGTTTTTTTATTTTTTTTAAATTATTTACTCTAATTTTTTCTTGCTCTTCTTCATTCTTTTCTTAACCATTTCTTCAACAAGCTTTAATCCTTGTTTTAGGTGAGCTTCTTTCTTTGCTCCTGCGCAAATCATTTTACCATTTTTGAATAACAAGAAAGTTAGTTTTGGTTCATCCATTCTAAGGATTGCACCGGGGAATTGTTCGGGTTCGTATTCAACGTTATCAAGGTTCATTGCAACATCAAACAAATCAAGGTTAATGTCAAGTGAAGCTGTAGCAACGAAATTAACTATTTCGAATTCAACGTTTCGTTTAATCTTAACTTCTTTTTGAACATCATGAATCATTTTGTTAGCTTTTCTGATTCCTTGTTCTATTTGCTCTTCAGAGTTAGCTCCTGAGCAAATAACTTTTCCGTTTTTGAATAAAAGCATTGAAACTTTAGGTTCCTTAATTTTTAGTATAGCCCCGGGAAATTGTTCCGGTTCGTATTCGATATTAGGTATTCCTACAGCCAAAGAGTAGAGATCCAAATTCTGATCCAAAGAAGCAGCTGCAACCATATTAACAATAGTGTATTTCATCAATAACCCCGTTCCTTTTTTTACCCTTTTTTAAAGGGCTTTATTACCATAACTTAAATAAGAAAAGGTTTATAAAGGGGGTATTTATAAAGGGCTAAAATTGTCCATGATTAAGTGGGTTTGATTTTTTGAGGGTTTTTAGTTTATTTAATTTTAAAAAACTTTTTTTGCTAGTAAGGTTTGGATTATGAAAAAAAGTTTGATTATTAGTGTTAATTTTTGCGGGCTCCAAGTGTGTGTTTTTAAAGCTTTCTCAACCAGATTTTGTTATTCTACTAAAGATGGTGAGTTAATTTGAAGCAGACAGGACATCCACGAAAGCCAGGTAAAAGAGGGAAGACACGAAGTAAGTTTAGAAAATACGACCCTAAAGTTAGTGTTAACGATATAATGCAATCTTTCGAAATGGGAGAAAAAGTACAAATAGTTATTGACGCATCTTACCATTCAGGTTTGCCTCACAAGAGTTTCCACGGTTTAACAGGAACTATTAGTGGAACAAGAGGAGAAGCTTACATTATTGATGTGTTACAAGGAAATCAGGCACTACAAGTAGTGACTACTCCTGTACACATTAAGAAATTAAAGTAAATGAAATTGAATTAAGTAAAGCGGTGTTATTATGGAAAGCAAAGTTGTATCAATGAAACCAGTTGCTTTGTACGAAGTAAAAGAGGTTCTTAAGGGAAGAAAAACAGACAAGGAACTCAATTACGAACAAGACTTAACTTTCAAATTCGTTGAAAAATTTGGTAAACTAACTGAAAAGCAAACAAAAGATTTGCTTGAAGGTTTAAGCGAAATTGCTTTTTTAAAAGAAAATGAATTACTTAGATTCGAAATAGCTAATTTGATTCCTACAAGGGTAGAGCAATTGCAGTTAATGCTGCCTAAAGGAGTTGCTCCCGCTGAGGATGAACTAAATGCAGTAATCGAACTCACAAAGAAGTTCGAAGAGAAACTCGAATAACTTTTATTTTCGAGCTCTTTTCTTTGAAAGAAATGATTTTAAGGAGAAAGCTGAATAATTATTATAATTATAAATGATAAAAATGGTTTGGAGGGATTGAAATGACAGCTGAAGAAAACGCATTTATTTTAGATTACATGCCTACTGGTAAATCTTCTTCTGCCAAGGCTGAACCGCTTGCACAAGCAGTTGGAAAAGATTTCTTTACATTACTAGAGTTAGTTCCAAAAATGGGTACTTATATGACAGTTGGGGAAGAGGTTTATGTTGGTAAAGAAGCTCGGCCCAAAGTTGAACTTGTTAAAGGAAGAATTTCTTACAAAGACTTATCTTCAAATTCTCTTTCAGAATTAGAAGAAGTTATTACCAAAATAGTTGAATCAAAGAAAGATAAATTCCTTGCTTTCTATAATACTTCAAGAGCAATTTCACTAAGAAGACACCAATTAGAACTATTACCAGGAATGGGTAAGAAACACATGCTTGCAATTTTGGATGAAAGAGACAAAAAGCCATTTGCTTCTTTAGAAGAAGTTCCTCTAAGAATAAAAGGGACTCCCGAACCAGTTAAATCAATTGTGAAAAGAATAGTTGAAGAACTTGAAGGGCCTGAAGACAAACACTACTTGTTTGTTAGACCTCCAGCAGAACCAAGACCACAACAATTCGGGCAAAGAAGATTCTAAATCCAATTTTTTATTTTCTTTTTTTAATTTTTATTTTTTTTAATTTATTTTTTTAGTTGTTTTTTTGAGTTGATTTGATGTCACTATTTGAAGAACTCCAAAATTTAATGTTAAAGTACCATTTTCGTCCCGAGAAGAAACTTTCTCAATTCTATTGCATAAATGAAGCTCTACTTGTTTATTTAATTAATTCTTCAAAAATGGCGAGTGGGGATGTTGTTTTAGAAATAGGGCCTGGAACTGGATTTCTTACTCAAAAATTAGTTGAACGTGCAAAGAAAGTTGGAGCAAAAGTAATTGCAGTTGAACCTGATGAATTAATGCTTAATATTTTAAGAGAAAAATTTGTTGAAGAAATTTCAAGTGGGGTACTAACTCTAATTGAAGGAAGTATTCTTGACCAAGATTTTGAAGCACTAAAAGTAAATAAAATTGTTTCTCTTCCTCCTTATCATATTTCTTCTGATTTACTCGCAAAAATTGGTTTAGCAAAAGGACTAAGCAAAGTAATTTTGGTTTTAGACAAAGGATTTGTAGAAAAACTCCTTGCATTTGAAGGGCTAACAGAGTATGTTGCTTTAACTGTTTTAATTAATTTGAATTCAAAATTAGAAATTATTGAAAATACAATTGAGCAACAAAGTTTTTTTCCAGTTCCAAGTTGCCTAAGTACAGTTGTTCAACTAGATTTTAATGTGAAAAACAACTCTAAAGAATTTTACTTCTTTATTAGAGAATTATTTAGACACAAGAACAAGGATTTGCAAAAATCTCTTCGCCAATCATTTAATTTCTTAGGTCCAAAATTTAATTGGAAGGAAAAAGATTTTGAAGAAAAAATTGCTCACTTAGATTTAGCTCAAAAGAAAGTTTACTTACTCTCTCCTGAAGAGTTTTTGAGTGTGTTTAATTATTTTAATTCAGCTCCTGCTAAAAAAGATAAGAAAGCAAAAGCAGGGAAAGATTCTAAAGAGTCTAAAGAAGTTAAAGAAAAGAAAGTTAAATCTAAAAAATAAAACCTAAAAAGTAAATTAATCTTTTAATTAAATTCTATTTTTTAATCAAATTCTGTTTTTTAATTAAATATTCTTGCCATTATATAGTTGTCAACTAGTTTAGTTCCTCTTTGAACCGCTTTTCTTTTTTTACCCTCTATTTTAAACCCAAATTTTTTGTATAAACCAATAGCTTTTTTGTTATCTGCATTTACTTCAAGTTCCAATCGTTTAAGTTTTTTTTCTTTAATTGTTTTTAGGGCTGTTTTTATTAATTTAGTTCCAATCCCAGTGCTTTGTTGAGTAGGGTCAACAAAAATAACTATTTCAGCTGTGTGATTTCTTCGTCCATTAAAAAATCTTATTGCCACACAACCAACAGGAATGTTGTTAATTATTGCAACAAAAGTTTTTCCTTGGTTATTAATTAATTTTTTTAAAGTATCTTTAACAGTAAGCTTTTTTGTTTGAAGGGTGTATTCTATTACTCCTTGTTTTATCCAGATGTCTCTAAGTTTTTTTGCGTAATTGGATTTCATTTTGACAATTTTAGTTTCTGCCAAGTTTCTCACTAACCTCATTTAATAGTTCTCAAAATTATTCTCTTGAATGTGAATGGAATATTTTTTAGTGCGTAGTTTTCAGCCAATTTTAGTTTCTCTTTGTTCTCAGCGTAAATAGTCATTAGTGATTCACCATCGCTAACTTTATCTCCAGCGAGTTTGTGAATCATTATTCCTGCAGTTTGATTAGAAGGGCAACCTGAGTATCTAGCAATTTTTGTAAGAATTTTTATATTTACTTCTTCAAGTATTCCTTCACTCCCTGATTTGAATTCTACTTTGTAAGGAGCCATAGGTACTTTTTCGCTTGAATCAATTTTTCCCCCTTGGGCTTTAATTATTTCTTTCATTTTCTTTAGGGCCTTTCCACTTTCAAGTATTTGTTGAGCCATTGCGTATCCTTTTCCTTGCTTTGTTTTTCCGACCATCTCAAGTAATACTCCTGCAAGTTCGCAAGATTTTTGTGCAAGGTTATCAAATCTTTTTCCTTCAAGTACTTCAAGCGCATATTTTGCTTCAAGTGCAGAACCAAATGCAAGTCCGCATGGTTCTTCTCCATTAGTAATAACTGCTTCTACTCTCATTCCAACTTCTTTTCCAACTTGAACAAATTTCTTAGCCATTCTTATTGCTTGGGTTTTATCTTTAATTTTTACATATTTTCCAACTGGTAAATCAATTACAACAAATTTACTTCCTACACTAGCTTTTTTTGCTAAAACAGAAGCAATTACCTGTCCTTCGGGATCAAGCGAAAGCGGGTGTTCTATTCTAATTATTTTATCATCGGCAGGTGCAAGGTCAACCGCTCCACCCCAAGCAATTACACCTCCACATTTCTCAGTTATTTCTTTTATTTGATTCATGTTTAAACTAACATTTGCCAGTACTTCCATTGAATCAGCAGTTCCTGCTGCACTAGTAATACTTCTTGAAGAAGTTTTTGGCATGTATAGTCCAGAAGCTGCAATTATTGGAACAATAATCATTGTTGCTCTTCCATTAGTTCCGCCCACACTGTGTTTATCTACAATTGGTCCTTTTGAAAAAGAAAATTTGTTTCCCCCATCAATTAGAGCTTTAGTCATTGAGATGGTTTCATCCATGTCAAGCCCTTTCATATAAACTGCGCTAATGAAAGCAGTTGCTTCAATATCACTTAGTCTTTCTTCTGCAATATCTTTCACTATCTCAATTATTTCTGCTCTTGATAACTTTTCACCCATCATTTTTCTTTTAATAAAATCAAGACTCTTTAGTGGATCAGTAGCTCTAGTCGTAACCAAGCTACCGCTTTTTACATTTAGTTCCTCTAAAACTTCTTCAAATAAACCCAAGTAATTTTCTTTAACAGATTTTTGGGTAATGTCAACAAAAGCAACGCATTTTTTTCCATTTTTTTTATTTAACAATTCTACTCTATCCCCAGCTAATAATCCAAGTTCTTTTGCATCAACTTGATTTAGTACAGCAATGTGTTTTCCTGCAGTAATTGGAAAACTCTTTACTTTTAGGTCTTGAATATAACTATCATTAGTCATTTTTTTTTGTTCACCAACAAATTTTCTTTAACAAGAAATAGGGTTTAGTGGTATATAAGTGTTTTTGTTTTAAGCTGAGCAGCTCTTTTCTTTCTTAATTTAATTTGCAGTTCTCTTATTTTTGTATTTTGTTCAAGAATTGTTTTTGTAAGACTTTGACGTCCACTTGAACTAAGATTAGTTCGCGCTAAATCAGTTTTCAATTCTTTTATTCTTTCTAAATTTTGTTTAATTTCTTTGAGATGGTGACTTCTAATTGGGGAGTGTCTTTCTTTTTCTACTTTTAGAAATCTTATAATTTTTCTAATTGGCATAACTATAAATGGGGTTTAGTACTATTTAATTTTTTGTCTTTGTTTTTTTAGTTTAGTTTGTAATTCTTTAGTCACTCTTTTTCTGTTAATAATTGCTTCTCCAATTCCCTTGTAAGCAACAAGAGTCATATTAGGGTTTATCAAAGTCCCCATATGTTTTATTCCTTTAAGGCCCCCTCTAATTTCTTCAAGAGTGCGTTTTCTTTTTGAGGAATTTTTTAGCAGCTTTAATTTGAACCCTTTCATAAGATTTCTATTTTGCATAAAGTACTATACGAATTTTTAGTATTTAACCTATTGCATTGACTTTGGCTGGAAGTTAGGTTTAATAGTGTCCAATAATTAGCGCTTTATTTAAGTTAGGGATTTTATTATTTATAAATTAAATTACTTTTTTAGATTTTTTTACTTTTGCGGGTAAGCTTCTGCAATTAGTTTTTCTTTTCCTTCAAAAGCTTTCCTTATTGGAGCAAGTAGTTTTTCTACTTCTTCACTCATTGCGTTCTTTAGATCCATTGGGTGAAGTTTTCCTTCAGCATATACCTTAGCAAGTTCTTCATAAGTAGCAAGTTCTAAATTTCCGCCAAACTTTTCAGGTCTCTTAATAATTAATTTTTCTTTCTTATCCTGCTTAATTACCATTACAACATACTTCATGAAAGCCATTACTCCGTTTCCTTCGATTTCTTTTTCAGGACAAAAAGCTTTGTTTAATTTTGCTTTAATATCAGCAGTTTTTTCAATTAAATCAATTTTTGAGCTAGGGTCAGAAGCAGACATTTTTCCGCTTGCGCTTAAAGCAGGAACAAGAGGAGTCATTAGTTCTATTCTTGGTTTGTAACCCACTTTTTCTAAGTTTTCTCTTGCAAACATCATTATTTTTCTTTGATCTACTCCGCCGTACTGAATATCTACTCCTAAGTATTGTTCATCAAGTGCTTGCATTATAGGGTAAATTAATCCTGATAGTTTTGGATTGTCACCAAACTTTACTACATCACTAGCTGCTTTCATTGAATCGTGAACTGTTGTAAAAGTAGATAATTTTAGTACATCCAGTAAGTAATCTTTTTTTAATTGAAAATCCGATCCTTTAACAATTTCTAAATTAGTAATATCTGCTCCTGCACTTTTTAGCATTTCTTTAATTACAATACTATAATATTCATATCTCTTTTCTAGTAAATCCCAAGGACAATTATCCAAAGCTCCGTGTACATCAGCAAGTAATATTTTTACTTTAAATCCAGCTTGTAAAAAATCCGCTACTTTTTTTCCCCAAACAAGGTACCCAATATGAGGCCTTCCAGTTACTGCAGTTCCAATGTAAACAACCGGTTGCTTTTTTGTTTGAATTAGTTTTTTTAATTCTTCAAGCGTAACTATCTCTTGAGTATTTCTAGAAACCAGTGCAATTTTTTCTTCAATAGTAAGACTCATGTAATCAACTACAAATTTTAACTTCAAATCAATTTTTATTACTTTTTAAAACTTCAAGAACTCTCTAGGGTTTTTAAAACTTTAAAAACTCCCTGGGGTTTTTAATACCCCTCAGAATTTCAAAAACTCTCTAGAGTTTTTAAGATTCATCAGAATTTTAAAAACTCCTCATGGTGTTTATCCAGTTGGAATTTTTTATAAAGTTCACTAGCGAGTGATTGCGGGGAGAATACTCCTAGTTCGCAAATAATTCCTTCAATTTGGGAAGAATCTGTTCTATCAAAAGCAGAGTTAAGGATTTTTACTTTTCCTCGTGCTTTCTTTTCCCAAACTTCATCAATTGAGCGTTGTTCTATTGGTTCGCTTTTTCCAAAAAAACTAGCTGGTTCGAATTTGTGAGTAGAGGTAACTGCATAGTGCTTTACATCATATTTCTTACAAGCAATGCTAAGTTGGTTTGTTCCAATTTTATTTATTACATCCCCATCAGCCAAAAAAGCATCGGTTCCTGTAAAAAAATAATTACACTTCTTCATTACAATAGAAGCTGCATTATCTACAATTAAAGTGGCATTAACTCCCGCTTTAGTTAATTCACTAACCGTTATTCTTCCTTGGTAGAGTGGTCGAGCTTCGCAACAATAAACCATGTTAATTTTTTTCTTAGCGCGAATAAGCATATTCACTACCGAACTTGAATGACAATGAGTTAGAATAGTTGAATTTGGTTGAATTAATTCAGAACCATATTTTGCAATTTTTTCTAAAGAATCTTTTCTATCTTTCGCATAATTCTCTGCTTTCTTTTGTATTCTATTTTTTATTTCATCCACGCTGAGTTCTTTTTGGGAAATACTTTGTTTAATAATTCTAAGGGCAGTTCTAAGTTCAGGTTCAGTGGGTCGAGCATAAAATAATTCTTTTGCATTCTTCAAAAACTCTTTTCTGATTTCAGTTTCGTTTTTTGCTTTACTTTTAATTGTAGCACTAACAAGTGCCTCTACAGATTTTTTTCGAACATTACTTGCACCTTGAATTTTAAGTGATTTGATGTCACGAACTGTTTGTTTTACAATATCCATCTCGAAAAGAAGGTTTTTCTAGTATTAATACTTTTTCAATAAGGTCAAAAACGCTTTTCTTTTTTTCTAATTACTTTCAGTTCACCCCCTTTGGCGGTTATGTTTATATAGTTGTTTTTGCATTAGTACTGCAAGTGATTTGATGAATAAAGTGGGAAGAGGATTACTAACAATACTTTTTGGAGTACTTGGGATAATTGCTCCAATAGGGAGTATTCAAGTATTAATTTCTGTCGGAGGGGACTCAGAAATCGCTTCTTTTAACAGTATGATGATTTTAATTCTCTCAGTTTTGTTACTAGTTTTTTTAATAGTGGATTGTTTCACTAATTTTAATAATGATAACAAAAAATTGTTTTTAGTAGGATTATTTTTTTTCCTTTGCGGCTTAGTTTCTTTCATGTTTAACCTAATTATTTTCATTAACATGTGAAAATTTAACTAAAATTGATTTAGTTCTCTAATTTTTTACTAAAAATCTTCAAAATATTTTAATTAGACTCTGACTTTATAGTAACTTTTGAAGCATTTTTTATTTTTGCTCTCCACAAAAGCTTTTAAAACACTTATTGGAGCAATTAATGTAATTGTTATTTTTAAGGATTGGTGGATTTGATGGATCACATAGTTAGAAGCGCTATTTTAAGAGCACAGGCAGAAATGAAGAACAAAACAGTCGTTCCTCAAAGAGGAATGGTTAAACCAAAGATTGTTCCTAACGAAGTAAAGAAACAAGACAAACATGACAAATCAAAGAAAAAAAGTCCTACTCACTCTGATAATGATTTACTTGAAATGCTTGAACACAATAAAGCAAAAATTATGGTTATTGGTTGTGGTGGAGGCGGATGCAACACTATTGAAAGAATGGCAGAAGTAGGAATAGAAGGAGCAACCACACTAGCACTCAACACTGATGCTCAAGATTTATTGACTACTAATTCAAATAAAAAAATTCTTATTGGAAGAAAATTAACTAGAGGACTTGGAGCAGGAAGCGATCCATCAATTGGAGAAGGTGCTGCAAGAGAGAGTCTTGAAGAAATAACTGAAGTACTAAAAAGTGCTGACTTAGTTTTTATTACATGCGGACTTGGAGGAGGAACAGGAACAGGTTCTGCTCCAGTAGCTGCTGAAGTTGCAAAATCATGCAAAGCACTAACAGTTGCAGTAGTAACTCTTCCATTCACAGTTGAAGGAAAAAAGAGAATGGAGAACGCAATGGTTGGACTTGAAAGATTACAAGAATTCACTGACACAATAATTGTAATACCAAACGATAAGATATTGGAAATCGCTCCAGACTTACCAATTAACGCAGCATTCAAAGTTGCTGATGAAGTACTAACAAACGCAGTTAAAGGAATAACAGAAATGGTTACAAAACCAGGTTTGATTAACCTTGACTTTGCAGATTTAAGAACCATCCTTTCAAGAGGCGGAGCTGCAATGATTGGACTAGGAGAATCAACAAGAGGAGAAAGCGGAGAAGCAAGAGCGCTAGAAGCAGTTGAAAACGCATTAACTTCGCCTTTACTTGATGTTGATATTTCAGGTGCTAATAGAGCACTAGTAAATGTTTCTGGTGGAACAGATATGACACTAAGAGAAGCTGAATTAATTGTTGAAACAGTTTCAACAAAAATCCACGCATCAAGCCACATAATTTGGGGTGCAATGGTTGACGAGAACATGCCAAAGAACCACATCCAAGCAATGGTAGTAATTGCTGGGGGAAGATTCCCTTACCTTGAAGGCGGAAAAAGCGGTGGAAAGAAAGCTGGTGAAGAAATCGATTTAGGAATCGAATTCACTTAAGGTTTTAGAAAAGTTCTAATTTTTGGTGTCGCCAAGTTGGCGGCACTTAATTTATTTTTTGAATTAGTTTTTTTATTTTTGGTTAATTATTAAATTGATTAATAATTTAGCGAAGATGAAGAGTAGTTCCTTTTGATTTCACATTAGAAATTCTTACTCGTTTAACTCCTCCTTGGAGAGCTTTTTTTGCAGCATTTACTTTAACGAGCATTCCTCCGTCTACAACTTTTTTGCGTATCAAAGGAGCAATTTCTTTAACAAAAATTCTCGGAATTGTTTTTCCATTTTTTAATACTCCTGGAGTATTTGTTTTTAGTTCAAGTAATTTTGCTTTAGTTCCAATTGCAACCATGGACGCAACTTCATCTGCATTTACATTTACAATTTGTCCTTTTTTTGTGCAACCACAAATTGAAACAATGGGTATTGCCTGTTCTCGAAAAACTTTTTTTAAGCTCTCCAAATTTATTCCTATGGGAGTTCCAACTAGTCCAAGTTTTTTATCTTTTATTTTAGCTAGTATTGTAACAGGATAATCAGGAGTTTGTGCTTTAACTCCTTGAGCAATAAGTCTTTCTGCAAGATCATTACTTTCTCTACGCACAACATTCCAAATAACGTTCATTCCTTCTTTGGAAGTTACTCGCTTCCCATTGATTTTTTTAAAAGGAATTGATGCTTCAGCCAAACTTTTGTCGAGTTGTGGCCCTGCACCATGAACTAGAACAATTTTTATGTTTTTAAAACGTTTTTTAACTGCAACAATTTCTTTTATTGCATTTGTTAATAATTCAGGAGTGCCAAGTATTTCTCCTCCAATTTTAAAAACTATTACTCCTTGGCTTGCCATGAATTATAAGGGTCTAGGCTTATTTTTAAACATTTCAGTTACTCTTTTTAGTATTAGGTGAGCGAATGAATGTTGTTGAATTAGTTGGAAATTTTGTTGCAGATGCAAAGAGAATATTTTTGGTTTCAAAAAAACCTACTCCTGAAGAGTACAAAAGAATGACTATAATTGTTGCACTTGGAATAATAGTAATAGGAATAATTGGATTTATTATTTACTTATTCTTCGCACTAACTGGAATTGGATTCTAAACAATTCCAAAAAACTTTTTTTTAATTTTTTGAAAAAAAGTTAGTTTTTTCATTTTAGTTTTTGCTCCTAAAGAGCAGGTTTTTAAATGTTTCAAAGGAGCATTTGTATAATCCGGCACTTAGCTGGGCGAAGAAATTAAGATTTTTTAAAATTGATATTTAGGTGGTTAAATGATTTTTCCGGTAAGAACAACAGTAGGGCAAGAACAATTAGTGGTAGACATACTAAGCTCAAAAATTGCTAAAGAAGAACTAAATATTTACTCAATTGCAGTTGTTCCTGGATTAAAAGGATATATTCTAATTGAAGCTGACAATGAAATTACTCTAAGAAGAGGAATAACAGACACTCCTCACATTAAGGGAAGCGGAATTGTTAAAGGGGCAGTTAACATTGAAGAATTAAGCGGATTACTTGAATCAAAGCCACTAATGAAGACACTAAGCGAAGGAATGAAAGTAGAAATAATTTCAGGTCCATTCAAAGGTGAAAAAGCAAAGATTACAAGAGTAAACCAAGCAAAAGAAGAAGTAACAGTAGAATTACTAGAAGCAGCAGTAAAAATCCCTGTGACTATTAAGGCAGAGAATATTAAAGTAATTCAATAAAATTGGTAAGAAGGATTGTTGAGTGGTACTAAGTACCACTAATTTATAGTTACGCAAAATAGGATAAGCTTCAAAAAACAAAACAAAGGTGAACAAAAATGGGTGAATTGAAAGTAATGGTTGACGCAGGACACGCTTCTGCAGGAGCTCCACTAGGGCCAGCTCTAGGACCAACTGGAGTAAATATAGGAGAAGTAGTTGCAAAAATAAATGAAAAAACAGCTGCTTTATCAGGAATGAAAGTTCCAGTAACAATAAAAATTAACAAAGACAAATCATTTGACATTGAAGTTGGATTACCTCCAATTAGTGCTTTGATTAAAAAAGAATCAAAAGCAGCTAAAGGAGCAGCTAACCCAAAGACAGATGTAATGGGTAACTTGACAATCAAACAAGTTGTTTTGATTGCTAAAACAAAATATGACAAATTGAACGCAACAACAATGAAGAAATGTGCTAAAGAAGTAATCGGCTCATGCGACTCAATGGGAGTAACTATTGAAGGAATGAAAGCACGAGATGCACAAAAAGCAGTTAACGCTGGTAAATGGGACGCTGAACTTCAGTAAAACTCGAATGAGTTTTACTTCTATCAAAAGCAATGCTTTTGATATAAAAGAATAGTTTAGTGTTTCATTTTTCTTTTTTTTTAATTTTTTTTATTAATCTCTTTTGTAATTTATTTTTTTTGTTTATTTTCCAAAGTTATTTTTTTGTTAATAGTATTTTTTTTACTCCGTTTTTTACTTTTTTTATTGTTTTTTAGAGGGCTCGGGCTTAAGCTTTATAAACCTTTCAGTGTGTTTTTTACTTATAATAAAGCCTAATTTTATTAGGCCGCTGTTAGACGTTGTCTGACGATACCACTTCGGTGGAAGGTGTTTAGTATGAGAAAAGATCAAGCATTGAATGCACTTAAGAAATTGCACGAAATTGCACCAAAAAGAAAATTTACTCAATCAGTAGAATTAATGATTAATTTTACCGGTCTTGATATGAAGAAGACTGTTAACCAAGTTAATGTTAAAGTTGTTTTACCTGTTCCAACTGGAAAAGGATCTGGAAAAGTTGCTGTTTTTGCTAAGACTGATGAATTAGCTGATTCTGTTAAAGGAAAAGTTGACAAAGTAATAATGGACAAAGAAATAGAATCACTGGCTAAAGACAAAGTTAAATTTGCAGAATTAATGAGTTTCGATGCTTTATTTGCTGAAGGACCAACAATGCTTACAGTTGCAAAATTTATGGGTCAACAATTGGCTCCTAAAGGAAAAATGCCTAAACCAATTTTGAGTGCTGCTAGTTTCGATGAAGCTTTGGCTAAAGCAAGAACACAAATTACTGTTTCAAACAAAAAAGGAAAATTCATGCCTGTTGTTCATTCACTAATCGGAAGAGAAGGAATGAAGGACGCTGACATAGCTGAAAACATGCTTGCAGTTTACGATGCAGTAATGAATTCATTACCACAAAAGAAACAAAACATAAAGAACGCTTACATAAAAATGACTATGAGTGCACCAGTAAAAATTGGTGAAGAAGCAAACGAAGCAGGTGACAAACAATGACATCACACACAAAAGTTTGGAAAGCAAATAAGAGACAAGAACTTGCAAAATTAGCTAAGACACACAAAGTTATTGCTATAGCAACTCTTGAAAAATTACCAGCAAATATTGTTTCTGTTTTAAGAAAAAGATTACACGGAAAAGCTGAACTAAGAGTAGCAAAGACAAGAGTAGTTCAAAAAGCTTTAGCTGAATCAGGAATTGACACAAAAAAATTAGACGCTTACGTTTCAAAGAGTGTTCTTGTAATATTCTCAACAATAAACCCTTTTGAATTGTTTTCATTCGTAAAGAAAAACAAGGGTAGTGCTGCAGCTAAAGAAAACGATATTGCAGACATGGATATTTTAGTTCAAGCAGGAGACACAGGTCTTCCTCCAGGACCAGCATTGTCAACACTAAAAGCAGCTGGATTAGTTGTTAAAGTTGCAGGAGCAACAATTGCAATCGCTTCTGATAAAGTAGTTGCAAAGAAAGGAGAACCAATTAAAAAAGAAGTTGCTGATGTTTTAGGTAAATTAAATATTAAACCAATTAAAATTGGAATGAAAATAATTGGAGTACTTGATCTGAACGAGAACGAGTTCTACTCAGCAGACGCACTTGATGTGGATGAAGAAGAATTGTTCAACAAGTTCGTACTAGCACACCAACAAGCAATGAACTTAGCGGTGAACGCAGAAATATTCAATAGTGAATCAACAGAATTGATAGTTGTTAAGGCACAAAGAGAGGCAAGCGCTCTTCAAAAAGCAGTTGACTCACAAGTACCGGCACAATAAATGAATTATATTTGAGAGGTGAAAGTATGCAATACATATACGCAGCAATGTTACTTCATTCAAACAAACAAGAAGTTACTGAAGCAAACGTTGAAGGTGTTTTGAAATCAGCTCACGTTGAATTCGAAGCAACTAAAGTTAAAGCAATGATAGCTTCATTGAAGAACATAAGCATAGACGATGCTATAGCTAAAGCAGCAGTTGCAGCAGTTGCAGCTCCTAGCGCAGGCGCAGCACCGGTAGAAGAGAAACACGAAGAAGAAAACAAGAAAACAGAAGAAGAAGCAGCAGCTGGTTTAGGCGCACTATTCGGATAAATAATCTGAACAAGAAGCTTTCACCTAATGTATGCTTATTCGCTTTTTGAGTGCGGTTAAACCCGCACTTAATTATGCGAAAAACTACTTTTACAAATTTTTAATTTTAAAACTAATTTTTAATTTAATTTCTAATTAATTTTTAACTAAATTTATTTTTTTTAATTAAAAAATTTACTTGAATTTTTAACTTCTTTTCCGTACAATCGTCTAATTTTTTAGAGAATAAATTTGGATTAGTGACAAAGTTTTAGTTAAATATTTATATAAGGTAAGCAGCAGTACATATGAAAGCAAATTCATGTGAAAGTGAGTGTGCTTTCAAAATGAAATGGGGCTTGTATAAGAAATTGTACAAGTTTGGGGGCAACGCAGGAAACCGTACTCACCAACGTGTGGCGCACTCTTATCTGTATTAAGTTCCTGCGCTCTACCCTCCGAATATTTATTGGATGGAGGGTCTACCCTCCGAATATTTATTGGATGGAGGGTCTACCCTCCGAATATTTGCTTAATAAGAATCTACACTTTAAATCAAAAAATTTTCTTTTAATTTATTTTTTTCGTACATTTGTCTAAGTTTTACAAAAACAAATTTGGATTAGTGACAAAGTTTTGGTTAAGTATTTATATAAGTTGAACATATAATGTAGGTGAAAGCAAATTTATGTGAAATTAAGTATGCTTTCAAAAAGAAATGAGCTTGTACAAAAAAGTTGTATGGGTTTTTGGGCAATGCAGGAAATCGTACTCACCAACGTGTGGCGCATTTAATTGCATTTGACTTCCTGCCTCCTGCCCTCGCAGCAGCGTGGGTCTGCCCTCGATTTATTTTCCTAATTTTGTTTGAATCTTTTTCTAGTCAAGTTTATAAATACCTAAACCTTCATTATAATGAACTGAATTTAACTTTTTACAATGGTATTTATGCAACAAAATAAGGCACAAATATTTTTCCAAAGAACTCTCTTTGTCCTAATTTTATTAGTTTTATTACTAACTCCCACTCTTGCGATTTTGCAAAGCGGGAACATAAAAATTTTTGCAGTAACCGAAGACAATAAAGGGATGGCTGCAGATTTATTCATGTACACAATGCCGGGGACAGGAAGAGCTGCATTTATTGTTTCAAATTCTTTAGTTGGAAAAGATACTCAAACAACAGGAAACATAGCTCTTCAAATAGCTCAAAAATTAACTAGCACAAAAATTACTGACAAAGATATTATTTTTGATATAAGAGCAAATGCCACTGAAGTAGATGGACCAAGTGCGGGGGCTGCAATGACTCTACTTTCTTATTCAATGCTCTCGGAAAAATCACTCAACTCAGCAGTAGCAATGACAGGGACAATAAATAGTGATGGTTCAGTTGGAATGGTTGGAGGAGTAGGACCAAAATCAGTAGCTGCTTCAAAAATAGGGATAAAACTTTTTATGATTCCTGCGGGAGAAGCAATAACTGACCTTGAAATAAATGGGCAAATGGAAACAGTTAATTTGCTTGAATATGCTCCTAAGAATTTAGGGATGAAAGTAGTTGAAGTAAGCAAAATAGAACAAGCAATAGCATATGCTTACTCTAGTATTGAAGAGATAAAAGTGGATGTAAATATTTCTACTCAAATGTTTGTTCCAAAATCAATTGAGTATGATCCTGTTTTGCTTCCAATGAGAAAAATTTCAGAAAATTATATTTTAGAAGCAAAAACAGTTATAGCTGAAGCAAAAACCGAACTTGAAAAAAGTGATCTTTCTGATCAATTAAGCGCAGAGCTCTACCAAAGACACAGTGCTACTAAAAGAAGCATAGAAATGGCTCAAAGATTTTTAGATCAAAATTATTTGTACTCTGCAGCAAATTATGCATTTAATGCAAGAGTAACAGCTGGAGCAATTAAAGAAATTGCGCAGAATCCTTCTCTTCTCCAATCAGATTCTACTTTGCTTGACTCAAAAATCTCTGCTTTAAAAAAAGAACTTGAAATTCTAAAACAAAAAATGAATTTTATTTCAGTAAATGATTTTGAGTGGGTAATTGGGGCCCAACAAAGAGTAGCTTATGCTGAAAATGCGATTAAAGGGATAGAATCTACTTCAATGGTTTCTGTGCCAAGTGATATTGGGGAAACTCCAAATGATCAAAAAAGTGCTGAACAAGAAATGCTTTTTTCGAAAGTGTATGATTATGTTTCAGCAGAAGCTTGGATGAATGTTTCTATGGATTTTTTAACACAAGCTCAAAAATATGATTCAAAAAAAGTTCCTTCTTACACAAAGGATTTTGTAAATATTGTTAAAACAAAATTAATCCAAGTAAGTTCTCTTTTAACTGATTCAAATGCTACTCCAAGCACAGTTGCGGAGGCGACAAGAAGATACAATTCGGCAAAAGTTTCTTACGATAACAATTTTTTGTTTGCAGCTTTGTATGATGCTTATTTTGCAGAAGCATTTATCGGAGGAGAAGCAAATAGAACTTTCTTTGATCAAAACGAATTATTTAGTGTAATTGAAAAAGATATTACCGTTGGTTCAAATTCAGAATCTATTTGGGCAAACATGTTTTTTGACCACGCAAAATTCTACTATGAAAATGCAGTGTTTAATCAAAAATTAGGTAGAACTGAGGATGTAGTTCAAAATACTCAAACTAGTTATGATTTGATTTTCTTAAGTAAAAAAATTACTGAAGCAAAAAGCATTGTTGAAGAGTACTTGGCGTTTAACAAATTAGCTGATTATATTGCTAATGATTCCCAAATTGATATTAAGTACACAAAGCGCGAAGATCCAACGCAATACATGATAGTGTTGTTAATGGTTCTTTCTATTTTACTTGTAACTATTATTCTTCTTTTAGGACTTGCTTCAAAATCAAAAGCAAATCAATTTACTTTTGATGTGAGAAAAGGAAAAATAGAAGTAGTGCTGGGAAATTTGGATAAAGCACTTTCTGCTAAAAAGATTTCTGACGCTGAATACTTCTTTATGAAGAAAAGATATGAAGATGAACTTGTAAAAAAACCAGGAGTTAATGCTGGAAGAAAGAGATTAAATTTAGGGATTGAGGATTTACGAGCAAAGCAAAGAGCGCTTGAAAAAGGGCTAGTTGATTTAAGAAGACACTACCGAACTGGTTTAATTATTCCTGAAGATTATGAAAAACATGTTAATCAAGTAACTGCTGAAATAGAGGATATTAAAACCGAAACAAGAATTGTTCAAGATGAAGAACGTGCAAAACACAAAATGCCCTCTCCGCTTGAATTTATTTCAAAAAAACTTCTAAAAAGAGGAGAACCAAAAATTAAAGGAACTGAAGAACAAATAGATGATGACAAAAGAGAAGAAGCTGCTGAACGAGCAAGGCGAAGAAAATACTTGAAGAAATTTGCTTACAAAAAAGAAAAGAAGTAAAAGCGAAAAGAACTAACCATGAAAAGAATTAACCATGAAAAGAATTAACCATGAAAAGAACTAACAATGGTTTTTGTTAAAAATAATTTTTTATAATTAAATTGAGGATATTTTTTTATGGTTGAAATTAATTCTTCTGCTCAGGGTACTATTGAGTATTTGGTTATTCTGGCCATTATTGTTGTTATTTCTTTAGTTGTTGTTAGTTTGTTAACTATTTCTGTTGGTTCCCCTTCTACCCAAATTTCTACTACTACTGATAAAATTGGTAATTTGACTAGTGGTGGAATTAGTGTTGTTGAAGCAGTTACTGATCCAAGCGGAGATTCAATTATAAGATTTCAAAACAATTCTGGAGAAAATATTACTCTGACAAAGATTACTTATAGCGGAATTGAAAATACTTATTCACAAACAATTCCTCAGGGCGAAAAAGTTTCATTGGAAATGGATTCGATGGATTTAGAATGCCCTTGCCAAACTGGTCAAGCAAAAGTTTCTTGTGATTATACAATAACTTTTGTTTCAAGTAGTGGTTTGACTAAGACTTTAACTAAAACTACTAAAGTGGAATGTGTATTAAATGTTAGTCCTGTTGGAACAGTTGTTTCTCCTATTACAACAGCAGGTATTCTTGATTGTTGGAACGAAAATTCTTCTCCTCACCCTGTTTGTACTTTGAGTGATTTGAATAGGATGCGAGAACAACTAGATTGGAGTTATGAGTTGAAAGCAGATATTAATGCTTATCCAACAAGGACTTGGAATTCTGGCGCAGGGTTTTCTCCAATTGGTTTAGGCAGTTCATTTACTGGAAATTTTAATGGTAACAATAGAAATATTTCAGGAATTTATATTAATTTACCAAACACCGACTATGTTGGGTTGTTTAGTAAAACAGATAATTCCCAATTAACTAATTTTGGTTTGGTTGACCTAAATATAATTGGCAGAGGTTGGGTTGGAGCTTATGCTGGGCAAGCAAGTTCTTCTTTAATTTCTAATTCTTACTCAACAGGAAATTTAACTGGTGGCGAAGGAATAGTAGGAGGGTTATTTGGTCTTTTTGATTATGGTACTCTTTCAAATTCTTATTCAACAGTGAGCGTTAATGGGGGTTCAAGTGTAGGGGGATTAGTAGGTTATTTATGGGTGAGTGAAATAACTAATTCATATTCTATAGGGAAAGTAAGTGCTGCTACAAATGGAGTTGGCGGAATAGTTGGTTCTGCAGGAGCAAGTACAATTTCAAATTCTTTTTCTACTGGAGAAATAACTGGGGATGATTTTTTTGGGGGTCTTGGAGGATATTTAGATTTTGAAAGCCCAAGTACTGTTTCTTCTTCTTATTGGGATACTACACTAAGCGGACAAAGTAATTGTTATTATACTGGATCTGACGGGTGTACTTCAACAGATGGTAATGTGAATGCATATTATGGAGCGGAAGGAGTTTCTAAATTAAATAATACTAGTAACTGGGTTGCAAGAGAGGGAAATTATCCAATACTAAGTTGGCAGTAATTTTATTAATTTAGTTTTTTTTTACTCTGCACTATATTCTTCCTCTTCTGTATTAACTTTCATTGCGTTTAGTTCGTCATCTTTAGCATTCTTTAATTTTAGTCCGATTACTGAGCTGTCATCTCTTCCTCTTGCTACTCCGATTATTTGATCTGCTTTCTTCGTAATAACATCATTGTGAGTTACTGCAACGAATTGACTCTTTTGTGCAATCATTTCAATTAAGTTACCCATCTTCAAAGAATTTTCTTTATCAAGTGCAGCATCTGCTTCATCAAAAGCATAGAATGGTGCGGGCTGGTATAATTGGATTGCAAACATGAATGCTAGTGCAGTAAGAGTTTTTTCCCCCCCACTCATAGAATCCATATTCAATAGTTTTCCCGCTTTGTGTTTAGCATCAATCATTAATCCTGACTCAAGCGGCTTCTCTTTGTCAGCCATACTCAAGTTTCCTTCTCCGCCAAAGAACTTAAAGAAAATGTTTTGGAAGTTCTTGTTAACTTCATTAAAACACTCCATGAATACATTTGTTCGCTTTACTTCAATCTTATCAATCATATCAAGTACAGCAAGTCTTTCATCAGAGAGTTTGTTTGCTTTTTGCTGAACATCATCCACTTCTTTCTTTAATTCATTAAAGTTATCCACCGCTTTCATATTAACGGCTCCAATTTCGCCTAATCTTTTTTCAAGGAAAATAATTCTTTCTTTGCATTCCTCAAGTCCTTTTGAAGAGTAAGGTTCTATTCCTTCAAATGCTTTATTTTCATCCTTAAGGTCTGCCTGTCTTACTCCTAATTTACTTTTCTCAATATTCCATTCGTTTACTCTTAATTCAATTTTTCTTGTTTTTCCAGATTCAATCATTATTTCTTTATCATATTTTTCAATTCTTTTATCAGAAACTTCTTTTTCTTCAGCAAGAGCAGCATTCTTTTTCTTAGCATCAACAAGCGCTCTCTCTTTTTCGAGCACCTCTTCTTTTAGGGCTTTAAGAGATTCCTCTCTTTCTTTTACTTCCTTATCGATTAATTCTATTTCCACAATTAAGTTATTGTTCTCAGTGGAAGCAGTTTCTTCTCTTGTGTTTGCATTTAAGAGAGTGTTATTTATTTCTCCAAGTTCAGATCCAACCAACCCTTTCTTATGTAGAAGCTCTTCGTGGCTTTTACTTATTTGAGAATATTCTTCAAAAATATTTTGTTTTCTCATTTGAGTAACTTTTTCCTTTTGAGTTTCTTTTACAGAAAGCATTTCTTTTATTTTATCATTCAACTTATTTCTCTTATGTAGCTGTTCTTCAATTGCTTTAGCATCAAGTTCTTTCTTTAATTCCTCAACCTTAATTTTTATCTCCTTTAACTTCTGTTTAGCACTATTCTCGTGAGCAATTTCAGCAGTAAGTCTTGCAAGTAACATTATTTTTTCTCGCTCTTGATTAATTTTCACTCTAATATTAGTAATATTTTCTTCAATAGCCACTTCTTTTTTAGCAAATTCTTTGATTAGAGTTTCTTTTTGACTAAGTAAAGCGTGCTTTTTGTCTTCTTTGAGGTCTGAATCACAAACTGGACACTGTGAGCTAGACTTTTTTAACTCGGAGATTGCTTTTTCTTCGTTTAATCTCTTTGCTCCAAATAAATTCTTTTCATTAAGCATCTCTGTTAAATTTTTTTCAAGTTCGGCTAGTTCTTTTTGTGGATCCTTTCTTGAATGCTCTTCTATTTTTTCTTTCTTCTCCTCTATTTCCTCAATTTCTCCCTCGAGCGCTTTTTCTTCAGTAAGTATTTCACTAAGTTTCTTTTCATTGAAAGCTTTTTGCTTTTCCCAGTTCCTTGCAAATACCTCAAGGTCAAAAATATTTTTTCTAGCTTCTTCAATTTCTTTATTCATTGATTCTAATTGAGCCTCTTCTTTAACAAGATCAGTATTCTTTGTTTTAACCACTCCTTCAAGGAGTTCTTTTCGTTTAGAAATTTCTTTTAGTTTCTCTTCCAGTTCCTTTCTTTGAGCTTCGAGTTTTTTTTGCTTCTCAGTAAGTTCTTTTTTCTCATTTAATGCGTGCTGTAAAATATTTTTGTTGGATTGAACTTTTTCATTATTCTTTGCTATTTGTTCTTTTCTCATATCAATTTTTTCTTGTTCAACAGAAAGCTTTGCTTTCTTTTCTTCAAAAGCTCTTCCAATTGTGGAGTAAGTTTGTTCAGAAGCCTTAATCATTTGTCTTGAAAGCTCATCTGATTTCTTTTTTGACTCAGCAAGTTCTTTTCTAAATTCAATTATTCGGTCTTCTACGATCTTTTTTTGTTTCTCCATTTCAGCTACTTCGTTATCTGCTTCAAGGAGTTTCTTTTCAATAGTATAAAGTTCTTTTGACAAAATAGTGGCTTTAGTTCTTTTTCTTTCCTCTTCGTACTCTTTGTATTCTTTAGCTGCTTTCATTTCTTCTTCTAGTTCAAGAAGGAAAGTGTTTCGTTCGTTAAGAATAATAGTAGCTTCTTTAATTCTTGAATCAACTTTATCAAGTTCCTTAATTGCCTCTTCTTTTTTCTCATCAAATTCGCTTAACCCTGCAATATTATCAATTATCTCTCTTCGTTCAATTGGAGACATTTCAATTATTTTTGTAATATCTCCTTGGGTTACAATATTGTGTCCTGAAACATCAATTCCAAGATCAGTCAGTAGTGAACTAATTTCATTTAATGTAGTTCTTTTTCCATCTAATCGATAAACACTTTTTCCTTGCTTATCAATCATTCTACTTACTTCGTACTGCCTGTCTTTGTCTTTGATTAGTAAATCTACTTTCGCGTAACTCTCTTTAGCATCATTATTAACAAGGTCAGTTAATTTTCCTGCTCTTAGTGTTTTAAGTGAAGTTATTCCTAGTACAAATAAAAGTGCATCAAGAATATTACTTTTTCCCGAACCATTGCTTCCAACAATTGCAGTAAATCCTTTGCTGATAGGTATCTCTGCTCGTTTAAATGACTTAAAATTCTTTAAAGTAAGCTTTACTAGGCGAGTCATTTCGTTCACTTTTCTTTATGGTAGAAGTAATTTGTAATTGAAGCAATAAAATAAGTGGTTCCAAAAGCCTCTCCTATTATTGAGAAAGGAATTTCAAATACTTCTCCTAGTACAATTCCTAGTTGAGTAATTAATAATATTCCAACAAAAGCAATTACTGAAGTTAGAATTACTAATAATGTTGTTTTCCAAAATCTTTTATCAGTAAATTTCCAACTCTCTTGGAATGCTTTCTTTACTTCTTTTTCAGTAAGAGCAGGTATTACAAAAACAACTTTTATTATTACAATAAATAAAATTATTGTAAGAATCACACTTACTATTTGGGAAACAATATCACTAATTGCTGATAGCATTAGTGCTACACTAAATGCCCCTGCAAAAATTACAAATGCTAGTGAAAAAATTATTGTTACTGCTGCAGATTTCTTCCAATCAGCAACCGAATCGTTAACTGCATCTACAAGTTTTTCTCCTTTAGCCAGTCTAGCAATTGAAAATAATCCAATTAAACTAATGAAAGTCATTAATAATCCAAAGAATAATATTGTTGCAATTTCTAGTGGATAATTTGCTAACATTACTCCTAGTAAATTGTCTTGTGGAATTGAATCATAGTAAAGTACCAAATCAATTACTGGTCTTTCTAGTGCCCAGCCACTTAGTAGAGTTACTGCTCCTGAAGCAAGTATTACAATAATCATTGGGATAAAGAATTTTGGTTTAGTTAATATTTGCAAAAGCGTAGTAAACAAATTAGAAAACAACATTATAATCCCCTTCAACCCTTTTGGCCCAAAAACAACTCTTTTCTTTGCTAAAAAATTTTTATTTTCGTTTTGTTGAACCGCTAATATTAAGTAAAAGATATTTAAATTACTTGTGTTTGCCCTTGCATTAGCAAGGGTTACCCTCACTTTAGAGAATATTTGGTTAAGCTAGTTTTGTTTTAGTTTTGTTGATGATGGTTTGCCCTTACATCAGCAAGGGTTGCTCTTATTTATTTAGTGAAGAGCTTTTGCCCAAAATGAGCCCGAATTTTAGGGGCTAGGAGGAGTCGTTTTTTTCTCGCATTGACAAGCTTTTAAAAGGTTTGCCTTTACTTTTTGTTTATTGACTGGTGAGTTTATGAAGTTCCCAAAAGAAAAGAAGATTTTTTGTGTTAAATGCAAAAAACACACAAAGCACAAAATGAAAGAATTCAAATCAGGGGCTGCAAGAGCAAGTGCTGCTGGTGCTAGAAGACACGAAAGAAACACAAAACACGGATACTTAGGAAAATACAAGTATACTGTTCTTGTTAAGAAACAAAATAAGAGGCCAACATTCGTTGCTGAATGTGCTGAATGTAAAAAGAAAATTTCTTATTCATTAGGAAAGAGAATGAAGAAAGTTACTCAACAGTAAAGCTTTTTTCACCATTTTTTCTTTTTTTTTAATTTCTCGCTTGTGTTAAGAGCGAAGTTTATTAACTCCCTTAACCTATCTATTTTATGACTTTCAATAACTCGGTTCTTTTGATTGTAAAACAATCCCCAGGAATTGATTACAACAATTTGTTTACAAGAACCAGCACTCGATACAAGAATCCTTCTTCAGCAAAATCTGCTCTTGCTCGTGCGTTAAAGGATCTAATTTCTTTTGGACAACTAAAGAAAGAGGGGAATAGATTTTTTGTTACTGACAAAGGATTATCTACAATTAATATTGAGATGAAGGACAAACTTGTGATTAAATTAAATGATGAAATGAAAAAACCGCTTGATAATTTAGAGGATATAGTAAAATTACTTGTTATTCTTTCTCAGCGCGGACAAAGTGATAAGGATTTATTGAACAATGCTAAAGAGAATGCTTCTTTTACAATTAGAGAGGTGGATGAACTCCAAGGAAAAATTCGTTCTCAAAGAAAGTACTTAAAAAAAATGAGTTTTTTGCTTGAACAACAATCCTTGAAATTAAAAGAACTTGATTTTAATGATTCGATTGAATTTGTTTTTGATGAATCCTTCGCTTCGAAATTAAATTTGTTTGCAAAAGGTCAAAAAATAATTGTGGAAACAAAGGATAACGATGTTTTATCAAAAACCCCTGAGCACTGGAAAAAACAAGCAGTAATTTCAGTGGAAGGGGATAATATTCCTCTCTTAATGCAAGTACTAGCTTCTGTTCCTTCAGCAAAAGCAGTATTATACTTACCCAGTCTTAAAATTAATTTAATGGTAGGAAAAGTAATTTGCTTTGGAAGCTACAAAACCCTCCAATCATTTTCTGAGACAAAAGCTTTTGATGCGAATAAGACGAATGAAACTAAACAAGTAGTTTAAGTTCTAAAAAAAGTTTAGAAGTTTTGAGCTAATTTAGTTTTTTTTATAAAATAAGTACTTTAGTTCGCTAAATTTAATTTGTTTCCATTTATTGCATCTATTACTATTACTCTTTCTTCTCCTGTTTTTTTCTTTAGTACTCCTTCCCAAACTGGTAGGAATAAGTGAGTAATTTCTTTTACAACAATACTTCCCCAAAGTTTCTTTAGTAGTTCAGGGATTTCTTTTTCAGTTAAGTTAGGGCTAACAAGAGCCGCAGTTTCTACTTCAAGGATTGGTCTTTTACCAATGCTTGTAAGCAAGTTGTGCAAAGGGTTAGGAGGAAGATCCATTTCTAATTTAGGGTTCACATTGTAAATTGGTTTAGCATTGTTTTCATCAATGATTAATATTTTCTTTTTAACAAGTCCATCAAGAATTCTTTTTGCATTACCCTCTTCCATTTTCATAAAAGTTGCAATCTCTTTTATCTTCCTTGCTTTCTCAGCAACTAGTTTTAGTACAGTGGTTTCGGATTCACTCAAATCAAGCAAAGTCAATAAACCTTTACTTTCTCTTAGAGTTCCTCTATCATCGTGGATGAATTCTCCAGTAATAGAATTAATGTAAGCCTCTCCAGAGTGGAAAGCTTCTTTGTGACTATAGTACTTGAATTTTACTTTGTAGAGCAAAGAGTACTTCATTGTCAATCTGTCAAGGATTTCTTCGTCAAGGAAAATAAATTTCTTTGAAATATTAGAAGCAAGTATTTTTCTTGCGCGAGCCTCATCAATTGCTGGTTGGAGAGCGGTTAGTTCAACTTTTTCTTCGAAATTATTTTCAGATTCATTTCTTGCTAATTCTTTTTTTGCTCTCTTTAATTTATCTTCATAAGTTTCATTTTCTTTTCCTTGCGTGCTTTCGTTCTCTTCACTATTTTCATTTTCTTCTTCAAGCTCAAGCGCTTTCTCAGCATCCATTTCTTCTTTTACTCCTTTACCATAAAGTCTGTCCTCAGTAACAGTAATTCCTTTAGCTGCAAGGAGAGCTAAGATTGTTTCAACTTGGATTTGTTTCTTATAAGTATTATTTAATGTATCAAGTGTTTCTTTTAGAGTATCAATTGAGATACTTGGATCTTTTTCTAATTGTCTTTGAGCAATATTTACTGCAAGTATTTCTACTTGGTTTTGTTCTAATTCTTGTTTGTTTTCAGAGGTCTCCGCATCACGTCCCTCGTGTTGACTCATTCTTGGTCTAATACTCATGATGAATGCTCTGCTTGTTGTTTCGCTTCTATCCCCAGTAAGTGCAATTCCTACTGGCATTGTTTTAATAAAATTTGATCTCCTATAAGGGCCTGGAACAATTGTTGGAGTTCTTTTTGAAATCGCTTTAATATCATCATCAAAAACTAATTTGTGAGCCATGATTATGTCAAGCTGACTTAAAACTCTTGAATCAATTGCACTTGGTTGCTGAGTAGCGAAAACTAATGAGCACCCTGGTCTTCTTCCTTGTTTTACATATTCAACAAGTGCACTACTTGCAGGAGTCTTTTGATTTCCTCCAGGAATTAATGTGTGGGCTTCATCAAGGAACAACCATGTTGGAGGAATATTTAATTCAATTAAATCTTCCATCTCTGTTTCTTCAGTAAATTTTCCAGCTGCCTCTCTTCTTGTTCCAAGTTTTCTTGCTGAAAGTAATCTTCTTGCAATTATTCCAACTACAAGTGAACTAACATTATCTTCTAAGAAACTTGTATCAAGAATAGTCATTTGTCCTGCACGAGAGAGTAACCCTAGTGAAGTTCCTTTGTCATCAAAAATTCCCCAGTGCTTTGCAGCATCAAATCTACTTACAAGCGCTCTAATAGAATCCGCTTTGTATCCTTTTTCTCTATCATTTAATTCAGCATCAAATTCAAAACACTTACTTAAATCGTCAAGTGAAAAAGTATTTTGTTTTCCTCTAACCTCTTTTCCTTCAGTTGAACTATACCCTGATTTTACTTTTATAATTCCTTTCTCCATTAGTAATCCTGTTGGAGAAAATCTATCAATTCCAAAAGTCAAGCACCAATCCTCTGCTGTTAGTAAAGAGGGTTGAATTGAGAACACTGCATCATAAGTACTTTTTGGAACAGAGTCTTTCATTCCTACTGGAATGAAAACTTTAATGTTGTCAAGCCCTCTAGGCATGAGTCCCCATTTTGCAAGCATTTCAAGTTCTTTTTGTTCTTTATTTGGGTGCTTCATTGACCAAAAAACTCCAATTGGGTCAACTACTACTATTCCAACATTTTTATTCTTAAGCGCCATTTCTTCAGCAACTACTCCTAACACATAAGATTTTCCTGATCCTCTTGCTCCGCAAACGAATACAACGTGGGGATTTAATCCATCTAAATAAACATCAGTTCCTTGTTTGTCTTTTTCATTTACTCTTCCAACAAATAATCCTGCTTCTTCTCCGTATTGACCAAGTACACTCTTTTTTCTTCCAATAAATGCATGCCCTTCTTTACTCATTAAGAATTCTAAACTAGGAGTGATTTTGCTTTCATCATTGTCTTCTTCGCTTATTTCTTCTTCTTGTTTTGCTTTAGGCATAATTGGTTTTACTAAATTAGCAATAGAAGAATTAGTTTTGTTTTTTTGTTTAGGTTCGTTTTCTTCTTCAGTATAATCTTCTTCAACTTCAATTCCTTCTTCGCGTGTACCATCTTCTCTTAGTAAAGCATCAGCGAGAGCATCGTGTTCCTCTCCTTCTTCTTTTTTGTTTCCAATTGAATCATCACTAATTTTTATTCCGCGATTTACTTTTACTTCGCTTTCTGCAGCCATCCTTGCTTTGTTTTTTATTACACTCTTAATTATATTTTTTTCAATTGGATGAGCTGGGCCAGTGTCCTCTTCTTCTTCCTCTTCTGCTTTAATTACTTTTAAATCAAGTTTTCCGCCCATTCCTTTTCCTGAACCACTTTTAGAATTCATTTCTTTTGCAATTGATTTCTCCATGTTTTCTTTTACCATGTCATCAAAATTGCTTTTTGATTTCTTGTGCTTTCCACCAGCATCCACTGTTTCAAAAGCCTCTTCCTTAGTTTCAAATTCAACATTGTCTCCTTCTTTTACTTCTCCAAATATAACAGGTTCAACGCTTGAAGGTTCATCCTCTTCAACTTCATCTCCATCCTCATCATCATCGTCATCTGAATCGGATTCAGTTTTAGAAGTAGCTTGATTAGAATTAGTTTCTTTCTTTGTTTTAGTTTTCTTTAGTTCTTCCACTTTTTCTTTTAGTTTTTTTCGAGATTCTTTCTTTTCTTCATCCTCTCCAAAAACATCATCAAAAACATCTTTGTCCTCAGATTCAATAGTTTCCTCTACTCTATCGCTAGTATAAATAGAATTTCCTAAGGGTTGCTCATCAGCCATTTTAGTTCACTTGTAATTTAGTTCAATAAGTAGAGGATTTATGGGTATAAATACTTTTTGTGGAACTTTTTCCAACAATTTGCGAGATTTCCAATTTTTTTTGTTTTAAAGTTAAGTATTTAAATCAAATTATTAGGAATATTAGCTAGTGTTGGGAGTTACGTTGCAAATAGAATTTGTGACGCCGAGCAAAATTTTCCCCCAAAAGTAATTACTTTTGAGGGCAGGTTATTTTGTGAGGGAGGAGGCAAACTATACCGCTTGTCGGATCCCTGGTTTGCTTCTTTTATTTTTACTTTTTTTATAATCTTTGGTTTGGTGAGAAAAAATGTCTGTTCTAAAAGTACTTTGTGATGATGAAAAACTATTTCCTGAATACCACAGCAAAAAAGCAGCTGCGATTGATTTGAAGTCCTCTGGAAATTACACTACTGATCTTGATACTATTCCTAAAGAAATATCCTCTGAAAAATTTGTTCTAGGAGCAGGCGAAAGAGTACTGGTAAAAACAGGGCTAAAAGTAGAATTACCTAAGAAATGCTTTGGTAGCATTCGCGGAAGATCAGGATTATCAATGAAACAAGGGATTGATACCTTTGGAGGAGTAATTGACGAAGATTATCGTGGAGAAATAGGAGTTATTTTATTTAATTCTTCTAAAAAGCCATTTGAAATAAACAAATACGACCGAGTAGCCCAAATGATTATTCAAAAATATGAACCTTGCGAAATAGTTAAATCAAAAGACCTTACTGATTCTTCTAGAGGGCAAAATGGGTTTGGCTCATCAGGAAAATAAGAATAATTAGAAACAAATCAAGACTAGTAAAAAGAAAAACCTTAAATGAAAGCTTTATAAATAAACTTTCATAAATCTTAATTAGACAGAACAAAGTTCTGTTCAAGGTTAATGCGGAGGTGGCAGAGTGGTCAAATGCGCCTGGCTTGAGACCAGGTTTCCGAAAGGAAGCGTCGGTTCAAATCCGGCTCTCCGCGTTAGTTCCGAGGATTTGTATCGGACAATTAATAGAAAGACACAATCCAACCTTAACACCTAACCTAGAAACATTCTACTATAAAATTCTATCGCAAAAGTTAGGCACTACACCAATTGTTTTTTAATTTCGTTGAAATGAATTAATCATCATGGATAGAGTAAAAGTAAGCGAGTACAAAACTGTTTTTACTGGAAAAACTTTTACAATCAAACAAGCAAAAGCAACTTATCCAGACGGAAGAATAAAAACTTTTGAAAAAGCCTCTCGTCTACCAAGCGTTGCTATTTTAGCACTAGACCAAAAAAATCGATTACTCCTAACACGCGAATACAGAGGACACCTAAAAAAATATTCTTTGGGACTACCTGCGGGCAGAGTAGAAAAAGATGAAAAACCAGTTCAAGCCGCTAAAAGAGAACTCATGGAAGAAATAGGTTATTATCCAAAGAAAATAAAATTATTCTACAAAACAAAACCAGCACAATCCTACGAATACATACATTACGTTTTTCTAGCCACAAAACTAATTTCAAAGAAATTAGAAGCCAACGAATACGAAGACATTACAACAATTCCAACAACTTTATCTAAAGCATATAACATGGTAAAAAAAGAAGAAATCAAAGGAAAAGAAATAGCATACAGCATCTGCAAACTATACTGGAACAGAAAAAAGACACTAAAAAGTTAGGCACTACATTCTAAGCTCAATCCACCAATTAAATTTGGTGGAGAACCAGATTTGAGTTTCTTTTGGGGCAACGGGGCGATTTTCCAGGAGTTAACTAGCACTGAATTAAAGAGTTTAGATTTGATTTGTATTTGGTTTGATTGTTGCTTTTATTTGTCCTTCTTTGTTTATTTGTGCTCCTACTTGTACTGGTCCGAGTTTTGCTGATGCTTCGACATATGGCCCTATGTTAGTTGTTACTCCTACGCTTATTTCTGTGTTTTTTGTTGGTTGGTGTGTTACTTCAATTTTTTGTCCTTCTGTTAGGTTTGCTTCGTATGTTGCTGTTGTTTTTTCAGATAAATCATATTGTGCTTGTGCGTAAGGTAATCCTTGTCTCAACCCAACATCAACTCAGGATCAGGGTTCACCGAAAGTAATTCTTTAGTTAAACCAAGTAAACTAGAATTGAAACTTGTCAAAGAATTTTTTATCGAGTTAGTAAATAATCCAAAAAGGTCAATAGGTAAACCAAGAATAGAATTATTCAAAGTCGATTTAGTATCATTCATTGCATTAGCATTACTTTGAGTGTTCCCATTTACTGCGTTAACTATTCCTGAAACATCAATGTTAATGTTAATTGCTGCGTAAGCCGTTGGCATCATTAGGCCTACGAGCAAAACCATTGGCATGAATAATTCAAACCACTTCATAGACAATTCACTTCCTTTACATTGGAGCTGTTAAATAACTCACCATTATTGGAGCTATCCAAACTAAAGTTAGTCCAACTATCGCGTACGAAACCATGTTCTTTGCGTTCTCTCTTGATTGGATGTTTGACCCAGAGAACATGTACATTGCTCCTGCAATAGTGATAGCGATTATTCCTACAACCGAAACCACTCCTTTGATTAAGTCATAGATTTTTGTTACTGGTGCGGTGATGTCGCTTACTGATGCTGCAAAAGCAAACTGCGAAAGCACTAACACCAATAAAACAACTGGCACAAATTTCTTCATCAAATTAAAACCTCCTTTTTTGAGAAACACTTTTCCCATAAGAAGTCCTTGCCGCTCCCGAGACTTATAAATGCTTTGTTCAAAAAATCCGAATTTTTGGAAATAAGTTCAGGAATTCCAAAAAAACTGAACATAAAGTTTAAGAGCAACCCAAGCAGCAAGAGACTGTTAAGGTGATTAAGAATGATATCAAGACTATTCGCATATTATCTAGAAGAATTCAAAAAAGCTGGAGGAGCTCTTACACTAGAACAAGAAATAGCTCTCAGAATATCACAAGAAAACGAAGCACAATAAAGTGATGCAAAATGGAGAAAAACACAATAATCAATATTCCTCTACTGGCTGAACAAATGCTCTACGTTTTCAAAGAAAACCTAAAAAGCTACAAAAAACTCCGCCTAATAGGACAAGGCACAAGAGATTATAGATATACAATACTTGTGCCCCGTCTTTATGTAGGCGAAAAATATTCCCCAAACAAAAAGTATTCAGTTACTTTTGGTTTTAACAAGGAAAATAACCATCAGTTAATTGTAATTGACCTGGATGACCAAGAAGCAGTTAGTGAAGAAGTGATTAAGGAGTAGTTTTTTTCTCCTTAAGCTTTGATTCAATTGATTTTTGTATGGAATCCATGTTTAAGCCAGTATATCCAAAAAAGTTGCCTGAGATTCCCTTATAGAAATCCTCTTGGAAAGTGCTTTGGTCATACACTTTGCCTTTGTAAACAAGTAATGGTTTCTTTTCTTTGTTAATTAGTACTTTTCCCTCATAATCTTTAAGATTGTCGCGAGAAATTTCTTTTAGCAAGGTGTCTCGATTTTCGTCGACTAGCTTTTGGATATTTTCAAAGTTTTTTCCAATATCAGCTACTTGATTTTGAGAATCAAGTGAATTTAGTTTAGTAAGTTCTCCAACCATTTTTAGAAGTATTCCATAATCCATGTAAAGCAAGTCATCTCCCAGGTATTCTTTAGACATTATCTTTGTCTCAGCATCTTTTGCCATTACTTCAACAGCCTCTTTTACATCAGTTGAAGGAAAAAGATTCTTGTGCTCTTCCTTTTGCCCTTTAGCGCGGGTAGTAGAGTGCAAACTAAAAGTGCCATCAGCGCCGATTATATTGTTTAAATGCGTTGGGTCACCAGACAAACCCATCATTGTACTTTTGCCTTTTTCATTATCATTTTTTATCGTAACCAAGTCAGCAATTTCTTGTCCTTCATAAACAATCTTCTTATGTTCAGCTTTTTTCTTACTCATAAGAAAACTTTTGAAGAAAAGGTACTAAAAATTTATTGTCACTGCAAAAAAGTGCGTCAAACCGACGCACTTATTGCAATACTCTTTTTTTCTACTTCTTGTTGTGCTATTGTCTTTGCCGCTTCAACTTGTGCGTCTTCTAATGAAAGCTTTTTTGTTGTTTTTGTAGTTGAATAGTTTTAATCCGTTTATTACTACTATTACTGTTACTCCTACGTCTGCGAATATTGCGAGTGCAAGGTTTGTGAATCCCATTGTGGCGGCTGCAAGTATTGTGAGTTTTATTCCTACTGCTAGTGTGATGTTGGTTTTTATTTTTGCGTTGCATTTTTTGCTGAGTTGTGTTAGGTGGTTGATTGTTTTTAGGTCGTTGTTTAGGATTACTATGTTTGCGGTTTCTATTGCGGAATCGGAGCCGATTGCGCCGAGTGCTATGCCGACATTTGCTTTTGCAAGTGCAGGGGCGTCATTCACCCCATCTCCTACCATTGCAATCCCTTTCCCTCCTTTTGACATTTTGTTAATGAGTTCCACTTTGTTTTCTGGGAGCAGTTCGGCATAATATTCCTTAATTTGGAGTTCTTTTGCAAAGTGATTTACTGCTGATTTGTTGTCGCCTGATAGGATTATTGGTTGGATTCCTTGTTTTTTTAGTTGTTGTATTACTTCTTTGCTTTCGCTGCGAAGCGTGTCCGAAAGGGCAACTATTCCCTTGACGCTTTTCTTTACTGCGCTAATGATTACTGTTTTTCCTTCTTTTTCTAATTTATCTATTTCGCTTTCCACATTCTTTGGTACTGAATGTTCCTGAGTGATGAATTTGAGGTTTCCGAGGCAGTGGTGTTTGCTTGTGCAGACCGTGCAGTCTCCGCTGATTCCTTTGCCTTGTGAGAATTTGAGGTTGGTAAATTTGTGGGGGGAAACATTGGTTTCTTTTGCGTGCGTGAGTATTCCTTTTGCAAGTGGGTGCTCGGAGTAGGATTCCATTCCTGCAACGCATGCAATTACTTCTTCTTTTGAGAATCCGTTGAATGGGATTACGTCGGTTACTTCAAGTTCTCCTGTTGTTAGTGTGCGTGTTTTGTCGAATGCGATTGTTTTGATTTTAGCGAGTTCTTCTATGTATTTTCCGCTTTTGATTATTGCGCCTTTTTTTGAGGCGTTTCCTAGGGCTGAGAATATTGCTACGGGGGTGGAAATGACGAGTGCGCAGGGGCAGGCTATGACAAGAAGTGTGATTGCGCGTTCAAACCAGAGGTCAAAGCTTTGTCCAAATACAAGGACTGGTACTGTGGCAAGTAGGACAAAAGCTACTACTACAATAGGAGTGTAATATTTTGCGAATAGTTCTATGAATTGTCCAGAACTTGTTTTTTCTTCAAGGGCTTTTTTGGTAAGCTCAAGTATCTTTGAGAACGTTGAATCTGAGGCGGCTTTTGTTACTTTAATTTCGAGGTAGCCGTTTGTGTTTATTGTTGCGGCATAAACTATTGCTCCTTCGGCTTTGTCTTTTGCTAGTGGTTCGCCTGTTATTGATGATTCGTCGATAAATCCCCTGCCTTTGATGATTATTCCATCAAGCGGTATTTGTTCGCCTTGTTTTACAATAATAATTTCCCCGACTTTGACTTCTGAAATGTCAACCTTCTTGGAGTGCCCCTTGATAAGCGCAAGCTTTGGTTGCTTCTTGAGAAGCGAGGCGATGCTTTGTTTGCTTTTTTCAAATCCAAATTCCTCAAGTTTGTCGCCGAGAGCAAAGAGTAGGATTATTATTGCAGCTTCTTCAAACTCGCCCAAATACATGGCGCCGATAACGGCTATAGTCATCAAGAGGTTTATGTTTGAAAATCGTAGGCGCGGAATGCTCTTTATTCCGTCAAGTAGCACGCCCCTTCCAAATAACAGTATTATTGCAACAAATAAAGGAATTTCTATCCAGAGTGGCGCATGAGAACCCAAAAGCGAGGCTATTTCAAACGGAACCACTACTATTAATGCCAAAAGCAACCGCTGGATGCTTTTACTTCCAAAAAAACCTTTGCCAACAGATTCCTCTTTACCATTTGACTGAGTTTTACAGCAAGCATTTTCGCACGTGTCTGACATAATTATTCCTTCCAGTGTTGTGCGTGTTTTATTGTTGAGGACAAGAGGTTTTTTACGTGTGAATCGGAAAGCGAGTAATAAGCTATACGGCCTTCTTTTCTATATTTCACTAATTTTGCCCCTCTTAATATTCTGAGTTGATGAGAGGTTGCTGATTGTGAGATATTGAGTACATGGCTTATGTCGCACACGCACAATTCTTCAAGAGACAAAGCATAAGTTATTTTAAGTCTGGTCATGTCACCCATTAATTTGAAAATCTCAACTACCCTGTCCAATCCGTCAATTTTTTCCATACGCGAAACTGTTTTTCTTACAGCGGTTTGATGAATGCATTTGACTTCGCACAAATCCTTTGCCATATATGAATATATGAGCACATAAGCATATATAAATATTCCTGCTTGCTTTAAGGCGCATCAGTTGATTGCCTCGGGAATAAGCCAATTGCTGGCAAATAGGTTAGCATCCTTTGGTTCGTTTAAATCACAATTTATGTTATGGTCAGTTGTTTGTATAGGGGCGGGTTCTATTTTGCCGGTGATTGTGTTTAAAACGCATGATTCGCTAATGTTTGGCCCGTTACAGTTCCCAAATGCTACCCAATTGTAAACTGCTATTCCAGATATATAAGCAGACCACACAAGCGTAACAAGCATTATTAGCACAAGAATCATCGAAATGGCTTCAAATTTTTTGAAAATGAATGCCCCTAACGATTTATTTACAATGGAAACCTTTGAGGTAATCTTTACTTTCATTTTTTTATCAAATGAGGTGGTGCATTTTCTTAAAGTTGTTTTTTTAAAAACACAGTCCGCAGCTTCAAAAAAGTATGCTCTGTACTTGGCGGAAAAAATTCCAAGAATTGCAAACACGCCTAAAGCAATAAAACAAATAACCATCAAAATCACGCGCCTTTTATTTTCATAAATACGTTATTATCCATTTTTCTTAATCAAAATTTTTACTATTTTACTAAAAAATGACTGGGGGCAGTCAACAATGTTGCCATTGCATAAACTGCGTTGCCCAGTATTTTGTTTTTTTTAAATCTTCATGCTCCGCAACCTGCAGTGGTTGCAGAACCGCCTTGTGTATCAAAGCCAAAGCCTGGAGCCGGATTGCCAAATGAAGACATGTTTGTATTACATTCAGCCGGTTTGTTGTCGAATGCATTACATACTGCGTTCATCAAGCTTTGTGCATCTCTTCCGCTTTGGACTATTTGCCCGTTAATAACCAGTGTTGGAGAGCCCTGCACGCCATACTTTAGGTTATCCTCGTTGTTTATTAAGAATTTTGGGAAGGTGCCGTTAATCCATGATGATTTGTCTTCCAAATTTTTTATTACATCAAAGCTTTTGTCGGTTTCTTCAACGCATTTGCTGATATCGGTTGTGCTAAGCCCAACTGAGCCAAGTGAGGCATTTGAGTCCCCAGCTTCAAGAAATTTCCCTAAATAAGCAGTGTATTTTTCAGGAAACTCTTGTTGTATGCAAAATTGATTTAATTGTTCCTGCACTTCACCTTTTGAAGGATGCATTGCATAGTTGACAAATTTTATCTTAAAATCAATTTTGTTCCCAAGTTCTTTAACAACAGGCAATATTCCTTTTTCCATTTGTGTTCCATATGGACAATGGGACATCACAAATAGTTCAATACTTGGTTTGCTTGACTTTGGAGCACTTACTTGAACTTCTTGTGTCTGTTGCAAATCAGGTTTCTTTGTTAAATCGATTACTTGTGGAAAAAATAGTTTTCCATCACTTGAAACATACGTTGGCATCTTTTGCCCGCTCACATCCAAGTTAAGCAAGTATAACCCATTTGCCTCTTCTACACTGTCAAGCTTTGCGGTTGCCTGCCCTTGTAAAAGATTTGCGTTAATAAATGCAACTGTTTCATCTGCTACTGTTTGCCCGCTTAAATTAAGATTTTGTCCTTTAGCTATTCCGCTAGCAGAAGACGCGTTTGCAAATGAACTTGCCAAGATTCCAATCAAGACAACTACTGCGACTGTAAGAATTATTGTTGAAGTCTGCCAGATTTTTATGTTGCCAAATTGATTCTTTTTGTTAGGCAAATTATGCCCTTCTCTTTTTTCATGTTGATGCTCATGCTTATTTTCATCCATTTGTTAACACCTCGTTTGTTTTATTAGGTTTCAAAGGTTTGAAACCATATATAAAGGTTTCATGAAACCGTGAAAAAATTCGCGCAAAGGTTTCAAGAACATGAAACCAATTAAAAAGTCTTATAAAACAGACGCACCAACAATCCAAGTATGGAAAAACGAACAATCTTTCTTTTAATACCGGGACTAGTAGTGGCAGCAATATTGTTCATTGGATTATTAACATTATTTAACATCCCCATATCCCCCATTTCCAAAGAAACCTGTGGATGCCATGAGGCAATACCAAATTATTTCTTTCTAATATTTGGAATAATACTAATTATAGCAGTCATACCAATTTCAAATTACTTTAGTTCTAAAAAAATGACTGAAAAACTCGACAAAAATATGGCTGTTTTATCAAAAATTATTGATAAAAAGCGTGCAAGCCCAAGCAAAGACTTTAAAGACCGCGAAGTCATACTGCGTTTTCTTGATTTTAATGAGCGAAAAATCCTGGAAAAACTATTTGAAACTAATGGAAGCACTACCCAATCAGAGATAAGCAGAATGGAAGACATGACAAAACTAAGAGCACACAGAGCAGTAAAAGACTTAGAACTAAAAGGAATAATAAAAACTCAGCCATATGGAAAAACAAACAGAATTTTTTTAACCCGCGAAATAAAAGAACTGCTGGGATTATAAAAATAATTAATCTAAAAAAGTTTCCTGTAAATCAGCATTATCTTTTGAAAATACAAAAAAGTGCGTCAAACCGACGCACTTATTGCAATACTCTTCTTTTCTACTTCTCGTTGTGCTATTGTCTTTGCCGCTTCAACTTGCGCTTCTTCCAAGGAAAGCTTTTTTGTTGTTGCTATTCGGAACGCTTCAGCATAGATTTTCTGCAAAGTGTCCCTGTCTTGTTGGATTATCTCTTTCTCTTTTTTTATGCGTAGAGCCCCTTGGATTGTTAGTGGATTGTAACAATTTTGACATGTATCGTGGCTAGCTGGGTTCATTTCGTCGCAAACTTGGCATTTAATTAGATCATTTTTTGTTTCTTCAACTCTTTTTATTCCATAAATTTGTTTATAAGCATCTTGAACTTGTTGCAATGAAAGATGAATGTATGTTCTTACTTGTTTGCTCCCAAGAACCCATCCAAAGATACTGCAAAGTTGTGCTTCACTGAGACCTTTACTTGCTAAGTATGAAGCTCTTGAATGTCTAAACAAATGAGGGTAAATTTTCTTAGGCAACTTTGTATCTTTTATTGCGCTGTAAAGTATCTTTTTGATTGAGCTATAGGTGATAGGATAACCGTTATTTGTTGTTCCATTTAAAAGAAAAACAAAATCGTCCGGGCTTTTGGCTTGACGTGTCTTTATGTGGTTTTGCAAGTCTCGAACACTCTCAAGCAAAAGAACTCTACGCGAACCGGTTTTACCATACAAATTTACTTGACACTCTCCTTGACTAAACGCCAAGTCACCAATCTTTAAGTTAGCAATTTCGCCAACTCTGGCTCCCGTTTCCCAAAGCAAGTGAACAACCGCCCTATCACGAGCACTTCGAGTAGAGTCAATCAGCAACTGAGCCTCTTCAGGAGTAATGAGTTGATTTGGCAGCTTATAGCACCTACTTTTCATAGTAGTTTTTATCCAGCGTGTTTTTTCTGAGTACTCCCCATTACAAAACCATTTATCAAATTGTTTTAACTTACACAGATAATCGCTTTTTGTGTGTTCAGTAAAATCAGCATTCCTAATTCTGTTAACAATTTGCTTAACATCATCAATTGAAGCATTATCCCAATCCTTTCCCAACCAAACAAACATCCTGCATATCTGATCAATCAAACAAACTATGCGAGATTTGGTAATGCCTGAATTAACAATATCCACATAGAACTTTTCCAACAACTCAATATTCCTAGGCGTCAATTCAAAAGGCGGCTTACACTTACCTTTTCTTAAACGCTCAAAACCATACTTCGCAGGATTCATTCTAGTCAAAACAATTTGAAGCCGTCTTTCATAACCATGAAAATTCCAATTATTCTCATTACTCATCATAACCATACACCAATTTCCCGAACAAAGAAACTCAGTTCCCGTTCTTTTTAAGGAAAACTGTATACAGCCCCCGAAAAAACTCCCCAAAAAAACGACAGGCTCTCCGCGTAATATTTTTTTCTATTTCTTCTAGTTAATTTCTATCAATCTCTTTTTACGATGTTTGGTCCCTAGTGTTCCTTAGTTGGTTTGTATGTGTGAAACTGGAAAGCATGATTACATTGTTGCAGGTTATGGGGGCGGAAGTGTCTTACTAGTTTGTCGGCATTGTGGGCAAAAAATAAAGCATGAGGTTAGTGATGATTTTAAAATAAATGAAATGAAACTCACTATTGAAGAAAAACAATGAGTTTCACAATTATTAAGCGATTTCTTATTTTTTTTGTTAAATTAACTTCCAAGTTTTATCTTCTTCTTACTCTTAGAGCTTTGGCTTTTTGAGTGGTAGTTCCAACTCTTTTTGGAAGTTTTTTTGCTATTTGTTTAGCAGCAATTGTTTTTGCTTTAACAATTCTTGCAATAATTTTTTTAGCAGCAATAGCTGATTCTCTTATAGGAACATTTCCATTGTAACCATGCAGTAACCCAAGTTTTGTGTAATGTTTCACAAGGGGGGTAGTTTCTTTTAAGAAAATTCTAAATCTATTCTTAATTGCTTTAGGAGTATCATCTGTTCTTTGGTATAATTTGTTTCCATCATTATTACAAATACCCTCTTTTTTTGGAGGATTTGTTTTAAGATTATAAACTTTTTTACAATGAGGACAAGTTCTTCTAGAAGATAATCTTGAAACAATGGTTTGCTCAGAAGCATCAATGTTTATTACTGCTGAGAGAGGTTGTTTATTTCTCTTAAGAATACTCTCAAACATTTCAGCTTGTTTTAGATTCCTTGGGAATCCATCAAAAATAACTCCTCTAAATTCAGCTGATTTAACTACTTCTTTTAATTTCGTTTCAAGCATTCGGGCAATAATTTCGTCGCTAACTAACTCTCCTCGTTTAGCAATATCCTCAATTTGTTTTCCAAGTTTAGAACCAGATTTTACTTCAGCTCTAACCAAATCCCCAGTAGAGATTTGTGTTAATCCAAATTTACTAACTATTTCCTCAGCAACAGTTCCTTTACCTGCTCCAGGTGCTCCTAAAAAAATCAAGTTCAATGCCATTTATTCACCAAACAAATAAATGCAAATCATATTTATAAAAGTGCCTGTACTTTCGTAAAAGGGCCTGTATTCTTCAACAAAAGATTTTTAGTTTTCTTAAAAATTATCGCTACGCCGGCAAGCTACTTCAAGTTTGTTTATATATCCTCAAAACTTGTGTTAACCTAAGAGGTTTAGTTTATGCAGGTGGATTGGAGATTAAAACAAAACAATAAGTTGAATGTAATTAATTTTAGTACAAAAAGCGAGAGCATGAAGCACTACTTAAAAAAATCTGAGGTGTGTTATTTTCTAAAATTATTAGGGGAACCTTTTTGGACAGAAGCAAGAATAAATGTTGAAAGCAGAGCAGATATTTACTTGCCTAAAAAGAGTTTGGCTATAGAGATTTTGGAATCCGAAAAAGAGAGTAACTTAGTAGAAAAAACCAAAAAATATGGTTGCAGAATAGTAGGGATCCACTCAGTTCAAGAACTGGATATTGATTACATGGAAAAAGCGATTAACTAGAGCTTAATTTTATGGTTTTTAAGTAGAGGAGTTTTTCTTTTTTTCCCTAATTAGAATCCTTTAAAATCTTCTTATTTCATATTATTTAGTTGATTTCATGGCTGGACCTGCACGAAAACAAAGAAGACCTACTAGAGTAAAGAGAGTAGGAACCGCTTATGTTACCGCTGGAGAACTAAAATCCAAAGAAGGAGATTGGCGATCAATAATTTTACCTTCCCAAGGAACTAGAAAAAAACCTTTACTATTAGTTTCAAAAGAAGTAATAACTAAAACTAACAAAGATACAAAAAAAACCGATGAAAGAATAGGGTTCATTGTTAACGAAGAAGAAACCAAAATTGTAGAAGAAAAAGAAAATTAGTGCTTTTATTAGTTCCAAAGTTAGATATCTAAATTAGTTTAATTCTAAATATTTTCCTCATTTTTCCTCTATTTTTAAAGGTTTTTATTGGAAATTAAGTATTAGACACTGAGTTTTTAAGTGATAAAAAAATGGTTAAAGTAAAGATTAAGGGACACGATATTGACATAATGCCAGTCACTAGTTCTTTTGATAGAAGAGCTTTACAATTTTCTAATAAACTAATTGATACTTTAGGAAAACTAGGAGTAAAAAGAGATGATATTGAATGCGAACTAGAAGGTTCAGGTGTAAGAAAAGCCCCTGCTTTTGTTACTTGGTATGCAGAAGGACACAGAATGCACTATGGTCACTCTCTTCAAACAAAGTTCGTTGATAACTTACAAGTAGTAATGAAAGTAATTGAAAGAGAAGTTGACTTAGTTTTAGCTGAAGAAAAAACTCTCCAAGAATTCATTGACGAATTTAGAGAAGAAGAAGATGTACATGAAAAGAGAAAAGAAGCAAGAGAATTCCTTGGACTAGAACACGATGTAAAAGACATGGAAGTAATTAACAAAAGATACAAAGAAATGGCAAGA